>OZ245997.1:6254492-6932391 GCA_965230195.1 Putridiphycobacter sp.
ATTAAGCTTTGATTTTTTAGGAGGGAAGGACTTTTGATCTTCGTATTCAAAATCAATGGTTTCTACAAAAACTTCCTTTTTATCCAGAAAACCCTTTTTGATAATGTGAATTTTCAGGTTTTGACGTTGGTTATAATTGTTACCAAAATCACCAATGTATAAATTTCCTTTTTTGTCCAGGGCCAGATCCTCCCAATCGTAGTTTTTAGCATTTGCAATTTTGATGGTTTTTAAATGCTTACCAGATTTGTCCAATACATATAACTCTGATCTGTTCCCACCATCATTATGTGTCACTAAGTAATCATCCACCACCACAAGTCCGGAAGTCTCGTACATTTTTTTTGGCAGGTCATTTATTTTTTTTACACTAATTTCGGCAGACGCCCAAAACGTATTTAAAAAAAGGAGGAATACTAAAAGTTGTTTTCTGTCAACCATCTTTACAGTCTAAATTAAATGCTGTTCATCAAACCAAGTTATAAAATTACTATTTTTGAGTGACGAAGAGGGCATAAATATTTGGTATTTGTTCGTGGAAAATAAAATAAACTGATGAACCCCAGTAGTAAAGGATGGATTAAAAAATACCTTTCGGTTTTAGATGAATCGAAAGAGGATTTAAACCGGTTTCCGGGGAGTTTGTTTTCGCCCGAGGAATTGATTTACTCTTATGTTCAGCCTACAGGATTGCTCTATGGCTATCCAAGAGCTTTTATTTTTCTTGAAAAATCATACCTCGAAAAACTCATTCCTGAGGAATCATTTAAAATTTTACTGTTAGAAGGGTTAATCCTGATTGATCATTTGGATGCAGGAAAATTTGATATTGATAATCTTGAATTAGCCATTTACCGGTTCGTGGATTTTTATGAACGTAGCAATTTAGAAAAGGCCAAGAAAAGCTGGTTAGATTTTTCTAAGCTGGACGTTTATGGAAAATTGGAGTCGATTATAGATCAGCGGGTTGAAATTAAGGATAAGATTTCAAGTAAACTGGCCATGGGTTATCTGTTTAACAGTTTAATATTCCATGATATATTGCTATACCGTGACTATAAAGTGTTGATTGGTGGAACAGACCTGACGGTTAAACGTGAGGAAATCATGCTTGACATTGTTAAAGTGGTGGCTTGTGCCGCTAATGCCGACGGGGTTATTTCTGATGAGGAGCGCAGTATATTCAAATTATTTTTGGCCTCAGCCAATTTTGTATCATCAAAACGTGATCTTGCTGAAACTTACCTGGAGCAAACCACTTCGCTTGATGATATTAGCTTTGAGTACGAATCTTCATGGCTGTTAAAGCGATATATCCTGGAAATTGCCATTCTGACCATATGGAGTGACAAGGAACTGAAAGAGTCCGAGAAAAAATTCCTGAAAGACCTGACTGAGAAATTGGGATTACCTGTGGGGGAAAGGGATAAATCGTTTGTGGCCATTCAAAGTTTTGTACTCTCGAACGAAAAGACGGCACATTTTCTTAAGGGAAAAAATGATGTTGAACTTATTTTAAGTGGTGCTGCCAGCCGTTGGACAAAAATTCTGTCAAGAAACAAGGATAAATTGGCTAATGAATTAAAGGAGAGTAAGGAATTGGTGTTTTTAATTGGAAAGTCAACACATAGTGATTTAAGTAAGGTAGAAAAGGAAAAAGTAAAAAATCAGTTGGCAGATTTAGGGAAAACGATTCCGGCACTAACACTATTTATGTTGCCTGGAGGGGCTATTATTTTGCCACTTGTTTTAAAAATTATTCCTAACCTGATTCCATCAGCATTCAGAGAAAATTATATCAATAAGAAAGATCAGGATGACGAATTGAGTTAGTGGTATGGTAATGATCGGCCTCAGGTAAAAAACGTATATTTGAGCATGGTCAGGTTCTGGACAAATATCTTTTTCATCATTTTAGCAGTAAAAGGGTTTTCTCAGTTGACCGGTGTTCGGCCTGTATTTCAAACAGGTCATCATACCAGAATAAATAAATTAAAATTTCATACTGATAACCGGCATTTGATCAGTACATCAGATGATGGGAAATTAATTGTTTGGGATGTACTGCTTGGATTACAACGTCATTCCGTTATTGCACATGATTCAGGATTAAACGATTTTGAAATAATGGGCGATTCAGCGATTGTGACTGTTGGCAATAATGGTGAGTTAAAAATCTGGCGTTTTCCCGATCTGGACCTTATTCATGACCAGGTATTGACGGCTAAAGATATTAATGCAGTAACTGTTATCAGTGGTTCAGTTATTGGACTGGTTACTGATCAACTTTTCCTTTACAATATATTGCATCAGGAATTGAGTGCTGTGCCATACGTATCGAAAGGACTATTTACATCAATTGATTATAATCATTCAAGGAAAGAGGTTGCTTTGGCAGGACCAGGTGATAATATTGTTGTAAGTCTGTCCCTGACTGATAAACCAAAAGTAACAAAGGTTTTGCTGGGCAGTGCTTATAAAGCCAAATGGGTTGGGGCTGACTATCTTTTTCAGGCCAATACTAATGGCACATTGAGATATTTTGATTACAAAAAAGAAAAAAGGTACACCTTTACGTTAGCTGATGATGTTGATTACGTTGCTGATGTAGCCTGGCGTAAAAATGAGATAGCAGTGTGTACAGCATTGGGAAATGTACTAGTTATCAATGCTCAAAATCACAATGTAAATCACCGCCTTAGGGTGAGAGGATTTGGCCAGACCAGTATCGATTACAGTGAAAATACAGACTGGTTAGCCACTGGTGACGTCAATGGGAATATTTATTTGTACAGTACGTTAAATTACAGGTTAATCAATATTCTTAAAAGCGCCTCTGCAGGTATTACTGATCTTAAAGTAAAAGAAAATTTAATGTTTGTTGGCTATAGCAATGGTGTTATCCGTCAAGTTAACCTGTTCAATAACAGAATTAAGTCAAATTCTGTAAAACTTGATTTTATTGAAGAACGGGATGGGGTTAATTATGCAATTACATCAATAGACTCAATTACTGATGAAACAGTTTTTTTTACCACGGCTAAAATCGACAGACACCACGTTCAAACCAGTAAATTATCCAAATTATCTAAACTCAAATGTCAGTGGAAATTAAATGAAAACCTGATTGTGATATCAAAAAAGGTTAAGTCTCCGGAATGGAAACAATATATGGATGGCTTATTTAATTCAAATAGGAAGTTCAGGCTTGAAGACCTGATGAAACGAAAATACAAGCAAAAAGATCGGGATAAAACATTTCAATTCATGCCAGGAAAAAATTGGTTTTATAGTATTTCGGGATCAGATAGTATACCATTTGAAACATTGCATGAAGCGCCAATTTCAGGTATGGAATTGATAAAGAACAAACAATTGGTGGTTACCTATTCAAAAGATGGAAGTATCCGATTTTGGAGTTATGAAGGAAAGTTTTTGGCTACCCTGTATATGAGTGGACAGTACGATTTCGTTTATTTTGATGCTTATAATTTTTATTATGCTTCAAAAGAAATTCTATCAAGAATTGCGTTCCTGTTCAGAGGAGAGTTGTTTTCCTATGAGCAGTATGATTTGTTTTTTAACCGGCCGGATTTAGTCGCTCAACAACTCACTTTTTTGACGGATGATGAAGTGAGTTTATTTAGGAAGGCTTACTTTAAAAGGTTAGAAAAACTGGGAATAAAGGCCAATACATTAAAGGTTTCAAGTAATATCCCACAGTTAAAAGTGGGTTACAGTGGAGAATATACAACAGAAAATAGTCTGGCTTCGTTCGAGTTGAATGGACTTGATACATTGAAAAAAATAGTGTCTTATGCTTATATTATCAATGGTGCTGAAAAGCAATTCAGTATAGAAAAACCGAACTATTTACTGAATAGAAGTGTTAATATTGAACTTAGTAAAGGGGTTAATCAGATTGAGTTCTATTGTAAAAACACTGAAGGCATTAAATCAGTTATACGTAAGGAAATTATTAATTGCGAAAAGCAATTTCAAAAATCAGACTTGTTTTTAGTTTCACTGGGGGTTAGTCAGTACAATGAGGAAAGGTACAATTTGAAATATGCCACTAAAGATGCACTGGAGTTAGAAAAATTATTTAAAAAAGGAGGGAAATTTGGAAATGTGCGTACCGTGACCTATACGGACAGGGAGGTTTTGGCCAATAGGTTGGTGGAAATAGATACATTTTTACAACAGGCTAAAACCAATGATATTATCATTGTATTTTATGCCGGACATGGTGTTTTGGACTCTGATCTGGATTATTATCTGGGTACTTATGATCTTAATTTTTCTGCACCGGAAAAAAGGGGGATTAAGTTTGATGAACTGGAGCAATTAGTGGAACGTCAAAATTGTCGGAATAAATTAATATTGTTGGACGCATGTTATAGTGGTGAAATTGATAAGAATGCTTTTGATATAGAATTGAATGATATGGAAAACATGGATAGTATTCGATTCAGAGGAGCAGGGATAAAAATCAATCCTAAGAAAGGAACCAGTTTAGGAGTATTTGAGTTATCCAAATTATTATTTATCGATATGCGACCCGACCAGGGAACAAATATCATTTCTTCAGCCTCTGGTGCCGAATTGGCTTATGAGGGAGAGGAATGGGAAAACGGATTATTTACCTATGTGCTAAAAAATGGTCTGGACAATTTTGAGGCAGATTTAAATGGTGATAAATTGATTAAAATCAGTGAACTACAATTGTATTTAAGAGATGAGGTTTCTAATTTATCAAAGGGGAATCAAAATCCTTTATCAAGAAAAGAAAATATTAAAAATAACTTTGTGATATGGTAAGGAATTGCCTCATATTGATCTTTGTATTTGTGTTTCAATTGAGCAATGCTCAAAGTGTCAGCCTGGGTGTTGGAGGTAATATTCTTATCAGTCAAACCGTACATAACAAGGCATTAGGATTTGATATTTTGGATACTAATGGGGATACTCTATTAGTGAGTGCCGCAACATCAAAATTACAACCTATATATAGTTTACCCCTTTATGTGAGATTTACGAGTCGAAAAAACTGGTGGATACAATTAAATTATGGTTTTGAGTACTGGCGTATTGATATTAATGGAGAAACCAGGCATACTGACCATTATATTAATGGCAGGGTTAATGATAAAATTGAGGCTTCCTGGTTAGCTTATCAGGGAACAGAGTTTTCAAATTATCAGGATTATTATACTGCGTTTTCACAGATTTATTATAATAATGAACTGGCCCTGACCACAAGAACCTTCAATAGTTTTGATGCCATGCAGTACAATAAGTTTTCCCTTGGTTTTGGGTCCTCAGTCCTTCAAAAAAGTAAATATAAAGTGGTTTATGGTATTGGTATTGATTTTATCACAAAAAGTACTTCTGAGAGTTACCAGGGGTTGGTTTATGACAATGAAGCCATTGTAAAAAAGTACGAATTCCTGAAGGCTTTACCTGCATTAAAAGAGTTTAATTTAGGACCTTACGCCAAATTAGGGTTGGAAAAACAAAATCTGAGGATAGGTGTGGACTTCCATCTTTCTCCCCGGCCGGTAAGTTCCTTTTTTGAGGAATCAGATCCTGAGGCTATTTACCCTAATTCAAATGATGGCCCTACAATTCAATCGGTATTTAATTATGGTGTTCACTTAAATTATACGTTATTTTCCCAATATCTGAATGAGAGAGAAAATCAGAAAAAAGCAAAAGCATTGGATTCCGAAATTTTAGGAAAGTACATTGAGATTCCCAAATTATGGAGACTGGGTTTTACCGTTAATTTTATAAATTTTCATAATTCAGCATTGATGACACCATCCGATTTTGAGATTAGTGACGAAAAACATGAAGAGATTAACCAGACTTTAAAAGTAAATAATGATACTTATTTACCAGGTGTTTTTATTGCTGATGATGAGGTGATAGATAATGTATACCTTGAAAAGGTAATTCATGATTTTTTTGTCAATGATGAAGGTAATATTGACACTAACTTTATTTCGAAAACACTTTTTTTTGGCTGGGGGAACCTGAATACCATCATTAAATCACCTAAAGTAACCGGATTTGTGACCTTTTCTCCATTTTCGAATTTTTCGTTCGAAGCCGGAATGGGTTATCAACGTCATACTATGGGGCTGGAAGTGTATGAGAAAGAAATATCAACAATTAATAATACTGTATTTGAAAATACCAGACAGTTATTATACCAGGAAACTTACCATGAAGCTTCATTAAACCTGACAGTTAATGCTATCAAAAAAGTAACACATACCAGCAGGGTGGGATTGCAGTTGGGATTAAATTTTAATAGTTGGATTCCGGGTCGGTTCAGAAGAGAGTCAGGCGGGATAAATGATTCTGATTTACTGCAGGATTTTCATAATTACTTTGTTGAAGGAGATAATGAAAATGAATGGAATAAAAATAAGAATCCTCTGGCCAATAAAGGTGTTTTTTCAAAAGAACAATACTATAATTACCATTATGCTCCAGGTTCCGGAACGGGTCAGAAAAATTCATATCACTCAGATTTTTCAACACACTTGTTCAATACTTTTGATCAGCGTAGTTTTTTTGAAATTCGTTTGGGAGCAGATTATTATATTGAAAATTGGAGGTTTACCCTTTATGGTGAAAAATCAATAGGAAATTATGCTTTCCTGTATGATGATTTGCTCACATTTGGAATGGCATTCTCATTGTATTTAAACTAATCTAAAATTCTAAATAGATATAAGGAATGTCTTCAGTATTATTCTCAGATAAAAGGTAAAAAAGCACGTAGGTAAACAATACTGTTAGACCTACTATATATATTGTGTTAATGACTTTTTTCATAATATGCTTTAATATCCATTGCGGTTAAATAGGCACCATATTCCGAAATGTGTTGAACATCTAAAAATGTACCGGCTAAATTCGATTGGTAGCTGCCATCAATAAATTCCACATTGTGTGTTTTAAGTATATGTTTAATATTGTCCATTACCTCTTCGTATTCTTCCAACCTGTTTTCACTCATTTTTTGGCAATAAACGCCGTTATAAGGTCCTAAATAGAATTTACAGTCAATCCCATAATCCTTTGTTAACTTAATAAAAGCAATTAACATATCATCCTGAAAACTTGTGGTGGTATCAATTTGAGGAAATGGATTTTCCGTGGCGGCATATTCTACTAAGGCATTATGAGGTAAGCTTAATTTAGTTTTGGTTATTTCAAAAGTTTCTTTTGCTCCCTGCTCTGACAGCACAAATCTTTCCTTAATTGTATCACTTATTACTGCTTCTTTCTTTTGACTTAAACCAGAAGCGTATAACAATTTGTAGTTATTAATTGTTCTTTCGAAATAAAAGGGGATTGCCGTTTTTTCTTCAATACCGGGAGCCATAAATTGTTCATAAATGCCTTCTTTTGTCGCTTTTGTTTTTGTGGAAAGGGCTAATTGCGGATTAATATACCGGGTATAATAATTGACGTTAAAACCATTGAGTCCTTTTCGCCAATAAGTTGGATTGATATAATATATTATTTCCAGATCTTTGAAGGCTTCAGGGTTATCTAATATCAGTGGAAAATAAACATAACTACACCGTCCTGCACCACCAAATGAATAAAAATTTCGATCTAATTCCTCATCTTTGTCTAATAAGGCCCAATAATTCTTTCCGTCTAATGAATTTCCTGTTTCAGATGTCCCTAAAATGATTATTCCATCATTGGCTTTGGTATCTTCAAGGAAATTATAGAAAACCCGATCTCCGTTCTTTATATTTACACCTAAAGGACTAACAGCCGGTCTGTCCTGAAACAGAATCCAGATAGGCACAAAAATCAAAGCAATTACAAGTGCCAATACACTTGCAATCCATATTTTGGTTTCTAATATTTTTTTAACTGTCAACATAATTTGGCACTGTTACATCTCCGTAAAACCACTTGCTGCTTTTTTTACCTTTAAAATATTTAAGTCTTACTTTATACGACCCCGGAGCCATATTTCTTGAAGTATTATTGTATTCATTTTTGCCATGCAGGTGCATAAAGTTATAAGCTCCATCACGTTTTTTGGTATAGCTGATCCACTCACCACCGTCAAATTGATATTCCACTTCTAAAAAATATCCCTCCATTGCAAGGTAGTTAATTTGGAGAGCCCAACCATATCCATCAAGAAATCTGCTCTGGGTCTGTAATTTTTGATTAAGGTATTCCTCTGTCAGATAAAGATCTGTTCCTAACAGGGTATCGATTGAAGAAATTTCTTCAATTTCTTTATCGTATGCACCAAATAAAAAGGATTGGATCTTGGTTTGCTTAAATGCTTTATTTTTCGAATAGGTCACTTTACTGTGCCATGGATTAGTCTGGCCCTCAGATTTTGACCTTATTTTAATACTGACCAGCTGATTACCACTTCCTTCTGTCAAAAGGTGGTATGTATTTGATAAAGATATTGGAATATTGTTGTATTTCATGGTTCGGTCGAGGTAGGTGTATTCTATATCAACCAGGTTATCTTCTTTATGGTCAGGTTCGAAGTCAATTTGGAAACATTTCAGCCTTTCGTATTTAACGATTGAGACGTTTAGGTCTTTATCTTCTTTATGAACAATGTTTTTGGCTATAATTTTAATATCACCCTGTTGATAATTAAAGAAAAACCAACCTACCGTCACGAATGTAAATGTGATTGCAATTGCACCACCACTGTAAAGTGTTTTAAAGACTTTATTTTCTACAGGTTTTATTTTGGGTTTATAAATATAGACATCCCAAAGTTTAAAGAAAATAAGGCCAATCCCATGCCATAGCCCCCAATACATAAAATTAATAGTGTTACCATGCCAGATTCCACAGAGAATGAATGTAATAATATACCCTGTAAAAGATACTGCCAACCTTGGTAGGTTGCTAAATTGGGCGGATAATTTGGTAACTAAAGGTTTAAAAACGTACTTAAACAAAAAGTTCGAAAAAGTCATATGCCACTTTTTCCAAAACACGGATAAGTTTTTGGCCCCATATGGGTTATTGAAGTTTTCGGGTGTTTTAATACCTATGAGGTAGGCCGTTCCAATAGCAATATCGGAATAACCTGAAAAGTCAAGTAAAATATAAAATGAGTACAGGAACAGACTGTATAAAAGGCCTTCCTGCCAGATAAAATTTTGCTCAAAAATTGAAAAATCCAGTGAATAACTGACAATGATTGGTACTAAAAAGAACTTTTTAACGATACCTAATGTCAGCTTGAATAGCCCTGCTTTAACTAAGCTAAATTTGTAATTATTGTGTTGTTGTTTTATCCAGTAATTAAAGTTATTGTATTCATCAATAGGACCAGCTATAAATGTTGGGAAGAACAAAATATAATTTAGGAAAGAAAAAATATCGTATTGATGTATTTTGTCTTTGGAACTGTCAATTAAAAAGTGGATTAAACGAAACAGGATATAGGATAAGCCTATTCTTTGCAGCAGGTCGAAATTGGCTAAATCATAGTTTTTTACGCAAAATAAGGTGATCAGCAGGCCTATTGATAAATTTAAACGTAGCCTCTTCCACTTTTTATTTCGTGACAATGATAAACCTGTACGAAATACAAAACCTGATACAACTACTAAAATAGCCAGTGAATCAAGCGAAGTGATGGTGTTCAGTATTAATACACTACCAAATAATAACAGCCAATTTAATATTTGTTTATTCCTTGTAAATAATTGTACACCATTGTAAACCAATATGAATAGAATAATGTAGGAAAAACTTAGACTGGAAATGAAAATCATAAGAGCGTACTAAACGGCTATACCGAAATATAAATGTAACATTATTAATCAAATTTCAAAGAGAAACAATTTTTTTGGTTAAAGGGTGAATGAAATACTGATTTAAAAGCTAAAATAAGGCTACTAAAAGAGGATTGACCTTACTTGGTGTAGCGGTTAACTGTAAAATCGTGTGGATTTTTTTCATCCTTTTTATAGTCCATGATCAGTTCTTTCTGCCACTTACTTTCATCAAATTCCGGAAAAAAGGCATCTCCCTCAAAGTCCTGATGAATTGTAGTAATTAACATTTCGTCAATTAGATCGTGATCAAGACAGTATTTGTAAATCTGGGCACCACCAATAATAAATATTTCCTTTTCAGTTTGTTTGGAATAGTGGCCCAAAGCAGATTCAACCGAATGGAAAACTTCAGCATCAGGATGCTCAAAGGCAGTATTTCTGGTAATAACAGCGTTAATTCTATTTGAAAGCGGACGATATTTCAAAGGAATGGAATCCCAGTTTTTCCGACCCATAATGACGATATGACCCTTAGTGGATTGCGTAAAAAATCGCATATCGGCTGGCAGGTGCCAGATCAGGTCATTATCCTTTCCTATTGTATTATTACTGGCTTTGGCAACAATTAATTTAATCATATTTTATACCGAAACGGCCCCTTTTATATGTGGATGAAATTCGTAGTTAACCAATTCAAAGTCCTCAAATTTAAAATCGTAAATACTTTTTACCTCAGGGTTTAATTTCATTGTTGGTAAAGTCTTAGGTGTTCTTGTCAACTGAAGTTTGGCTTGCTCTATATGGTTGTTGTACAAGTGAACATCACCAAAAGTATGAATGAATTCACCAGGCTCCAATCCACAAACCTGCGCCAGCATCATTGTAAACAAGGCATAAGAAGCAATATTAAATGGCACACCTAAAAAAACATCTGCACTGCGTTGGTATAACTGGCAGGACAATTTACCGTTAGCCACATAGAATTGAAAAAAGGCATGACATGGTGGTAATGCCGCTTTTCCGTTGGCCACATTGTCTGAAAACGTAACTGAAGTATCAGGCATTACACTTGGATTCCAGGCCGAAACCATAATTCGACGGTTGTTTGGGTTGTTTTTAATCTGATCAATCACCATCTCCAGCTGATCGATTCCTTCACCATTCCAGTTCCGCCATTGCGCTCCGTATACAGGCCCTAAATCACCATTTTCATCTGCCCAGGCATCCCAAATTTTAACACCATTATCGTTAAGGTATTTAATGTTTGTATCCCCTTTTATAAACCAAAGCAATTCATGGATAATAGATTTAAGGTGCAATTTTTTAGTGGTTACCATTGGAAACCCTTTACTTAAATCAAATCGGGCCTGACGACCAAATACACTGATTGTTCCTGTACCGGTTCTGTCACCTTTTTGAGTTCCGTTGTCTAAAATATCCTGTAATAAATCTAAATATGCTCTCATCTCACTGCTCGTTTTTCAGCTGATAAAATTACAGGAAGTCAGTGAGAATTACAGCATTTTTTTGCCTTAAAATATGAAATTGTTATTAACAACCTTTGAAAGACTAGCACTTCGTTAAAATGATGAATTACGAATGGCTAAATTACGATTAAAGAGTTGATTAAAAATTGTCTATGTGTTAGTAATACTATTGAGTTTATGTATTCGAATACAATTATTTATATAAATTGGAAGACTATTTAAAGCATGAACTCAGGTTATAAAATCCATTTTAACCCTACGGATGACGTAACAAAAAATGGATTTTGAATAAGAGGAGCAGGCACCTGAATATTTTGAGAATAAAACCATTTTACGCTTGGACTTAACACGAGACCCAGGTTATCGTTAAGGGCAAAACCAATATTAATGCCTGATTCCAAACCACCAATAAACCCTTTACCATAGGATAGCTTTTTTTCCTGATTTGATGGTAAAAATGAAAGATTATCACCCGAAGGGGAATCGTGATTGATGATAATAAAGTCGTTCAATGCACCTATTTTACAGCCTAAATCGAACCTTTTGATGCGCCACAATCTGAAATTGAATGTAATTGGTGCTCCCACAGTAATGATATTGGATTTAATTATTGCCGTGGCATTGTTTCCGTATCTGGATTGTGTCCTGATCCACCCCAAATCAACTCCAGATTGTATTGAAACAAATCTGTTCAAGTGATAAGCTACATGACCTTTAAGGTTTAACGGTCGGGTGGTTTTAATATAAGTAATCTGGTTGAGGTTATAGCTTTCATTAATGCCCTGAACTACATTGCCATCAGCCAATAATTCCGCATTGCCTTGCCATTGAGAAGCAAAGGCTCCTAATTGACTTGATGTTTGGTAACTGGCATTTCTGGTAAAATTTTGTTGCGCATCAAATCCAATATCCCATTTTCTGATGTCTTTGTTTTTTCCAACTGGCAACAATGATGGTGATGCAGCGATATGCTGAGCCAGTAATGGTGTTTCACTTTCAGACATTTCGGTTATTTCAAGGTCGGTATCATTGTCATTGGTAACCAGAAGTGGTACCGGTTCTACAATTTTGTTTGGAACAGGGTTGTTATCTGTTTTAGGTGAAGGCGTTGTGTTGGAAGGATTGGTGCTTTTGGTTTTATTGCTATTCGAAGGATTACCAGGATTATTGTTTGGTGCCGGTGCTTTATCAATGTTATCGTTATCAATTGGCTGAGTGGATTCGTTTTGAGCCATATTATTTTCCGGTTCAATATGTTTAATATTATTGGTTTGATCCAGCTGAGCTGGTGTCTCAACCTTCACTTCAGAATGTTCCGCCATTTTAGTTTCAACCGGGTCTGTTGATGAATTGAAAACACTAAAAATTATGATTAAACTGGCGGCAATACCGGATCCAAAAGTCCACCAGATAATAATGCCTCTTTTCCTTTTTTTAGCATCAAGGGAACCGGCAATATTATCCCACAAACCTTCAGAAGGCTGGCTGCCGTACCCATCAAATTTATCTTTTAAACTGCCTTTATCCAACATAATTTAAGTTTTGGTTGACTTGTTCATTTTCATCATTAATCATTTTTTGCAACATGTGTCTGGCCCTGCTAAACTGGGATTTTGAGGTGCCGGGACTAATTTTCAAAAGCTCACCAATTTCTCTGTGTGTATAACCTTCAATGGCATACAGGTTAAAGATATTTCTGTATCCCGGAGGTAAACTTTGGATTTTTTTAACCAGGTCCTCCAATTCCAGGTTCTCAATGGCTTTGTCATCAACAAGCGATACATCTTCTTTTAGTTCTATTTCGCGGTAAACATCAGTTTTTTTTCTTCGGTAGTGTTCCAGGGCTGTATTCACTGCAATTCGTCTTAACCATCCGCCCAGTGCCCCTTTTCCCGAAAAAGTATCCAGCTTATTAAAGGCTTTGATAAATGTTTCCTGTAAAATATCTTCTGCCTCATGTTCATTGGCGGAATACCGTACACATACCCCTTTCAGCATATAGGAAAACCTATGGTAAAGTGTTTCCTGAGCCTGCCGTTTTTGACGTAGACAAGCTGAAATTAAATCCTGATCGCTATAATTTTTATATTTCGAAATACTAATTAAGTTATGGTACTAATTTAAGGTGGTTTTTACCTAAAGATAAAGCCAAAACGAAATTCAAATCGATTTATTTCTGTTATTTCTGTCACTGTATTGTCATGCCACCAGCTCCAAACCTCTTGTTTTATGTACGAATAGCGGTATCCTGCACTGGTGATCAATCCAAAATGATCTCCTAATTGGTGCTTAAAACCGATCCTTCCCTGGGTTAATAATCCACCTTTGTTTCTTTCAAAGTTACGGGTTGGTAAGTCATATCCCGCTCCAATAGAACAGAATGGTGTAAAATTCTTATTTAGTAAAGAATAAGTCCCTTCAATAAATAGCGGGACATAGTGTTGTCCATAAAAGATTTCCCAACCCATCCCTACACCCAAACCCCAATGTGGATTGAAAGAATAACCATTAACAACCTGAAAAGAGGCAGATAATTCTGACCCCCCAAGTATACCGAGGGAGGTCTGATTATAATATCCGTTTGGAGTAAGTGTTGGTTTAAATTTTCCAATTGATTCAATTTCATTCCGGGTATAAACCCAGATGCTACCATCTATTGTCTTTATTTTTGTTTTCTGATCAGTGGTCTCAATTATTTTACCTCTTATGGCTGAACCGTTTTTTAGCTTTACCAAATCGTTTTGTGCCATAGAAACAGTACTACAAAACCACGTTAAAATCAATATTTTAATTGCCTTTGTCATATTAGTTAAATGTTATTTTGCTAATTTCATTGATATCGTCTGTATTAGAAATATCATATTGGTACAAACCATCATCACCAATTAACATGGCTACATTTTCAAGAAGGATAATGTCGGTAGCCTGAATTTTCTTGAATTTTTTAATGAGCTGGTTTCCGCAATCTTCCGGGTTAGTGGCGTCAAATATTTTCAATCCTGATGTACCGTCACAGATAAATAATTTATCATTGATAATACCTAATCCATGTGGATTATTCAGGTTAAAGGATTTTTTAAGTACCGGATTAGAGTAATCTGTCACATCTATTACATCTAATTGATTAACCTGACCAGTACAAGGTGTTCCTGTTCTGAGAGTAACATAAGCATAATCACCATCAACCACAACAGGGTCACAGGCATTAACATGGTTTATTTGTCCTCTGAGTTCCGGATTATTTTTAACGTTCGTTTGGTAAATCAGCATACCAGTTGTAGTACCCATAAAAATGTGGTCATTATAAGAGAACAGAGTTTCAACATTTCTCCATGTTCTAACTTCATTAGTATTTGTTGGTATGGTTGGGTTAGATAAATCAAAAGGTTTTAAACTATTCCCGTCCATAACATACAAAAACTGATTCAGAAGCGTAAATTTTGTAATTGATCCTGAAATACCCTGACTGCTGCCACCACCTGATGAATTAAGTTGAGCAAAATTAACATCACTGGTTTCTAACCAGGTACAGTTAAAGCATCCGTTTACCGGTTCTGTTTCTGATACAAATTCTTCAACCTCCCATCCGGTTATAATTCCTTTGGTGGGGTCAATCTCAGCAATAGGATATTGTGGATCATGCTCTGGAATTGCAGTTTCAAAAACGTTTTCAACTCTGCCTACTTCAGTGGGTTGGAGAATTGAAGATACATCCACTACTACTAAATCCACATAGCTGTTAATATAAAGGTAGTTATCCTGAATTTCCATTCCTGTTATTCCGGTTACAGCATAGTAACCGATATTAGATGGAGAAGAAGGGTTAGTATTATCAATCACATGTATCCCTTTATAAGAATCAATGATAAACAGGTAATTATCTTTAAAATAGATGTTCCCTTTTTGTTGAATTGGTTTTGAACTTTCAAATTTTACAGAACCCAGGGTAGACCTGAATTCTTCAAAGTCAGTATAAATGGGAACATTCGCCATATATTTCTGATATGATTTATCCTTACAGGCACTGAGCACCAATGATGTGGATAATAGTAAAAACAGTATTTTTTTCATAATTTTTAATTTTATTGACAAGACCAAACCGTAGTTCCGGATGATGACTTCTCAAGTTTTTCTATTTTATTTTTATTGCAAACTGTACGTTCTTCGAGTAGAGTGTTTCCGGCTACCCCTCCAACTATTTTTTGGCAGGTTTTACAGTTTTCTTTTGAACAGGAAACTGATATAAACATAAAGCTTGCTATTGTTGTTAATACTATGAATCGATTCATTAACTAACTTTTTTAGGTTGATGCCGGATTTATAAAAAGGGTTGCATTTACTGATTAATTGCTTCAATAGCCGCCCGAATATTATCGTTGTATGGGTGTAAGTATGTTGGGATATTGCTTTTCATCTGATCTATTAACCAGCAGTTTTTAGTACCGTCTTTTTGATACTCTATATAATAACCTCCCCAGTCGCCGGCATCCGGAGTACCAATTATGGTGTTTTCATCCAATAATTTTTCAGGAAAATTATGGTACAAATCTTCTACACTGTTAAACAGGTCCTCCGATAGTTCAATAGAAAAATCACCGTGATATACGCCCTGAGCGTTTGGGTAAATGTCTTTGGTATCCTCAAGGAGTTTGTTACGTTCAATTTTAAAGAGTTCCACACATTCTTCCCCAACACATTCACCATAAAAGTGGCCAAAGATTAAATAATCGTCTTTGTTTAATTTGTCTTTATTGCAAGATAAGCTGGCAGCCAGAACAAGTGCCAATGATATACTTTTTTTCATGATAGTCCTTTTTCGGTTTGATGAAAAAAACTGAAGAAGGGTTGTCAAAGAAAAAGGGGACGACCAACGGAAGTACTACCTGATTACAGTTACATGGCCTGTGAATTGTTGCCTTTCGTCAAAAATCGGACTGCTGATTTCCATTTTCCAAATATACACGCCATTTGGCACTATGTCACCGTTGTAAGTACCATCCCATCCGGCACTTGGGTCGTAACTTTCCCAAACAATTTCTCCCCAACGATTGTATAATACTAATGAGAAATCGTAAATATCAATTCCTGATACTGAAAAAGTCCATTCCTGATTGAAGTCGTCATTATCTGGTGTAAAGGCATTAGGGACAAAGAGTAAAATCTGTTCCCCTACTGTAAGGCTATAGGTAACAGTATCATTACAACCGTGAACATTAGTTGCTATCAAAGTTACGGTATAAGTTCCTGCTTCCTGATATATATGAATCGGGTTTTCCTCAATGGATATAGTCCCGTCTCCAAGGTCCCATTGCCATCCCGTAGCATTTTCGGAAAGATTAGTGAACTGAACTGTTTCTTCTGCAATACCGATATTTGGTGTGTGACTAAAGCCAGCTTCTGCCTGAGGATAACCCTCGACATTAGATTGCTTTATAACAGTATCGGCACAACCAAAATTTGAGAGAACTCTAAGGCTTACATCATATAGTCCTGCTATATCAAAAGTATTAACCGGATTTTGGTTTGTGGCAATATTACCATCTCCAAAGTCCCAAACCCATGAGCTAACAGTCCCAAAATTAAGAGAAGACTGATCAGTAAAATTCACATGAAGTGGTACACAACCGTCAGTATATTGAGGATCAAATTCAGCGGTAATGGTTTGAACAGTAATATCAATGGTATCGGATTTAACACAACCATTCACATCTACTTCAACCCAATATGTGCCACTTGTATTAATTGCTAAGGTTTGATTAGTTGAATTGTCCTGCCATAAATAACTGGCACCCAAACCTGCATTTCCGGCATCAAGCACCAGGTTTTCATCAACACAAATGGTATCGTCAAGCCCAAGGGAAACACTAAATACAGGTACAGTTACCAAAATAGTATCTGAGGCCTCACAAGTACCAAGAGTAGCAGTAACATAATATGTTCCGGTATTATTTACAGTAAAAGTTTGATTGGTGGAGTTATCCTGCCATAAATAGGTGGCCCCCAGTCCACCATTGCCTGCGTCCAGAATTAACGGAGGTGAGCAAACTACAGTGTCATTCCCTAAATCAACTACCGGAATCGGGAGAACGGTTATATTTACAGCATCACTGTCACTACAACCCTGATCAGATACAACTACTGAATATGTTCCGGTTGTACTGGCATTAAGTGTCTGATTGGTTGAGTTGTCGTTCCAGAGATAGGTCAGTCCGGGATTACCGGCATCTAAAAGTACTGAACCGCCATTACAGAATGAGGTATCATTCCCTAAGTCTACATTGATATCAATCAGGTTGACCTGAATTGAGTCAATATCAATACACCCGTTATTATTAACTTCAACAAAGTATAGTCCTGAAGTATTGATGGTTAAAGTTTGATTTGTGGAACTGTCATTCCACAGGTGCGAATAGGTCGGATTACCAGCATCAAGTATATGAACAGTATCACATATGGTAGTGTCATTACCAAGGTCAACCACAGGATAGTTTAATACTGTGATTGTAGCATAGGCCGTATCAATTTCACCTATACTATCTGTTCCTATTACCTGATATGTTGTGGTTACTATTGGGCAAACATTCACTGAGTCAATTGTTGATGCAATCCCGTTATCCCATTGGTATGTTACCGGACCGGTATTACCTAAAGTGGTGACAAGCAGATCAATGCAATCTCCAAGGCAAACAGTATCGTCCTCAAGCTGAAGTTGAAAGCCGCATGGAACAGTAATGTCTTGTACAAGAATTGAATCAACATAAGTATAGCTGAAACCATTGCAGGATTTTAAAGAGTCAACAGTAACCTCTACATTATACATACCGCTTGAGAGCCCTGTAATGGTTGGGGTTGTTTGTCCTGTAGACCACAAAATGGATAAAGTATCCAGATAAGAGCAACCACTAACTGTGGCTGTACCGGTTCCAAGTAAACAACTGTCAGGAGTCTGACTCAATGTAAATAGTGGATGAACGGTTGGGAAAGCCTGATCAAGATCAATAACCTCAATGAAATCGTCTCCACATGCATAAAGCAGATTATTATCACCTAATCTGAGATCGTAAGGAACACCTGGAACGGCATAATTTCCAAGATAGTTCAGGGTGCTACTGTAACATTTTATACTGTCTTGTATACCGACATAAACATTGCCACAAGCATCAGCAGCTATTCCTGAAGCTGAATCGGCCAGGTTTGCCACGGTTAAAACATCAACTGAATCAATAACTGCTCCCGTTGTTTTATTCCAGGTTTTAATTGAATAACCGTTGTAGGTGTATACCTGATCAATACCAACAGCAATACCATTGTAAAAATTACCAACCTGGTGTGTGTTAGTCTGTCCATTAAATGCAGTGCCCTGCTCCTGAAATGTATATCCGGTGGAAGCCAGCCAGGTATACGGACTTATGGTAGTTAATGGCACCTTTACCAAGGCGTTATTGTGAATAGGAACTACGCCAAAAGAGAAAAGGCTTTTACCATAAAAAATATAAGCTGATCTTTCATAAGGATCCATACGCATCATTTGCGCATCAATATTTGCACTCGAATCATAAGGGTTGAATAAGATCTTTCCAATATTATCATTAAATGCTGTATCCAGTAGTGCAGCATGTATATTACTTCCTGACCCAATCAGAACAGTATCTGTACAATGGTCGTATTCAAAACGGTTATTTTCATTAATAGAAGATAATGTATCGTAATTGGGGTTCAGCTGTGCATCAACACTATCTAACCGGTTACCGGCAACACCTATTTTCATAAATAAATTTCCACCACCACCAAAACCAAACGATTCGCCATGTGTAAATACACTTTCAGTAGTTCTGTTTACTGTAAACGCAGCAGGGGATATAAGAAAACCGTCAGCCGCATAAGTCCATTCTAACATACCGGTTGGTGAATATTTTTTTAGAAAGACAATAGTGGCATTAGTACCTTTCCCTGACGCATAGGTATTACCGTCATAGTCATAATCAACCTCAATAGGAGGCAGTTGATCAAAAGTAACGTTGACGTTTAACCACGGGTCAATGGTAACTGAATGAGTCTTTGGGTAGTCATCAAGATCAAATTTGATAATATTATCACCTGTTAAAGAGTAATTTACTTTTAGGTCGGCACCGGTTGTATTGTTAACCGCTTTTGGGGCCATATCTGTAAATTCTCCAAAGGGTGAGTTTACGGTCAATAGCCCTTTAGCATTGATATCAAACTCATTTCCTGATTCATATTTGAACCCAAGATCATTAATATTGGCACCAGGGTGCAGAATAATATCATATTTAAGTCCACCTGATAGTGGGAAGTAAAAGACAAGGTCAATATTCTGGTAAATATTCTGATATATGAGTTTTTTACAGGTTTGAGATTTAATACTCGAGCTCCAGCTAAATGTATAGTAATGTGATTGAAGTTCCTGTCCTGAAATGGTAAGTTGTTGCGAACGGTTTTGAAATGATATTTTTTCTGAGATATATTTAATCGGGTCAGAGCTGAGTCCTTTTTCCCGGGCTTCTTTTCGTTCATGGATTTCCTCAGCAGTTAAATCTGCTCTACGGAAAACAATCCCGGAAGGTAAAAAGTAGACCTCTGATCCACCTTTAAAAGCATGAAACTTGACTTTTTCTCCCTCTATAGGCTTAATTTGTCCCTTGTTTTCTATAAAAAATACCTCATTAAATTGGTTTTGCCAACCTTGCTGGGCATTAATATTAAAACAGTAAAAACAGAGGATGAGTATTGATAATAGTTTACTCAGATTCATTTCAATTGGTGTTCTTTAACTGTCTAGTAAAAACGTACTAAGGGTCAATAAGGTTGTCTTCAGTTCATGAATGGCACTATAATTTACATGAATGTAAGTTGATGAAAAGACAAAAAAGCAACATACTGAAGACTTATTTACAGTATAAAGCTTATTCCGTTTCTCTTTCTGTAAGCGGAATCAACAATGATATATAGTAAACCAATGGTCAGTCCAAATATCAAGGTGAGGTTTTCTGACAATATTTTAATTAATTTATTGGGTTCAATGGCTAACCAGTTGGAAATTGAATCCTGATCGGGAATATTATACCAGGTATAAATTAATGCGCCTGTCCCAAGGCAGAAAATAGCAATAAGCCAATATATATTAAGAATGGGCTTCTTATTCGAGGCTTGTTTAGCCTGTATTTTTGCAATGGTTTGATTTGTAAACTCTTTTGAATCAATTGTCTTATTAAAGGTAATCTTGCTGTTTTCACGGAGTAGTTGATCGAATTTATTGTTCATAGCGGTATATTTTGTAAGTTAAATCAAGGCACTGGTCTCTCTTTTTAAAGAAGTGTTTAATATTCGGTGTAATTTTTTTCGGACCCTGTGTACTTTTACTTTAACATTTGATTCAGATAGTTTTGTAATTTTTGCAATATCCTTAACGGTAAATTCATCAAAGTAAAATAATGATATTATGGCCCGTTCTTGTGGCTTTAAAAAAGTCATGGCTTCTTCTAAAATAGCTTGTTGATCTGCATGATGTATCTCACTCAAAACATCTTTATCATTACTGATTAAATTTTCAGGAAGCTGATATTCGGTTCTTTGCTTTTGTTTTCTCAAATGTCCGAGTGCTGTAAAATAGGCAATTTGATATAGCCAGGTCGAAAACCTTGCTTTTCCCTTAAACCGTTTTATACCCAGATAGGCTTTTACAAAAACGTCCTGGGTAATTTCTTCGGCATCTTCTTTCGACAAGGTCATTTTCAAACAGAGTGCATATACCATATGCTTATATTCATTAATTAATAAAGCGTAGCGTTCCGTTTTCCCTTCTTTCAGGTCAAGAATAATATTTGAAATTTCTTTATTGTCCACGAAATGATGTTATTCTTCTTCTTCGAATGGATTTTTAGTTTTGTTTTCAATAAAGTATGTTGCAGTTAGTGCAACCCCTCCAAATAAAAATGAAAAAATAATAGCAGCTGGCTCCGGGGCAATATCAAATATGCCATGAATAAGATTCCCTACCAGGATTCCGACAGGAACACAAATCATTAATAAAGCAATTCTGAGCTGAGAATGTTTTTTCTCCTTTTTAGAGCTGGGGTTCATGCCAGCTTCTATCATAGCGATATTTCTTCTGTTCCAGGCTGTAACAACAACGTAAACGATTCCAAAAATCATTAAACAGCCAACAATTGGTATAATATTAAGGTGTTGCATAAAAATTAAATTATGGTTTATTCTGTTAGTTGCAATATCAATTACATAGGTTACAAAAAAAGGAGTCAAAATTTGACTCCTTTATAAAAAATATCATTGGTATGGGCTTAAAATGACCATCCAATCGAAAAATTTAAAAGACGGGTATAAGGTATACCTTGTTTTAATGTTAGTTTGATATAGTCATCAGTATATTCTGACTCAATTCTTTGGCCATATTTATGAAAAGGGTCTTCAAGGTCATTGTCAAGGAAGTTATTAACATCAGCATCAATTTCAGCAAAATCAACAGTTTCCCCCGGACGTTCGGTTCCTTCTATCTTTAAATTACTGGTACCATACCCGAGTCCTATCCACATAATATCAACAGTTAATCCTTTACCAATAATCCATTGGTTTCCTATTCCAAGTCCAACACCCATTAAGGTTGAACTGATATCAGCCTGACCACCGTTGGTTTGTCCCGGATTATCTTTATCAGGAAAGTCAAAATCAAATGGGTCAATACTATTGCGTTGAAACCCAAAATAAGGAGCAAGGTAAAGTCCTTTTAAAGCTTCTTTTTTAGGGAAATACCTCAGTTGGAACCCAAAACCAAACGAAGAGAATTTATTATTAAAGATATCTGTATTAATATCGTTCGAGTCTAAGTATGGCTCTGCAATTTCAGTCAGGAGTCCGCTTAAAGGAGCAGCTTGTTTACTTGAAAAGTTCAGCGATACATTCGCAGCTAATCTGTCACTTAGCTTTCGTTCATAAACAAACCCAACATTGTTTGATAAAATAAGATTGGGAAGGCTGAGGTTTAGCTTAACGGCATTATTCTGCGAAATACCTGCAAAAGAGACCGAAATAAATAGTCCAAGAATTAGTTTTTTCATATCAAATTTAGTTTTTGGTTAGATGTAAATCTAACGATTTTCCCAATACATTTCTTATATCAAAGGGAATAGATTGTTGAATAATTGCAGGGCTATGGAAGTGAAAACAAGAGTTTAGAGGCTTTCGGAGCTTCTTAAACATATTCAATTAAAGATTTGTAAACAAACAAGTTAACAGCTGCAAAGGCATTCGGAAAACTCAGGTTATTTTTTTAGGTTTTTTACTCACTAAATATACCCCGGCAAATACCAAAAGTGCAGCAAGAATTTTTTTAATTGAAAAATCTGAGGTATAATCATTTGACCCCAAATAAAAAGAAACAAAGATAAATATACTGGTCAATACCGGTTGTATATAAATATAAACACTGGCAATAGATGGACTTAGATTCTTCATTGCCGTTACGGTCAGGAGATAAGGCAAAAAGGTTACACCTACAATAACAAACAAAATTTTATAAATCGATTCATTTGACCATGAAGAAATGGGATTTGCTAAAATTTCCTGTGAGGAATATGGCCATATCAAAACATAAATTAACCCAAAGGTAAATACCCAGGTAATAACAGTTAATGCATTATATCGCGACATTAAAGGCTTTACCAAAACCATATAAATGGAGTACGACATAGCATTGACCAGAATAAGAAGGTCACCCTTTGAGCTGGCTATTCCGGCTCCTCCTGAATTGAAGTAAAATAAAAGAATGGCTCCTGTTGCCCCTGCCAGTAAACCTATAATTTTGGTTTGAGTTGGGCGTTCCTTTAGTATAAAAATGGAAAGAATAAACACCAGAATTGGGGTGGACATCATGATAACAGAAGCATTAAAAGGTGATGTTCGCATCAACCCGTTAAAGAAAAAAAGCTGATTAACTGCCACACCGAATAAAGCGCAAACCATCAATAATAAAAAGTCTTTCTTTTTTACTTTTTCGTAGTTAAAAGAATAAATGAGCCAGAATAAAATTGATGCACCCGATACCCGAAGTAAAATAAAGCCATTAGGTTCAATAACCTTTGGCATTAACCCTTTTGCCACAATATAATTGATGGCATACATCAGGTTTACAATAAATAGGAATAAATGAGATTTAAGCCTGGAGTGCATTTAGAGCAATATTAGCCTGTTCGACTACTTTTTTGGAATTACCAACAAAAGCCTGGTTATTAATAATCATAACCGGACGTTTTAAAAAGGTGTATTCATCCAAAATTAATGCTTTTAAATCATTTTCGCTGAGGATTTTATCCTTTAACCCCATAGATTTATACTTCATTGCCCTTTTTGAAAAAAGGTTTTCATATGAACCTGCAAGCGCTTTCATTTGATCAATCTGTTCTTCAGTAATTTGTTCTGTTTTAATATCTTGAAAAACAGTACTGTCAGGAAGGTTTAGAGACTTGATAATCCTTTGACAGGTGGAGCATGTCGACAAGTGAAAAATTTTAACCATGTTGTTTTAAGTTGTGCAACAAAATTAATTATATTTATAAGAAAGAATACAATTAAACATGTCAATACCAAATTCTATAGAATATACACCATTAGACTTAGGCGATAAGGATGGAGAAGAAGCTTCGGAATACTTTTATAACCTCATGGAACAAAGAAGATCGGTCAGGGAATTTTCAGACCGTGACGTTCCGGAATCCATTATTAATAATATATTGAAAACAGCTGGAACCGCCCCTTCAGGAGCACATAAACAACCTTGGTTTTTTTGTGCGGTAAAAAGTGAGGAATTAAAACATACCATTAGAGAATTGGCCGAAAAAGAAGAACGGATCAATTACGATACCCGAATGAGCGATCGCTGGAAAAATGATCTCAAAAAATTCGGTACTAATGCTGTTAAAGAATTCCTTGATATTGCACCATGGTTAATAGTTGTAATGCGAAAACCATACGAAAGAGGAGATAAGGGAGAAAGACTGAATAATTATTATGTTGGTGAGTCGGTAGGTATTGCAACCGGGATTTTGATAGCAGCTATTCACAATGCCGGCCTGGTGACCTTAACTCACACCCCCAGCCCAATGGATTTCCTCGCCAAAATTTTAAATCGACCGGAAAACGAAAAACCATACATTTTGCTCCCGGTTGGTTATGCCTCTGAAAACGCGCGAGTCCCCAATATACAAAGAAAGGAAGTAGATGAAATTATAAAATATTACAGATAAATTTTGATTTTTTGTTGAATAGTATTTTCTTTGCAACGTTAATAACTAAAAACGGATACATTATGTCTGACGTAAATTCAAGAGTAATATCTATTATTGTAGATAAATTAGGAGTATCAGAAGATGAAGTAAATAATGAAGCAAACTTCACAAACGACTTAGGTGCTGATTCTCTGGACACAGTTGAATTGATTATGGAATTTGAAAAAGAATTCAATATTGCAATTCCTGATGATCAAGCTGAAAAAATCCAAACAGTAGGAGATGCTATCTCTTATATTGAAGGAAACGCCAAATAATTTACACATTTTATTTTAAATTTAACCTGCATTAATTATGGAGTTAAAAAGAGTTGTGATAACCGGTTTGGGTGCATTAACACCAATCGGTAATACCGTTGATGAATATTGGAATTCATTGAAAAACGGTGTAAGTGGCGCTGCTCCTATTCAACAATTTGATGCAGAAAAGTTTAAGACGCAATTTGCGTGTGAATTAAAAGGCTTTAATGTGACAGATCATCTGGATCGCAAAGAAGCAAGAAAACTAGATCAATTTTCTCAGTACGCTATGGTTTCTGTTGCAGAAGCTATGGCGGATTCTGGGATCGATACTGAGAAAATTGACCTTGACAGAGCCGGAGTAATTTGGGGTTCCGGTATCGGTGGATTGAAGACATTTCAGGATGAAGCTGAAAATTTCTTCGGAGGGGATAAAACACCACGTTTCAACCCTTTCTTTATCCCAAAAATGATAGCAGATATCGCAGCAGGCCATATTTCCATAAAATATGGTCTTCGTGGACCAAATTATGTTACGGTTTCTGCTTGTGCATCATCTAATAATGCATTGATTGATGCTTTCAATTTAATCAGATTAGGAAAATCGAATATCATTGTGTCAGGTGGGTCAGAAGCAGCAGTAAATTGCCATGGTATTGGTGGTTTCAATGCTTTAAAAGCACTTTCCACAAGAAACGATTCTCCTGAAACAGCGTCCCGACCATTCGATAAGGACCGTGAAGGTTTTGTATTAGGAGAAGGAGCAGGTGCTCTTATTCTTGAAGAGCTGGAACATGCTAAAGCCAGAGGGGCTAAAATATATGCTGAGATTATTGGAAGCGGACTTTCAGCAGATGCACACCACATTACCGCACCACATCCCGAAGGTTTAGGTGCATTAAGTGTAATGAAACAAGCTATTGAAGAAGCTGGAATTGAGTTGAGTGAAGTAGACTACATTAATGTACACGGAACATCTACTCCACTGGGCGATATCGCTGAAACCAAAGCGATAAAGAAAATTTTCGGAGAGCATGCTTATGATTTAAATATCTCTTCTACCAAATCAATGACAGGTCACCTGTTAGGTGCTGCCGGTGCAATTGAAGCGATAGCATGTATCAAATCGATTGAAAATAATATTGTTCCGCCAACGATTAATCACTTTACTGATGATCCTGAAATTGACAATAAATTAAATCTTACATTTAATAAAGCTCAGGAACGTGAAGTAAATGTAGCCCTGAGTAATACGTTTGGATTTGGAGGGCACAATACATCTGTAATTTTCAGATCATACAAAGACTAAAAATATAAATAAGGTTGTTTCAGTTTCTTTCTAAAAAGAAAAATGATGATATCCTTTCACTGCCAGCGTACGTTGCAAAGAAAACAGGATATAGGCCAAAGAACATTAAACTTTTTGAAACTGCGTTTTCTCACAAATCTTTTAGCAATCCGCTTGAAGGTGTGGCCAGTAATGAAAGGCTTGAGTTTTTGGGCGATCGTGTTATTGACCTAATTGTTGCTGAATATCTTTTTTCAAAATTCCCTAATAAGCCTGAGGGAGATCTGACTAAAATCAAATCGAAGATTGTTAACCGGAAAATGCTGGCGCAAATCGGAAAAGAGATGGATATGTTGTCCTATATTAAATATAATAAAGGTCAGTCCATTAATACCGATACCATTGTAGGAAATGCATTTGAGGCTCTTGTTGGGGCCATATATCTTGATTCTGACTATCAGATCACGAAACATATTTTTAATGCCTCTATTATTCGGAATTACATTAATCTGACCAAAGTAATGGAGGAGGAAATAGACTTTAAAAGTACCCTGCTCATCTTGTGTCAGAAGAATAAATTGGATCTGAAATACAATATGAAACAGGAAGCAGCAAAGGAGAACGATTTTACCTACATTTTTACTGTGGATATTAATGGTAAGGAATGGGGAATAGGTAAAGGGAAAAACAAAAAAACGGCTGAGCAAAATGCTTCAAAAGAAACGCTCGAGCTAATGGGTATTGAACAAACTGAATAATAATACCCAAAGCCTTTATTTCTCTACCTCTTCATTGAATATTTTCTACCCAAAATGCTTTGTTTGTAACAAAGACAAGACATAAAAAAACCTGCTAAATTCTTAGCAGGCCTTGTTAAATTTCTCTTATTTCTTATAAGTTAAATGCAGTTTTAACCTGATCAACATAATCCAGTTTTTCCCAGGTAAAAGTTTCAACTTCTATTGATTCTTCACGACCAGCATTTTCAAACTTAATCGTTTTAACTTCAGATTGACGTCCCATATGACCATAGGCAGCTGTTTCTGAATAAATCGGTGCTCTTAATTTCAATCTTGTTTCAATCGCGTATGGACGCATATCAAAAATTGACTGTACTTTGGCTGCAATTTCACCATCAGTTAAATCTACTTTTGAAGTACCGTAAGTGTCAATAAAAATACCCATTGGCTCAACAACACCAATAGCATACGATACCTGTACTAAAATCTCATCAGCAACACCCGCAGCAACAAGATTTTTTGCAATATGTCTTGTAGCATATGCTGCTGAACGGTCTACTTTTGATGGATCTTTCCCAGAGAATGCACCACCACCGTGAGCACCTTTACCACCATATGTATCCACAATAATTTTTCTTCCGGTCAACCCTGTATCACCATGTGGTCCACCAATAACAAATTTACCGGTTGGATTAATATGATAGGTAATATCATCAGTAAACAATGATTGTAAATTAGATGGTAACTGAGCTTTAACCCGAGGGATTAAAATTGAAATGATATCAGATTTGATCTTAGTCAACATTTCTTCATCAGTCGAAGCAAAATCATCATGTTGAGTTGAAACTACAATGGCATCAATTCTTTGTGGCACATTGTCATCCGAATACTCAATAGTAACCTGAGCTTTGGCATCAGGTCTTAAATAAGTAATAGCATCTGACTCACGTCTCAGTTTAGCTAATTCCTGTAATATTTTGTGAGAAAGGTCTAAAGCCAAAGGCATATAGTTTTCCGTTTCTTTTGTAGCATACCCAAACATCATCCCCTGATCTCCGGCTCCTTGTTCCATTGGATCTTCTCTGTCTACACCTCTGTTAATATCGTCTGATTGCTCATGGATAGCAGAAATTACAGCACAAGATTTTGCATCAAATTGGTATTCAGATTTTGTATAACCGATTTTGGTAATGGTATCTCTTGCAATTTGCTGTACATCCAAATATGCATTTGATTTTACTTCTCCGGCCAAAGTAACCAGTCCTGTTGTAACCAAAGTTTCACAGGCCACCTTCGAACTGGGGTCAAATGCCATAAAATGGTCAATTAATGCATCCGAAATTTGATCTGCGACTTTATCAGGGTGTCCTTCCGAAACCGATTCTGAAGTAAATAAGTAAGACATATTAAAGTTTTTTTAAAAATCAGGTGACAAATTTAACCAAATTATTTTATGAAATCGATTCTAAGCTATTATAATTATTGAATGATGGCTAAACTGCTGTCAAATCTTCAAATTTGCTGATGTATCCACCGACAGATGAGGATTGAGTTTAATTCAGTTGAATATTATCAATGAGTCGTACTTTACCACTGTAAGCAACAATGCAGCAGGTTATATCCTGCTCAATAGTATTAACCCGTTGAAGAGTGGTATTATTGACAATTTCCATGTATTCAAGCTTTAGTTTCCCCAGGTTAAATAAAGCCAACATATGTTCCTTAACCTCATCCAATGATTTACCTTCTGAAACCAGTTGTTTGCCCAATCGCAACACCCAGTTTAAAATTCTGGCATCTTGCCTTTCCCGGTCACTCAATAACATGTTTCGGGAGCTCATGGCCAGTCCGCTTTTTTCCCTTTTAATGGGGCATGGACAAATCTCAATATTTAGATTACGTACTTCAACCATTCGTTTTATAATAGCGACCTGCTGAAAATCCTTTAGCCCGAAGAAAGCCTTGTCCGGTTTAACAAGCCCGAAGAATTTTTCAACGATCATACAAACACCCTCAAAGTGATTTTCTCTGTATTGCCCTTCCATTACTAAATCCAAACCACCAAGATCAATTTCATATGGTTCTTTTCCATTTGGATACATTTCATTAACATCAGGCAAAAAGATGATATCACAGCCTTCCTGTTCCAGTAAATTAATATCCTCCTGCTCGGTTCTCGGATAACGATCCAAATCACTTAAGTCATTAAACTGAGTGGGGTTAACAAAAATACTGGTAACAACTACAGAACTTTGCCGTTTAGCTTCTTTAACCAATGAGATATGGCCCTCATGAAGTGCACCCATTGTAGGTACAAAACCAATACTTGATTTTGGATTGTTTTGGCGGATTATTGCTATTTCTTCTATCAGCTGTTTTGCTTCTTTTATTATTTTCACCTAAACAGTACGTTTTAACCGACAAATCTATGTTTTACAATTGAAATATCGCTTTTTTTTCGTAATTTTGTACATTAGAAATCAGAATAAAAATATATGGATAAGAAAAAAGTACTATTTATTTCTCAGGAAATTTCACCTTTTTTACCATCATCTACCATTTCAAGTATAGCGAGAAAATTACCACAAGGAATACAGGAGAGCGGGAAGGAAATCAGAGCATTCATGCCGAGATTCGGTTGCATTAACGAAAGAAGACATCAGTTACACGAAGTAATCAGATTGTCAGGAATGAATTTAATTATTGATGATATCGATCATCCTTTAATTATCAAAGTGGCATCAGTTCCACAAGCAAAAATTCAGGTTTATTTTATAGATAACGAAGATTTTTTTAAGCGTAAAGCCACAACACATAATAGTGACGGAGAAGAATTCGAAGACAATGACGAACGGTCAATGTTCTTTAGCAGGGGTGTTTTGGAAACAGTAAAAAAACTAGGTTGGAAACCAGACATTATACATTGTCATGGTTGGATGACGGCATTTGCTGTATTATACATCAAAGAATTATACAAGGATGATCCGCATTTTTCAGATGTGAAAGTGGTTTATTCTGTATACGATACTGAATTTAACAAAAATTTGAATTCACGTCTTAAAGAAAAACTTAAATTTGACGGATTCAAAGAAGAAGATTACGCCGAACTTGAAAAAGGCAGCTTCGTTGAATTGAACAAACTGGGAATGAGATTGGCAGACGGGATTGTTCAGGGAAGTGAAACGTTAAATGAGGAATTATCTAAGTACATTAGTGAAACGGATACACCTACATTAGAATACTATCCTGAAGAAAATTGCGTTAAACCAATTGACGAGTTTTACGACAGTTTAGTAGAAGAATTAGTAGAATAATAAATGAAAAAAAATAAATATATAAGCAAGCGGGAAGTTATTAAACTTTCCGCTAGTTTTTTAATAGGAATAGTATTCCTGATTTCTTGTAAAAAAGAAGTTTCAACTATAGGAAACGACATTAATCCGAATGGATTAACCATCATCACACAAGATACATTTACGGTTCATACTTCATCTGCTATTGTTGATGATTTACCAACTGACGAGACCAGTGTAAGTTTGCTGGGAGGATTTAACGATCCTGAATTTGGAACTGTGGATTGTGGTATAGTTAGCCAAATCAGGTTATCGTCAGAAAATGTTGATTTCGGAGATATTTCGCAAATTACGGTTGATTCTGTTGTCCTTTCACTGGCATTCACTGCCAGTAATGCTTATGGAGATCTCACCGAGCTTACTTTTGAAGTTTTTGAAATAGGAGATGATCTTGATAAAGATGGTGAAGAGTATTATGCCAATACACCTGTTACCACTGTAGGCTCAAATTTAATTAAACCAGGTACTGAAACTATTTTACCTAATCCGTTTGCACAGGTTGTTGTTGGAGAAGATACTTTAAGTCCAATGTTGAGATTACATCTTGATCCTTCGTTTGGAACTTATTTGATCAATAATTCAGATCAGATGAGTACAAATGAAAATTTCATTAACTTCTTTAAAGGGTTATATGTCAAAGTTTCAGATGTAGGTAATTTTGGGTCAAATAAAGGAACTGTTCTGTATTTCTCTTTGGAGAGTGTACTGTCAAACCTTGTGTTATATTATGAGATTGCTTCGGTAAAGAAAACATTTACTTTTAATATTAATAATAACAGTGCCAGATTTAATAAAATTGATTTTGATCGTGCAGGCTTTCCTATAGAGTCGGTATTTGAGAATTTTGATGCTGCCCAGGAAAAAATGTATATGCAAGCCTCTTCAATCCGACCTGAGTTTCAGTTCCCTTATATTGAAAACTTACATAAAGATAAGAAAAGGGTAATCAATAAAGCTGAGTTAATTGTGCCGGTTCAGGATTTTACCTCCAGCCCGTTCAGGCCTTCTTCAGGTCTTTTTATTGGACGGATAAAAACGGATTTGGAAACCAGTTTAACTTATGATTACCCATCATTTAATACCGTGACGTATGATAGTGATGAGCAAACATTTACATTTAATTTGACACGTGATTTGCAAAGGGTTTTATCTGGTGAAATTGAAAATACAGGATACAGACTTTATCCGCTTAACTTTTTTGGTTCAAGCATTGAACGCATTATTTTTAGTGGGCCTGATGCTATCGCTAAAAACAAAACTAAATTACGAATTACCTATACTGAATATTAATTATGTGTGGAATTGTAGGATACCTGGGGAATAAGAAAGCTTACCCAATTTTAATAAAAGGATTATCAAGACTTGAGTACCGTGGTTACGACAGTGCCGGTGTAGCGTTATTGGACAATAATCATGACCTTAATGTTTATAAACGAAAAGGGAAAGTTCAGGATTTGGTTGATTTTGTTTCTAATGGTAATAGTGATGGTAAAGTAGGTATCGGCCATACCAGATGGGCCACCCACGGAGAACCAAATGATGTTAATGCGCACCCTCATTTCAGTACAGATGGTAATATTGCTCTTGTACACAACGGAATCATAGAAAACTATGCAGTTATTAAGGAGGAGTTAAGCAAAAGGGGACATCAGTTTAAGAGTGATACTGATACTGAAGTTTTGATTCACCTGATTGAGGAAATTCAAAATAAATCCAATACTACGCTTGAAGAGGCGGTAAGACTGGCATTAAATGAGGTTGTTGGAGCATACGCCATAGTGGTAATATCGAAAGATAATCCGGATAAATTAATTGCAGCAAAGAAAAGTAGCCCTTTGGTGATAGGTTTAGGTGAGGAGGAATATTATATTGCTTCGGATGCCACTCCAATTGTTGAGTATACTAAGAATGTAGTGTATTTGGAAGATGAGCAAATTGCCATCATTCATAAAAATCATGGTTTCCGTATAATCAGCATTTCAAACAAAGAGATAAATCCATATGTTCAGGAGTTGGAAATGCAATTAGAAGCACTTGAAAAAGGAGGTTACGAGCATTTTATGCTTAAAGAAATATATGAACAACCAAGAGCTATCCACGATAGTTTCAGGGGACGTTTAAATGCCAAGGAAGGATGGGTATCCCTGGGTGGTGTTAAGCCATATGAAGAACAAATTGCCAATGCTGATCGTATCATCATTATTGCTTGTGGTACTTCATGGCATGCAGCATTAGTGGCTGAGTATTATTTTGAGGATCTGGCCAGAATACCTGTTGAGGTTGAATATGCCAGTGAGTTCAGATATAGAAATCCTATCATTAAAAAAGGAGATGTGGTTATAGCTATATCTCAATCCGGAGAAACGGCAGATACGTTAGCCGCATTGAAAATGGCTAAGGAAAACGGTGCATTTTTATTTGGTATTGTTAATGTGGTTGGTTCTTCAATTTCGAGAATTACGGATTCAGGATCTTATACACATGCTGGTCCTGAAATTGGAGTGGCTTCAACAAAAGCGTTTACAACACAGGTTACCTTACTGGCTATGATGGCTATGATGCTTGGTAGAAAGCGAAAAACAATTTCTGATGATCGTTTCCAGGCGCTACTTAATGGAATGGAGGCCCTTCCGGATAAGATTGAAACATTGTTGGAAAGTAATGAATACATTGAGTCCATTGCAGCAGAATATAAAGATGCCAGTAATGCACTTTATTTAGGACGGGGAAGTTCATTCCCGATTGCACTTGAAGGAGCGCTTAAATTAAAAGAGATCTCCTATATCCATGCCGAAGGTTATCCGGCAGCTGAAATGAAGCACGGCCCAATAGCATTAATTGATGAAAATATGCCAGTTTTTGTAATTGCCACTGAAGGTGAAAACTATGAAAAAGTAGTGAGTAATATCCAGGAAGTAAAAGCAAGAAAAGGTAAGATTATAGCTATAGTTACTAAAGGAGATAAGGAGGTAAAGTCAATTGCCGATCATACTATTGCAATACCATCTACTGATGAAGTATTGGTTCCTATTTTAGCTACAATTCCATTACAGCTTATTTCATATCATATAGCAGTGATGAGAGGGTGCAATGTTGACCAACCAAGAAATCTGGCTAAATCAGTTACTGTTGAGTAAACAGCATTAAATTTTTAATTGTGATTACTTCGCTTTTGGGTTTTTCTCGAAGTAAAGCTCGAACGTAGTTCCTTTACCGGGAGTTGACATAACCTGTATCCGCCCATTGCAAGCCATTACTGCTTTTTTAACAATATAGAGCCCTATACCGGTTCCCTCTTTGCCTAAATTATTCTGAATTCTCTTGAAAGGAGAAAATAAGTCTTCCCCATGCTTTTCAAGGTCAATACCAATGCCGTTATCCGAAAGTCTGATTACATTAAATTTTTCATCAGACTGAAAACTAACCCGGATTACAGGATGATATTCGCAATATTTTATTGAATTGGTGATCAGATTAATTAAAATACTTTCCAATGCCTTTTCTCTGAGTTCCACTATATCTGAATCAAATTTCTCAAATGCAACCGTGACTTTACTGTCTAAATCATGATCATCTACCAGTTTACGGATAAATTCGCGAAGATTGATTTCTTTAATCGGCTCCTCTGCAACCGCATCAATACTGGCCAGTTCTAAAAAGCCATTAATGGTTTCAACACCACTCCTGTTTACTTTGTCCAACCGATTAAGAATGTCTGTTAAGCGCTTTTCATCATTACTATACTTTTTTGCCATGATTAATAAACCGGTAACATTGTTCATTACAGTTTTAAGGTCGTGACTGACATGGTAGTTGAACGAGTCTAAGGATTCGTTTAAAGTCCTGTATTTTTCATTGGATTTAAACAGCTTTAAGTTGAGCATACCCTGCTCTTCCTTTAGTTGTTTAATCATACTTACAAGGCCAATTGAAAAAATTAAAACTTCAAAGAATACACCGATATAGAGTATTGATACAACGGCATAGGAGTAGGGTACATAACCGTTTGACGCAATTACGGTTGGAATAAAAGCAAGAAACATGAAAGACCACCCGATAATGTAAATAATTGAGTTTTCGATTTTATTTCGAACAGCAATAATACCCCCAATCAGCGCTAAAAGATAAGTTAGTACACCACCTATTTCAAAGGGAATCATAATAATTGAGGTAGATACAAATAAATTACTGATTCCAATACCAAGTAAATACGCAATCATGATATAATAAAAAGGGGTGAACTTTTCTATTAAATCAAGCTTTAAATAAATCCGGGCAAATATAAGAGCCAAAATAGGTGTAAAACAAAATAAGACGAAAGGATGGTCAAAGATCAGTTTTGAAAGATAAAATTCCTTTAGTATAGGTAAGTCATTTAAGTAAAGGCTTGCAATGGTAACTACAATAAGGTACAGACAATAGGTAAGGTATATTTTTGATCGCCAGAAAACGAGTAGAAAAAGATTATAGAAGAATATAATTGCCATTCCGCCAAGGAAAACAAGACCGATATAATTACTGGAGTAATCGGTATAATTAACCTGGTCTTTTGTTCCGATAATAAAAGGGTACAGATGTGGGCGGGTCATCATGATTCGAACATAGAATTCATGCGTTTCTCCGGGTTGATTGAGAAAAAACTTTGGTCTGTAATCTAAAAACCGCTCCGAATTGACCCTGCAAGAGTAAAAAATATGGTCGGTTACCGAATCATTGGAAATATCAATCTTATACAGATCGAGAGAAAGAATTAACGAATTTTTAATGAGCAACCAGAGCTTCTCATCACTGGCATTTTTTACGGAAAACTTAAACCAGATGGGGTGTCGTACCGGTAATCCGGTTCTGAAAAAATCTTCTCCAATACTTGAAAACCTGACATCTTTAACGTTTTCAAAAGTTTTCAGTCCACTTAAATCCTCATGAAACTCTACATTTTTGGTAATTTTAAATATTTCGGATTTAAACTCATTTGTTACGGTACAATTACCTTTTAAACAAAAGAGCACAGGGGCTAATAATATTGATATCGATAAAAATTTCAACATAAGGGGGGGATGTACAAAAGTAATGTTAAAATTCGAAAATCAAATAGTTAGGGGATGTGAGTGAACCTGAACCACTGTTTTGGCACTTCCCTTAAAGAGATAGAGAGAAAAGAAATTAAATTCTGGTGGCAGAGGAAGATACTGAAATATGAGTCTCAAGTCAGATATTTTTTAAAACCCGGCGCTTCTTAAACTTTATTATTTGAATAAAAAGCAAACGTTAACTTATACTTTTTAACTTTGCGAAATATTATTTTGCAATGAGTATGAAGCATATTTTGATCAAAAATATAAAAGGACTATACGGTATTTTAGAAGAAAATTCAGGACTATTAAAGGGTAATGACCTGAAAAGTTTGGCTGGAATTGAAAATGCATTTTTAGCCATTGAAGATGGGAAGATTGCCTATTACGGATCAATGGAAGAGATGAATGGGATATCTGATTGGAGAAATTTAGAAATTATTGATGCTGAAGGTAAGTATGTATTTCCGGCATTTTGTGATTCTCACTCTCATATTGTATTTGCTGCTTACCGGGAGGGAGAGTTTGTAGATAGGATCAATGGATTGACTTATGAAGAAATTGGAAAAAAGGGGGGAGGGATTCTGAATTCAGCTAATAAATTAGCTGACCTTTCGGAAGATGAATTGGTTGAAAGTGCTTTAAAACGACTGGATTTAATAAAGTCAACGGGAACAGGTGCTGTTGAAATTAAGAGTGGGTATGGACTAAGTACAGAGTCGGAACTGAAAATGTTGCGTGTGATCAAGCGGTTGAAAAAAGAATCGGATCTGACGATAAAAGCAACTTTTTTAGGGGCTCACGCTTTCCCTCAAAAGTATAAAGAAAATAAGGAGGCCTATATTGATTTAATAATTAATGAAATGCTTCCAGCAATTGAAAAGGAAGGTCTTGCAGATTATATTGATGCTTTTTGTGAACGCAATTATTTTAGTCCGGAGCAATTGGACAGAATTTTAGCAGCAGGGAAGAAACACGGATTAAAACCCAAAATACATGTCAACCAGTTTTCAATTTTAGGGGGCGTTGGTATTGGTGTAAATCATGGTGCTGTTTCAGTTGATCATCTTGAAGAGTTGGGTGACGAAGATATTACAGCATTGAAAGGTAGTCAAACCATAGCGACTGCATTACCAAGCTGTTCATTTTTTCTGAATATACCTTATTCTCCGGTCAGGAAAATGTTAGATGAAAATTTACCGGTGGCTCTGGCAACAGACTATAACCCGGGTTCCACACCAAGTGGAAATATGCAATTTGTTAATTCTCTTGCCTGTATCAAAATGAAGTTAACCCCTGAAGAGGCCTTGAATGCCACCACGATTAATGGAGCGTACGCTATGGAACTAGGCCATGAATTAGGGTCAATTACAATTGGTAAAAAAGCCAATATTGTTATCACCAAAAAAATGCCAAGCCTGGCTTATATGGCTTACTCTTTTGGTGAAAATTGCGTGGAACGGGTGATATTATCATAATTACAGAAATAAAACTCCTCTTCACGCATGAAAAGGAGTTTTATAATCCGGCCTTGTTATCATGATTTTTGGTTGATCATTGCCTGCAAATCTTTGCTGCTTTTCACCTGTTCTGTAACATCATGCATTCTAATAGTTGGCGTGTTGCTGTTAAATTGGTTAGTGCTTAACTGATGTGGTAGAACCAGGTAGGTTTTTGATTCACCTGTAAACAGTAGTATTGCATTTTTACTGTTAGGATTCAGTGTAATATAGTATGGACTAAAACTAAAAGAAGCGTTATAATTTAAATCCATTAAACAAGCCACCACCGGTTCAGTAATTTCCTCTCCGCTTTGCTGGTCAACATAAACAGGATGGATCGTTTTTGTATTTTTTAAGCGGTAAATCTGATCACAATTATATACTCCGAATCGTGTTGTTCTTAATCCATTCACCATAGTAGAGTAATTTTGATAGGCCTGTGAAATCTTTTTGTATTTTGCTTCCACGGCTGTCATATCAGTAAATCGGCCATTAATCACTGAATTTCTAAAAGTACTGTTGTTTTTTGATGAAATATAAACTCTCTTTTTGTCCTCTTCTTCCTTTAAAACAATATCACTTATCCTTTTATCATCCTTTATTTTTGAGTAACTTTTCCAGGCTTTCTTGTTTAATTTAACCTCCATGCGTTTGGTTGAAACATAATTGCTTTTCATTCGCATTCCTCTTCCCGCAAACACATTCTCGCTGCGGCCCCATTCTGTTAATGGCATTGAAGTTTGAACCTGCCATGTAGCTGGATTTGTATTGGTGGAACTGACTTCCGCAGCTTGATTCGCATCTCTTTTCGCACCAAAATCCTCTGTTTGGATCGGTTGAATAACTTCCCATTCATTGGTTTGATCATTTAACTGATAGAAACTGGCATCATCTACTATTTTTGTGCAGTTAAAGTCAACGGTTATTGGCTTGTTTAGAGTCAATTCTTTTCCGTCCTGGAAACCTCTGATTTCATACATCCCAATTGAGCTAAAATTATAACTACCATCATTACCATGATATTTCATTGGTATTCCGGACAGGGCAATATCTGCAGGTGTTCGGAATTCACAATATGAAACCTCGTATTCACCGGTAACCGGACTCCCATCAGCATGAGAAACTGCGTTTTCAGGAATGTGAATAATAGTACCTGAAGTGTAGGTTATTTGTTTATTTTCACTATTATTTACAGTAAATACTTGTCTTTGGGTTTGGTAAGGTGTAAATATATTTTTCAATTCGGAATGATTAATTGATTGTGGCCGGTAATGGATTACAAATCCATGAAAGAAATTTTTAGCTGTTTCACGATCAATAGCTTTGGTTTGCTCAATATAATGCCATGCCGGTGCATCTTTGTCAATTTCAGGAATGAGGGATTTAAGTTCATTAACCCGGTTTTGATTCAATTTTTGCTGATCAAATGTTTGACTGGTTTTGTATCGGGTATATACCAGATCGATTTGATAGATTTCTTTTGTGTTTAGTTTTTCGAGATCAGAATCGTCAATGATAAACGGTTTACCAAAATTAACCGGTAAAGAAATACAGGGGTGTTCCGATTTCAGGGTATATTCATCTGTTTGAATATGATTAATTCGATTATCTTCAAAGGCACTGGCAGAAAGTCCTAAACAAAATACCAGAATATAAAGTATTGTTTTCATATCAGTAATTTTTAGTGTTCGTATTATTAATGTCACTATTCTGAAATAGTAACCGAACTAATCTGAAAATAGAGTCAAAAATCCTGATTGAAAACGGTATGACTTCACCTTAACTTAGGCTGTCCCGGGTTTAATCTTCTTCCTTTATATACGCCTTAAAATGTTTTATTTCGTTGGGCAATACCCACTTTACAATCATATTGATAATCATATAGGGAGGATTGCCACCCGGATCAAATCTGAGTGTATTGGTGGCCATACAACTGGAGGAATCAATCTTTTCAAATCGCCAATTACCAATATCAACAGGCATTCTAATGATAGTATCCGTTGGTTCGTAACCTTCTTTTTCAATATGATGCCATTTAACCCCTTTGACATTTAATATTGTATCTTCATATAAAGTGTACCTTACCACCACATCTCTGTCTTTAACCGGACCCGGGCCGTACATATAAGAATAGAGTGTCAGTTCATTTGCCGTACTATCTAAAATCTTAAATGTTCCCATTGGTTTTCCCTTATCCGAAATGTAAAATTCCGGATTAATGAACATGCTGAAAATCTTCGCCTGGGCCTCCTCATAGCTGCAGTTGATTTTCGTTATCATTTTAACTTCATGTAATTTAGTGTCGGGCACTTTGCGTTTATAAATTTTCCAACCTTCACCTTTGGTTTTTTCTTTTATTAATTTCCAATCATTAGCTGCTATTTGTTCCTGAGCAGTCATGTTTGAACTAAACGTAATCGCAAATAATATTAAATATGCCATTGCAAACCGGCTTTTATCGTTTTTCATAATCCTTCATATTAATCAATGGTGTAAAGGTCCTAAGAAGAGAAGTTTTTAAGTATTTCAAAAAGTTCGATTACTTATCTGAAGAGTCCAGTTTATTTAGATAAGGTAAACAAAGGGGGAGTGAAATTTTCAACAAAAAAATCCCCTTGCAAAATCTGCAAGAGGATTCTAACTAAATGAAAGCATAATTATGTTTTAATTGTTAACTGCAAAAATTTCTTTAAGTTGTTTGATCATACCACCGTTACCAGAAACAGTAATCTCACCAATTTTGTCGGCAATTTTCTCAACATATTCCATTTCTTTCAATTGAAATAACATTGGATTATCCTCCATTAATTTGGCTGTATTTAACAAACTACGTGTTGCAGCTGTTTCCTCTCTCCTTGTAATGGTATTAGCCTGAGCTCTTTTCTGAGCCACTAAAACCTGGTTCATAATTTCTTTAACATCACCAGGTAAAATAACATCACGAACTTCAGTTTCGTATACCTTTACACCTAGGTTTTCAGCTTGTTTTACAATTAACTTTAAAATATTTTCACCCATATCGGATTTATTTTCCAGTAATTGATCCAAAGTGTATTGACCTATATAGGCACGTAACTTAGTTTGAAGCAAAACGTACAACATTTTTTCGAAATTTTTATTTTCCAATAAGGCTAACTTTGCATCAATAACAGCATATTTTGCATCCATATTAATACGTAAGTTGGCTTTATCCTGAGTTAAAATCTCCTGACCATTAATCTCCATTATTTGTTGACGCAGATCAGCTCTTTTTAACTCAACTTTTCTGTTATTTTTCCAGAAAAAATAGGTTCCACCTCTCAGTTCTTTGACAAATTGTTCATCTTCAAAAAGAAGTGCCGTTTCATGAGATAAAACCTCAAAACGCGTCATGTAGTGGTATAAAGCAGGATTGCTTTTATACAAAACAGCCAAATCTTTTGGCACTTCTGAATTGCTGATATCAACAATTTTATAAGTTTCGTTAAGTGGATTTTTCCAGAAAGCATATGTTCCTTTTCGGTATGCTTCCTGAAACAGGCCATCTTTAAATTTGAATAGTAGTTCATTCTCTTTGACTTCATAAACCTCTAAATAAGGCTCAAGTAATTTGTCTTTTAGAATGATGCTATTTCGTATGGTTAATGCTAGCGGAGTAAATATTGAGAAAATCTCATAATCTTCACTCCATCTTAACCAATGTCGTGTACCTTCGGGCAACACTTTAACCAGTTTTTTTTCTTTGAATATCAAACCTATTCTATAGGTTTCTATTCTGATTAACTTTCTCATGATTTTTTGTTTTTATTTAATTATACTTCATTTACTTTTTTAAAAAAAGGATAGCAAGAGTACGGACCGTCATTTACCAATATGATTCGATTTAAAATCTTTTATCTCATATGGATTAAATTGATGGAATAACAATTTTGTTTGTTTTTAATTTCTTCACTGTAAAGGAGGTTTTTTGCTGTGACACCCTAGTGTTTCAACAATCAATGTCCAATCACAGATCAAAAAAAGCCAACATTCATTCTTGTCATTACAAAATCAATCAATGATTGCTTTCAGGTTTATAATAAACCCTGATTGCAGGGCCGGAGCTATTGCTATCCGGAGGTGTTGGTTTTTATGATTTTGAGTCATAAAATAACACAGGACGCGTAAAGTCCTGAGAGGATTCGAACCTCTTTCATAAACTAATTAACAGTTAGTCATGTTTCCCATTTAAGCCAGATTAAGAGTCTGGTGCGTCTACCATTTCCGCCATTCTGTAAAAACAGAAGTAGGATTCGAACCTACACTTTCGAAAATCTGCCGTTCTAACCGCTGAACTAATTCCCCATACAAACGGGGAATATGGGAATCGAACCCATGACCTGCAGGTGACAGAGGTTTATGGTAACCCCTCAACCTTCAAAACAAGTTGTACCTAAGTCCGGAATACAAATTGCACCGACTTAAACAATTGTGCTGTACAGAAACACTAAACCTGACTTGATTTGATATTTTTAAATTTGCTGAGATGCTGAACCCGATATCTGTTGGAGCTCAACACATTAATTTGCACGTTTACAAGGATTCGAACCTTGACGAGAAGTTTTGGAGGCTTCCATGCTACCATTACATCATAAACGTGTTTGCGGAAGAAGAGGGTCCCGATAGCAATCGGGATGAACCCTCAAGGCCTTATCAGCTCGACAGTTTTATTCACGTTTTTTCAATGTTTAATTGTGTTTATCAGTTCGCCTACCCGGCTCGGGTCAAGACTGTTGCAATCACCTGTTTGCTTGTTCTTCCGTAATCATTTTGCTAACCCGGTAGGGGTCGAACCTACGCTTAGTGACTCAAAATCACTTGTGCTGCCTTTACACTACAGGTCAAGATAGTAAGCCTAGCAAGAGTCGAACTCGCATCTCATGGTTCGTAGCCATGCGTGTTATCCATTACACTATAAGCTTATTTGTACTGAGAGAGGGATTCGAACCCTCACAACCTTGTTTCTAAGACAAGTGCGTATGCCTGTTCCGCCATCTCAGCATATGCTGCCTTTACACTACAGGTCAATTTGTACTGAGAGGGAGAGTCGAACTCCCAAGAACCCGAGTTTAAGTCGAGTGTGTATACCAATTCCACCATCTCAGCATTTAATGTACACGTTTACAATAGTTTGAGTCTTGACAAGAAGTTTTGTAGGCTTCCATGCTACCAATTACATCACAAACGTGTATTGCGGAAGGAGAGGGTCCCGATAGTTATCGGGACGAACCCCCACGAGTCGTTAGCTCCGAACGGTGTTCAAAACCGTGGCCACCACCAATTGGCTTGTCCTTCCATATTGAATTTCTCAATTAGTTATTTGCATCTTCACTTTTGAAGATGCAGGGTGGTAAGTTCCACCCTGCATTATAAAATAGAAACCAAATTTGTATTGTTAATCTGGTTTCTGTGAATGGAGAAGGGGAATCGACTTAAGTACCCTTCCATTGCATGTGCCAACTTCAAGACTACGAAGTCATCTTTTATAAGAGAGCTAAAAGATATAGTGTATACTATGACATGATTGAAGTTTGAGAAGAACTTCATTTTAAATTGCTGCCCGGGGGAATTACGATATCCCGACCTTCTCCTTAACAGGGAGTTGCTCTTCCTCTGAGCTACCAGGCAAAATGTGATTCATCAGAATTTGAAAATATATGGGAGCTCCCGGATTACCCAATAGATAATCTGACCATTTTCGTTATTCTAATGAATCACCAGATTGATAAAAACACATAACCAAAGCTTTTACAAAACCACGATCCCGGATAAAGATCGTGTGTGGTCCTCACCCACTCTTTGGTAACTATCCGGCATCCGTCCAGATAGCTGTTTTTATCACAATGTGTACCCCCGGTGAGATTCGAACTCACGGTATCTCCCTTAAAAGAGGAGTGCTTTAACCAACTAAGCTACAAGGGTTTTGTTTAATGCCGGGTAGCGGATTCTACCCGGCGGGCATAGAGAGTCGTAACATTGAACTCTTATGTGATATTGCAGTGCTGACGGGATTCGAACCCGCAACCTTCCGAGAGACAGTCGGGTGCGCTAGCCATTGCGCCACAGCACTAATTGTGGAAGTGGAAGGACTCGAACCTCCATGCTAAAAATAGACCTGATTTACAGTCAGGGGAGCCAACCAATTGCTCAACACTTCCAAAGTCGGGTAAGCAAGATTCGAACTTGCGTGCTCTCCATCCCAGGTGGAGCGAGATAGACCAGACTCCTCTATTACCCGAAGTGAGACAAGGATGAGATTCGAACTCATAAATAACGGATTTGCAGTCCGTCGCTTTAACTATCTTTGCTCCGCTGAAGCTATGCGAAAGCGACGTCAGCCACCCTGTCATTTGTTGAGGTACCAGGATTCGAACCTGGGACAACTACCGTATCAGAGTAGCACTCTACCGCTGAGTTATACCTCAATTTGCACGTTTACAAGGGTTACACTTTTAATGCAGCCAGCTTTTATGTTTTTTAAACCCTGTTACAGAACCATATAAAGGTGCTTTAACAGCAAATTTGGTGGAACAGACAGGATTCGAACCTATATCCTCCCGTCTTCAGCGGGATGCATTGACCTACTTTGCTACTGTTCCATAGTGGGTGTTTCCAGGTCCCGATAACTATCGGGACGAACCCTGAACTTCTCTTCCACAGAGAGATATTTTACCAGTTAAACTAGAAACACCATTTGCTAACCCGGTAGGGGTCGAACCTACACCTAGTGACACCATCCCGATAGTTATCAGGATGCTCAACACTTCCTTTCTTTTGTCTGAGAAGTAGGACTCGAACCTACACCCTCCCGCATCCAAAGCGGGTAAACTACCAATCGTTATATTCCCAGAATTGCGCCTACCTCAAGATCATGAAGTCACCTTTAGAAACTAGTTAAAGGTGTAGCAATAGCTATGGCATTTTTAAGCGGAGGGTAAAGGAATCGAACCTTTACTACCTTTCGGTAGACTTATTTAGCAGATAAGCGTAACAAACCAACATTTACCTACCCTCCGTTTTTACCTGATTCTAGCCATTAATCAGGTATGGTTTCCAAGATGTCAAAGAACTTTAAAGCATAAAAAAAGGCGCCTCGTTTGGCGCCTCTATTATTTTTAATCAGATATAGTAAACTACTATTCCATTAATAATAAAAGGTCACCCTTTTCATATTCATATTTCGGATCACAAAACCAAATGGACAGTCCTAATGAGAGTTCATTCGCCATCCGTATGGTATATATATGATTCTGTTGACTAAACATTATTTATATTTTTTGTGTTTTTTAATTCCGGGGACAAAGGTAAGTACAGTTTTTTAATTCACCAAATAAAAACCAATTTATTTTTCTGATAGTCAGTTAGTTATGTGTAAAATTTAGACAGTTTTTTTCCTGTCCACTTCACTGCAGATATTCCCAAATAGTTAATTGCCTGTCTCTCAATTTTTTTCTACTCAAGTCCTAAATTTTATGTCCTTAAAAAATTTTCAAATTAATTTTTATTTTTTCAAAAAAAAACACCCAACTAATTGGGTGCTTTTCTGTTTTATGGTTTTAAAATCTTAAATTATTTCGATATTTTTTTCCAATCAACATACAGCACCTGTCGTACAGATATGTATTGACTAATCCATAGACAATCCAACAGACGTTCCATGGGTAAAAAAGCTATATGTCTTTTTAAAGTATTCATTTATTTACCGCAAAGCTAATATTTTTTTACAGAACAAACTTCGGTTTAATCTGCGCAATGATTTTTCGTACTTATTTTTTAATGATTGATTTTTGTTGTAGAATGCCTTCTTCATTTTTAATTTCCAGAATATAGGTTCCACTTTCAAAATCAGTATTTATAGTTATACTATTTTTAAAACCGGAGGTATAAACTGTTTTTCCCTGAAGATTGAAAATGGTGACGGTTAGCATTTGTTCAGCAAACTTTGAACTTTTATTCATAACCGTAAATGATGTTTCAAATGGATTAGGATAATTAACTATGAAATTAGCATTGGAGTTGAGTTTTTCCAGATTTGCGGTAGAAGGGTTATCCTCAAAGAAATTCATACATTCCATTACCTCCTGTTCGAAAGTTGGAAAATTTGTGGTATGTCCCACACCAGCTATTTCATTGTATAGGTAATCTGCTCCTCTGGCATTCAAACTGTCTCTCATAATTTCACTTTCTGTAATGTTAGGGTCCAATGATCCAATACAGATACATGTGGAGGTTTCGTTTTCGTATTCCAAGGTTCCGTCATTCAGAACATTTGTATTATCAAAATAGGCATTGAAGGGTATGATGCCTTTCCATGGTTTTAACTCATTCATGCCGTATTTTGAGGTAACATAACCATTACAAGAAAATCCCATCAGGTAAAATTGCGTGGTATCAATATTATAGATTGCTTCAGTGGAATCAATTGCAGCCAGAATAATGCTGTGCTCCGGATCGTCCATTGTAGCACCTAAATTACCACCTCCTAATGGACCGTTTGGACAAACAACAATAGCCTGAATGCTATCCACTAAAAAGGCCAGATCGTCCCTAAAGTTTGCAGCCGGATTGGCCCCACCTACACAGCCGTGCAAACCTACAACTAAAGGGTATTCTATTGAAGAGTCATAATTTGTTGGAACAGCATACTCCAATATTCTTGATGTTCCATTGTGAATAATTGTTGTTTGAAAAGATCCGGTTTGCTGCGCATTTAAATTCACTCCGAATAATATAAAGATTATGGGGATTAATCTGTTTAAATACATAGTAATTTGGTTTAAAGTTTCGTATTCAAATTACAGATTAATCATATAAGATAAATGATAAAAGGATTTTGTTTTTGGATTCCTAATTCAGTTATAACTAAAACCAGAGATGCGTTTATTTTGCACCCCTGGTCTTTTTCTTACTTTTCTTTTTTGTCTCTGGCATCTTTTTTTTGATTCGCTTCCTAAACTCGTCCAGATAGTTCATAAATTGATCATTATAGGCATATTTTTCTGCCAGCTTAATGACTTTTAGTGCCTTAGAATATTTTTGTAAACATTCATAGATCATAATACGATTGGCATAAAGCCCTCCTTTATCTGATCCTTTTACAGAAAGTGCAAAATCAATAAAACGATCCGCTTTTTCGTATTCTTCATAATTAATTAATGCTATCAAATAAAAAGGATAGATTGAAATCAGATGAACATTTTCAGCTAAAGCTGCTTCATAATACTCGATAGCAGTTTTAAGATCCCCGTAAACTTCAGCACATAATCTACCATATAAACCCAGTGCTGTTGGATTATTTGGCTCATAGGATAAAGCATAGTTTAAAGATTCAACAGCTTCTTCCAGCTCATATGGGTAAGCCTCCAGGGCTTTTATCAAATAGTTATTTGAATATTCCATGTTTAAGTATTTTACTAAGAGGTTAGTTCTCGATACTATCGACATAGCTCAGTACAAGTACTCGAACTAGTCAATTTCCCTCTTCCATTTTTGTTTTTCTTTTGATCGTTGGTTTTTATATTTTTTTGGTTTGTTTTTTAACTTGAAATCCTTTGCTTTAAACGTTTTTACCGGATTCCCTCTGTGTAAATTCAGATGATTATTCCAGGTGGATTCATTAGCTGATTTTATTTGGTCAAGTTGATAGGCATTCCAAAGTTGCTCTAAACGGTCTTTTGCTATTTTTTTGTTTTGTAGTTGAGATCGTGTATCCATTACCTTTACTGCTAAACCTGTTGGTTTGTGCAAAGCGCGGATGGCAGAACTGACCTTATTGACATTTTGTCCACCAGGCCCTCCGCTCCGAAACGATTCATAAGTCACATCTTTAAAATTCAACGGTTGTATATTGGTATTCGATATTTCGAAGACACCAATAAACCAGTTTTTTCTTTTGTGATGAACCCTGAAAGGGCTTTGACTCACCCATTGAATCGTACCAATCCAATCTTCAACAATATCTGTTTTGTTTTTAGTATCAATCCAAAGCGCTGCTGAGTATAAATTACCATTAATACCACTTGGTTCACGGTGAATGACTTCATGATAACAATTGTATTGTTTACACTCTGCAATTATTTTTTTTAGTACCTGCGCTACTGCAAAACAGCATTCTTCGGGTCCTCTCCCTGAGGTTATTTGTATAAACTTTTTCATTTTCTTTTCTCTTTTGTTCTCGTTTTCGATACACTTCGGCATAGCTCAGCACTGGCTAATTTTGGCGTTGCCAAAATCACTCGAACTGACATCAAACTAGAATTGTCAGTTCGAGTATTCTGAAGGAATGTATCAAGAACTAGTTATCCATGCGCACTATTTTTGGTGTAAAACTTCCAATAATGTCAACCAGTTCTGCCTGGTTTCCCATCACTTTATCAATGTCCTTATAAGCCATTGGCGCTTCATCAATACCACCACCAATCAAGGTCACTTCTTTTTCCTTAAGCATTTTATTCATCTCAGTTTGCGTGAAATTTTGCTTACATTTTTGACGTGAAAACAACCTTCCGGCTCCGTGGGATGCAGAGTTCAAACTATGCTGATTGCCTTTACCGCGGACTATATAACCCGGAGCAGTCATTGAACCGGGAATTATACCCAATTCACCTTTGTCCGCCGGAGTGGCACCTTTTCTGTGAACAATACATTCTTCACCATTAACCATTTCCTTCCAGGCAAAGTTGTGGTGATTGTCAATCTTTACAACTGCTCTTGTGCCCAGCTTTTTGGTAATTCTCAAATGAATATCATCATGACATGCTTTTGCATAATCACCAGCCAGGTTCATGGCCAGCCAATATTCCATTCCGTCATGGGTATTGATGTCCAGCCAGGCCAGGTGTTGAACCTGTTTCGGCAAAGGACATTGTTTGGTAGCCAGGTAGGAATAGTGCTTTGCAATATTTGCCCCAAATCCTCTTGAACCACTGTGAGATAGTAATCCCAGATAGGTCCCGACTTCAAGATTGAATTCATTGTCCCGATCAGTAATGGTAACTTCGCCAAATTCAACGAAATGGTTACCACCTCCTGATGTCCCTAATTGTTTATAGGCCTTATCCTTTAAACTTTTTACAAGGGGAATATCATCAAATTCAGGGCGGTAAAACACTTCATGATCATGTTTGACCTGATGTGAACCCTGAATACCAAATTTGGTATTTTCAGTTAGAATATTAACCAATTGATCTTTCTTCCCTTTTAAAAATGAAGATTTAATCGGGTAAATACTCAAACACATCCTGCAACCAATGTCAACACCTACTGCATAAGGAATGACTGCGCTTTTTGTTGCTAATACACCTCCTATTGGTAAACCGTAACCGGCATGTGCATCAGGCATTAAAGCTCCGGCTTTTGATACTGGTAATTTCAAGGCACCATATAACTGAAATTTAGCAGCTTCCTCAATGTCATTTTCTCCGAAAATTGTATAAGGAGCCCTGGTTTTATTCAATTCCTGTTTGGTTACTTCAACAGGATCGATCAGGCTTTCGGCAATCTTACCCCAGACACCATCTCCTAAGTAAAATTCAGGGTTTCGAAGTACTTCCTGGGCTTCCTTAAGGATTTTTTGCTTGGACTTCTTTTTCGAAAACCGACTCATCAGTCCTAAAGTGATATTAATACTATTATTCTGTGGGAACCCCAATTTGATGAGGTCTTTCCCGCTTAATTTCTTTCCCATTTTAATTCATTTTGAGCTTCTCTCAGAGAAGCGTTTTTATATTTTAGCAATGTGCTTTTGGTTTGTTTCCGTTTCTTTTTTGTATTGTCAACATTCCATCTGCACTTGTAAGAAAAAGAACCGTCTGGAGTGACACCATACCAACCAGGTTTATTGAGTTGTTGTTCAATTAAATCGAGCCTTTCCATAATGTTGGGGTCAATTATTTTACTATGTGTGGTGTAAGCGCGTTTATATTTTACCTTGAACGCATGTTTAGGAATTCTGACATAGTACCTGTGATACCGCTTTTTATCTACTATGAAAGTAAATGCTGTACAATGACGCTTTGCTTTTTCACTCAATTTTCGGTATGATTTTGGACTCAAGGTGGGAATATTTCTAAAAATCAAATGATTTGATTGTAATTTATCCCACTTTTTTTGTGCCTCTTCCTTTGTTCTTCCCCAAACATATCGATCCAGTTTTTTAACTATTTCTTCAATTTCAGGTTTGAATTTATACCGTTCAATTTGTGGTAGTATAACTAGCTCTTTATACCATCCATGTCGAATAGGTTTCTCTAATTTTCGATAACCCAAGTCGAAATGTTTTTGATAAAGTTGTCGTCTTTCCTTATTTAACCTCCGGACTTCCTTTTTTCTATAATCTTTTATAGAAACCGGTTTCATTTATTTTTAATGTTTTAAACTATCACATGAATTGAAAACATATTTTCTATTTCATGTCATCCATTTTGATTCATCCGGTTTAACTGTTTTACCGAATGCCTATTTCTCAGTGCTATTCTGGTTCATGTTTATAAATTTTAAAAGGGTTAATTACTCTTGTTTTGTGTAATTATTTCGAACGGAATGTTCCTAAAAGAAAAAAGTCCGAAACAATTTTGCTTCGGACTTTCATATATTGGATTTTTTAAAATCTAAGAGAAAAGTTTATTCCAAAGCAATCGGCCCACTTGATCACAAGCGCCCGGATTTTTATGTGTATCTAAATTCAACATTTTACTTTGGTTTTACGAATTAATAAATCTTAATTTCGGTGCAAACATAAATCAGATTTTTTGCTAAAACAAATTTTAATTTGAAAAAAAATTAAAATTATTTGGCTTATTACGTAGTAATAAGGGAATTTTTCTGATAGAACTTTTCCCTGACCTGAAACAGTGTCTTCTCAATATTTTTTTGATTTGGCTCACCAGGTAGATCAGATTTTTGAAAAGCAATATGCAATTGATTTTTTAAAAGTTCAGCCCGTTTCATCAGGTCATCATATTCAAAATAACCGCCTTTTATTTTAAGTAAATACTCTCTGTCATTCCGCTTAACATTCAATTTCTTTTCTTCAGCAATTTCTTTCACCATTTGCAACAGTCGAAAAGTATGCATCATGTTTTTGGAGTCATAATTTTTCCCATGTTGTTTTGTGGTATTGAAACGACTTTCATTTCTTTTTTCTACCCAACTCCAATATTCCTGATATTTTTTGCAATAGGTCGAGTATCCGTCTTTATTAAAATATAGCAATCCTAATGGTGTTTCTGATTTTGGAACATTACTCAGAGAAACATCATTTGACGATACATTCTTTGCGATACCCTTATACCCTAAGTGTTTATGATGGGATAAATTATAACACCCTGTAAGATGTGGTAATTTTGTTAGTCCACAATTTAATTGATCGATATTTTTATCCCCTAAAAACTGTTTTAGAGATAAGGTTTTATGATCAACATACACATAACAAAAATCTAAAACAGATTTTCTGTTTTTGTCCATAGGATTCACAATTTTCTTCTTTAACCCTCTGGCTTTTTTAATCTGAGAGTAAGCGTAGTTAGCAAAAGAAGATTCACATTGTTTTGATAAAAAATCCTCCCGTTTGAAACAAGAAAACAGAGGGTTTTCATACAAAATACAATCTTCAGGCGTATATAATAACTCCAGTATATTAGGATTGTTTTTCAGAGCTAACTCAATAAACTTATTCAGTTCATAATAAACAATATCATTTTTTTCATCATTAATTTGACTGACATACTGAAGAGAATAATACAAATCTTTAGGTAAAATGTATACACCTTTGATGTCAGTATCGGAATCAGGACCGTCTAAACCATAAGCTTTGGAACCACTTATAGCCTTAAATATGATGCATCCCGATTGTTCTAATTCTTCTAATGTCATTTTTTCATTTTTTTGAGAAAAAAGGTGTTAAAATCATCATAATTTGCTTTTTCAGATTTTGCTTCTCCTTTATTTCTTTCGTTTATCTCAATCTGATCTGTTACCAGCTTTATTAAATCACCTGAAACCATATGGTCATCTTTTTCACCTACTGTTTTTTTTATAGCTAAAGCCTGGTTAATCCAGTTGATTTCCTTTTCTGAAAGTAGGACAAGTAGTTTTTTGAATTCAACAGGAGGAGTAGTTTTATACTCCAGTACCCATCTGGCAGATAAAGAGGTTCTTAAGGCATAAAATAGTTTTTTTAAGTTTACTTTTTCCTGATTTTCTATCAATGAGAATTGTTTACTCATTGAATGATAATGATGAAAAACAGCAACCGGACTAAAATTATCTTCTGCTAATTGACGTATTTCGGTTAAAAAGCCTTTGTTTATGTAGACAATAGGTGAGTATAGCCAACTTAAAAAAGAAGCATTTGACTTTGCCAGTAATTTTAATGACTTTCTAAGGTCCCAACCTGAACCATCCAGCAGGTCATTGGTCATAAACTGAATAGTATCCTTTTGCTCCCATAAATTCAAATACCAGTTTTCTTTATGTATATAAATAAACCTTATATCCCAGTCAGAGTCCGGAGATTCAAAGCCCCAGGCCCGGCTACCAGATTCACAGGCAAATAAAATTTCAATATTGTACTCTCGTTCAGTTTGTTTTAATTTTTCTAATATTTTTTCCTTCATTACAATAATTTTTGTTCCCTCTGTCAGATTCGAACTGACACTCCACAAAAGTGGCAGATTGGCTGTAAATGCGCTTCCCTACTAACAGTCCTCTGAGTTTCGGTGCTTCTGCAAATTCTGTCCTTCCGCGGGCGCGCCACGACCGGCATAATCCAATCACTCCATGGCTACGATCAAGGTCTTTTACCACAGCACTTCCCTTTATGCTAAGAGGGCATTTTTATTAATAATTCAAAGGTGAAAATAAACTACGCAGTGATGTTGCGTAGCTAAAAGTTTGTTTTAGAAAAGGACTTTTTTGAGTAAAACCAGAAGAGTTAAGGACACATTTTAACTATCCCACCACATTGTTTTTTTGTATAATGGAAACTCGATATCATATCCTTTGAGCACTTGGCGGATGACTTTCTTTTCCTTGTTTCGATAGTCCCTTCTGGCAAGTTTTGTCCCGATAGCTATCGGGATTGGTTCGTTTTGGCTAGTGCTGAGCGGAGTCGAAGTATCAAGACAAAATGAATAATTACTTAATTCTTTAGTAAGTTCAAATCCCAAAAAATGATTTTGCATTTTCTGTAGTTTCTGCTATCACATCACCAACACTTACCTTTTTAAACTGAGCAATACTTTCTGCTACAAAAGGCAAAAATGCAGGCTCATTTCTTCTTTTATTTTTGGGATTTAAAAGTTTAGAATCAATATTTTTGGGTAACATAAACGGAGAATCCGTTTCGATCATTAAGCGATCCAAAGGAACATAATTGACCACTTCTTTTAAGTGGTTAAAACGTCTGGCATCACTAATTGCTCCTGTAAAACCAATGTAAAATCCCTGATCCAGATAAACTTTCACTTCTTTGAGAGAACCTGTAAAACAATGCACAACAGCATTTGAAATTTTACCCGAATAATTGGTAATGATATCATTGAACCTGGTAAAAGCAGCACGTTCATGCAGAAAGAGCGGTTTTTGTGTTTCCAAAGCCAATTCAAGATGTAATTTAAAGCATTTTTCCTGCATTGGCCTGGGTGAAAAGTCCCGATCGAAATCGAGACCACATTCACCTACAGCCACTACATTCGGCTTATCCAGTAAGTCAGCTAATTTACCTTTGGTTTGATCATCAATCGTTTTGGCATTATGAGGATGAATACCCACAGTTGAATATAATACGCCAGGATTTTGACCGGAAAGTCCAATAGCTTTTTGACTATTTTCTATACTGGTTCCGGTCAGAATCATGTTCGATACATTGGCGTTAACAGCCCTTTCAATGGTTGACCTTACGTCATTTCTGAATTGTTTATTAATTATATTTATTCCTATATCTATCATTTTTTTCTTTTTTTCCATGGTGCATTTTTCTTCCAGTCACCAGCCATAATACAACCATAAGGTTCAACTTCATCCACTACTTTTCCCAATCCAAATTCACCCATTTGGTCACGAACAGTAGCTGCATTTTTATAGGCAGAAGGCAATTCAGTAATATCGATTTCGTTTGAAAAAAATCTGACATCCAAGCCTTCGGTTTCAGTATTGAAAATGGCTTCTATGGTTTGGTCGGCTTTGTTACGTCTGTGAGCCGACCGACTGATATTTCTTCCCGCACCATGAGGTGCAAAACCAATATTGTTTTCTGTGGTTTCTCCTGATACAATCAGTACAGGTTCGGCCATGTTTAAAGGAATTAACCTTAACTGTCCCTGTTCAGGTAAAAATGATTGATCAAGAGGAGTTGCTCCTTTGGCATGGTAAAACAAATCACCTTTTTTAAAAACAAAATTATGTTCATTCCAAAATCTGTTTTCCACCTTTTGGTTTAATTTTTCAGCAGTAGCATCATGGATACAGGTATGATTTGCTTTAGTCCAGTTTCTTATGGTTTGAAGTGCATTCCAGTAGGATTGACCTTCTTCAGTTTCAAAAGGAATCCAGGCATTTTTCTTTGGCGTTTGCGGAGAGAGTGTCTGTCTGAATCTCTCAGCCGTATGCATTCCTCTTTTAAATAAAATGGCGCCCACTCCTCTTGAACCATGATGAGTGACCATCATAGTATTACCGGTTGACTTAGATCGTCCAACAAACAGGAAATGATTACCATCACCTTGTGTTCCCAGGTGGGCCCGGGCTACCTGAATAGTTTTTTTATCATTCAAAAAAGAGTTCTCTTCAAATTCCTTTAACAAATCAGTCGGAAATCTGAACTGCTGACTTCTGTCACGGCCACCAAATCCAAAATGTGTAATGGAATGGGCTGCATCTAAAACGGCTTTTGGGTCAGTTTTTCCAAAATCGGTTAACATAACCGAACAGCAAATATCAGCTGAGTGCATACCTGGGTGAATGGCGTTTTTAGCTACAGCCACTCCACCAACGGGAATCGTACCCAACGGACCTGTGGGACAAGCATCCGGCATCACAGCACCGCTAACCAGTGTAGGCGTTTTCATCAATTCCTTCATACTGTCAATAACAGTTGTAACATTTTCCTCCTCTGCTTCATGTTCAGCACGAATATTGATTTTAAAAGGTATATGTTTTTCAAAAGGCAAAATTTCAGGTGGCAATTTGAATTGGTCCAAATAACGATCCAGCGCCTCACCAACTAATTTATTTGTATTAATGTGGATTAATGCTTCCTTGAACCATTTTCCAGGTCTGAAGCCCATTTCAATCAATTTTTTACCGTTAATTGGAGTAAAATTTTCCATGTGTTTTATTTTTAATAATTCAAAGGTGAAAACAAACTACGCAATAATTATACGTAGATAAAATTATTCTTATTTGTTGTCACCTGTACTGTTTGTTTTTGTTTAAAAATTAAGTGACCAGTGTAAAATTCTGGCAATATTATAAGCATCATCAACCCCTCTGTGGTGAGTGCCTTTAAGTGGCAGTCCTATGATGTCAAGAGCTCTTTTCATGCCGACACTCTTTCGCATACCGGTTGCCATTCTAAAAACTTCTTTAACATTGAGGTGTTGGCGTCCTAATGGAAACCGAATTCCTTTTTGGTAACATTGCTCAACCATCATTCTTTTATCATAAGCACCATAGCTGGCCCAGGTATAATTTTTAGAATGATAATCACTGTTCAAAACTTCAATTGCTTCGTTTAAATTAACGCCATTCTTGTCAAGCATGTCCTGACTAATAGAGGTTAACTGTTCGCAAAAGGGACTGACTTCTGATTGTTCGGGTTTAACCAGTATGCCTTCATTTTTAGTGATGTTGCCCGAAATGCGATCAAGTACGCAAATCCCTATTTCAATAATTTCGCTGTGTTCTTTTTGGTAAGCTTCATTGTTTTCCCAGCAAGTTGCTTCAAGGTCAACAATAATAATTTGTTTTGTTGTTTTCATTTCTATTTATTTTGGTTGGTCAAATCTTTTCAAAACACTACGCAATCATTTTGCGTAGTCAAATAAATTGATTAATTTGGCTACAATTAATTCACTATGGCACAGAATAAAAATGCACTGATTCGCTATAAGACTATTGATAAATGCCTGCAGAATCAGTACAGGAAATGGACACTGGAAGATTTGATAGAGGCCTGCTCAGATGCTTTATATGAATATGAAGGCAGGGATATCAATGTGAGTAAAAGAACGGTTCAAATGGACATTCAAATGATGAGAAGCGATAAGCTAGGTTATAATGCGCCTATTGTGGTATATGAAAAAAAATATTACCGATACGAAGATGAAGATTATACCATAACCGATATTCCCTTAACTGAAAATGACATGAGCGTTTTATCGGAAACTGTTGAGATGCTGAAACAATTTAAGGACTTCTCCCTTTTTTCGGAATTAGGAGGCATAATCAATAAATTGGAAGATAAAATTCATAATGAAAAGTCAGATAGGGGGGCAATTATTCATCTTGATAAAAATGAAAATCTGAAGGGATTAGAGCACCTGGATTTATTGTACCAGGCTATTTTAAAAGAAATGGTTTTGAACATTAATTATCAATCTTTCAAAGCCTCTACTCCTTCTGTCATTGTATTTCATCCTATGCTATTGAAAGAGTTTAATAACCGCTGGTTTTTGGTTGGAAAAAATAATAAACGAAAATCCATTACCACTTTGGCGCTTGATAGAATGGTAACAATCGATTTTGATACTGATATAGAATATGAAGGAGAGGTTCTGGATGGAGATGAATACTATAAAAATACAGTGGGTGTAACTGTATTACCTCCCGATCAGGTTAAGAAGGTTATCCTGGAGGTAGATGCCTCAAATGCACCTTATGTGCTTACTAAACCAATGCATGCCACACAACGAATTATTGAAATGAGAGATGATGGATCGGTTGTTTTGCAAATAGATGTACACCTAAATTTTGAATTAGAGCGTTTGATTTTGGGCTTTGGAGAATCAATGAAAGTGATTGGACCAAAACAACTCAGAAGACGGGTTAAACAAAAAATTAAGGCAGCAAATAAAATGTATAAAGATAAAACAGACCAGTAAATTTTTGTATCTCCCTTAAAACTATTGTATTCTGTAACAGAACAGTATTTTATTATTCTTATATTTAGGTAAATCAAAAAAGCAGTTATCATCAGGAGGGGGGCACTACTTATATTCTTTTTATTGCTAATTTCAGGCTATCTGTTTCCAATTTCGGAAGGAAAAGGGAATGACGGTCCTGAAATTATTTCTAAGAAGGTGGACTTTATTATTGAGGTGGCCACAGGGATTAAATTTGAAGAATCCGGAAATAATAAAACCTACAAAATTGGTATTTACGGAAGAGGTAGTGAAGCCAATGCCATTTACGAAGAGCTAATTCTCAGATCTGTTGACCTCAGAGTTGGAAAAAAAAGCGTTCAGGTTTATGCTTTCAAACGTATTAAGCAGGTTGAGGAAGTGGATTTAGTGTATTTATCGGCAAATAGCAAACTACGCATTAGTGATTTGCATGAGCGACTGGGAGATAACCCTTTTAATATTATCACCGAAAATTTTCCATTCGGAACCTCTACCTTAAACATCATGATTGATGATGATGGAGAATTGAACTATGAAATACAGGATAAAATTTTGAGTTCAAGGGGGGCGATTATCAGTGATGATCTGCTGACCAATAAAAAAAGAGTTACTTCTGAAAAAAAATGGCGTGGTAAATTTAGAGATGCTCTGGAAGTGATAGAAAGCAATGAAGTAATAATTGACCAACAGGAAGAGCAAATTAAGGAGAATAATCAAATTATTCGAACTAATAAGAAGCAGATAGCTGAAAATAATGAGACAATTAATAGTCAATCTGAAGAGATAAAGAAATATGAAGATGTGACGAAATATCAAAGGAATTTATTGTTGGTCAGCTTAATTTCGATTGTATTGATAATGGGCCTTTTAGCTGTTTTGCTAGTGGTCAATAAAGAGCGAAAATCCATGATTGTTCAATTGGGTAAAAAGAACAAACATATCATGGACAGTATTCATTATGCTGAACATATTCAGGGCGCTATGTTACCGGCATTAAAATTAATGAGAGCGCATTTGGGAGATTATTTCATTCTGTTTAAACCGAAGGATTTTGTTTCAGGAGATTTTTATTGGTTCGAAGTTTCAGGGAATAAATTGTTTTTTAGTGTGGCAGATTGTACAGGTCACGGTGTGCCTGGGGCAATAATGAGCGCTTTATGCAGTACTGCACTTTCAAAAACCATTAATGAATTAAAAATTTACGATCCTGCAAAAATATTGGATCAAACAGTAGATATTCTGGAAGAGAACTTTGCAAAGAGTAAAAAAGAGATTTATGATGGAATGGATTTGGCATTATGTTGTGTTGACCTGGAACAACGAACATTGACTTATGCCGGAGCAAATAACTCGTTGATTTATTTTAACGATAATGGTCTGAATATCATAAAAGCGGACAGGCAGTCTATTGGCCGTTCGAATGCCCGTAAACCATATTCATCTCACAGGCTAAGCCTGGATGAGGTAGAGTTCATTTATATGATGTCTGACGGATATCCTGATCAGTTTGGAGGTGAACATGATAAGAAGTTTACCAAAAAAAGGTTTAGGAATTTATTGACATCATTACAGGGAGAGGGCATGGAAAAACAGGGAGAAGTATTGGAATCAACAATTGAAGAATGGATAGGTAAAGGGGAGCAAACAGATGATATATGTGTTATGGGAGTGGACTTAAAAGATTTAAGACCTATGGATAGCTGATATAATGGTTTCGTTATTGATCTTCCCATCCTCAAAGAGGCTATCAATTAAATTAAACCAGGATTGACAATGTTCCAGAATCCATGCATCAGAGCTAATACAAATACCCTGGCTTTCAACTAAAAAATTGTCAGGATTAAAATCCAAAATAACTTCCCATGAGTAGTTTTTCTCTTGAGCTAACTCTGTTAAAATTTGTTTTAAACGGCCACTATTCGATACCGGTTTGTCAAAAATCCAGATGGCCTTTTCAATATTTAAGGATTGGAGGTGATCACCAACAATATGAAGTACTTCCATTGTTTGATTGACACGCTTATAGGAACCGTGAACACTTGATAAATCCCTGTAACACTGATCAAGTCCTTTAAAAATATAAGCTCCTGACAGAATGCTTTCAAGAATAATTAATACGTTAAAGCCATCAATATAAACCGTTTGGTTATTGAGCGCATTTGCCTGAATTAGTTTTGATTGACGGTTTTTTAACGAGGATTCTCCTGCACTCATCCCGGCTACAGCCTTTATCTGCCTTTCGTTAAGCCGATAACGATTTCCAATGAGTGCTTTTGACGATTTTTCAGCATAACCCCTTTCCAGTAAAAATGAAAGGTCAGAAACAGCATTTTGTATCTTAAGCACCATTGAATTCACTCCAAAAAGCTTATCATCCTTACCTTCTTTGCCACGGTTTCTATCAGTCATATTACTCCATTTCAGCAAAATAATTGTCTAAAAATACCAGGTGTTGGTTAATCCAATTATTGATATAAGCCTGTTCATCCATCAGGTTTAGATTCTGTTGCCAAATCAAATTTTCAAAAGGGACGATTTGATAATGTTTTACAGCATTGAAATTTTGATCAAATACCTCAATCAGGTTAGCTTCCGAAAAAGCACTGGTTCTTAGTTCATCCCATCTGGCGACTAATTTGTCAACAAAATGATCAGGGTTTAACTCGATTAAACGGTCAAAAAGATTATTGGAAACATGTAATGTTGAACTTGTTGGTTGTGATTCGGCATCTCTTCCCCATGTGGCATCTAAATCCCATAATACAATTTCATATTTATGGTTGGCATCCCGTTTAAGAAAGAACCAGTTTTTTCCAACATTATCATAGCCGTAACACAGGTTCACAAACAAGTAATAATCAACAAAATTATCAATATTAATATACTGGCCAATATTGTTGGTAAAATCCTGATCACTGCCATCAGCCACTAATTCACAAAAATCCTGAAAATGGTCCCAGATAATGGTTTGTTTTGGGTCGGGATATTTCTGTTCCCATTCTTCCCATAATGCTCCGGTTGGTGGATCATCTGAAAACTCATAGAACATGCTTTCATCTGAATTATCAATTCCGGTATACAAAACCGATTCATTTGTCAGATTTAAATATTCTTTAGTATAATTTTCGTTAAATGAATACAGGCCCATGGCTTTTGAGTTGACAAAAACCTCAACGTTTTTGGAGTGGATAGCAATATTGTCAGGTTTCATACTTCGCCATACATCAAATGAGCTTTTATTTCTCAATCGGGAACGATCAATATACATGGCATCAAGAATCCATTTATTATTGGTTGTCATACCAAAGAAACTTTCAAATCGTGTATCGTCAAAATCTTTACTGTGATATAAAGTAATACCAAATGATTTTTTCTTTTTCTTAATTGAAGAGGCTCCTCTTTGTTCAATCCCCATCCACAATTCAGTTAAAGATTGTTTCTGAAGGGGGTTGTGTATCAGTATTCTACCGGGTATTTTTGGATTGTTTACAATTTTTCCTTTAGTAATGACCTGTACAATAGGAATATCAGTAAAAATCAGATTAAATATTTGGTTATCACCTTTAGCAACTATTTCAAGAGGATAGGTTTTGTGTAATTCCACATTACCAAATGAATTAACGGAGTGGTTAGCCAGTATCTTATTATTGAATTTTATGGTGGAGTAGTCCTGAAATTTGGTAAAAGGGGAATAGTTGTTTAGAGAATCGGGATGTACTGAAAATTTTAATGTTTTAGTATCATGGTCATAAGCACAATCTTTTCCGTTTAAGTTTAAAATGAGTGGTAGTTCAAAATTGTCATTGACCGGAGCATCATAAATCACCACTTGTTTTGTACAACCAATAAACAGGAGTAATATTAATATGGCGGAATATATCCTAATCATTTTTTATAGAAATCGAATGTGTAGTAGAGCCTGACAAACAGAAAATTGAGAGGATAATCAGAATTTAGCTCCCGCTCATATGACAACGAATAATTTAACTTGCCTTTTTTTGTTTTTATTTTATCTCCCAAATTTAATCTGATTTTATTAAAATGAGATTGCTGATAGTTTCCAATATTTCGGTTAATCTCTCCACTAAAGTAGATAAAGTGTTTGTCCAGTGAATAGCCCAGGGTTATTTTGTTTCTAAAATTTGAACGGGTACCTTCAGGGGTAAAGCCAAATAAATTTTTATAAAGCGTCTGATACCGGGCACGATACCTTAAACTATAACGTTTGCTTAATTTCAGTTTATATTTAAAATCGAAGTTGTACCTGACATCATTCGAAAAAGTATGGTCATTATTACGTGCAAATGCATATCTCACATCTGAACCAATTTTAAACCTTTTATTGATGGTATATTCCACACCAATTTCTGAAATTGATTGTTCCAGTTTAGAAAAGCTCCGGTAGGATCTTACCTCTTGTGAAAATGAAAGTGTATAAGGTTTTTTAAAATGATAATCCAGTCCAACTCCAATCCAGCCTCCAATATCACGAACAGTTTTAATTTGCTGGCTAAGAGAAGAAAATGTAGTCAACAATAAAAAGGAAAATATGAGGGTTTTGGTTTTCAAACTACTGCACAATTGCAAACTTATTATTTAAAAAAAGTCGGTGAGAATTATGGGTGCAAAGGTAGGCAAATAGTACTTAGTGGCTGCCGTTTTTTAATAGAATTTAACAAATCAATGACACAAGCTTAACATGAGTATCATTAAATTGTAGTATGGCGCTGTTTGCCTGGAAAAGAGAGGGGTTAGAACTTGCTCAGCATCTCATAAACAATTTCGGTCAGTTTGTATTGTTCTTTATAATGCCCCTTTTGTGCTTCAATATTGATATAAGGGATCTCCTTTATACCACAGTATACTGATAAAGAGCCATCATTAACATACTTCTGGTTATCCTGTAATATCACATTGATGTCTTTAGATTTCAGGTATTTGAAAAAACGAAGGTCAGTGGTATAAACAAAGTCATCTGTATCCCAATTCTCACCGATATGAACCTGAGCAGTATTTTGTGCTTCCCCACCACCAGGTAAATAGCTCTTAATAGAATAATTGATATCAGTATTATTGTGCATGGTGACTATTGTATCGTAAGGTTCAATGAGCTTTAGAATCTGATCGGCCAGAATTTTGGTTTCAGCCAGCGCATTTTTTGTAAATAACCGCCACCACGGTTTAATGGTTTTTTTTCTTCCTTTTGGGGTATAAATTCTATTGGGATCAACTGAAAAAACTTTTCGTCCAAGGTTAAAACTGATCCGTCTGGTCTGGTTGTGATTTAGATAGGTATAATTGATAGGATTAACCAAACAGAAGGCCTTCATTACCTCAATACTGGTGTATTCATCTTCGTGTATATTAAGAAATAATATATTGGCATCAGGTTCAGGAATGTGTTGAATAACTTTAATAGAAGAATCGCCAAGTTGAATAGAATTTAACATGATTGAATCAGTTTGAGCGCAGATCAGAAAAGGCGTAATTAAACATAAAAAAGACAATAATTTCATCAGCATCTAATTTATCTTTCAATTGTCAGATGGAATTCCTGTAAAAATTAAATTTTTAGAGTCATTTCATAACAGAACTGAAGACAATCAAAGGTAACAATTTTGTTTGTTCCAACATTATTATCTAAATTTAAGAATCCTCAGAGTTCATTAATTCCTATTTATGCGAAAACTATTCTCGGTACTGTTTTTTAGTTTATTATCTATTACAGGCTTTACTCAAAACACAAATATTTCAGGCGTAATAAATACCTATACCAGTGTAACAAATATTGTTGGAAACACGGTTTCAGTTTCTTCAAGTTCTGGCTTTTCAGCTGGTGATCTGGTATTGATTATTCAAATGCAGGGGGCCACAATGGACAGTTCAAATTCATCCTCATTTGGCGATATTTTAAACTATAACAGTGCAGGAAACTATGAGTTTTCGAGAATTTGCAATATTGTAAGTGGGACAGAAATAGAACTTACTGCCGTTCAGCGTAGTTATGAAATAGCGGGTAATGTACAGGTTATTCGTGTACCGGAATATATTGATGCTACCGTTACCGGAACACTAACTGCCGATCCATGGAACGGACAAACAGGTGGTGTTTTGGTATTAGATTGTAGTGGAACATTGACATTGAATGCGGACGTTGATTTGCAAGGCATGGGCTTTCGTGGAGGGGGTACAACTACTTCCGGCTATAATTGTTCCTGGTTAGTGAATGTAGGTGGATATTTTTATGATATATCTACAGGGCAAGGCGCAAAAAAGGGAGAGGGTATAGCACTTTATCAACAGGGAAAAACAAGTGGCCGGGGAGCACAGACTAATGGTGGTGGCGGTGGTAATGATCACAATAGTGGCGGTGGTGGCGGTTCAAATGCTGGTTTAGGGGGAAATGGAGGACAGCGGATTCCGGCAGGAACCTTTAATTGTTCCGGGTCGAACCCCGGCAGAGGAGGGGAGGAAATTGCGTACTCTACCTTTAATGATAAAGTTTTTATGGGAGGTGGTGGTGGTGCCGGACACGAAAACAATTCGAATGTCGGTACTCCGGGAGCAAATGGGGGAGGTATTATCATTATCAGAGCAAATACCTTAGTGACCAATTCAAATACCTTTAATGTCAAAGGACAGGATATCACATCCAATGCCGCAGACGGTGCCGGTGGTGGAGGTGCCGGTGGATCAGTGCTTTTTGATATTTCAGGTTTTTCAACACCATTAAATATTATGATTAATGGCTCAGATGGTGGAGATGTCTCCAATGTGGGTTCTTCAAATTGCAATGGACCTGGAGGTGGAGGAAGTGGAGGTGTCTTTCGTTATTCAGGAACTACATTTCCGCCGAATACAACAACAAATTTATCAGGTGGTCAATCTGGAACCACGGTTGCAACTTCACAATCAAATTGTACTTTAGGCGGTACTAACGGTGCACAGGGAGGAGATAATGCACTCACATTTTCAGGCTTAACTTTTTATGAGCCGGTTAATACTATATTTTCAGTACAGGAAACCACTTCAATTTGTGCTGGTGATAGTTTGTTCCTTGAAGGGAATTGGCAAAGCATTCAGGGTGTTTATTACGACACAATTTCATATAACTGTACAGATTCTGTTACTGAAACCACACTCAATATTTTACCTGAATTAACAGGCACGCTAAATCAAACGCTTTGCTTTGGAGACAGTGTTGTGGTAAACGGAACCACATATAGTTCATCAGTTACTGGTGTTGAGGAAGTGTTTGTGGCTGGAGGACAAAATGGATGTGATAGTACAGTAACAATAAACTTGTTGGTATTACCTGAGGTGACAGGTGTGGATATTCAAACGGCCTGCAATTCCTATATATGGATTGACGGCAATACTTATAATTCAAATAATAATACTGCCATGCACACCATTGAGAATGGTGCAGCAAATGGTTGTGATAGTGTAGTCACATTGGACTTAACTATTAATTCGGTTGATGTGTCAACCACGATCAATCAATCTACTATTAGTGCAAATGCCAATGGTGCTGTTTATCAATGGTTAGATTGTGATGATAATTACAACCCAATAACCGGAGAGACCAATCAAAGCTTTGATGTTATTTTAAGTGGGAATTATGCTGTTGAGGTGACTGAAAATGGTTGTACAGATACCAGTGCCTGTGAAATTATTTCTACTGCAGGTTTATTTGAAAACGGAGCGTTGGATGATGTCAGAATTTACCCTAATCCAAGTCAGGGAGAAGTGAATATATATTTGGGATCTCTGTCTGATGTGTCAGTTAAAATCAGAAGTATAGATCAAAAATTAGTCTATCAACAAGATAATATTACAACCGAATACTTCATGATTGATTTAAATGTCAACCCAGGTGTTTACGTGATAGAGTTAATAACAGAGTCTGGTAAAAAAACATCCAAACTGGTGTTTGAATAAATTAAAACAAATAATACTTAAGAAAATCGTTTATTGATTTTGTCGAACCTAAAGGTTTCTCGATATGCTTCGGCTTAATCTCGACTTACTTCGACCAGGCTCAGCACAAGTCGCTCGATTTGAATACTCAGCGCAGGCATTACTCGAATTGACATGACTTTTATGTTTGTCATTTAATGATCATAGACTAAAATTTTCGGCTCCAGCATATCAGCCATGGCATATTTAACGCCTTCGCGTCCAAGCCCTGATTGTTTTATACCGCCATAAGGCATATGATCAACCCTAAAAGTAGGTACATCATTAACAATCACACCACCACAATTAATTGAATCAAACGCCAATTGAATTTCTTTAAAATCATTAGAAAATATACCGGCCTGAAGGCCAAATTTTGTATCATTGATGTTATGAATGGCTTCGTTTAAAGTTTTGAATTTAAAGAGACAGACAACAGGTCCAAATACTTCTTCACTGTTCACTTTAGCATCTGGCGGAACATTTGTTAAAATGGTTGGTGGCATTATGGAGCCATTCCGTTTTCCTCCGGTTATGATTTTGGCTCCTGACGATACGGCTTCGTTAACCCATTCTTCAACCCTTCTGGCATTTCCTTCATCTATCATGGATGAAAACTGTGTTTTATCGTGTACCGGGTCACCTGTTACCAGGTTTTCAGTCACCTCTTTTAACCGCATAAGAAAGCCTTCAAATATGGTTTCGTGAATAAAGAAACGTTGTGCATGAATACAAACCTGACCGGAATAGGCAAAAGCACCGGTCAGACATTTTGGTAATGCTTTTTCCAAATCAGTTGATTCTGTTAATATAACACCAGCATTACCACCAAGTTCAAGGACGACCCTTTTTTCACCTGCATCTCCCTTCATCTGCCAGCCCACGACAGGGGATCCGGTAAAACTAAGTAGTTTATATCGTGGGTCAGTAACCAGCTTATTACCGGTAATCCTGTCCATTGGAAGAATTGATACCGCTCCTTTGGGTAATTCCGTTTGATCTATAATTTTAGCCAATTCTAAGGTAGATAACGGGGTGGCTGAGGCAGGTTTTAATACTATTGGACAACCAGAAGCTATTGCCGGAGCAATTTTATGCACAGCCAGGTTCATTGGAAAATTAAAAGGTGCAATACCAGCAACCAACCCGATAGGGAATTGCCTGACAGCTCCTGTCTTACCTTTACCTTTTGGTGTCCAGTCCAATCGGATCATTTCTTCGCCCGGAATACGCTTGGACTCCTCTGCCGCGATTAAAAAAGTTTGAGCAGCACGGTCAATTTCACCTAATGCATAACGCATTGGCTTTGCAGATTCTTCTGATAAAACAGTGGCCAGATGGGTCCGGTTAGCTTTAATTTGATCTGAAATCTCTCTTAGTATTTCAAAACGTTTGTATAAAGGCAGATTTTTAAGCGTTTCCTGTACATTTTCTGCTGCTTTTGTAGCCATTTCAAATTCTTTATCACCAGCTAAAAAAGTGTTGGCAAATACCTCTCCTGAAAAGGGATTTATCACCTCTAAAACAGTATCGGTTGATACAAATTCTCCTCCAACGTAAATTCTATAGTTTGTCATAAGTTTTCTGTACAATCAAATTTAGTATTTATTCTTATAACCGAATTGTGGTTATATTTTGAGAAACTGTGACTAGAATACGAAGAATTTATTGATTTTAGTGGGAAGAATTTATTGGGGGAAGTTTTGTAAAGCTAAAGGGCTCAAGAATAGGCCGTACAACAGCCCAATGCTTGGTTACTTTTGTAAGATGGTTTTGATACTTTTCCGTTGATGTTAGTTTAATGGCTTTGGTATCCGTTTCGATTTCAGATATAATGTCAAATGCAATTTCTGCTTCTTTAACACTATTAATTACTGTTGTTTTCATCTTATCTATATCTAAGTAATTTGGGTACTTTTCAGCTAAATTCAGTAACATTTCCATATGAATAAATTGTCTTAGGTTGGGTGGCATGTAATTATTAGATTCCAATTCATTTTTCGTTAAATCTTTAGAAAGAGATAAGATTCTAAAAGTCGAATACTGGGCAAATAACGTTAGTTTAATTATCTCATATAAATCTGCAAAAATAGGCCTAAGAAGTTGAATGTTTATTTTTTCTGGTGCTAGATTCGAATTTATTATAGCCTTAATCATAAAATTTAATGAAAAGCAATCAGCATCATATTCAAGAGTTTGAGACGTTAAGGGAGAAATTTTTTCACCTTTTGTCTGAGTCGTTATTAAGTAATCTATATGACCATTTTTTATATGAGTAAATTCATGTAAGACAAGTGTCAATAATGATGTATGGACTAATAGTTTAGCAACTTCCTTCCTTGTTAAATCATTGGGGCCGATAAACTCTTCAGTATCTGCATAAACATCATCAAAATTTTTGAATTGCGAAGAGCCCATCTTATATTTTGAAAAATCTTTACGTTCTAATTTTAAGTCACCTATATTTTCGAATATTTTTGGACATGCAAGCATTCTTGAAAATAAGTTTATGAGTATATAATAGCTACCAATATTTAGACCTATAAAATACATTCCGAACCACTTTGTTGCTTTAGCTCCAAGCTCTTCGTCATTCAAGAAAGCTAAGTGGATTTTAGGTAATTTTTTATTGTTCCTAATAAATGAATTAATAACTTTTTGAAGCGCATCCAATTCTGCAATAACCATTGGGTTACCATCACTTTCAATTGGATAAAATTCAACACCTTTATTTTGTTTGAAGGCATTATGGAAAAGTGTATCCTTAATCTCTTTTTCATCCATATTTCAATGATTACTATTTTTTAGAAGATAATATTGTCATTGTTAAAAGTACGACTAATTGTAATTTAATCATTTGTTTATCAACCTGAAATTGATTAAAAAAAAAAAAACGAATTGTAAACCTAGACTAAATTTATGGCACAAAAAAACGCGCCTGAAATTTTCAGGCGCGTTTTAATTATTAAATACTTGTAATTTTTAGTATCTGTAATGTTCAGGTTTGAATGGTCCTTCTACTTTTACACCAATATAATCAGCCTGATCCTGAGATAACTCAGTTAATTCAACACCAATTTTAGCTAAGTGTAATTTTGCTACTTTTTCATCTAAGTGCTTAGGTAACATATAAACATCATTGTCATATCTGTCAGAATGGTTCCATAACTCAATTTGAGCCAACGTTTGGTTGGTGAATGAGTTTGACATTACAAATGAAGGGTGCCCGGTTGCACAACCTAAGTTTACTAATCTTCCTTCAGCTAATAAAATAATATCATTTCCGTTTACATTGTAAATATCAACCTGAGGTTTTACTTCAACTTTAGTATCACCAAAGTTGTTGTTTAACCAGGCCACATCAATTTCATTATCAAAGTGTCCGATATTACAAACAATAGTTTTGTCTTTCATGGCTTCGAAGTGTCGGCCAACGATAATATCTTTATTACCAGTTGTGGTTACAACAATGTCAGCTTCAGCAACAGCATTTTCCATGGTTTTAACGGCAAAACCGTCCATAGCAGCTTGTAATGCACAAATCGGATCAATCTCAGTTACAATTACTCTTGCACCGGCTCCTCTTAATGAAGCAGCAGATCCTTTTCCAACATCACCATATCCTGCAACAACAGCAACTTTACCAGCCATCATTGTATCAGTAGCTCTTCTGATGGCATCAACTAAAGATTCTTTACATCCGTATTTATTATCAAATTTAGATTTGGTAACAGAATCGTTTACGTTAATGGCAGGCATTACTAATGTACCATTTTTAACTCGCTCATATAATCTGTGAACTCCTGTAGTTGTTTCTTCAGATAAACCTTTAATATCTTTAGTTAATTCCGGGAAACGGTCAAATACCATATTGGTTAAGTCACCACCGTCATCCAAAATCATATTTAAAGGTTTTCCACCTTCAAATGCAAATAAGGTTTGCTCAATACACCAGTCAAACTCTTCTTCTGTCATTCCTTTCCAAGCATAAACAGGTACACCTGTTGCAGCAATGGCAGCAGCAGCCTGATCCTGAGTTGAGAAAATATTACAAGATGACCAGGTTACCTCAGCACCAAGTGCAGTTAAAGTTTCAATCAAAACTGCTGTTTGGATAGTCATGTGTAAACATCCTGCAATTCTTGCTCCGGCCAATGGTTTTGAGTCACCATATTCTTCTCTCAAAGACATTAAACCTGGCATTTCAGCCTCAGCCAATCTAATTTCTTTTCTTCCCCACTCCGCTAAGCTAATATCCTTAACTTTGTATTTTGTTTGTTCTTGTGTATTACTCATTTTTATAAATTTCTTATAATTACGGTGCAAAAATACGAAACAACTTTCAAATAAAAGAATAATTGATTTTGAAATAAGTATTTTGAATGATCAGAGCAAAAACAAGATCAAACTTTGAGACACTAAAAAAGGGTAAAATAAAGGACAATATCTGACAGATGAGTTATTGGATTGAAGATATAGAACAACGACCGGAGGTGCATATTAAAATGTTACGATATCGTTATGATATTGACCATAATGTTGATGAGAATCGATTCACACTAAAAGAAAAAGAGAAGTATCATTCTTTTGGTTCTGAAAAGCGGAAACTGGAGTTTTACTTTACCCGAATCTTATGGGATTCCTTTGAAACGGGAGAAGACATTACCTACAGCGAAACCGGCAAACCAATGATTAATCAGGGTTATTTAAGTATTTCTCATTCTGGTGATTGTATCGCTATTGCCTATTCAAAAGTAAATGAGGTTGGTTTGGATATTGAGCTGATTTCCGAAAAGATCAGAAAAGTAAAACATAAATTCTCTCATCCGGACGAGCAATTTGAACAACTCTCCGATTTAACAAAATCATGGTGTATCAAAGAAGCTGTTTATAAATTACTGGATTTATACGATATTATTTTTATGGAAGATATTCTTGTTGAAAATGTTGATTCTCCTGCACGTACATTGGTTGAATTGGAAAGTGAAAGTATCCGTTCAAAAGCTGAGGTGATGGAATTGCCCAATGATATGATTATGGCATGGGCTTATTAACCTAAATTTAAAATGGTCGTTTGCCGTTAATCAAGACTATTTTTGTTGCACTATCTTTCACAATGCTTTTTAATAAAGTCAAATTTGTCCTCTTATGAACACCGTAAAAATGAAATTTTTGGGTTTTGAAATTGGCACTTAAATACTCGTGCATGGAGTAATGAGCTGATAGTGCACTAGGGTTAGCTTGCTCAATAATCTGATTAATATGTTTTGTAAATTTTACAGCTTTGGATGCCTTTAGGTCATTGGCCTTATGATGTGGTATACCATAACAGGAATAAAAGCACATTTGATTGAGCCCAATAAGGACATCCAAATTATTACATTCAACAATACAATTATTCTTGATGTGGTATTTTGATAAAACATCATCTAAAATCTGCAGGGCGGAATCTACCGGTTTTACCTCGTCAGAGTGTTTTAAGTCTATCCAGTAATATAATTCCGTATTTGCTTTAGTGATCTCTAATAACGAGTTCAACGGAATACCTTTTTCTTCCCGGTCATGCTTGCAAACAAATGATTTTGATATTCGATCATAAAAGAGGTCAAATTCAATGCCCGAAAAGGAATTATAGTATTTTTTGATGGAATCAATTTTATTTACCCTATGTTGCCAAAACTTATCTTTTTGATTATCATAGAAGGTCTCATTTAAATTATGATAATTACAAGTGTCGTGATCATTACATTGAATGAAAATGAATGTGATACAGGTCAGGTATAGCGGATACCAAATTTTGTTTTGGTAATTATTTAACATGAATAACAATTGAGTTTTGCATAATCGTATCCTGCAGAATTTCCAACCTGTTGTTAAATTGCTCAGCAAAAATTAAATGCTGGCATTTATTCAAACTTTCAGAAATTCGGGCAACATCTGTATGAAAATCATTCCTGATCAGAAAATCGGCATCTTCGACAATAAACAATTGTAATTCTCCAAGGTGAATCCCATTTAAAAAGTAGAGTTTATTCAATCGTTTTGGTGTGGCAATCACGATATCGGCACCATAATAAATTTGATCTTTTTGATCGTTGATATTTTGCTCTTCATATAAAGTGAACAACCTTAAATCAGTAGAGTTGGTAAAAGTTTTAAAGTCTTCTTCCAATTGCAATGCTGCTGCTTTATCTTTTACAAGAATAATTGCTCTGGGTGAATCACCTTTAGCCTCTGCATTTAATTTATGAACGGTACTGATAATGATTGAAGTAGTTTTTCCTGCACCTTTAGGCCCAATGGCAAATAAATGACTACCACCTTTAATTTTTGGTAAAACCTTTGATTGAAATGTATTGGGCGATTCGAATCCCAAATTGGTCAATGTTTCTTTGATTACAGGATTATACTTTTTAAATGACATATTTTGGCTATAGAGCGAATAAATAATTAAAGCAAAAGTATTAAGAACTTTTTGAATGCTTATATTTATCGACTAGTTATGCAGTTATTGAAGCAATTTCAGTCCAAAAATAAACAGCTGGCGATTTTAATCGATCCTGAAAAATCGCATACTGAAGCAGTTTTAAATCCATTAATCAGTAAAGTCAACAGTCTTGCTCCCCATTATATTTTTGTTGGAGGGAGTACGGTAAGCAAATCTGAACTTAATGCCTGCATTTCTATCATAAAATCAATGACTAAAATTCCTGTTATCATTTTTCCGGGATCTCAAATGCAGGTTCACCCTAAGGCAGATGGTATATTATTTTTATCGTTGATTTCCGGACGTAATCCGGATTATTTAATCGGTCATCAAATTGAAGCGGCTCACGTTTTAAAAAAAATGCCGGTTGAAGTTATCCCAACAGGTTATATTTTGATTGATGGAGAAAAAAACTCCTCAGTAGCTTATGTCAGTCAAACCACTCCTATTCCTAACGATCAACCCTCTATTGCTGTAAATACAGCTATTGCTGGTGAGATGTTGGGTTTAAAGGCAGTATTTATGGATGCCGGTAGTGGTGCCAATAAAATGGTACCATCAAATATGGTGGCTGAGGTGAAGTCAAATATTGATGTCCCTTTAATTATTGGTGGAGGGTTAAGAAGTCTTGAGGATATTGAAGCTGCATTTTCAAATGGTGCCGATATCGTGGTAGTGGGCAATAAAATTGAAGAGGATATTGATTTTCTTCTGGATTTGAAGTCCTTTGTTGCATCAAAACAATAAAAAACCCTGACCAACTGATCAGGGCTTTGGTATAATCTTTTCAGGAATTAATACAGCAGGAAAATAGTCAGAAAAAAGATACCAACGGCTCCTCCAATACTCCCCAATACAATTGGTAATGTCTTTCTTTTTTGACCTGAGGTATTGGTCGTTCCATTTTTACCTGATGCTTGTAAAACAGTTGAATTTACAAATATCGTGTCTTTTTCTTCCATAGGTCTGAAATTCTCATACTTCGCCGGAAAACCTGTTACGGTTACAGTGGTCTTGGTTTTTTCAAAATCAATTTCAAATCTTGGTTCTACCAAAACGTCTGCGTCAGCCTTTTTTAAAGCATCAGCGATAGCCAACTGCTTTAACTGATTTATAGGTGTTTTCACTTTACCCACAACAACCCCTGAAACTTTCTTTTCTTCAACATCCAGGTCGGCAATTACAGGTTTTTGGATAATTGTAGGGCCATTTATTTCTGCCGATTTGCTTGTAATGGTCTTACGTGTTGCACATGAACTTAAAACGATAAGAATTAATGCAAAAGATAAAAATTTAGTGGTCATAGGTTATGAATTATATTTTTGGCAAATGTAATTATTACCATTTATAACCAACAACTTAATATTGTCCTGTTTCCTTAACCCGAATTATGCAGTAGATGATTAGGATTCTAATAGCAATAAAAAACCCCGACCAACAGGCCAGGGCTTTTTACTATTTATCTCAAAGAAGCTTTGATGTTAAACTATTAAATTATGAAATGAATTAACCAACTACTATCTCTCTTGCCGGTTTTGGTTTTGCTTCTTCTCTTTTTGAAATAAGTACTTTTAAAATACCATCAGTATATTCCGCATTGATTGAATCCGTATCTGCTGCATCTGGTAATGTGAATGTTCTTGAAAAAGAAGAAAAACTGTATTCCTTTCTGGTGTAATTGTCTTTCTCTTCTTCAGAATTTTTCTCTTTATCTACTGAAATGCTTAGCAAATCCTGATTTAAATTTATTTTGAAATCTTCTTTTTTCATACCTGGTGATGCCAATTCAATGGCATACCCATCTTCGTTTTCTTTTATATTGACCGCCGGTGATGTTAATCCTCTGTATGATGGTGTAGGTGTATTTAAAAAGTTGCTTTCAAATAAATTGTTCCAAGCTGTTGGAAAAAAGTGGTCTCTTTTTCTTGTAAGTGTCATGTCGTTGTTATTTTAAATAATTTTTAATTTCGATTATCGTATTGCAAAGAGGAGACCAATCCGTTTTTTATGTAAAATTTTCCGAAAACAGCGCAAATCAAAAGACATTTTGACATGTGTAAGCAAAATGATAAGACAAAATGACATAAAAATACATTTCAAAGACTTCTGTGATCCTGAGTTTAGATATCAGTCTTCAATTTTAACGCCCAGAACACAAACATCATCTACCTGTTCTAACTCCCCTTTCCATTCCTCAAAGGCAGCATTCATCTCATCAATTTGTTTCTTAATTTCAATATGTTGCAGGTCGAGAATAAGTTGACGGAACCGACTTGACTTAAATTTTTTGCCCTTTATTCCACCAAACTGATCCTTAAAGCCATCTGAAAACAGATAAATACAATCATTCTTCTCCAAATCCAGGTAATGTGTTTTATAAGGAGAGCTGTTATAGTATTTACCAATGGGTTGTCTGTCAGCTTCAATTTCGATTATTTCGCCATCCCTAACCAGCCACAATGGATTAAAAGCACCGGCGTAAGAGAGTTTTTTACCTTCTATTTTACACAGTGCAATATCCATCCCATCATTTAAATTGTCTTTTTTCTTTGTAAATTCATCTACAACTATTTCCCTTACTTTGTTTAAAATTTGACCTGGTTCATGCAATTTATATTCCCTTACAGCTCTGTTAAGAGCATTGACACAAACCACACTAATTAAGGCTCCTGGAACCCCATGGCCAGTACAATCAGCGGCGGCAAATAAGGTTTTGTCTTCTTTACTTTGAACCCAGTAAAAATCCCCGGCAACAATATCTTTTGGTCGGTAATAAATAAATGAATTTGAAAGGTATTTATCATCATTAATGGTTTTTGTTGTTGGCAGTATGGTTGATTGAATTTTCTCGGCATAAGAAATTGAATCCAGAATCTCCTTTTGTTTTATAATAAGTAATTTACTTTGCTCAAGTGCTTTCTCTTTTTGTTCTATTATTTTATTGGTCGCATTGGAAATTCTTTCTTTTAAAACCTTTTCCTTTCTTTTTAAAGATCGGGTTCTTAAATTAATAATTGCGAGAATAAGGAAAATCGAAATGATAGTATAACAGGCCTTAGCCCAGAGTGCCAACCACCATGGTGGTGTAATTGTAAATGGGAATTCTACAGGTTCACTCCAAACACCATGTTCACCAATAGCACATACTTCGAAAGTATAACGCCCATACGGGATATTTTTAAAATCAACTTTGTTATCAGTAGTAGGGTTGCTCCACCTCTGATTCAGTTCTGCTATTCTTGAGCTATACCTGATTTTATGGGGTGCTTTCCAGTCTACGGCAGAATAGTAGAATGTTAAATGATTTTTATGATATGGTAATTCTACATGATTGGGATAGTTTTCAAATTTTTTTACGGTATGGTATTTAATATCAAAACCTGAGCTGTCATGTATGAGACGAAAATCAATGCTTTGTTCGTTAATATCAATTTGCTTAAGAATTGGTTTGGGTACTTTGTTTGAAGTAGTGAAACGGGATAAGTCGAGCTTTGTTAAACCGAATTCACCGCACCACCAGGCCTGGTTATTAGAGTCGATATAGGACCCGTAGAGGCTCATTACATTACTCTGCAAACCATCACTTTTATCAAAATTGTGTATCTCAATATCCTCTCCTTTTGCAGATAGTCTTGAAATACCATGCAAAGTACTGAGCCAGATATTCTCATCCTTATCCTTAAAAATATCATAAATCGAATTGGAAGGTAGCCCACTTTTCTTATTAAAAAAATAAACAGAATCTCCGGTTATCCTCATTAAACCTGAATTGCCCGTCCCAACCCATGTATCACCGTTTTTGGTTGTTTCGATTGAAACAAGTATTTTGTCATTTAGTCCCTCTTTTTCGGTATAATATTTAATGGAATCATTTGTCAGCTGAGCAAGTCCTTTATTTGAACTGAGCCAAATACTGCTATCCGGACTTTCTTTAATATCGTAGATCATTCCCAGAGGAAATTCATCCTCTATACTGTATTTAGTCATGACATTACCCTTAAGGGAACTTAAACCTTTGTCAAGTGAGCAAAACCAAATATTTCCTCTTTTGTCTTCAAGCATATGAAATATATAATTGCTTGCCAATCCCTGTTTTTCTGAAAAATAAGTCACTGATTTACCATCATAGCAGCCAACCCCTTGCCCGTATCTGGAAAACCAGATATTATTCTCCTGATCAGCAAAAACTGAAAGTACCATATTGGTTTCTCCTATAATATTAGAAAAATTAATGATGGTATCTTCATTAAGCAAAATCAAACCTTCTTCCCTTGCGGCTAACCAATACCATTCACTATTATTAACTAATGTTCCAATATGATTATTATCAAGTTTGATTTTCTGCGTATAATGCTCAAAAGAACTGAGATTGATTTTGTTTATTCCCCCACCGTATGTTCCAAGCCAAATATTGCCAGAATAGTCTTCTGCTATTGCATTGATCTGGTTATGAGTCAGTCCATCCTGTTTGCTATAGTTTGTTATTTCAAGGCCCTTGATGCAATCAACACCCTGGTCTTTTGATCCTACCCATATGTAATTCTGACTGTCAATAAACAGACTGGAAATAGAATTGCTTGACAAGCCATCATTTATAGTGATATAGTAGACCTTTTCCCCATCATATTTACAAATACCGCTATTATTAGTTGCTATCCAAACATTATTCTCTTGGTCTATAACAATCGATTGAACTCTGCCTGGTATATTTTTACCACTTTCCAGCAGGAAAGTAAATTTTTTGCCGTCATAATATATTGCACCTGCATCTCCACAAAACCATATATTGCCATCCCTGTCTTCAGTTATGGATGATATACCATCAAAATGATTACTCTGTTGATCAGCGAAATGTGTAATGGTTTTACCATTGTAACAACTTAAACCTTTAAAGTATCCTGATAGCCAAATATTCCCTTTGCTATCTTCAAATATAACTCTTGTACCATGATCGATATAGCCTTCTTTTTTGGTAAAATAATTCAGGGAATTGCCATCATACATAATAGTTCCGTTGGCAAAAGTGCCCAACCAGAAGTTTCCTTTTTTATCCTGAATAAGCGAATTAACGGCAGTTGCATTGGTGCCGTTGATAGTGTAATACCCTGATCCAAACTGACCGTCATATCTGTAGGCACCACTCCGAAAAGTACCTACCCATAAATCCTGATTATGGTCAAAGAAGAGTGAGTAAATATAAGGAGAGGGCAATCCCTGATCAGTTCCAAAATGTTGTATTAAATGACTGGCATTTTCATTTATTTTTGGCAAAGAGGTTTTTTCCAGTTCTGCACTTGTCATGGGTTCTTTTCTCAACTGAACATCCAGAGGGGTGTTGACAGGAATTGAGTCTCCATCAGGATTAATTGTATAGGGCAATGTGTTTTCATTTAAAGTAAAAAAGGCCAGTGAGTCATGATTGACAATTGTTGACATTAAGTTCGTACTGAGCTTCTTTTTTTTTGTTTTCAAGTTTTCAATAAGTGCTAAATCGTCTTTTGGTATTTTAAATGATGCGGGTGCGAGTGTATCCTCTAACCGGATTTTTTTTCCGGTTAAGATGAGGTTTACGCCCGTTTCCAGTGTATCACCTGTTTTTGTGGTAAGAGGAGTAATGGGAGCCCCGGTAATGGGATTAACTTCATACTTTGTATCAGGGTTAAACTCAATTGTTTCAGGTTTATGTTGATTTTCCGGCGGCTTATTATCAGTAGTCCCTGTTTCAGTACAACTAATTAAAACCAGAATAACAGGTACGACCTTATATGGGAATTTAATCATATGACAGAATTGCGGTAAATAACCCGACAGCTATCGGGATAAGGGGACTAAGCAAATAGGTGGGTTAACGTAATGCTTACGTCTAATATAACAAAATTTACCGAGTATTCAAACCAAAACGTTATATTTTAAACACTTACAGACTTAAAAACACATTTTATTTATTGAAGAAATTCAAGTAAACAAAGACAAATTAATGGTTCTGTCAATGTTAAAATACATTTTGAAACAGAAATGATTTACTAACATCAGTTTTTCGAAATCATAGATTGAAAAATTCCAGTTTCAGTGTTAAACCGAATAATATAATATCCAGCTGAAAGGTTGCTTATATCTAATTGGTTTGAGCTATTTGCCTGGTAACTGATAAGTTGTTTTCCCTGCATATCGAATACGGTGACGGACTGTACCTTTTCAAGATCGTAATATATAAGGCCTCTTGTAGGATTAGGATAAACTACTGCTTCACTGATTTGATTTTTATTAAGTGAGGCAAGAGTGGCAACACCTAAAATAAACGCTGAAGTTTTGTAACATCCAAGGGAATCATAGAATGTCACATTGATATGATGAATACCCGGTCCTAAGTCTTGCGCATAAACTGTAATGGTTGAATCGGTTTCACTATTAAACCATAAATGGTCATCAGTATTTTCAGGAGCTGTAATAACTAGTGAGTCTGCAATATCAATAATAGTATCATTTCCAATTGAAAAACTTAAAGTATCTACTAAAACAGTAACCAGTTGTCTTCCGGTAGAACATTCACCTTCAGGTCGTTCTCCAAAATGATAATAGACCCTTCCATTCCAGTCTCGTGGATGATGTGTTCCTGAAAAATTATGATTAATGCCACTTCCAGTTATGATTGTAAGTTCCGGTGAGGACCTTATTTCCTCAGAACCTGTATTTAAATAGGACAATCTGGAGCTGGGATTGGCCATTTGAATATAGATGCCAAAAGTATCGTTTGCAGTTAAAGGTAAATTACCAATAGGTACTGATGTCATTTCATCAGCACTTAAAACATTAACATTTGACGTTCCTAATAATATCCATACTGTAGAATTCATCTCATTACCTAAGTAAGATCCCTGTACATAATATATTTCAACACCCTGAATGCCTAAAGTATTAATTTTAACATCAAAACTGTCAACTATAATGTCCTGATTAGGAATTAAGTTAAACATTGTACCATTCCAGTTAATTGAAGAAGTTTGTGTAGTAAATAACTCATTAGAATGATATAAATTACCCCTTACGGATTCTGCATAGTAAGTAGTTTCGGTATTTAGCCATGGCGTGGTAAAAAGTTGCCCTGATGCAATAGATGAAGATGATAAATTTTCAAACCAAAATACGGTGTCACCTGCTTCTGCTACCACTTCCAAGCTGGCATAACCCGGTTCACATAATGTATCGTCCCATACCTGAATATTTGGATGTCCCAATGTAGAAAAGTTGTTAGAGATACTATCATTTGTATTGTTTACATCACTTGAGTTAGAAATAGCAGCGTTCAATTTATATATCCCCTTTAAATAGGTATTCGCATAAAAATAAACTGTATCAATAGTACAAACGGGCAGACCATTATTAAATATAATAGAGTCAGATTCAGTACTACCGGATAGCAGATTTTCAATTTCAAAGTTAAGAGTAGTGTATTGGGTATCTAATCCTTGTCCGGCCGATATTATAACTTCGATTTCTGTCAGTGAATCACCACATTGATTTTCTAAAAGGGGGCTAATTGACAAAGTACTATAGTCTACAAGTGTATCGGGTTCAAAAATGGTATCTAGTATAGAGCTGTTTTTCACCCTTTGAAATAAAATATGATGTCCGGCATCATTTAAATGAACACCATCACCAGAATTGTAAGTCGGATTAATTGTATTATCGGGTTGTCCAATGGTTGTCCAAAAATCAATTGAATTGGAACCGTAGATTTGTAGAATAGAGTCTTTTAAATCTTCCTGTAATTGCCTGTCGGAAACTGAACTGAAATTTCGGGGTTGGGTAGTACAAATCCATACCGGAATATTATTCATACCGGCGATATATTTGATGGTGTCTAAATTGAACATTTGCTCCTGGTAACTGTAACCTGCAGCTACATCATTTGAGGGCATATTTATGATAATTGCATCAGGTTGTAGTCCAATGGCTTCAGTAATATTTCTGTTGATATCAGGGAATGGCCGGTTGGCTGGAGGGGTAAAATTGGTAGGCATTATTCTGTAGGTATTATACCCCCCAACTGCCAGATTAATGACTTCATTATTAGTGTTGATTGACTTTAAGTATTCACGGTATTTATTGACCCAGGCACTATCAGATTGAGAAACACCCGCTCCGGCTGCTGTTGAAGAACCCAGAACAACAATAGTATAATCCTGAAATGCCACACATGGATTATTTTGCGCTAATGTCAAAGCTTTAAAACTAAGCAATATTAAAACGCTACAATATTTAATCAGGGTCATGATTCAGGTATGATTTTAAAAACTAAAAGTAAAGATTTTAATTGATTGAATCAAAGTATCCTTGTTTACCAATCATATTAATATAGTCAATTAACTAATAATTGTTAAACCAAATTGGTTTTAACTTTTATTAATAGAGAGCTAACTACCAATCACTTAGTTTTAAAACAAAAATAGTTATGAAAAAGGTAAATATTGTTGGTATGATGGCAATAGGGGGACTCGTTTTAAGTGGATGTAATAAAATTGAAGATTATTCAAATCTGAACAGATTAACCGATAAGGAATGGCAATTGGTATCGATTGTAAAAAATGGTTCTGAAGTCAGTCCGTCCTGTAAACTGGATAACACCATTTTATTTAGAAAAGATGGTACTGCTGAAGAGAATTTTGGAACGGATAGTTGTGATGATGATGCCACTATGAATTCCTGGAAATTTTCTAAAAACTATAGTGAGTTGAAATTCAGGTACACCACTTTCAATAAGTTATCTGGAGGAACAGGTACCATTTCAAGGGAGATTATTGAATTAACGGATTCAACCTTGGTATTAAAGGAAACTTATCCGGGTACTGATCAGGAAATGCCGGAAATAACGACTTACAAAGTGCTGTAAGCATTAATACTAACCAGGATATTATTGTTCTACAATAACACGAATCAGATTACTGTTGATTGCAGGAGGTAGCCAACCGGCTTTTAATGAAAACCGCCAGTAATAAACTTCTGGCTCAATTGGAATATGGACCATGACCTGAAGAGGCAGGGTATCAGTTAGTACTTGGGTATCGAGATTAGCCAATTTCTGATTTTTGATAAACTGGTCATGTTTAAATACACTACACATTAATTGGACTGGATAATTTGGGTTATCTGAGAAATCGACTGAATCAGTAAAATGGTTAATCATGGTAAGGTTAACCGGTAATATGGCACCTGGTTTTACCCTGATTTCCATTTCTATGTCAGGCTCAATCCAAACTTTATTAAATGATTTGAAATTGTCGATAACCTTATAGTGTAGATTTCCTTTCGGACTCCGAATTTTAGGAAATTCAGGAATTTCCCAATTTGGAATTAACAGAACTTCTTTAGATTGGAAATCATTAGTATAATGCCATAAATCATACTGATTCCGTCGGTACATGATATTGTTTAGGGAAAGGGATTTTTGTCCGGTATAAAAAAAGTATTTTGATGCTTTTTGGTAAGAATTTATAAAAACCACCGGTTTTTCATCTGCTAATTTTGCAATGTCCTGTGCCCATTTTTTCCAACCGTGAAATTCGGATGTTCTGTTTAGATGTTTCGGAGCGATATTGGTACCTAACAAAATTCGGCCACCAATGAATAAAACCAGTGAAATTACTGAAAGTCGGGTGGTAATTTTAAAAAGCTTTTGGTGATTATTTAAAAAACTGAAAGCGAGAATGACCAGTGGAACCAATATTGGTACTGTCCAATTCGGTTCCACTCTTGCATTTAATGTTGAAATTAAAAAGAATAAAAGAATCCCAAATAGTGTGAATTTAAGTCCTCTTTCAAAATGATCCTTTGCTTTTTCCTTAAAAGCTGCATAAAAAAGAATACCACTGATTAAAGGCCCGTAAATTAAAAGCTGACCTAGTATGAACAGTATTGAATCAAAAGGGTTATACGGTGTTTGAGATTTATTGAGGACATGGTATTTGTAAGAGGGGTAATCGTTTTCTATTTGCCATAAGATGTGTGGCAGGTAGTAAATGATACTTAATAAAATTACAATATAAAATGATCTTTGCCTGAAAAGTTTCAGGTTTGAAATCAAAGTAAAAAACAAGATGAGTAAGCCGTGGTATTTGCTGTACAATAACAAGGAAATAGTGAGACTGAGCAGTAGAACATTCAATGTTGTTTTATGATTAAGATACCGTCTGTAAGCCCAGAAAAAGCCAGCTGTAAACAGGAGTAATGGTGAATCGGGTACAGCTATAAAACCATAAACGTGAAAAACAGTTATTCCTGAAACCAGCAAGAGCAATGATTTAAAGTTTTTCCGATTTGTTAAATCATATAAAATAAGAAGTGTTAAGGCATTAGAGAAAACAATGAAAAACCGAACACCAAGTTCCCCATCAAAAAGGAAAGTACCAATCCTGATCAGGACTGCAATTAGTGGGGGATGGTCAAAATACCCCCAATCCATATTTTGAGCGTAAACCCAATAATAGGCTTCGTCGTTGGCTAATTCGGTGAAGTAAGCCTGGATAAAATTAAGTAACAATAGCAAGACTAACCATAAATTAATGGTTCGGTTTGATATCGAAATATGTTTAAAAATGATGATCTTTTTGAATGAAGTAAACCAAAAGTACCAAAATAATTATCATTTTATGATTATGGTGTTAAAATTTACGATCCGCTCTAACAAGGTGTAAATCATCATAGAAATCATGTGAGATTACTGAAATTCATAATTCTCCTTATCTTCGCATAAAATTTACATTACATGCTACATTCCATGACTGGTTTTGGGAAAGCGACCACCAATTACCAAAACAAAAAAATTACCGTCGAAATTAAATCCCTTAATTCAAAAAACCTGGACTTATTTATCCGTGTGCCGCATCAATACAAGTCGAAGGAAATTGAATTGCGTAAGTTGATTGGCGCCGGTTTAGACAGGGGTAAGGTAGAATGTATTATTAATATTGAATCGACAGGTGATATTGCGACCACTAAATTGAATACCGAGGTCATGAAATCCTATCTGAATCAGTTAAAATCATTTACAAATGAGTTGAATCTGGGAGAAGGTGATATACTGCAAACATTAATGAGAATGCCTGATGTGTACAGTACAAATGTGGAGGAAATAGATGAAAATGAGTGGGAAACGCTTTTGGAGTTAACAAAGGAGGCTATCCAACATTTAAATGAATTCCGTGGACGTGAAGGCGCACAGTTAAAAGAGGAATTTGAATTAAGAATTAATAATATCGAAAAGGCATTTCATAAAGTTCCCGACTACGAAGATCTTCGGATTGAAGGGATAAAGGAACGGATTGAAAATAATTTAGAGGAGTTTATTGGGGTGAGCAAAATTGATAAAAATCGATTTGAACAGGAGCTCATTTACTATATCGAAAAAATTGATATTGCTGAGGAAAAATCCAGATTATCAAATCACCTGAATTATTTTAGAGAGATTTTAAATCAAGCCAAATCACAAGGTAAAAAACTGGGATTCATTACGCAGGAAATAGGACGTGAAATTAATACGTTGGGATCGAAATCATATCATGCTGAAATGCAGAAATTGGTTGTTCAAATGAAAGATGAGTTGGAAAAGATTAAAGAGCAAATTTTAAATACTTTATAATGGCAACAGAAAATGACTTGTTTCCGAAGGACCTGGATGGTAAATGCATCATTTTTTCTGCACCAAGCGGAGCAGGTAAAACAACTATTGTAAAGTATTTATTAAGGCAGATCCCTGATTTAAAATTTTCAATTTCAGCAGCCAGCAGAGCACCAAGAGGACGGGAGGAAAATGGTATTGATTATCACTTTTTTTCAGTTGAAGACTTTAAAGCCAGAATTGAAGCAGGTGAGTTTATTGAATGGGAAGAAGTATATACCAATAATTTTTACGGTACATTAAAATCGGAGATTATTAGAGCCTGGGAGAATGGTAAAACAGTCGTTTTTGATGTAGACGCCATTGGAGGGATTAATTTAAAAAAGATATTTGGAGCTAAGGCCATGTCCATTTTTGTTAAACCGCCATCATTATTTGTATTGGAACAACGTTTAAAAAACAGACGAACTGAGACAGAAGAACAGATTAAAATGAGATTAGATAAAGCAAATGAAGAAATTAGTTATGCTGATCAGTTTGACTTTGTTCTGCTCAATGATAATCTGGAAAAGGCCTGCTTTGAGGTTAAAAATATTGTCAGTGATTTTATACAATCATGAGTCAGATTATTACAAATATCATTACCTCCTTTGACCAGAATCCTGACCCGGCCCATAAAAGGGTGGGATTATTCTTTGGTTCATTTAACCCTATCCATGTCGGGCATTTAATACTGGCCAATCATATTGTTAATTTTTCCGATTTAGATGAGTTGTGGTTTGTCGTTTCTCCGCATAACCCACACAAGAAAAAAACATCTCTATTGGCAGAAAATCACAGACTGGCGATTGTAAGGGAGGCTATTGAAGATAATCCTAAATTCAGGGTATCAGACATTGAATTCAAATTATCAAAGCCATCTTATACGGTTGATACTTTGGCGTACCTTAAAGAAAAGCACCCCACTTACCAATTTGCTTTGATTATGGGCGAAGATAATCTAAGGTCATTCCATAAATGGAAAAACTATGAGGTTATCTTAGAGCAATATCCGATTATAGTTTATCCAAGAGTATTAACTGTGCAGGAAATGGAAAAGCTGGATGTTGAAAAAAACGAATTGATCAACCATAAAAATGTGCATTTAATTGATGCACCGGTCATGAAGGTTTCATCAAGTTTTATCCGAAACTGTATCAAGCAAAAAAGAGACGTTAAGTACTTATTGACCGGACCAGTATGGCGTTATGTGGATGAGATGAACTTTTACAGATAATAAATTCAGCCCGGGCGGTTAAAAAATAAGTTTCTTTGATCGTGTCTTGAACATTTAAACTTATTACTTTTATAAGATATTATTTATAAATCAAAATGACATATTCAAATATATTATTGAACCAAAACGGGTTCGTTTTAACCATTACTATCAATAGACCAAAACAGTTAAATGCGTTGAATAAAGAAACGATTCATGAGCTAAGTACTGCATTAACTGAAGCCAATCAGGATAGTGGTGTAGGGGTAATTATTTTAACCGGATCAGGTGAAAAGGCATTTGTAGCCGGAGCCGACATCAAAGAATTTGCAGCTTTTGATGTTGAAAATGGTAAAAAACTGGCAGAAGAAGGACAAAATAAGTTATTTAACCTTGTTGAAAAATTAAACAAGCCGGTTATTGCAGCTATTAATGGATTTGCTCTGGGTGGTGGATTGGAATTAGCCATGTCATCTCATATCAGAATAGCTTCAGATAATGCCAAAATGGGACTGCCGGAAGTATCGTTAGGTGTTATTCCGGGGTATGGAGGAACACAACGGTTAGCACAGTTAGTAGGACGCGGTAAGGCATTTGAAATGGTGACCACAGCAGGTATGATTGGTGCTGAAGAGGCACAATCGTGGGGACTGGTTAATCACGTTACCACACAGGAAGAATTGATAGGTTTAGCTGAGAAAATTGCCGGTAAAATATTAAAGAATTCACCTAATGCAATTGCTGCAGCCATGAGGGCCATTAACGCGAATTATATTGATGGTGTAAACGGATATGACGTTGAAATCAAAGAATTTGGTAACTGTTTCGGAACCCCTGAATTTATTGAAGGAACCACAGCGTTTATGGAAAAAAGAAAGGCGGAGTTTAGGAAAAGCTAAAATTCAAATATCAAATCAAAAATATCAAATAACAAACCATATAATTTAGAAGAAAGGACTTTCCTTTTTGCTAAAGAGGTAAGGTTGTTTGTAAAAACTTTAAAACCAACAGTTGGAAACGTTGAGGATTCAAAACAATTAGTCAGGTCTTCGGGGTCAGTTGGTGCTAATTATATAGAAGCCAATGAATCTGTAAGTAAAAAGGATTTTATCTACAGAGCTAAAATTAGTAGAAAAGAAGCCAAAGAATCAACTTATTGGTTGAGGTTGATTGCTACAACAAATGACCTCGAAAATGCTCAGGAGCTGGAATTTTTGATAAATGAATCGAGAGAAATAGTGAAAATTTTGTCGGCCATGATAGAGAGAGCTTCTAAGGTTGATAATTGAGATTTGGTTTTTGGGATTTATCAATTTATGATAAAATGAGTACAATAAAAGCATTAGCAGGTCAAACGGCCATTTATGGTGTCTCTTCAATATTGGGGCGGCTGCTGAACTATTTATTAGTACCGTTGCATACACACAAGGAGTTTGGTTTTAACGAATCAGACTATGGAGTGATTAGTGAGTTTTATGCTTATGTTGCTTTTTTTGTGGTATTGCTTACTTTTGGGATGGAAACCACTTTTTTCCGTTTTGTTAACCGATCTGACGATAAAGAAAAAACATTCAATCAGGCTGCCTCAATTGTTATTGCTTTAAGTGCAACTTTTTTCATTATAACAGTCCTGTTCTCAAAGTCGATTGCCAGTTGGATGGGCTATCCTGATTTCAGTAATTTTGTGATATGGTTTGGAGCAATCTTAAGTATTGATGCTGTAACCTCTTTGTTTCTTGCAAAACTTAGGTTTAAAAATAAGCCTAGGCAATTTGCTATTGTTCAGCTATCATCAATCCTGGTGAATATCCTCTTTAATGTGATTTTTATTTTTGGATTTTGGGACAATACCCAACCTGAAATGTCTCTTGGAGTTGGGTTCATTTTCTTAGCCAATTTAATTGCCAGTTTGATTAAACCTGTTTTGTTATACAGGGAGATTTTGAACTTCAGATTCATATGGGATAACAGTATGGTTAAAACCATGTTTGTTTTTGCATTACCTCTTACTATTGCCGGTTTTGCAGGAATAATTAATGAGACTGTAGATCGAATTTTGATCAAAAGATTATTGATGGGAGATGGTTCTCCTGAAAGTTTGAATTATGCCCAATCCCAGGTTGGAATATACTCTGCAGTTTATAAGCTATCCATCATAATTACTATGTTTATACAGGCATTTCGGTATGCTGCTGAACCTTTTTTCTTTGCACAGGAAAAGAACAAAGACAAGTCTAAAATCTACTCAAAAGTAATGACCTACTTTGTAATGGTTGTCAGTTTGATTTTTCTGATTGTTACTGTTTATATAGATGTTTTCAAATGGTTTATTCCCAACGAAGCCTACTGGGTTGGACTAAAAGTCGTACCAATTCTCTTATTGGCCAATGTCTTTTTAGGGATTTATTATAACCAGTCCATTTGGTATAAGCTGGCTGATAAAACCAGATTTGGGGCTTATATTGCTATAGGAGGCGCTTTAGTGACCTTAATAATGAATTATGCCTTAATTCCTGTATTAGGTTATGTTGGGTCGGCCTGGGCAACCTTTACCGTTTATTTTTTAATGATGGTCACCTCTCATATTTTAGGGCAGAAGCATTATCCGATTAAATACAATTTAAGGAAAGTATTTGCCTTTTTGATTGGGGCAGTTTTATTATTTGGTATTGACCGTTTAGTAACCATTGAGAGCAGTGTATTAAGTTATGGCTTTAAAACAATTTTAGTTGGCTTATTTATAGGGTTGGTATTTTTTATTGAAAATCCAATGAAAGAGCTTGGCAGAAGGTAACCATTTCACTTTTTCATCCAAAAAATAAATACTGGCAATATTATTGTGGCAAAATAGTTTTATTTATTAAATCTTGTAGTCATGCCCAAAATCAAAATAGTTGCTTTGTTGGTTGTATTTTCAACTCAATGTTATAGTCAGGATTATAGAAAACAGCAAAATGAAATATTAGTATTTAATGTCTTATCCGACGGATTAATTAGTGGTGTTGCTAGCACTTTTAATAAAAAGGAGGATGAAAAGTTTTTGCCTGTTTTTGCCCGTAATTTTGGAAAAGGATGTTTGGGAGGTCTTGTAAAGTATATGGCAAAGTACCAAACGTTCTACTTAAAATCTCAGCAAAATATTCATATGGCACCCGTTAATCGTGCACTATTCTTTTTAGGTCATTCTATGTCTCAAAATGCATCAATGAATGAACGATTGCTTGAAAATTATTATTTCAACCTGTACGGACTTAATTTTAATTATAGTCCCTATCGGGAAAAAGGGGATCGATTTAAAACCAGATTGTCTATTGGAACATTAGCTTCGGTAATTTATCTCTACGGAAGAGGAGACAGAATTGATTTTTATAAAACATTGGAGTACGGTCAGTTTTATTTGGATCTAAATGATGAGGCCAATTTTCAGGGAAATTTGATTGGGGGAAGAGCAATGTACAATGCATTCTCCATCCGAACCAATGGTAATGGTGCAGCAGCTCAACATGTGGTACCACATGAATTAATTCATACCTACCAAAATTATAATTATTTTGGGGTATCATCAATCTACAGGAAAAGGTTAGAGACAGTTTTAAATAAGAGTAAGATTTACCAAATAGTAACCCGTTTTGTAGATCTGGATTATGAACCATTATTTTTTACCACTGCCTATCAATTGCAACCTGAGCCAAGATATTACCGCAATTTTTTCGAATACGAAGCGCAGCATTTTAGCACCAGAATGTATATCGATCGGTAACATATTTGGTTGACTTAAATATTAGAAGAAAGTATAGTCTTTTTAAAGTATATTTATTAAATTACTGGAAAAATCCCTGTTTTTTAAATGATTATGGATGAAAAATACTTTTTTGTTAGTCTTTTTATCCCTTCTTTTTGGCAAAGCATGGGGACAAATTAACCTTGATTCATTATGGAATATTTGGGAGGATGAATCCCAACATGATACTATTCGTATTAAGGCGCTTCACAGTCATACTTTAGAAGGTACTCTTTATACTAATCCTGATACGGCCTTATATTTCCTTGAGCTGGAATTTAATTTTGCAAAAGAAAAAGGACAGAAAAAATTCATGGCTAAAGCTTTGAATACCTGGGCTAATGCAAAACATTTTTTGGGAGACGAAAGAGAAGCAGTAACATTATATGAAAAGGCCTTAAAGATTAGTAAGGAAATAAATAACCTGCACCTTATTTCTATTGTTGCCGGGAATGTGGTAACTTCTTATCGTGATCTTGGTGAATATCAGAAATTTATTGAGTACAATACTGAAGCCCTTAAAGCCAGTGAAGTTTTAGGAGATAAGGAAGGCATTGCTTATTGTTTTGTTGAGTTTGGAACAGTTTATTATGATCAGGGAAACCTGGAACTGGGCTTAGATTATTTATTCAGAGGTCTAAAGGTTTTCGAAGCACTTAATGACTCTGGTGGAGTCTCAACTGTCTATAATAATTTAGGTGTCATTTACAGTGATCAGGAAGATTTTAACTCGGCACTTGAATATTATCAAAAAGCTCTGGAAATAGAGGAAAAACTTAACGATCCATACAGTATCGCAAAGGCAAAAAATAATATTGGCACTATTAATCTGATTCAGGGTGATTTTGAACTTGCAAAAACTAACTTTAATAGTGCGTTTGAACTAAGCAAAAATGTTGGTATCAGAAGGGAAATGGCTTTTTCACTTGATTATTTGGGACAAACATATCATCAGGAAAAAAACTATAGAAAAGCAGAAGATTTTTTCATGAGAAGTCTGAAAATCAGGAAAGAGACCGAAGACAAAAGAGCCATGATTGAAACTTATGGAAATTTGGGTGCTTTGTACGGATCACAACGGGAGTACAATAAAGGGATAAAGTATTACAATATGGCACTTAATCTTTCTGAAGATATTGGTGATATAATGTATGAGAAGCTAACCCTTAAAGAGTCGATTAAAATCCTGAAAAAAGCCGGAAGATTTGAGGATGCAACACAGTTATATGACCGTTATCTTGATATACTTGACAGCATTAATTTATTAGAAAGCAATCGGGTACTGTCTGGCAGGGAAATACAGTATAATTATGAGAAACAGGCTGCAATTGATAGTCTGGAATTTATTGCATTACAAAATCAGAAAAAGGCAGAGCAGGAATTACAGAGCGCCAGGCTTGAAAGTAAAACGAAACAAGGTTATTTGTTAATAGGGTTGTTAGGGCTATTACTGGTTTTTATATTTTTTGTTTATTATAAATTGAGGGTTACCAGACAGCAGAAGAATGAAATAAGTCACCAAAAATGGGTTATTGAAAATTCTCATAATAAATTAAAAGATAGTATAAGGTATGCAAGGTATTTGCAAAATGCGACCCTGCCTGCTCATGACGATCTAAAAAAGTTCTTTCCGGAAAATTTTATTTTTTATAAGCCCAAAGATGTGGTCAGTGGTGATTTTTATTGGTTTAGAAACGTACAGGAATATACCTATATCGCTGTTGCTGATTGTACAGGACATGGTGTACCTGGAGCATTGATCAGTGTGGTTTGCTCAAATGCATTGGACAGAGCTGTAAAAGAATTCGGCTTAACCCGGCCAGGGGAAATCTTAAACAAAGCAAGGGAGCTTGTAATAGAAACATTTACCAAAAGTGGCGGACAGGTAAAAGATGGTATGGACATTACTTTTTGCGTTTTTGGCAAAAATAGTTTGATTTATTCCGGCGCATATAATCCCCTTTGGATTGTTAGAAATGTTGATTCATTATCAAGTGAATTAAAGACTAAAAAGGGCACTCTGATTGGAGATAATAGTGCATTAATTGAATTTAAAGCCGATAGGCAACCTGTTGGCCTGTATACTGATATGGCAGAGTTTAATGAATACGAAATAGAATTGTTTGACGGTGATTGTATTTACTTATTTACTGATGGTTTTATTGACCAATTCGGAGGGCCAAAGGGTAAAAAGTTTAAGGGACGGCAATTGAAAAAACTGCTGATGGATATGCGTACTAATTCTGTTCAGAAACAATTAGATAATATAGCATTTACTTTTGAGAGCTGGAAAGGACAGTTAGAGCAAATTGATGATGTATGTGTCTTAGGAATTAAGGTTTAATTCGTTTTTAGTTTAAAGGTCAATCGTGAAAATATCTGATTTTTTCTGAAGTATTGAAAAATAAAAAAAGGGAAAGTTTTAAACTTTCCCTTCCTTAATAACTGTGTTCAGAGTTTTATCCGTTCAATGCCTCGGCACCACCAACAATCTCTAAGATCTCGTTAGTAATAGCAGCCTGACGGGCTTTATTGTACTCTAATTTTAATGATTTGTTTAGTTCTGCGGCATTATCAGTTGCTTTATGCATGGCAGTCATCCTCGCACCGTGTTCACCGGCGTGAGATTCTAATAATACTTTGTAGAACTGTGTTTTTAATGATTTTGGAATCAATTCGGTTACAATTTCTTCTTTTGAAGGCTCAAAAATATAATCAGCACTTGTTGTAGTTTCTGTCTCAGTATTTTCAGATGCAACAATTGGTAAGAATTGCTCTTCTGTTACAATTTGAGTGGCAACATTTTTGAATTTATTGTAAACTAATACAACCTTATCTATTGAACCGGCAGTATAAGCTGACATGATATTTTCAGCCATATCATTTGAGCTGGAAAAATTTAAATCTCCCCAAATCTCACTACCATCTTTAATAATAGATTCATTATTCCCGAAATAATCTGTTTTCTTAAACGAATCAGCAGCTTTTTTACCTACTGGTAATACCGTTACGTTATGACCATTGTATGTTTTGGAAGCTAATTCAATCGTTTTTTTAATGATGTAGTTATTGAACCCACCACATAGTCCACGATTTGAAGTTACGGGAACAATTAACACATTTTTTACTTCACGGTCCTGTGAGTACACATTTTCTGAAGTATCTAATGAAGCGGTTAAATTAGAAAGAATCTCCTGCAATTTTTCAGCGTATGGTCTCATTTGAGTAATAGCATCCTGAGCACGCTTAAGCTTGGCAGCAGATACCATTTTCATAGCTGAAGTAATTTGCATGGTTGATGAAACCGATACAATTCTATTTCTAATTTCTTTTAAATTCGCCATAATTAAAGTTTAAAATCACTGCCCGAATTTTCGGGCAGTGATCAATTTTAATTTTAGTATTTTGAAGCTAACTCAGTAGCTACTTTTCCAAGTACTGAAGTCTCAGCATCAGTATATTTACCTGCTGCTAAATTATCCATCACATCTTTATGTGATGCATTAAGTACAGTAATCAATTCTTTTTCGAATTCTTTTACTTTATCAACAGGAACATTTGAAATTAAACCTTTAGTTCCGGCATAAATAATGGCAATCTGATCCTGAACAGTGTAAGGATCACCTTCATTTTGCTTAAGAATTTCAACGTTTCTTGCTCCTTTATCTAATACGGCTTTTGTAGCAGAATCCAGGTCAGAACCGAATTTAGCAAAGGCTTCAAGCTCTCTGTATTGTGCCTGGTCTAATTTTAATGTACCAGCTACTTTTTTCATTGATTTAATCTGAGCCGATCCACCTACACGTGATACTGAAATACCTACGTTAATCGCTGGTCTTACACCTGCATTAAACAAGTTTGACTCTAAGAAAATCTGTCCGTCAGTAATTGAAATCACGTTAGTAGGAATATATGCTGATACGTCACCTGCCTGTGTTTCAATAATTGGTAATGCTGTTAATGATCCACCACCTTTTACTTTGTCTTTAAGTGACTCAGGCAGGTCATTCATTGTTTTAGCAATATTATCATCTGCAATTACTTTTGCAGCTCTTTCTAATAATCTTGAGTGTAAGTAGAATACATCTCCAGGGTAAGCCTCACGTCCCGGTGGTCTTCTCAATAATAGAGAAACCTCACGGTAAGCTACCGCTTGTTTTGATAAATCATCATAAATAATCAAAGCTGGTCTACCAGTATCTCTGAAGTATTCTCCAATTGCAGCACCTGCAAATGGTGCGTAGAATTGAGTTGGAGCAGGGTCAGATGCATTTGCAGCTACAATTGTAGTATAAGCCATTGCACCGGCTTTCTCTAATTTATCAACTAAACCTGCAACAGTTGAACCTTTTTGTCCAATTGCTACATAAATACAGTATACCGGCTCACCTTTGTCATAAAACTCTTTTTGATTAATGATAGTATCAATCGCTACAGTAGTTTTACCAGTTTGACGGTCACCAATAATTAACTCTCTTTGACCTCTTCCTACAGGAATCATAGAGTCAATTGCTTTAATACCAGTTTGCAATGGCTCAGTTACCGGCTGACGGTAAATTACACCTGGTGCTTTTCTTTCAAGTGGCATCTCAAATGTTTCACCTTCAATAGGCCCTTTACCATCAATAGGAACACCCATTGTATCAACAACACGTCCAACAATACCTTCACCAACTTTTAAAGAGGCAATAATACCTAAACGTTTAACTGTGTCACCTTCAATGACATTATCAGATTTCCCTAATAATACCACACCAACATTGTCTTCTTCAAGGTTAAGGGCAATACCTCTTAATCCACCTTTGAATTCAACCATTTCACCATACTGAACGCTATTTAAGCCATAGATGGTAGCAATACCATCTCCAACTTGAAGTACAGTTCCTACTTCTTGTAATTCAGCTTCTGTTTTTACTCCTGATAATTGCTCTCTCAGGATAGCAGATACTTCTGCAGGTTTTATATTAGCCATGCTTCTAATATTTATTTATTAATCTAATCCGCTAATTAATTTAGCAGAACATTTTTTAAGTTTGTTAATTGACTTGCAACAGACGAATCTATTTGCTTGTCACCAATTTTTACAATAAAGCCACCTAATAAGGTTGAGTCAATTTGTTCTATGATTTCAATTGTCCCGTCAAATTTTGACTTTATTTTGTCAATTATTTTGTTTTTAGCGTCTTCCTCAAGCGGATGAGCTGATACCAAAATAACATCTAATATATTATTGTGCGCTTTATAAAGTTGAGTAAAACTTTCAGCAATTGCAGGTAATATACTCTCTCTTGAATTTTTTGTAATCAACGTAATAAACGATAATGACAAATCTTCCATCTTACCTTTAAATAAGGCATTGAATATTTCTATTTTTTTAGAATCATTGATGGTTGGATTGTTCAAGAGATTTTTAAGGTCTTTTGACTCTGCACAAGTTTCTGAAAGTTGAACCATATCATTATTTACTTTGTCCAAAGTGTTTTGCTCAATAGACAAGTCCAATAATGACTTTGCGTAACGTGATGCAACAATAGTTCCTTTCATCTTTTATTAATTTAAGCTTATATCTTCTGCCAACTGATCAGCTAAAGCTTTTTGTTTATCATTTGATGCTAACTCACCTTTGATGATTTTCTCAGCAATCTCTAAAGATAATGCTGCAACGTGAGTTTTAATTTCAGCCATAGCTGCATTCTTTTCATTCAGAATCGCTTTATTGGCATCAGCAACAATTTTATCAGCCTCAACCTGAGCTTGTGCTTTGGCATCAGCAATCATTTGCTTACTGGTTTCGTTAGCTGCTTTAATCAATTGATCTCTTTCGAGCTTAGCCTCTTTTAACAAATTCTCATTGTCAGACTGTAACTGAGCCATCTCAGCTTTTGTTTTTTCAGCTAATGCTAATGAATCAGCAATACTTTCTTCACGGCTTTTAACCGCAGTTAAAATCGGTTTCCAGGCAAATTTTCCTAATAAAATAAGAAGGATAACAAATACAATTGTTCCCCAAAATATGACTCCGACTGAAGGTGTTATTAATTCCATTTTTTTTCTTTAATTGTTTAAATAAGGTTAATCAAACTACAGGCAATCCCTGTAGTTTGATTAAAATAAAATTTAGCCATTTGCTAACATACCAACAACTACACCGAATAATGCAGCACCCTCAACTAGGGCCGCAGCAATAATCATGTTAGTTTGGATCTTGTTAGTAGCTTCTGGTTGTCTTGCAATAGCATCCATTGCAGATCCACCAATTTTTCCGATTCCTATACCAGCTCCTATAACAGCTAGTCCAGCTCCGATTGCTCCCATGTTTGTTTTATTTTAGTTTAACAATTAATATACAATTTAAATTAGTGGTGTCCTTCATCAACAGCTGCGCCAATAAACATTGACGAAAGCATTGTGAATATATATGCCTGTAAGAAGGCCACCAATGTTGCTTCCAATATTGAAATGAATAATGAAAGCGGAACAGATAATCCTGCCCATGCAATAGATTGGTTTGTAAAAATAATACCAATGATTGACAATACCATAATGTGTCCACCGGTAATATTAGCAAACAAACGAATAGTTAAGGCTGCTGGTTTAATTATAACACCAGCCAATTCGATGGGTACCAAAATTGGGTATAATGCTATTGGAACACCTGGAGGCATTAACATGTGTTTCCAAAATGCCCATTTCGAATTGATCATTTGAATAATCAAAGTCATTAAGGCTAACATTAAGGTAATTGAAATATTACCAGTCATATTGATACCACCAATGAATGGAATTAATCCAAACAGGTTACCAAACCAGATAAAGAAAAATACAGTCAGTAAATAAGGCATAAACTTCATGTATTTTTTCTCACCAATATTGTCTCTTGAAAAATCTCTTACAAATAAAACAATCGGTTCCATCCATGCAGCAATTCCTCTTGGTGCCTGAGGTGTTTCCGATTTATATCTTTTAGCAACTGATTTGAAAACAAACCACATTAAAAATGCAACACAAAAAATAGCAGCCACAACTTTTGAAATTGAAATGTCAATTGGCATTGTAGCATTTGCAGGGTGATGGTGAGCATCCATTTCAATGGCATGAGCACCTGCATCTAACTGATATATTTTTTCGTGTAATTTTACAAACGACATTCCTTTTCTCTCTACAATATGATGTCCTGTATCGTCATGGTGGAATTCAGATGACATAAAGGTTACTAAACCATTATCTGTCCATAAAATTACTGGTAATGGAATTGATACTGAACTATGTCCTTCTCCCCATAAATGAATATCATGAGAGTCCATAACGTGGTGAAGTGGGTCATAACTTTTTTCTTCCTCAGAGTCCTCAGTCGGGTGCGGATCGTCATGGTGTACTTCATGCTCTTCCTGAGTTCCAGCCTGCTCTACCAAACCTGGAATAAGCTTCATCAATTCGCCTAAATCATCTTGCTTTGCAAATAAAAGATTACCGGATAAAAGTAAAACTGCAAAAAGTAATTTTTTCATATCAATTTAATTGATGCTTTAATCAAAAATTTTTGCAAATGTATGTATAAAAACCAAACTGGCAATAAATTTTACTGTTTTTCCTCGTTTTTGGATTTTTGGCCGTCAACAAACTTAATAATTTGCAGAATCAGCATGGTTTCGACCAATAAAACAGGGAAAAATACGCCAAAAAACTGGTATACAAATGGCCGGGTGGTTTCGTCCTGATCTAATAGAAAAGGAAGTAGAAATGCCAGGGATGCGAAAAGCTTTATAACAATGAAAACCATAAAGCCTTTTCCAATAAGCGTTGTATCGTTTCTTTGAATGAAATATATTCCAATAATCCCTATAGCAGAAAGGGCAGTCAGAAAGATATAAATGTAGATGACTCTGAAATCGTGGTAAATTTCAGGTAAAAGATTATCAAGTACCAAATAGTGGATTCCACCTAAAAAAATAACAAATAAGACCTCGATCAATAATAGCTGAGTGAGTTGTTTACGATTCATTTTTTTCTTCGTTCTCGTTTTCTTTATTTAACTTATTGACTTCCCTTATTAAATTATAAAAGGAAATTGCAATGGCCAAAAGTATGATTATTATTGTATATACCGGGTTCTCGGTCTCATATTTATTATCAAGGTAATTACCAAGCCAGGCGCCAAGCCCAATGGTAATGGCCATTTGAAAACCTAAAGATGAAAACTTTAAATTATTTTTATTGGACGACATGGTTAGTAAACCATTTCAGGATTAGCTTCCGACTCTACTGAAATCTGTTTAGGGTACGTTTGGCTTGTTGAGGCATCCATTTGAATATTACCCGTAAAGCTGGCACCTTCAAGAACGCCGATTTTATTAGTGATAATGTTACCTTCAATTTGAGCTGTTTCTTTTAGAGTAAGCAGGCCATCAACCTTAATATTACCTATGATTACACCCTCAATGTCTCCGTTCAGGCAGTTGATTTCTCCTTCAATTCTTCCGTTAGGACCTAACACAAGTTTTCCTTTAACAGAGATATTCCCTTTCAACACACCATCAATTCTCACATTATGCTCTGCAACCAAGTCGCCGGTAAGAGATGTACCTTCTACAAAACGATTGATCTGATTAGATTGGTTCATAGGCTCTTTTGCATTATTTCCTTTAAACATATTTAGTACTTATTGCGGTTTCCAGCAAAATTAAGGAAATATTGTGGAATCTTCAAGTCAAATTACTTTATTGGTTAATTGTTGACCAGTATTTTAACAATTTCAATCTTATTACTTGAAACTTCTTCAATAGATAAAGTATAATGTTTATACTCAAATTCGGTTCCTTTTGATGGGATTTCTTCCAGTTCACTAAATACAAAACCACCCAGGGTTTCGTATTCGTCTTTTTCTTCAAAAGCAAAGTGATACTTATCATTTAAAGCGCTAATCTCAATTCTGGCGGAGAATAAGTAAGCATTATCAGCAATTTGCTTATCTAAGATTTCATCTGCATCATGTTCGTCAACAATTTCGCCAAAAATCTCTTCGATAATATCCTCAACAGTAATTAGTCCTGATGTGCCTCCAAATTCATCAACCACCAGTGCGACACTTCTTTTTTCCTTGGTGAATTGTTTGAGCAGGTTTTTAACCAGTATGGCCTCAGGAACAATTGAAATAGGTAATAAAATTTGCTTTAAAAATTCAGGTTTTTTAAATAGCTCATAAGAATGAACGTAACCAATTATGTTGTCAATAGAATCTCTGTATACTAGTATTTTTGAGTATCCTGTCTCAATGAATTTGGCTTTCAATTCATCTACTGAAACATCAATATCAACGGCGGTAATTTCAGTTCTTGGAATCATGCAATCCCTTGCTTTAATATTGGTAAAGTCCAATGCGTTTTGCAAAATTTGAATTTCATTTTCCATTTCAAATTCTTCTTCCATTCGCTCGCTGATGTCTTTCACATAATCATCAAGATCGAGTTTGGTAAAGGCTTGTTTGGTATTTTCAATATTAACACCAAATAGTCGGAGGAATAACTTTGAAATTAATGTTGTAAAGAAAGTGGGTACAATCAACACCCAGTAAATAAGAAATAATGGAAAAGATGCAATGGTCAGAGATCTGTTTGGGTTAATTCTGAATATAGCTTTTGGTAAAAACTCAGCTGTAATTAACACTATGATGGTTGAAACAATAGTTTGTGTCACCAGAATAAAGGCTTGGTTTGGCCATATATTAGCAATAAAGGGTTCAAGTGCTTTAGCCATATAAATACCATAAACCACAAGGGCAATATTATTCCCCAGGAGCATGGTACTGATAAAGCTGGATTCGTTATTAACAAAATAAGACAGGATTCTTCCTGAAACCGAACCATTGTTTTTCTCAAGTTCAATCTTTAAACGATTGGCTGATATAAAGGCAATTTCCATCCCTGAGAAAAAAGCAGAGGCCATTAAGGTGGCTATGATAATGATTAGCATCATAACCGGATATCTGTTTTGATTTGATTTTGGGATGGTGACACTGCACCAAATAACTTGCCGTCAAAGACAGGTTTTATATGAAAAACAGAATTCAGATATTTCTCTAAAAAAGATTGCCTGGGTCCTTCGTCCATTTTAATTCAAACTAGTAATAACGAATTTAAGAAAAAAAAGTTTAAGTTACTTTTTTTTAATCCTTTTCCAGGTTTAAATCAAAACCAAGATCCGATCTGTAATAGGCTTTTTCAAAGTTGATTTTCTGAAGGTTTTCATAGCTTTTTGCCAATGCCTTTTCAAAATCTTTACCGTATGAGGTTACGCAAATCACACGTCCACCATTCGAAATGGTTTTTGGACCATCCTGTTTGGTTCCGGCATGAAAAACAAGTGAATCAACCACATCATGAAGTCCGCTGATTTCTTTTTCCTTCTCATAAGATTCAGGATAACCGCCTGATACCATCATGACACCGGCAGCAGCTTTGTCGTAAAACATGATGTCTCTTTCAGATAATGTATTGGTAGCAACACCTTCAAATAAGTCAATAATATCAGAACGTAGTCTTGGCATTACAACTTCTGTCTCAGGATCACCCATTCTGCAGTTGTATTCAATGACATAAGGATCGTTTCCTACCTTAATGATACCTATAAAAATAAAACCTTTATAGTTGATACCATCCTTTTTCAATCCTTTAATGGTCGGTATAATGATTTGATTTTCAATTTTATCTTTAAATCCTGCAGTAGCAAATGGAACTGGCGAAATGGCACCCATTCCACCTGTGTTTAAACCGGTATCACCTTCTCCAATTCTCTTGTAATCTTTTGCTTCCGGTAGAATTTTGTAAGATATACCATCAGTTAATACAAAAACTGACATTTCAATTCCAGCAAGGAATTCTTCAATGACCACTTTAGAAGACGCTTCTCCAAATTTTGCATTGGTCAGCATATCTTTTAATTCGTGTTTGGCTTCATTAAGGTTATCAATAATTAAAACGCCTTTTCCGGCAGCTAATCCATCAGCTTTTAATACATATGGTGGTTTCATCTGCTCTAAAAAGCGATAACCTTCTTCGAGATTATCAGCAGTGAATGTGGCATATTTTGCAGTAGGGATATTATGTCTTTTCATGAATTCTTTCGAAAAGTCCTTACTCCCTTCAAGTTGCGCACCGTCCATTGTTGGACCAACAACACCAATATGTTTGATTTCATCATCAGCGAGGAAAAAGTCATGAATTCCCTTTACTAATGGTTCTTCAGGGCCTACTACTACAATATCAATTTTATTGTTCAGTACAAATTCTTTGATAGCCGGAAAATCAGTTGCCTGAATATCAACGTTTACACCAACCTGATTGGTGCCTGCATTACCCGGAGCAATAAACAATTTGTCAAGTTGAGAACTTTGAGCGATTTTCCAACAAATAGCATGTTCTCTTCCGCCTGACCCTAACACTAATATATTCATAGTAGAAAATTTTGTACAAAAATAAAGATTAGACAGAATGAAAAGACAAGAATTTATTAACAAAAACAAGTTTTTATTGTTTATACCATTTCTGAAATAAAAATTTACACATAAAAAATGCAATAGATTTTCAGAGGATATTCAAGGTCAGACCAAAGGATATTTCTTTTGAAAATCAACCGCCAGCTTAACAGTCTCTGAAACAGGTGTAAAATTAACTGTAATGGCGTCCCTTATTTTTTGATTGCTGTAAGTTGAAACTGACATGGCACTTCTTGCGGTTTCCTTTGTAATTTTGGGTGTAGCGCCTGTAAAAAAGCATTTAAATTTCTCCAAACGCCAGGCCAGGCCGGTCATCCATTTTTTTACGCCGATTGTTGGCCGTTTTACCTCCAATTCATCAGCAATCATATCCAGTAACTGCTTAAAAGGCACATTTTCTCCGATAGTCAGATATCTTTCTTTCATTTTATCCCTGCTCATCAATTCAACCATACAGAAAGCAACATCTCTGGCATCAACAAAAGCATTTGTTCCTGAGGAATAAAATTTAATGCCTTTTTTGACTGTTCGAAATATTTCGAGAGAACTTTCATTCCAGTTTCCGGCACCAAGAATAACACAAGGATTCACAATAGTAGCATTTAAACCTTCCTCAATTCCCCGCCATACTTCCATTTCAGATAAGTATTTGCTGACAGCGTAGTTTGAATTTTCACTGGAAGTAACCCATTTATTATTTTCGGTATAGGCTGAGTTATTTTTCTGACGACCAAGTGCAGCAGTTGAGCTGACATGACAGAATTTTTCAGTACCATTTGATAGTGCTACATTAACAACATTTGCAGTGCCATGTTTGTTAATTTTCATTAAGGTGGAGAAATCTTTTTTGGTAAAAGAAACATAACCGGCACAATGGTAAACTTCAGTGCATCCTGCCATGGCATTTTCCAGAGAAGTGATATCTAAAATATCGCCATTCACCCATTCAATTTGATCAAATTTTGATTGTGCAGAGTCTTCCAGATAGAATTCAAAGACAGACTTTACGGTTTCAAGTGAAGATTGATTTCTCTTTAAAGCTCTGATGTGCTGATTCCTTTTGGAAAGTTCCACCAAAACATGACTGCCCAATAAGCCGGTTCCGCCTGTAACAAATACCATGAGTACAAAAGTAACAATTCTTTAATTGTAAAAATGTGATTATCCCAAACTAATATTAAAATAGAGTTTTGAAAATGAATGGAACGCAAATTGTATAGGTTGTAATTACAAATTATGCAGAATAATTAGTGAGGGGTTTTTCAACTCTTCTTATATTTAACCAATAAAATGAAAATAATGAAGAAAACACTATTATTCTTATTGCTGATATTTACTGCAGGGGCTACAGTTGTTGCCCAGGAAGAATTAAGTAAAAAGGCAATTAAGAAAATGAAACTTAATGATGGAATTTATGCTGTAATGTCAACCAGCAAGGGAGATATTCTGTTGAGGCTGGAACATTCGAAAACACCATTAACTGTTGCCAATTTTGTGGGATTGGCTGAAGGAAACTTTAAAAACGACACATTGGAATTTACCTCACCTTATTTTAACGGTTTGGTGTTTCACAGGGTAATACCAAATTTTATGATTCAGGGTGGAGACCCGCAGGGAAATGGACAAGGTGGACCAGGCTATAAATTTTATGACGAAGTTGATACTGATTTAAAACATGACGGACCCGGTGTGCTGTCAATGGCAAATGCAGGTCCGGCGACTAATGGAAGTCAGTTTTTTATTACACATAAAAAAACACCTTGGCTGGATGGCAAACATACCGTTTTTGGTAAAGTATTAAAAGGACAGGATGTGGTTGACGCCGTTGCTCAAAACGATACCATTAAATCGGTTTTAATTTATAGAATTGGTAAGGAAGCCAAAAGCTTTAATGCCACAGAAGTATTTGCAATGCAATATGAAATTCAGGAAAAGCTGAATAAAGAAAAGCTTGAAAAACTGAAAGCGGAGAAAGCAGCGTTAAAAGAAAAAATGCTGGCATTGAAGGCTATGTCTCCGGAGCAAAAAAAGGCAAATTTTAAAACCGAAGTACTTAAGAAGTATCCTAAAGCTGTTCAAACAGAGAGTGGTTTAATGTATATTGTAGAGAAAGAAGGAGATGGTATTCACCCAGAAAAAGGAAACAAGGTTACAGTACATTATTCAGGTTATCTGACAAGTGGGAAGAAATTTGATTCCTCAGTAGACAGAAATCAACCCTTTTCTTTTGATGTTGGTATGAGAAAGGTAATAGGAGGATGGGATGAAGGTATTCCATTAATGTCAAAAGGGGCAAAGTATAAATTAATTATCCCTTATTGGTTAGGGTATGGAGAAAGAGGTACAGGGCCAATCCCTCCATTTGCTGACCTGATTTTTGATGTTGAATTGATTGATTTTAATTGACATTAAACAGAACTGAAAACTATTATAGTAAATTATATAAAAGAGGCTGTCTTTTTGAGACAGCCTCTTTTTTTGTTTCCAACAATTTTTCCCTAAAACATGGGACTACTTCACTTTTTGAGACAGTTCATGTTGTTTTGCACTTATTGTTTAATTATTACAATATGCTTAAATATATACTTCCTCCCTTGAGGGAGGACTGAGGAGGGTGATTTTGTTTTGGCTGTTATTTTGGTGGTAATCTTAAGTCCCTTTCACATCAGGCATTTGATGTTTAGCAAATTATAAATGCGCTTGAAACAAAAGTGTGGTTGCAAACTACATTTAGTTATCGTTTCACCTATTTCAAGTAAAACTATTGGGAATAAAAAAAGCCATCCGTTGGATAGCTTTTTTAATTATATATATAACTTGATTTTTAAAGTCTGCTTCCCAACTGTTCCAAATAAGTATTAAACTTTTTGTTATCTACCAGTTTATTATCACCAATGATTAAAACAGTACCGGGTTTATGGTTTTCCAGCCAAAATACAAACGAAGAAACTGAGGCCATCAAAGTACCATTGACATCAATGCTGTGTGAAAACTTGGCATTATTGGAAAACAAGTCTTTTATCGAAGCATTTTCTTTAGAGATATTGTAATCTTCGTGAAACAATACAACAGCATCAGCAACCTCTGAAAGCTCCTCATTTCCATCAAAAACCTCACTTCCAACTTTATTCAACTCAGCCCATTTTTGGATCGTTGATTCAAAATCATCAGTATTTCTTAAGATTATGTTTTTTAATAACATATAAATTATTGCTTTGTATTTGCGGGTGCAAAGATAATTAAAAAATGACACATAATATTAGCGAATCAAAGATTCTCTGTAAAATCTTAAATATTTTAATCCAAACAGCTGAATTCCCAGTAATATATTGGCCACTAATAAATGTATTGGCTGTATATAAGCAGGCATATCAGCATATGAAAATAAGATTCCGGTGACGAACTCTACAAGAATTAAACCAATAATGTATTTAAAGATTGGTAACCCGATATTTTTTTGTCGGTTGAACCAAAATAACAGCCCGTTAACGGCTAAAACAATCCACGAAAAGGAGCGGTGGAAGTAGAAGTCAGTATCTAAACTGCCAATCATCTGTCCCCGGTCAACCTGATCAGCAACTAAAAAATCAATTTCCTGCCGGACCTGAACGCCCAATAATATCTGAACAATGGTAAGTAGTATTGAAAAGAAGTAAAGACTCTTAAAAAAAGAAGGAATTGAGAATGAATAACGTTGATTCCTTACAATTTGTATGATTTGAATTTGAATCCAAATGATAATCAACGCAAACAACATATGAATAGTTAATACCCAGGGTAATAAATTGGTAGCTACGACAATAGAGCCCAACCACCCTTCAAACCCCATGAGTATCAGGTTTAAAAAACTAAGCAAAAGTAATTGCCGGTTTGATCTGAATTTAATGATAATCCATATAAATGAGACCAGAACTAAATTTCCTGCAATAAAACCAACTAAACGATTACCATATTCGGTCCATGTCCTCTTCCAGTTAAAGTCTTGTTCAATATAAAGTGAGGGGTCATTTTTAATGGCCTTGCTGATGTCCTCTAAACCAATAGCATTTAAAATCCCGGTGAATTTCTCTACCTTTTCCTTACGTTTATTGGCATAGATTTCTTTATAGTTTTCAGGTAATTGGCTGACATCTGTTGGGGGGACAATTTGATCGAAACACTTGGGCCAATCCGGACAGCCCATTCCCGAACCGGTTGATCGGACAATACTTCCGGCAATAACCACCAGATAAATAAAAACCAAGGTAATCCAGGAAAACCGCAAAAAGGATTTTGACATTTTTTATTTACAAAGTTAATCGTAATTTTTAATGCCCAAAAAGTAAATAAACTGAATATTATCATGTTCGATTTATTAATAATAAAACCTATATTTGTTTGCTAGTCTATAATAAATAAGTTGATATGAAGGGATTAAGTTTGATACTTCTTGGTGTGCTTTTTTCATGGCATGTAACCGGTCAGAATACTTACTTTAAAACGGGTGATTTTCAATTAGGAACTGAGTTTACGAAGAATCTGGCCTTGCCGGATAACTACAAGGGGTTCGGAGTAGGTTTTCAGGCTAAATATTTCCTTATGTCATACCTTTGTTTGGAAGCAGGTTATGGCTACTCTGTTTTAGATTTAGGTCAGGCCGGGTCGAACAAAAGCAGCCAAATTGCTATATCCTGTTTGTACTATCCAAAAGAAATGGGGAGGTTTAATCCTTACATTGCTGTTGGATATGGCTATAATAATGTTGAGGTTTTGCCTGGAAGCTATCTTTATATCGACCGTACCGAAGATCTGATATCCGGCGCTTACTCAAGACTAAACTTTGGACTGGGGACCAATTATAATATTACTGACGACAGATTTAATCTGGGACTGGGCGTTCAGTACGGATTACCTGTAACGGATCAGTTGAGGTATGAGCTTGAGGAGGGCAATGCCGGGTTTAATGTCAATACCAATATTTCCGAGACAAGGGAAATAGAAACATTACAACATATTAACCTGGTTTTAAGGTTAAATTACAGGATTACAAATTTCAGTAAATCAAAATAATGAAGATAAAAATATTAGCCACTTTAGTTTTTTGTTCTGTATTGGCATTTGGACAGGATTCAGACTCAACTTCCTGGCAATTCAGGGTAGGAGCAGGATATGCTCCGGGCTTTATCACCGAGAATACACAAACCAGCCAGGCTTATCTGAATCTAGGGTTTAAGCAAAACAGTTTCGAAGTGAGACTGGAAACATTTTACTTTTTAAATACTCAGGGAGACCGTCCCAGGTTTAATTATAACCACCAGGCATTTTTAGGCGCTAATTATAAGTTTTTAAAAGGTGATTTTAATCCTTTTATTGGGGGACAAGTTGGTTTGGCATACGCAGAATCGAGCGAGTACGGTATTATTGATCAAAACACAGGGAATATCAATTTTGAGCCGGCAATTAATCCTTTGGCATCCATTTCAGCCGGGTTTGAATACGCAGCCACTGACAGGCTTTTCTTTTCTTTGGAAGGAAAGCAAATATTTGGCAGGCATGTTGCTAATTCCTATCCAACTTATCTGGATGAGTTTAGGGTTTCAATAGGTGTTGGATTTAATTTAATCAATAAAAACAACTAATCAGGAATTTTTTCGTTTAGGTAAAGCAAATTTAATCGTATTTTTACGTTAGGTGAAAAGTGCTCTTACCATACTTTATCTCATGGCATCAATTTATGCCTATACTTCTCATATTGTGGGAGGTGAATTGTATTACGATTGTTTGGGAGGAAATCAGTACAGGATAACTGTAAAAGTGTACCGGGATTGTAATTCAACAGGGGCACAATTCGACCAGTCATTGCCAATTACCGTGTTTGACGGTAATGATAACCAGATTGATTTGTTTACAATTAGTTTTCCGGGCAGCACTAATCTGGCAGTTAACTTTAATAATAATCCCTGTGTTACAGTTCCTTCAAATATTTGTATTGAAGAGGCCATTTATCAGCAGGTGGTAACCTTACCCAATTCTTCTACAGGTTATACTTTGGCTTACCAAAGGTGTTGCAGAGGTCCCAATGTAACCAATCTGGTTAACCCAGGTGATCAGGGCCTGACATTAATAGGTGAAATTCCGCCTGATGCTGTGGTCAGTTGTAACAGTTCTCCCCGGTTTTCGAACTATCCTCCATTGTTGTTATGTGCCAATGAAACACTTCAGTTTGATCATTCAGCTACTGACCCGGATGGTGATCAATTAGTATATTCATTGTGTCCGCCCTATCAGGGGGGGACATCAATAGCTCCGGCACCAAACCCTGCAGCCTCCCCCCCATACAATCTGGTAAACTGGGGAGCTAGTTTTTCAGCGGTCAATCCATTCGGAACCGCTGGAATTACGATTGACCCCAATACAGGTTGGTTGACAGCCACCCCTCAAAATGTGGGGCTTTATGCTGTGGGAATATGTGTCGAGGAATGGAGAAATGGCGTTTTGATCAGTACAACACGACGGGACTTTTTATTCAGGGTTATGGACTGTGAAATTAATCTGGGTGCAGGTATTACAGCACAGGAAGATTTGGTTTCATTTGTGTCCTACTGCCAGGGTTCTACCATCAATTTTGAAAATGAAAGTTTTGGTGCAACATCTTATGCCTGGGACTTTGGAGTGCCTGGGACCAATACAGATGTAAGTTCTGCATTTCAACCTACTTTTACTTATCCTGGTCCTGGAACTTATGTAGTGACTTTGATTGCTTCAATAGCTCAGGGATGTTCCGACACCGCAACACAAACATTTATTATTAATGATGAGGTAGATGCCGAATTTACCCCTCCGGATCCACAATGTATTACAGACAACAGTTATGATTTTACAGGAGCTGGTATTATTCCTGCCGGTAGTACTTTTTTCTGGGATTTTGGTAGTGCGGCAACACCATCTACTTCAACAGATCAGAACCCGACAAATATTGTATTTTCTCAAAGCGGTCCGCACGAAGTCAGTTTTACAATCAGTTATGATGATTGCAACGATACCCAGATTAAAGATATTTTTGTTTTTGCCGAGCCGGTGATCGGTTTTGGTCTTGTTGACGCTTTGAGGTGTGTACCACATAAAGCAAATTTCATTAATCAATCTTTTTCGCATACACCATACTATTCTCAGTGGAGTTTTGGAGATGGTGCTGTAAGTGGATCAACTCATCCAACACATACTTATTATACACCAGGGGTATATGATGTTGATTTAATGATATATACTGATTCGGGATGTATTGATACGCTTTACCTGTCCAAACCGTCCTATGTTGAGGTTTTTCCAAGTCCTGTTGCAGCATTTGATGTTGAACCGAAGGTACAGGAAGAGTATTCAGCTCATTTTACATTTACCAATCTGGCTGAAGATGTTCACAAGCAATCGTTCCATTTTGGTGATGGTGCTTCAACTCCTTTCGAAGATTTTACATATACCTATCCCGATCCCGGTATTTATTACCCTTACCAGATTGTTAAGAATGAATACGGCTGCAAAGATACTGCAATGACTAAAATAACAGTTATCCCAATTATTCCGATTATGGTTCCGAATGCATTTACACCAGATGGAAATATGTATAACAATACTTTTAAGCCTGTTTTATATAAACCGCAGAACTACAGAATGTGGATTTACAACCGCTGGGGAGAATTGTTATTCTACTCCAATCACCCTGAAGCCGAGTGGGACGGAACTTATGCCGGGACAGAAGTGCCAACCGGGGTTTATTTATGGCGAATCATTTATGATGAGTACGACACTAAGCTACCTAAAGAAATTTCAGGTCACGTTACTTTAATTCGGTAGGTCAATAATTTCAGGATCATCAAATTCTTCCTTGGAAGTAGAAGGATTATTCATCCGATTTAAGCTCATTCTTGCAATAACGGCACTAATTGCCAATATAATTCCACTTAAAACATAAGGTGCCCCCGGAAAATAAAACGCAGTTTCTTTGTTTGAAAAATAATAAAATAAATAACTGGCTATAAGTGGGCCAATAATAGTCGTAATGCTTATCATTCCAGTAATAGCACCTTGTAAATTACCCTGCTCTTTTTCAGAAACCTGATTGGACATTAACCCTTGTAAGGTTGGTCCGGCTACACCTCCTAATGCGTATGGAATCAGGAAAAGATATAATAACCATTCGTTAGCTGCAAAGGCAAATAAGGTCATACCTATTGTCCATAGTACAAAACCACCAATAATTACTTTTGTTTCACCAAAGCGTTTTACAGTAAATCCAATTAACCCACCCTGTACAATAGCGACCATTAGTCCCACTATACTCAAGCTGATTCCTACTTCGGATTCTGTCCATTTATAAACCTCCATAGTGTAATACGACCATGTTGCCGGTAATGTTTGTCCGGCAAGATTTGCAAGGAAAAAAGCTAAAATTAATCCTCCAAAGCTGTATGTGGCCAGTTTGGCAATGGTGGCCATAGGAATCATTTTTACATAATTGACTGGTCTTCGTTTTTCTTCAGGAAGTGATTCAGGGATAAAAAAGAATCCGTATATAAAGTTGGCAAAAGTTAATCCTGCTGCAATTAAGAACGGAACTTCAATACCATATTTGGCAAAGAAACCACCAATTGCCGGCCCAATGATAAAACCAAGGCCAAAGGCGGCGCCAATAAAACCAAAGTTTCGTGCTTTATTCTCTTTGGTACTGATATCGGCAATATAGGCAGTAGCAACGGTATGACTTGCACCAGCCATCCCTGATAAAATTCTTCCAATAAATAACCAGGTGATGGTAGGGGCATAGGCATGAAGGATATAATCTAATCCTAATCCGAACAGAGCAATTAAAAGAACTGGTCTTCTTCCAAACCTATCGCTAAGCTCTCCTAAAACCGGGGCGAATAAAAATTGTAAAATGGCGTAGGTAGCCATTAGTAATCCACCATAAAAAGCAGCATCAGCTAATCCTCCACCGGTTAAATTTTCAATTAGTCGGGGGATAACAGGAATAATGATTCCTATTCCGATTACATCAACTAAAACAGTGATGAATACAAATATTAATGAAGCGTTATTTTTGTTTGACATTTTTTTAAGTATTATTTAAATGACCAGTCGTAGGCGTCAATATCCTGAATGCAGGCCGTTAAGAGGTCGATTGAACCTTTAATGTCTGATTGATGCGCCATTTCTATGACCTGATGAAGGTGTCGTGTAGGTATTGAAACAGCTCCTGCAATTGAACCACCCTGTGTCATTCTTTGAATTCCGGCGGTATCTGTTCCCCCGGCAGTTAATATTTCAGATTGCCATTTAATGTTATGTTTATCGGCAGTTTTTTTCATAAAATCAACCATTCTGTAATCGCAAATGGTCATGGCATCCATTATTTTTATGGCGGTACCTTCGCCTAAGCTTGTAATTTTTTCATGAGGCGCTGCTCCTGGTAAATCAAAAGCAATTGTAGTGTCTAACCCAAAGCCAAAGTCAGGGTTAATTTTTAATGCTGAAACATTGGCTCCTCTTACACCAACCTCTTCCTGTACGGTAAAAACCCCATAAACATCATAAGGTACTTCAACATTTTTTAAATGACGGAGGGTTTCAATTAAAATGAATACGGCTAATCGGTTATCGAGTGATTTCGAATTGACACATTCTCCCATCTCAATAAACTCCCTTTCCCGTGTAATGGAATCACCAACAGAAATGTGCTTTTCAACTTCAGATTTAGGTAAACCTGTATCAATGAAATAATCCGTAATTTTTGCAATTTTATTACGCTCTTCGGGTGTCATTACATGGATAGGCTTTGAGGCCATAACACCAATGATATCTTTTTTTCCATGAACAATAACCCTTTGTGCAGTTAGTGTTTTGGGGTCAAATCCGCCCAAAGGATGGAAGCGGATAAAACCTTCATCATCAATATGGGTAACAATAAATCCAATTTCATCCATATGAGCACCAATCATGATTTTTTTATCTGATTTACCACGTTTAATGGCATATACATTACCCATATTATCAACCGAAACCTCATCAACCAATGGTGTAACTTCCTTAATAACCAGTTCGCGAATTTTTTGTTCAAATCCAGGTGCACCCGGAGTTTTACATATTTCTGCCAGTAATTCTGTGTCAATAGCCCCCATATTTTCAGTTAGTTAAATTTTACGGACGTAAATATAGTGATCATTCCTCAGGTTTTGAACGACGGGGGTAACGTTTTAATGTCACCCTGTAAGCAACCATTATAGGGAGCACTAAAATTACCGTAATCAGTATAAACCAACCCCGGAATGTCAGACTGACTTTTGAAAAACCGTCCGGACTAGCGGCACCTTCAAGTAAGGAGGGATTGAGTATTTGTTTTAACGTAATCTCTTTGTTAAACACAATATCATTGTCATGAATTTCAGCCTGGAAAATATCGGCAGGATAAAAGTAAAAGAATGCAAGTAAGGCCAGAAAGCACAGTATAAATACAAGGTATGGGTTCTTCATTAAAGTCGTTTTAATTTGAAATAAAAAAGCCACTCTTAAGATAAGAATGGCTTGTTAAGAATTTCTATCTCTTTTTTAGTTTAGCAATACTCATCAAAAGCCATCACTAAATTTTCCGCAATCATATCAGCACTTCTGCCTTCAATATGGTGTCTTTCTAAAAAATGAACTAAAGTACCATTCTTAAAAAGTCCAACTGATGGTGAAGAAGGAGGATAAGGAAGGGTATATTTTCTGGCTTGCGCAGTAGCATCTCCATCAACCCCTGCAAATACAGTGGCTAATTTTGAAGGTAATTTACTGTGATTAATTGCTTTGATTACACCAGGTCGTAAACTTCCGGCGGCACATCCGCAAACAGAGTTAATGACCATTAGTACAGTTTCATTGTTATTATCATTTAATACATTGTCTACCGCATCAACTGTTTCAAGACTGTCAAAACCTGCTGAAACTAGCTCAGCTTTCATTGGTGCTGTTAATTCTGGTGGGTACATATTGATTATTGTTTGTTAAATTTTGTACAAAGTTAATGCAAATATTTTTTATAGCGATCAATATTAACCTCATTATCCAGCTGTCCGTTGAGATCAATAGATGCTAGTAATTGTTCGGCATAATAGGGTGCAATCATTACCCCTTTTGTTCCCAGTCCGTTAAAAATAAAAAGCCCGTTATATTCCGGATGCTCTCCAATTAATGGCCGTCGGTCCTTTACTGTAGGTCGGATTCCAGCCTGGTGATCAATCACTTTAAAGTCAAAGTTTGTAAATGATTTTAATTTTTCAATCAGTTCATTTTTGCCTGATTCGGTGGTTTCAGGTTCACTCAAATCCCAATTATAGGTGGCACCAACTTTGAATTGATTGCCTTCAAGGTGCATAATAAACATGTTTTTATTGAGAATATGGTCAAATTTAAACTGATCCGTTTCAATGGTGATAGTTTCTCCATGAGTTGGTTTCAGGGGGAGGTAATTGAAATAAGGGTTTTGCTTAAGACCGACCCCCTCACAAAAAAAGATTTGTTCAAATTGTTGATTAAGGTATATAAGATTGGAAGGATCTAATAAATTATAATCGAATTGATCATCTGCAAATGCAATACCTTCTTTTATGAAGAATGATTTAGAAAGGTTCAGAAACTTATTGGTGTCAAGGTTACCAAATGTTTTCACTTCTCCAAAACCAAAAGGTGATTCAACCAGGTTGACCTGATGATTTTTTAATGGAACCAGATAGGGTTTAAATGCACTATCACTCTGTCGTACCGCCCAGTTGTTTTCATCTTCAAATGAGCTGAATACTTTAAATATATGTTTTTGGTGAATGAGTTTTTCTTCGAGTACAGACTCAATCTTTTTATAAAACTGATCGGCACAAGGCATTAATAAATCAGCATTCCAGCTTTTGGTTAACCGTTTAAAAACAATTGGGTTTACAATTCCGGCCGCAGTTCTGGTGGAAAAGTTCCGGTTTGAATCATAAACTGCGAAAGATTTTGAACTGAAATAATGTTGCCAGGCCAGAGTAGCACCGGCCAGTCCCCAACCAACAATTAGTCGTTTTTTATCATCCATAAAGTAATGGCTCAAAACTACTAATAATTTAGGTTTGCAGGTATGGAATCGGGGTTAAATCCGTGTGGCCAACGTAGTGATACTGATTTTACATTGACTGATATTTTTTAGAACAGTTGCACAGGCTTCAAGGGTGGCACCGGTTGTCAGCACATCATCTACAATTAAAATGTGTTTATTTTCAATTTGGTCTGTCCGGTCTGGCGAAAAGATGGTATTGACATTCTGCCACCTGTCATATTTCGAGAATTGGGTTTGTGACCGGTTACTGGCAGTTCGTTTAATCACATTATTTAATATCGGAATATTTGTTTTTTCGCGTAAGCCTTCAGCTAAAATTAGACTTTGATTATAACCCCTTATTCTCTCTTTTTTTGGGTGGAGTGGAACAGGAATCATAAAATCAATTTCATGATTGTCGGGGATTGATTTTGCCAGAAGCCTTCCCATATGTTTGGTTAATTTGGTTTTGCTTCTGTACTTCATTTCATGAAGAATTTTTTGAGTATTATTTTTGTTTTGGTAATTGAGTAAGGTATAAACACGTTCAATATCCACCCTTCCCCAGAATATTTTTTGTACCTGCTCAAGTGCACCGGGATGCCGGTCTAAAAAAGGCAATTCATGTAAGCAAGGCAAACAATAATAGTTCTCCTTATGATTTAGGTCCTGGTCACAAATGGTACAGGTTCGTGGATAAAAAATATCCAGTATTGAATTAAAAACAAATGAAACAGATGGCATTTACGTGTCCTTTTTTTGTTTAAGATAATGATAATTTTAACATTTCGCAGTGGATAAGTATCATCAATACGGCAGTAAAATAAATCGTAATTATCGTTATTTTGGTGCTGTTAAAATTGACAGGAATTAAGTATGGAAAAGAAGTGATTGAAAATTGTGGAGAACTTGTTAGTCTTAATTTTTTTTGAATAAACTACCCTCTCATTTTTTTGGAATTGCTTTTGTATAGATCACTTGATTTTACTGGGGAATTTGATCGTTCATTTTTTTAATTGTTGAAAAACAAGATGATTTTGTGAATTGTTTTTAGTTGCTAAATCAATAAAAAATATCAACTTTTGTATTCCCTGTTTGGCTAACGAATAGTGACTTTTTTTACACTAAAAAAGAGTACTCCCCTGAAAGTGAACGCTTTCAAAAATAGCAGCCAAAACAAGTAATAATTAAGGAAATAAAATTAGAGTTATGGCAGAGCTAGACGAACCTATATTAAATGAGAACCCAAATAGATTTGTATTGTTTCCAATACAACATGATGATATTTGGAAAGCATATAAAACACAAGAAGCCTGTATCTGGACAGCAGAGGAATTAGACCTTGCTCAGGATATTGTGGACTGGGAAGAAAAGCTAAATGATGATGAACGATTTTTCATCAAACACGTTTTAGCATTTTTTGCAGCATCAGATGGAATTGTAAATGAAAATCTGGCAGAAAACTTTGTTAAAGAAGTGCAATACACAGAAGCAAAATTCTTTTACGGGTTTCAAATCATGATGGAGAATATCCATTCAGAAACTTACTCATTATTAATCGACACTTATATTAAAGATAATGCTGAAAAGGATTACCTTTTTAATGCAATAGAAACATTTCCTCCGGTTAAGAAAAAGGCCGAATGGGCATTAAACTGGATTGACAATGGTAGTTTCGCACAACGTTTAATTGCCTTTGCAGCAGTAGAAGGGATTTTCTTTTCTGGTTCGTTTTGTTCAATTTTCTGGTTAAAGAAAAGAGGATTAATGCCAGGATTAACTTTCTCGAATGAGTTAATTTCAAGAGATGAGGGAATGCATATGGAATTTGCAGTATTGTTATACAACAAGCACCTTAAAAACAAATTACCAAAAGAAGAAGTTCAGGAAATCATCACAACAGCGGTTGATATTGAACGTGAATTTGTAACAGAATCATTACCTGTAAAACTAATTGGAATGAATGCTGATTTAATGTCTCAGTACATTGAATTTGTAGCTGACAGACTATTAGTTGAATTAGGTAACGAAAAAGTATATAATGTAACTAATCCATTTGATTTTATGGATATGATTAACCTGCAGGGAAAAACCAATTTCTTTGAAAAGAGAGTTGGAGAATACCAAAAAGCAGGTGTATTGGGAGGAAGTGATAAACAAACTTTCTCTTTAGATGAAGATTTTTAAGTAAGTAGTAGTTAGTAAAACCCTAGAAAAAAGTTATTAGTATGTATGTAATTAAAAGAGACGGAAGAAAAGAGCCGGTAAAATTTGACAAGATTACCGCAAGAGTAAAAAAACTCTGTTATGGTTTAGATTCAATTGTGCAACCTGAATTGGTAGCCATGAAAGTAATTGAAGGATTATATGATGGTGTTTCAACTGTAGAGTTAGACAATTTAGCAGCTGAGGTAGCCGCATCAAAAACCATTGAACATCCTGATTATGCGTTATTAGCATCAAGAATTTCTGTTTCAAATTTACATAAAAACACTAAAAAATCTTTTTCTGAAACGGTAGAAGATTTATATAACTACATTGACCCGAAAACAGGACAAAATGCATCATTAATTGCTGATGATGTTTACCAAATTATAATGGATAATGCTGAGTACCTTGATGGTCAGATTATCTATGACAGAGATTTTAAATACGATTATTTTGGATTTAAAACCTTAGAAAGAGCTTACTTATTAAGATTAAATGGTGATATCGTTGAACGTCCACAACACATGTTAATGCGTGTGTCAGTAGGAATTCACAAAGACGATATCGAATCAGCTGTTAAGACTTATAACCTAATGTCTGAAGGCTGGTTTACACATGCAACACCAACTTTATTTAATGCCGGAACACCAAAACCGCAGATGTCATCTTGCTTTTTACTAACCATGAAAGAAGATAGCATATCCGGAATTTATGACACATTAAAACAATGTGCACAAATTTCTCAGTCAGCCGGTGGAATTGGCCTGTCGATTCACGATATCAGAGCTAAAGGAGGCTATATCAAAGGAACTAACGGAACATCAAATGGAATTGTTCCAATGTTGAGAGTATTTAACGATACTGCAAGATATGTTGATCAGGGTGGAGGAAAAAGAAAAGGTTCTTTCGCTATTTATATTGAGCCTTGGCATTCTGACATTGTAGATTTCCTTGATTTAAAGAAAAATACAGGAAAAGAAGAGCAAAGAGCAAGAGATTTATTCTATGCAATGTGGATTTCTGACCTGTTCATGAAAAGGGTAAAAAATAATGAAGACTGGACATTAATGTGTCCAAATGAGTGCCCTGGATTATCAGAAACCTACGGTGAGGAGTTTGAAGCTTTGTATACTAAGTATGAAGCTGAAGGAAAAGGAAGAAAAACAATCAAAGCACAGGACATTTGGTTTAAGATATTAGAATCTCAAATCGAAACCGGAACACCTTATATGGTGTATAAAGATGCGGCGAACCTTAAATCAAACCAAAAGAATATTGGTACAATTAAATCGTCTAACCTGTGTACTGAAATATTAGAGTATACATCACCAGATGAAACAGCAGTATGTAATTTAGGATCTATTGCATTACCAAAATTTGTTGATGCTGATGCTAAAACATTCGATCATCAAAAACTATTTGATGTAGCTTATCAATTGACTAAAAACTTAAATAAAGTTATTGACGTTAATTATTACCCTGTTAAAGAAGCAGAGAACTCAAATTTACGTCACCGACCAGTTGGAATAGGGGTACAAGGTTTAGCAGATGCGTTTATTTTAATGCGTTTCCCTTTCGATTCAGCTGAAGCTAAACAATTAAACAAGGAAATTTTTGAAACAATCTATTATGCTTCTGTAACAGCATCAAAGGATATGGCAAAAGTGGAAGGACCTTATTCAACATTCGAAGGTTCACCAATGTCAGAAGGAATTTTCCAGTTTGATATGTGGGGTGTAACGCCATCAGACAGATGGGAGTGGGATGTACTAAAAGAAGAGGTTAAAGAACACGGTGTCAGAAACTCTTTATTGATGGCGCCAATGCCAACAGCTTCTACTGCTCAGATTTTAGGAAATAACGAGTGTTTTGAACCATACACTTCTAATGTATATACCAGAAGAGTATTATCAGGAGAGTTTATTATTGTGAATAAGCACTTACTGAAAGATTTAGTGAAATTAGGACTGTGGAATAACGATATGAAGAATAAATTGATGGCTTCTAACGGGTCTATTCAAAATATCAATGAAATTCCTGAAGACATTAAAGCATTATATAAAACTGCCTGGGAAATTTCACAGAAAGTAATTATAGACTTAGCAGCAGACAGAGGGGCTTACATTTGTCAGTCACAATCACTTAATTTATTCATGGAAAATGCAAACTTCGCGAAGTTAACTTCAATGCACTTCTATGGTTGGGAAAAAGGATTAAAGACGGGAATGTATTACCTGAGAACCAAGGCTGCAACTGATGCTGTTAAATTTACATTGGAAAAAACAGCTGAAGAAACGCCTGTAGCAAAAACGGAAGAAGAAAGATTAGCTGAAATAGCTTGTTCTTTGGATGATCCGGACAGCTGTGAAATGTGTAGTGGCTAAGACTAGTTTCTATCTCGGATAAAAAATAAAAGAAAGCCAACCTAATTTAAGGTTGGCTTTTTTGTTCTAATCTTTATTAAATCCAATATTTTGGGTTCTGATTAGATTTATTTATCCCTGTATCTTTTAAAAGGAGAGTCTGGTGGTTAAAAGAAAGTTAATTTTAGAGTCTTTTTCAACGATTTCATTAACTTTGAAAGTTATTATACTGTGCATGGAAGTAAAGATTATTAATCAATCGGCAAATGCTTTGCCGAAATATGAAACACCGCAATCTGCAGGTGTTGATTTAAGAGCAAATATTGAAGAAGATATCGTTCTGAAACCACTTGAAAGAGCATTAATTAAAACAGGTTTATTTCTTGAAATTCCTGAAGGTTATGAAGCCCAGGTACGGCCCAGAAGTGGTTTAGCATATAAAAACGGATTAACCGTATTAAATTCGCCCGGAACAATTGATGCAGATTACCGTGGAGAAGTTGGCGTGATTTTGGTTAACCTATCAAACGATCCGTTTAAAATTAAAAAGGGAGAAAGGGTTGCACAATTGGTTTTTGCAAAATGTGAACAGGCGGAATTTGTGGAGGTCACCAGCATAAATGAAACGGAACGTGGAGCCGGTGGATTTGGAAGTACAGGAACCAAATAATAAAAAATTATACAGATGAAATGAACAATTCCATCTGACCATTGAAAATAAACTAAATACAGATGAAAATTATTGTCCCAATGGCTGGCAGAGGCAGCAGATTAAGACCTCATACACTAACAGTTCCAAAACCTTTGGTACCAGTGGGTGGTAAGCCTATTGTACACAGATTAGTTGAAGATATTGCAAAAACGTGTACCGAAAAAATTGATGAGATTGCTTTTGTAATTGGTGATTTTGGACAGGAAGTGGAAAGGGAACTCATTAAAGTTGCAGAAAATATAGGTGCCAAGGGGCGGATTTTTTATCAGGATAAAGCATTAGGTACCGCGCATGCTGTATTATGTGCAGCCGAATGTCTTGAAGGACCTGTTGTGGTAGCTTTTGCTGATACATTATTTAAGGCAGATTTTAAACTGAATTCTGATGCTGATGGTATTATTTGGGTTAAACAAATTGATGATCCTTCAGCATTTGGAGTGGTTCAATTAGATGAGAATGGGCTAATTGTTGATTTTGTTGAAAAGCCACAGGAATTCGTATCTGACCTGGCTATGATTGGTATTTACTATTTCAAAAAAGGAGAAAAACTTAAAGTAGAGTTGCAATACCTTATTGATAATGGAATTATTAAAGGTGGTGAGTATCAATTGCCTGATGCTTTGAGAAATTTAACTGAAAAAGGTGGTAGATTTAAAGCAGGGGAAGTGAACGAATGGCTGGATTGCGGGAATCCAAAAGTAACTGTTCACACTAATCAGCGGGTATTAGAGTTTGATAAGGATAAGGAATTGGTATCAAAAGATGTAGTACTGGAAAATGCCGTTATTGTTCCACCTTGTTTTGTTGGTAACCATGTTACAATTAAAAATGCTATTGTTGGTCCGCATGTTTCTCTTGGAAATGGGACTACGGTCAAAAACTCGGTCATAAAAAACTCAATTGTTCAGAAAAATGCCACCATAGCAAATTCTGTACTACAGGATTCCATGATAGGCAACCATGCAAAAATTTTGAGTTACGGAAAAGAAATAAGCATAGGAGACTATACAACTATTGAATAGACAGTGAATACGGTAAAATTGTCATATCGATTCGTTAATAGCCTGGTAGCAATAGTTATTGTTTTAACCTTTGTTGCCTGTGGTAATTCTAAGGAAGTTGATCCCGTTAATTTTCAGAACGAAAATAAGCGCGCATTTAGAACAACATTCCATCAGGCCAATAGCGAAAAAATGATTGGTCATACCGAAAATGCCATAGAACTATTCAATAAATGTATTTCAATAAATCCAAAGTCATCTGCTTGTCATTTTGCACTTTCCGAACTTTATTCAGATCAAAATAATACCGAAAAAGCCATAGAGTATGGCCGTCAGGCCTACGATTTGAATCCCAAAAACAAATGGTATGCACAAGCTTTAGGTGAATTGTATTTTAATTCCGGAGATTACTTTAACAGTACCAAATATTTTGAAAAAGTAGTGATAGAGTTTGGAGATAAAAACTTAGATACACGGTCAAAGCTAACCCAATCCTATATTTTTTCAAACCAAAAAGAAAAAGCAATTGAACAGCTTAACCGTATAGAACTTGAAGATGGTAAGGCCGTTATTACCAGTGTAACCAAGCACGACTTATTTGTTGAGCTAAATCAGCCGAAAGAGGCAAAAAAGGAAATTGAAGAACTACTTGATGCTTATCAAAATAGTATTGAGATACCAACTCAAACCATGGATTATTTTCTGCAAACCAGACAATTTGAGATGGCAAAATTGTCAATTGATCATATTCAGAAGATTAATCCTGAGGATGGTAATGCTCTGATAGGTTTGGCAGAGATAGAATTGTATAAGAACAATATTACCGAAACTTTTAAGTACCTGGAAAGAGGATTGGAATCGGAAGAAATTGATGCTGAAAGAAAATTGATGTTGTTGGAATCATTAGCCACATTGGGTTTTGATATACGATTTAAAAATTCAAGAGAGGTCAATAAAAAAATGAGTCATTTGTTTGAAAAGTCTTATGAAAAAGAATCAGAGAACGAGCGTTTTTTATTACTGTATGGGCAATACCTTTTAAATAATAACAAAATTGATTCTGCAATCATCATGTTCTCTAAATCCGTAGAGCTTGCCCCGGCAGATTTTAATGCGTGGATGAGTTTGCTGGATGCAAATTACCTGTCAGAACATTACAAGGAATTAGTTGCCAGAGGGCAAAACGCAGTCGAATTATTTCCTTCACAGCCGTTGGTTTACCTTTTGCTTGGTGTTGGATATTATGAGACAAATCAATACGACAAAGCTGAAGAAATCTTTTTTATGGGAAAAGAATTAGTGGTTAATGATAATGAGCTAAAAGAAGAATTCAATTATCATTCTGCAAAAAACTTATGGCAGCAGGGAGATAAGGAAGCCGCAAATCAAAAATTCAATCAATTATTTACTGCAGTTCCGAAAAACGATAAATTTTACTTTGGGTATGCTTCTCTTTTAAAAGAGGCAGATGATAATGCTTCAGCGATTAAATATGTTAAAAAAGCTGTTGAACTGGAACAAAGGAACCCGGAGTATTATTTTTTATATGCTACACTGCTTTTTGAAAATAAAGAATATGAACTATCGGAACAAATGATCTCCAGAGCCGTAAACCAGGATGTGACGAATTCCGAGTACATTGAATTTCTTGGCAATGTCACCTATTTATTAGGTGATATTGAAAAAGCCGTCGAAATTTGGGAAGAAGCATACAGAATTAAACCTTCATTGGCTTTAAAAAACAAAATTGACACTAAATCCTATAATGAATAACCCGATAAACCCTATATACAAATCATTACGTTTTCTTGCAATAATAATAATGGCCGCTTCACTTTTTGGTTGTAACAATACAAAAGAAACCAAAAAGGTGGTAAAGAAAATAAATGATAAGGAGCTGAAAGAAAAGTTAATGGAAAATGCTGTTATTGACTTCAAATACTTTTATAGTAAGCTAAACATTGACTATGAAAGTGAAAAAGTAAATCAATCAGTAAGATCATCATTAAAAATGACAACAGATTCAGCTTTTTCAGGAACCATAAGTTATTCGGGATTTATTGTAGCAAACTTCCTGGCGACTAAAGATTCCTTAAAAGCAACTTATAAACAAAAAAAGTGCTATTTTACAGAGAATATTACCTACATCTCTTCAATTATAGGGGTGGAATTGGAATACAACTTTTTTGAAAATATGTTATTGGGAAAACCAATTGGAGTTGATGATGAGATTAAGTATAAACAATTGAAGGATAAAGAGAGCAATTTCTATATCTTATCATCACATAAAAAAAGAAAGTTTAAGAAAATTGAAAAAGATAAAATGGATCTTGAGGATGAAAAAAATGATGATATTTTTATGAAATATTATTTCTCTCCCGATTCTCTGGACTTTGTTCGACAAACAATAGAAATTCCATTTGATACGGTAAGTATTACCATTAATTATGCTGAAAGATTATGGAAAAACGGAAGAAATTTTCCGGAATATACAACCATTGTCATTCAACATCCAAAGGAAATGATAAAAATAGGATTGTCTTATAATAAGCAGGCTGTAGGTAAAAAAAGGTCACATATTTTTTCGGTACCTGAACAATATGAAAATTGCAATAATTAAAATATTATTCATTGGGATCTGTTTAAGTTCAGGTCTTTCGTTCTCTCAGGTTAAGGAAAGTGAGCGTTTAAAAAAACAGCAACAGGAACTAGAAGCAAAAATCAATTTTACAGAAAACCTTTTAAAAAGTACTAGTCAGAGTAAATCCAGTATCACAAAAAGCATCAGCCTGATTTCTAACAAAATTCAGTACAGAGAAGAATTACTAAACAATATTAGTATCCAACTTAAAGACCTTAATACGGATATTATTTTACTTGAGGACGAAATAGAAGTATTGAGTAAACAACTTGTGGTTTTGGAAAACCAGTACAAGGACATGATTGTACAAGCCTACAAAATGAGAAGTGGTACCGCTTCAATATTTTTTGTATTATCCGCCCGTAATTATAATCAGGCTAACAGAAGAATGGCGTACCTGGACCAGCTAACAAAGTACAGGGCTGATCAAATCAGGAGGATAAAAGCGCTTAAGGTTAAGCTGGAAGAAGCTTTACTTTTGTTAAACCAAAAAAGAGCAGATCAGGAGAGTCTTCTGTCAACCAAAGAACGGGAAAAACTAAGATATATGCGTGACAGAACCTATAAGGTTAATAGCATAAAAAGTCTTGAAGGTAAAGAACAGGAGCTTCAGAAAGAATTGGCAGCACAGCGGAAAAAATCGGAGGATATTAAAAGAGAAATTACAAAGGCGATTAACAAAGAAATTGCGGAAGCACAACGGAAGGCAAAAGAAAAACCGAAATCATTAAAAGAGACTAAAGAAATTGAGTTGAGTAACGCAGGATTTGAAGCCAATAAAGGACGTTTACCATGGCCGGTATCAAAAGGAGAGGTGACAAAAGGCTTCGGGAAACAGGCACACCCATTACATATTGGGGTCTTTACATATAATAATGGTGTTGACATTTCAACGGTAAAGGGCGCATCAGTAAGAGCGGTGTATAAAGGGGTGGTAAGTAGTGTAATTATTATTCCCGGGGCAGGAAAAGCTGTTATTGTGGCACATGGAAATTACCGGACTATCTATTCGAATTTACAGGAAGTTTATGTCCAGAAGGGAGACGAAATCAGCACAAAACAGGAAGTGGGATCATTGATGTTATCACCTGACGGCTCTTTGTCAGAAGTACATTTTGAGATTAGAAAAATTACTGAGGACGGACAAATATCAAATATCAATCCGTCGTATTGGTTGGCACAGTGATTTTACAGTTTTAAGAACCGCATTTTCCAAACGCCAAAAATAGCCTCCTTAAAAATACTGGTACTCATTTTAGATTGTCCAAATTCACGATCAATAAAGGTAATAGGTACTTCAATAACTTTAAAATTATGCCTTACAGCAGCATATTTCATGCAAATTTGAAAAGCATAGCCTTTAAAGGTAACGGCATCAAAATTAATTTTTTCTAAAACAGACCGGTGATAGCATTTGAACCCTGCTGTTGTATCTCTGATGTTTACCCATAGAATCATTCTGACGTAGAAAGATGCGAAGAATGACAGTAATAATCTTTTTCTATCCCAGTTTGCTACTTTTCCACCTTTAACATAGCGAGAACCGATAGCCAGATCAGCACCTTTTGTTTTACAGGCATCCAATAAACGAAGCAGATCATCCGGGTTGTGGGAAAAGTCAGCATCCATTTCAAACAGGTAGGTGTATCCTTTTTCCAGACCCCATCTGAATCCGTGTAAGTAGGCAGTACCTAATCCAAGTTTACCTGCCCGTTCTTCAAGAAATAATTTATCAGGAAATTCTTTTTGCAATTGTTTAATGATATTGCCGGTACCATCAGGCGAACCGTCATCAACAATTAGCAAATGGAAATTTTCTGAAAGAGACATGACCTTTCGGACCATCCTTTCTATATTTTCCTTTTCATTATAAGTAGGAATTATAACTAAATTTTCCTTCATAAAAATTGAATCCAACCGCTAAGATAATTTTTTAGATTTAATTAAACTGACATCTTAATTGAATTTAACCTATTTTATGATTTAAGAATTAAAAATAAAAATGTTTTACCTTTGCAGAAGATGAAATTTATCTGGATACTACTTGTCAGTTCAGTAGCCTGGAGTCAGGATTATTTTAACATATTGTTATTAGATAATTTCATTGACTCCAGCGTTATTGCAGGGAGTGAAAATGCCAGGTATTCTGATTTATGGGGATTTGAATTTGAAGAGAGTGAGTATGTAGTGATAGGATCAACAGAAGGCAGTCATTTTATCAGAATTGAAGATGATAAATTAGAAGAGGTTAGTTTTCAGGAAGGCGCCTTCTCGTCGCAAACAGTTCAACACCGGGACTTTAAAAAATACCAAAACTATATATATGGAGTATGTGATGAAGGTACTTCTTCGTTGCAAATTTTTGATATTTCTTATTTGCCAGACTCTGTGGTAAAGGTTTATGACAGTAATGTGCTGTTTACCATTTGTCATAATATTTATATTGATACGGCGAAAGCCAAATTGTATGCTTGTGGTCCTGACAATTCAGGGATGAAAATCCTCGATATTTCTAATCCTGAACAACCTGTATTAGTGCAGGATTTTACCATGGTTGATTATGTGCACGATTGTTTTGTACGAAACGATACCGCTTTTTTGAATGCAGGGTTTGAGGGGTTACATGTTTATTATTTTGGAGGTGCTACACCGGTTCAGATTGGCTTACTTAACTTTTACCCTGAACAAGGCTATAATCATAGTGGGTGGTTATCGAATGATGGTACTGATTATTGTTTTATAGATGAAACTGAAGGGAAAAAAGTAAAGTATTGTAATTTAAATGATGGTATTGAAAATATTAAGGTTTCTGAATTATTTGGAACAAGAAATGCCCAGAGTTTTGTACCTCATAATGTTATGATATATGATGGTTTTGCTTTTGTATCATATTATAATGAAGGGTTTAGGGTTTTTGACCTGAAAAACAGTCCAATTAAGGAAATTGCATTTTATGATACTTTTCCAATTGAAACGAAGTACAAATTAAATGGTGCCTGGGGAGTGTTTGTATTCCCTGAAAAAGAATTAATTCTTATTTCTGACCGGCAATATGGCTTATTTTTATTCAAATTCCCTTTTAAAGCATATCGAAATGTCGAAAAAAATACTGTAACCAATGCACCTTTTATTAGTTCTGAAAGCCTCATATTGTTTCAGCCTGAAAATAATGAAGGCTATACATTTAGTATTTATTCGGTTTCAGGGCAAATTTTGTATGAAAAACAGAGTTTTTCTTCCTGGATCAATGTGCCATTAAGCGTAATACCAGGTGTTTATGTCTATGCAGTTTATGATGAAGAGAAAGTGAGGGTAAATAGTGGGAAATTTACGGTAATAAAATAAATTTTTCAAAAACTGTAACTCTATCAAATAAGGTTTCGTATGATGATATCCAGCGTTTATCTAAAAAAAAATTAGATTGAACGAGAAAATAAATTTGGATTGTTGATAATTATTTGAAATAAATTACTTACTTTTGTTTAAAATTTTATATGATGACTAATTTCCCCCTTTCTAAGAAGAGTAGGGCTCGTTTGCTCTCTAGCATTACCTTTATAGTGCTATTGATAACAACAAATTATGCCACGGCGACTTCACCCACCTCACTGTTTAGTGAAAATTTACCACCTTGTGATAATGTCACAAATGCTGGTACTATCTCAGGAACACAATCTTCCTGCGGATCGTTTTACCCAACTACTTTAACCAGTGTTACGCCTGCTTCGGGTGGAACCGGACCGGTAGAATATCAATGGATGTATAAGAATGCTTCTACAGGATGGAGTTTAACAGCTATCCCGGGAGCTACTTCTGCCAGTTATACACCTGGTTTTCTTAGCGAAACAACTAAGTTTAGAAGATGTGCAAGAAATCAGGGGTGTTCTTCATGGCCTGGAGAAACTGCTGATATTACAATAACTGTTACAAATGTATGTTGTAATGTGACCAATGCTGGTTCTATTGGTAACGCACAAACATCTTGTGGTGCTTTCGATCCTGCTCCAATAACAAGTATTGCTCCTGCATCAGGAGGTACAAATTTAGTAGAATATGTATGGATGTATAAGAACGCAAGTACAAGCTGGAATTTCCAAATGGTGTCTGGTGCTACAGGTGTAACTTATGATCCGGGATTATTAACAGAAACAACAACGTACAGAAGATGTGCAAGAAATGAGGGTTGTACATCATGGCCAGGGGAGACCAATGATATTACAATGACAGTTTATCCTGCAATTTCTGCAAGTGTAACTTCAACATTGGCTAATTGTTCTGATACAATTAAAGCTTGTGATATAATTGACTATAATGGATCAAGAACGGTTTGGATGCCTTGTCTTGGTGGAACATCAGGAACATCATTATTTACCGTAATTAATAATAGTGGTAAACTTTATCAATTTGCTGATGGTACGGCTCACTTTGTAGCCAAAGTTGAAAAAACAAATGATGCCAATAAGCAATGGGCAGTATCAATTTGGTTTAAAGATAAAAAGGACTGGACAGCTTGGAGTGCTGGTGGCGGTGGATATAAAAACGGTGGTGGAAACCCTACCGGATATCAGTCTTGGGATTATTATATTATGGATCCTGCCAAGCCGAATAAGATGACAGGACTTTTAGATTATAAAGGAGTGGAATTAGATCTTACTCACAAGCCTGCCAATCATGATTATGCAATGCAATTAGGAACAGGGGCAAATGATCAGGATGGAGATTTTGGAATGTCATTCTGGTTTGATTATACCAGTAGTGATCCTGCATTCAGCAGTGGAACAGGAGATTTTAATACAGATGCAACATGTAATGATTATGTTACTTGTGAAGCAATTGCAACCGCCACTGTAACAGGAGGAGTAGCACCATATGTATATTCATGGTCAAATGGATTATATGGTAATGAAGCTAAAGGATTATGTGCCGGAAACTATACAGTAACAATTGATGATGCAAATGGTTGTTCAACTTCTGTTGTAAGAACAGTTGCTGCCGGTGTATGTTGTGATGCAAGTGATATTTTGCCAGGAACAATCGGATCAAATCAATCTGGTTGCGGACCTTTTGACCCGGCAACGATTACAAGTCTTACTCCGGCAACCAGTTCCGGAACAGTAGAGTACTTATGGATGATGAAAAATGCTTCAACAGGAAACAACTGGGTTTCTACCGGAGTAACAACAGCATCATACGATCCGGGATTAACGTCTGAAACTACTGAATATATCAGATGTGCAAGAAATCAGGGATGTACAACTTACCCAACAGAAACTAATGTAGTTACCATTACAGTTTATCCTGCTTTAGACGCACCAACAATAAGTACTGTTGATGTACTTTGTAATGGTAATAGTACGGGATCGGCTACAGTAACAGTAACAGGAGGAACGCCTCCTTACAATTATCTGTGGAGTGATGGTCAAACGACAGCTACCGCTTCAAATTTAACTGCCGGGACTTATACCGTATTAGTAGCAGATGCTAACAATTGTTCGGTTAACTTAAATGGAGCAAATAGTATTGTAATTACAGAACCAACGGTATTGGATGCATCAACGATTTCTATCACTTCGAATAATGTATCATGTAACGGGTTAAGTGACGGATCGGCTACAGCAACAGTGACTGGCGGAACAGCACCATATACTTATTTATGGAGTGATGGTCAGACTACTGCTACTGCTTCAAACTTAGCAGCCGGGACTTATACAGTTTTAGTAACAGATGCTAACAACTGTTCATTCGATATGACTGGAGCCAACAGTGTTACTATCACTGAGCCAACAGTATTAAATGCATCAACAATTTCAATTTCATCAACTGATGTATCATGTAATGGAGGAAATGACGGATCAGCAACAGCAACAGTGACTGGCGGAACTGCACCATATACTTATTTATGGAGTGATGGTCAGACTACTGCTACTGCTTCAAACTTAGCAGCTGGAACTTATACCATTTTAGTAACAGATGCCAATAACTGTTCATTCGATATGACCGGAGTAAATGGTGTTACCATCACTGAGCCAACAGTATTAAATGCCTCAACGATTTCAATTTCATCAACTGATGTATCATGTAATGGAGGAAATGACGGATCAGCAACAGCAACAGTAACTGGCGGAACTGCACCTTATACTTATTTATGGAGTGATGGTCAAACGACTGCTACTGCTTCAAACTTAGCAGCCGGAACTTATACGGTTTTAGTAACAGATGCTAATAACTGTTCATTTGATATGACTGGTGTAAATGGTGTTACTATCACTGAGCCAACAGTATTAAATGCCTCAACAATTTCAATTTCATCAACTGATGTATCATGTAATGGTGGGAATGATGGATCTGCTACAGTAACAGTAACTGGTGGAACTGCACCATATACATATTTATGGAGTGATGGTCAAACGACTGCTACAGCTTCAAACTTAGCAGCCGGAACTTATACTGTTTTAGTAACAGATGCCAACAACTGTTCATTCGATATGACTGGTGTAAATGGTGTTACTATCACTGAACCAACAGTATTAAATGCATCAACGATTTCTATCACTTCGAATAATGTATCATGTAATGGAGGAAATGATGGATCAGCAACAGCAACAGTGACTGGTGGAACTGCACCTTATACTTATTTATGGAGTGATGGTCAAACGACTGCTACTGCTTCAAACTTAGCAGCCGGAACTTATACTGTTTTAGTAACAGATGCCAATAACTGTTCATTTGATATGACTGGTGTAAATGGTGTTACTATCACTGAGCCAACAGTATTAAATGCCTCAACAATTTCAATTTCATCAACTGATGTATCATGTAATGGTGGAAATGACGGATCAGCAACAGTAACTGTAACTGGCGGAACTGCACCTTATACTTATTTATGGAGTGATGGTCAAACGACTGCTACTGCTTCAAACTTAACTGCTGGAACTTATACAGTTTTAGTAACAGATGCTAATAACTGTTCATTTGATATGACTGGTGTAAATGGTGTTACCATCACTGAGCCAACAGTATTAAATGCATCAACGATTTCTATCACTTCGAATAATGTATCATGTAATGGAGGAAATGATGGATCAGCAACAGCAACAGTGACTGGTGGAACTGCACCTTATACTTATTTATGGAGTGATGGTCAAACGACTGCTACAGCTTCAAACTTAGCAGCCGGAACTTATACCGTTTTAGTAACAGATGCCAATAACTGTTCATTTGATATGACTGGTGTAAATGGTGTTACTATCACTGAGCCAACAGTATTAAATGCCTCAACAATTTCAATTTCATCAACTGATGTATCATGTAATGGTGGAAATGACGGATCAGCAACAGTAACTGTAACTGGCGGAACTGCACCTTATACTTATTTATGGAGTGATGGTCAAACGACTGCTACTGCTTCAAACTTAGCAGCCGGAACTTATACAGTTTTAGTAACAGATGCTAATAACTGTTCATTTGATATGACTGGTGTAAATGGTGTTACCATCACTGAGCCAACAGTATTAAATGCCTCAACAATTTCAATTTCATCAACTGATGTATCATGTAATGGTGGAAATGACGGATCGGCTACAGCAACAGTAACTGGCGGAACTGCACCTTATACTTATTTATGGAGTGATGGTCAAACGACTGCTACTGCTTCAAACTTAACTGCTGGAACTTATACAGTTTTAGTAACAGATGCTAATAACTGTTCATTTGATATGACTGGTGTAAATGGTGTTACTATCACTGAGCCAACAGTATTAAATGCCTCAACAATTTCAATTTCATCAACTGATGTATCATGTAATGGTGGGAATGATGGATCTGCTACAGTAACAGTAACTGGTGGAACTGCACCATATACATATTTATGGAGTGATGGTCAGACTACTGCTACTGCTTCAAACTTAGCTGCTGGAACTTATACAGTTTTAGTAACAGATGCCAATAACTGTTCATTTGATATGACTGGTGTAAATGGTGTTACTATCACTGAGCCAACAGTATTAAATGCATCAACAATTTCAATTTCATCAACTGATGTATCATGTAATGGTGGAAATGACGGATCAGCAACAGTAACTGTAACTGGCGGAACTGCACCTTATACTTATTTATGGAGTGATGGTCAAACGACTGCTACTGCTTCAAACTTAACTGCTGGAACTTATACAGTTTTAGTAACAGATGCTAATAACTGTTCATTTGATATGACTGGTGTAAATGGTGTTACCATCACTGAGCCAACAGTATTAAATGCATCAACAATTTCAATTTCATCAACTGATGTATCATGTAATGGAGGAAATGATGGATCAGCAACAGCAACAGTAACTGGTGGAACTGCACCTTATACTTATTTATGGAGTGATGGTCAAACGACTGCTACTGCTTCAAACTTAGCAGCCGGAACTTATACAGTTTTAGTAACAGATGCTAATAACTGTTCATTTGATATGACCGGAGCTAACAGTGTTACTATCACTGAGCCAACAGTATTAAACGCATCAACGATTTCAATTTCATCAACTGATGTATCATGTAATGGAGGAAATGACGGATCAGCTACAGTAACCGTTACTGGCGGAACAGCACCATATACTTATTTATGGAGTGATGGTCAGACTACTGCTACTGCTTCAAACTTAGCTGCCGGAACTTATACAGTTTTAGTAACAGATGCCAATAACTGTTCATTTGATATGACTGGAGTAAATGGTGTTACTATCACTGAACCTTTAACATTAGTAACCTCAAGCATAACATCAACAGATGCAACTGGTAATGGAGTAAGTGATGGAACAGCTACAATTACTGTAACTGGTGGAACTACACCTTACACTTACCTGTGGAATGATGGTCAGACAACTGCTACTGCTACAAACTTAGCAGCCGGAACTTACAATGTAACTGTGACAGATGCCAATGGATGTACTGTTAACGAAAGCATTGTTGTAAATGAGCCAAATGCACTATTATCATCTACAACTACAACTGACGCTTTATGTAATGGAGATAATACAGGTTCTGCAACTGTTTCTGTAACTGGAGGAGTAAGTCCATATACCTATTTATGGAGTGATGGTCAAACGACTGCTACCGCTTCAAACTTATCAGCTGGAAACTACAGCGTAACTGTAACGGATGCTAATGGATATACTACCAGTTCAAATGCTACAGTAAATGAACCAACCTTATTAACTGGTTCAACAACTACAACTGACGCTCTATGTAATGGAGACAATAATGGATCGGCAAGTATTTCAGTAAGTGGTGGAACCGCACCTTATACTTACTTATGGAGTGATGGTCAGACGACTGCTACTGCAACAGGTTTAACTGCCGGAAGCTATAGTGTAACTGCTACAGATGCTAATGGATGTACTGTAACGGAAAGTGCTACAGTATCAGAGCCGGTTGTATTAGCCGGAACAACAAGTTCAGTAGATGCGTTATGTAATGGGGATAATAATGGTTCTGCAAACGTAATTGCTACAGGAGGAACTGCACCTTATACTTATTTATGGAGTGATGGTCAGACTACTGCTACTGCAACAGGATTAACTGCAGGATCTTATAGTGTATTAATTACTGACGCAAATGGATGTACAATCACTAAAAATGCTAATGTTGGAGAGCCGGCAGTATTAAATGGAACAATCAATAAAACGGATGCATTATGTAATGGAGACAATAATGGTTCAGCTACTGTTTCAGCAACAGGTGGAACTACTCCATATACTTATCTGTGGAATGATGGTCAAACGACTGCTACTGCATCAAATTTAACAGCTGGAAATTACAGTGTGACTGTAACTGATGCTAATGGATGTAATATTACTTTAAATATAACAATATCAGAACCTACTACTCTGGTAAGTACTGCTACAAATTCTACTGACGCTACAGGAAATGGAGTGAGTGATGGAACAGCAAGTATTACCGTATCCGGAGGAACACCGCCATATGCTTACTTATGGAGTGACGGGCAAACCACAGCAACAGCTACCGGATTACCTGCAGGGACTTATACTGTTACGGTAACGGATGCTAATTCATGTTCAATTACAAAGTCTGTAACTGTTAATGAGCCTGCTCCATTGATGTCTTCTGTTTCAACAACAAATGCACTATGTAATGGCGATAGTAACGGTTCAGCTACAGTTTCGGTAACAGGAGGTGTAGGTCCATATACTTACTTATGGAGTGATGGTCAAACGACTGCTACCGCTTCAAACTTATCAGCAGGAAACTATAGTGTGACTGTAACAGATGCTAATGGATATACAACCAGCTCGAATGCTACAATAACAGAACCTGTTGTATTAGCGGGAACAACCAGCAAAACAGATGCTTTATGTAATGGTGATAATAATGGGTCAGCTACAATAAATGTAACTGGTGGAACTACACCATATACTTACCTTTGGAATGATGGTCAAACGACTGCTACTGCATCAAATTTAACAGCTGGAACATATAATGTTACTGTAACAGATGCTAATGGATGTACAATTAATGAAACTATAATTATTGATGAGCCGCTTGCTTTTGTAAGCACAGGACTTAGTATTAATGATGCATTGTGTAGCGGAGATAATAATGGTTCTGCTGAAATCACCGTATCTGGCGGAACAGCACCTTACACCTATTTATGGAGTGATGGACAAACTACTGCTATAGCAACAGGTTTAACAGCTGGTACTTATAGTGTAACCGTAACAGATGCTAACGGATGTACTGTTACCGAGTCTGGTATTACAGTTGGTCAGCCTGCATTGTTGGCAAGTGAAGGAATAGGTACAGGAGATGCGACTTGTTTTGGAGCTTGTGATGGAACAGCAGCCATTTCAATTGATGGTGGAACTTTCCCTTTCACATATTTATGGAGCAATGGCCAAACAACACCATTTGCCACTGGATTGTGTGCAGATTCATATAGCGTAACAGTAACAGATGCTAACGGATGTACTTTAACTGAGACCAATATTATCATTGATGAGCCTTCTCAGTTAACAGCTACAACATCAAGCGTACCTAATTTATGTAACGGAGATAGTAATGGTTCTGCAAGTGTGGTTGCTTCCGGAGGTACAGCTCCATACACATATGCGTGGAGTAATGGTGAAACAACATCAAGTGTTACAGGACTACCTGCCGGTGCTTACAGTGTAACTGTAACAGACGCTAACGGATGTCAGGTTACTGAAAATGTAACTGTAACTGAGCCAATGGTTCTGTCAAATATCTCAACTACAATTACAGGAGCCACTTGTTTTGGAGACTGTGATGGGTCAATAACGGTAAATATAACCGGAGGTACTGCACCTTATACTTATGAGTGGTCAATGACATTGGTTAATCAAATTACAGGAGATGGTACTCCAACTATTACAAACTTATGTAAAGGATTGTATCATGTATTGGTAACTGATGCCAATGGTTGTACACTTTTAATTGAGAATATTGAAATCTTTGAACCGGGACCATTATTCAATAATAATACAACTTTAACGAATGTATCTTGTAATGGTGGATCTGACGGATCTATCGGACTTGAAATCCTTGGAGGAACGCCTCCGTACAACTACGCATGGAGTGATGGACAATCAACTGCAACTGCAACAGGATTATCAGCCGGAACATATTCTGTAACTATCACAGATGTAAACGGATGTATTTTTACAATTAATTCATTAGTTGTAAATGAGCCTTCAGCATTAGTAAATCAGGGAACAATTATAACTGATGTAACTTGCTTTGGGTTAGCAGATGGGTCAATTTCGGTTAATATTGATGGTGGAACCGCACCTTATACTTACCTGTGGAATGATGGTCAGACTACAGCTACAGCTACCGGTCTGATTGCCGGAACATATTCTGTAACTGTAACAGATGCTAACGGATGTGTTTTAACACTTAACAATATTGATGTTAACCAACCAACACTATTAGAGAATACTGCTACTACTGTAACGCATGCTGCTTGTTTCGGAGACTGTAACGGATCAATATCTGTAAACATAACTGGAGGAACAGCGCCATATACATATGCATGGAGTGAAGTATTCATCAACCAGATTAATGGAGACGGTACACCAACAATTACTGATTTATGTAAAGGAATGTTCTCTGTATTAGTAACAGATGCTAATGGATGTACAGTATCAGTAGACAGTGTTGAGATTACTGAACCAGCACCTATTTTTAATGATAATATGGTAGTTACTGATGTAACTTGTAATGGTGGATCTGACGGATCAATTGCACTTGATATCATGGGAGGAACAGCACCATATACTTATACATGGTCTAATGGTGATCAAACATCAACAATTACTGATTTGACTGAAGATGTTTACAGTGCAATGGTAGTTGACGCTAACGGATGTACGTTTGATGTGAACAATGTAGTGATCAATCAACCTGCACCTATGGTAAACACAGGAACAGTAAATAATATTTCTTGTAACTCGGTATGTGATGGATCAATTCAATTGAGCATTGCTGGAGGAACAGCACCATATACATACAGCTGGGATAACGGAGAGACTACAAGTATGATTTCAGGTCTTTGTGTAGGATCTTATGTTGCCACTATAACAGATATTAACGGGTGTACATTAGTTGAACCAGCTGTTCAGATACTTGAACCAGCTCAATTATCACTTCAAATGAACTCAACAGATGTAAACTGTTATACTGCTTGTGATGGTACAGCTGATGCAATTGTAACTGGTGGAACTATGCCATATACATATTCATGGAATACCGGACAAAATACAGCCAGCCTGACAAATCTGTGTAATGATACTTATACAGTAAATATTACAGATTCACTTGGATGTACTGCTATAGATTCAGTAGTAATTACGCAACCGGAAGAATTAAAAGTAATTGCTTACACAACTGATATAACTTGCTTTGGTTCATGTGATGGTACAGCAAATGCAGTGGTAACCGGAGGAACAATGCCTTATGTTTACAATTGGTCTAATGGAGATTCAGTAGCTTACCTATCTGATCTTTGTGGAGGATCTTACCTGGTATCTATTCATGATGCGAATAACTGTATTGTTTCAGCTTCAGCTGTTATTACGGAGCCTGCTGAGCTTATGGTTCAACTTGATATTGATTATACTGCCGGATCAATCCAGGCAACTCCGATCAATGGTGTTGGATTCTTTACTTACTCATGGAATACCGGAAGTACAGGTACTACAATTTCTAACCTGACTGATGGTGCAACTTATACAGTAACAATTACTGATGCCAATGGATGTAGTGTAACAGATAGCATTGTTTATGTTGACGGTGGTGGTGTAATTAACCAGTTTACGATTAATGTGGGACCAAACCCTTTCAATACGCAATCAAAACTATCATTATACACTACTGAAAGCACAACAATTATGGTTGACGTTTTTGATATGCAGGGTAATATCATAGAAAATGAGTATAACGGTTCTATTGAAGAACATCAGTTAATGGAACTAGTTATTGAAGGAAATAGCCTTGAACCAGGTATGTATATGGTCAGAATATTGGCCGAGGATGGAAGCTTAGAGTCGAAGAAGATAATACTAACTGAGTAAAAAGCTATATTAGTCAAATATAAAAGCAAAAATGCCCGGAGGAAACTTCGGGCATTCTTGTTTTAGGAATACATATCCGTTTGGGTGAACAGGACTTCTTTTGTTAGCCGATTATAATATTCTGTTACCTGTTGGTATGATTAAGGCTAAAAGTACCATTATACGCTTTGTTTTTATCATATAAGTACACACAAGCAAATAGTATGTTGTTTATAAGAGAGGACGAGTAGTGAAAAGGTATCCGATAAGTGTAAGCATTAACTGGCAGGTAACAGTGAATAAGGGTGTGATTTCCTTGGTTAGTTAATTAGTAGGGTGAAATGGGAAAAGGAAATTCTAAGTGTAATTTGTAATTTTCAAAAAATCCATGATCAGGATATTTTTAGCTTAACATGTAAAAGTTGTTTAGGTTATTGTATCAATGAGATAATGAGGCATAAAAAAAGCAACAATCAAATTGTTGCTTTTATAATATTGTATAAAGAATCAGAAGGGATTATTTCCCGTTTTTTCCATTCTTTCCAGTACCTTTTTTTCCATAATCAAGGTTTTCAGGATCATTAGGATCAGTAACAGTTCCTGTACCAGAAGAACCGGAATCAGAACCTTCTCCATCCTTAATATCTGTAGTTCCCGACTTGGTCTCAACAGTACGTTCATCCTCAACCGGATTAACAATTACGATTTCATCCTTCTCACAAGAAAAGAACGCAACCGACAGGGCTAATGTTAATATGTATAATAATCTTTTCATCTCGAATACGATTTACACAAATATAGAGAAAATCTTAATTTCGTCCAAATTAATTTAATTCAACTGTATGTTTTATTGAGTTAATGGTATATCCTTACACCTTCTTCAATCCCAGCTCTATCAGGCGTTCATTTAAAAATTCACCTGCAGTGGTATCGGGATATGACTTAGGGTGTTTATCATTAATGCATGACGTTAAGCATGTTAAATCCATTTCAGATCTTGGGTGAAGGAAAAATGGTGTTGAAAATCTGGGAGTTAACCAGGATTCTGGTCGTGGTGTGATGACTCTGTGTTGAGTGGACCTGAATTTATCATTGGTCAGTCTCGCCAGCATATCGCCAATATTTACCACTATTTCATCATCTTCCGGGCTAACGGGTATCCATTCTCCTTCCAGTGTTTGGGCTTGCAGTCCCTCTGCACTTCCTCCCATTAACAAGGTAATCAGGTTAATATCTCCATGAGCTGCTGCCCGCACTGCTCCTTCAGGAATATCTTCCAGGTTCTGAACCGGATAGTAATGTAATAACCTTAGAATACTATTGCCATTGTGAATTTTAGCATCAAAATAATCCTCTTCCAAATCAAGGTAAAGTGCCACAGCTTTTAAAAGATTTCTGCCGGTTTGTTCAAAAGTGGAATACACCTGTTCTCCAACAGTTTTAAAATTTAATAACTCTTCAGGCCATATATTGTCAGGGTATTCTGACTGAATGGGGTCGTTATCCTTAACCGTTTGACCAATATGGTAAAACTCTTTGATGTCAGGTACATTTTTTCCCTTCGCACTTTCCTTATTTTTCGAAATATAACCTCTCTGACCTGAAAGCTCAACATTTTCATACCTTTGCTTTACCTCAGTGGGAAGCTCAAAAAAAGCTTTTGAAACGTCAAATAGCCGGGATCTCAATTCGGCACTGACACCGTGATTTCTAACTATTGCAAAACCCATATTACTGAAAGAATCACCAAAATCTCTGATAAACTGATTTCGTTTTTCCGGATCTCCGGAAGTATAATCGTTATAATCTACAACAGCAATTGAATTAAGTGACATAAACTACGCTATTTTTAATTTGGAGATTTTAGATTTATCAAATTTTGATTTGGCATAGTTCAGGGTAACTTTAAATTCCTTTTCATCCGATTTTGAGGGTAGTTCAAACATAGCATCAGTAAGAATAGCTTCACAAATAGATCTTAAACCACGGGCACCTAATTTGAACTCCAATGCCTTATCAACAATAAAATCAAGCACTTCAGCGTCAAATTTCAATTGAATACCATCCAGACTAAACAGGTGGGTATATTGTTTTATCAAGGCGTTATTCGGCTCTGTCAGAATACGTCGCAATGCTTCTTTATCTAAAGGATCAAGATAGGTCAATACAGGCATTCTACCAATTAGTTCCGGAATAAGTCCAAACTCTTTAATATCGGTTGGTATAATGTATTGTAATAAGTTATCATGATCAATTACATCATCATTTTCTGATGAAAACCCAATTACACTGGTATTCAAACGCCTTCCTATTATGCGCTCAATGCCATCAAAAGCACCTCCAGCGATAAAAAGAATATTCTTTGTATTTACCTTAATCATTTTCTGATCCGGGTGCTTTCTACCACCTTGTGGTGGAACGTTAACTTCGGTACCTTCAAGTAATTTCAACATAGCCTGTTGAACCCCTTCACCTGAAACATCACGCGTGATAGAGGCGTTATCTGATTTACGGGCAATTTTATCAATCTCGTCAATGAAAACAATTCCCTTTTCAGCCGCTTTTACATTAAAATCAGCCGCCTGAAGCAAACGTGATAAAATACTTTCCACATCTTCACCCACATAACCGGCTTCAGTTAATACAGTAGCATCAGCAATACAGAAAGGGACGTTTAGCATCTTGGCAATAGTTCTTGCCAGTAAGGTTTTTCCCGTACCGGTTCTTCCTACCAAAATCACATTGGATTTCTCCAGTTCCTGATGATCAGAATTGGATAAATTATTAAAAATTCGCTTGTAATGATTGTAAACAGCTACAGCAAGAAACTTCTTAGCATCTTCCTGCCCAATGACATATTCATTCAGTCGATCCCGGATTTCAACGGGTTTCAATAAATTGAAGTCTTGATTCTGAGTGTTCGATTTATGCGCCTCCTCTTCACTAACAATATCATGTGCCTGTTCAATACAGCTTTCACAAATATGGCCAGTAACACCAGCAATTAGGATATCCACCTCACTTTTTGGTCGCCCACAAAAAGAACAATTAATTTCGTTCTTTGCCATGAATTAAGTGCTTTATATTTTATTTATTATCCGTTTTTGTTTAGTACTTCGTCAACCATACCATAATTTTTAGCTTCCTCAGCAATCATCCAGTAATCACGGTCAGAATCTTCCCAAACTTTATCATAAGTTTGCCCGGAATGGTTAGCGATAATATCGTATAGCTCCTTTTTCAGTTTTTGAATCTCTCTGGCTGTAATTTCGATATCCGAAGCTTGTCCCTGAGCACCACCTAATGGTTGGTGAATCATTACTCTTGAATGCGGTAATGCTGCTCTTTTTCCTTTGGCTCCTGCACATAATAATACAGCACCCATTGAAGCTGCCATACCAGTACATATTGTAGCTACATCAGGTTTAATAAACTGCATGGTATCATAAATACCTAAACCGGCATATACACCACCACCAGGTGAGTTTAAATAGATTTGAATGTCTTTTTTTGCATCAACCGATTCCAGAAACAATAACTGTGCTGTGATAATGTTAGCTACCTGATCGTTAATTCCCGTTCCTAAAAAAATGATTCTGTCCATCATTAATCTCGAGAATACATCCATCTGAGCTACATTTAATTGTCTTTCCTCAATAATGTAAGGTGTCAATGAAGATTCTATATAGCTTTGTAAGTGCATGCTATTAATACCGTGGTGTTTAGTAGCATACTTGTTAAATTCGTCTTTTCCTAACATGTTTGTAATTTATATAAAAAAATAATGCCTATAAATATAGGCATTATTTATAAGATAATATGTATTGTTTAATTACTTCTGAGCGTAAGCTTCTTCAATAAATTTTTCATACGATAATGCCTTCTCATTAATTTTTACAGTTTCTTTAAAGAACTGCATGATTTTAGCACCGTAGATGTTTTCATAAATTTTATTGGCCTCATCCTGATTGGATAATACATTCTTAGCCTGAGTTTCCAATTCACTATCTTCAGGTGCAGGCATTCCGTATTGGGCGTACTGACTTGCTAATAATCCTTTAGTGTAATTAATGACTTCAGGAGCCTCAACCTGCATTTTATTATCTCTGATGATCTTATTTTGAATTAACTGCCATTTTAAGCTCTTTTTGTAATTCTCAAAATCAGCCTCAATTTCTTCCATGGTAATTTCCTCTTTTGAAGAATCTTTTATCCATCTTTTCAGGAAGTTTTCAGGTAATTCTAAATCCGTCTTATCAATCAAAGCTTCAGTAACTGTTTGACTGAAAATTTTATCAGAATCGTTGGTAAACATATTTTCAAGATCCGATTTAATCTTGTCTCTTAATTCAGTTTCCGATTTAACAGTATCAGGACCAAATAGCTTGTCAAATAATTCCTGATCGATAGCTGCAGGAATCATAGTTTTAATCTCAGAGATTTTGAAATCAAACTTATCAGATACACCTTCAAGATCAGCTTCAGTAATTCCAAGCATTGCAGCCATATCTTTGTCGTCTCTCGAAACTTTTCTCGGATCAACAACAATACTGTCGCCTACAGCTTTACCAATAAGTGCTTTTTTAGCTTTTTCGTCTTCTACAAATTCAAGTGAAATGGTTGAAGAATTGGAAATAGAACCTTCTTTCTCAGTGAACTGACCAATGACCATATCTTTTTCAGATACTTTTTCAGCATCCACTAATTTACCGTATCTTCTGGCAAGGTTGTCAACTTCTTTGTCAAGCATTGACTCATCAATGTCAACCTTCAAATAATCAAATTTGTTCTTTTTCGATAATTGAATATCAAATTCAGGTGCTAAACCAATTTCGTAAGCAAATTCAAATTCATCCGGATCGTTAAAATCACCTTTTACTTCTTCATCAGCTTTAGGTAAAGGGTTACCCAAAACTTCCAGGTTATTCTTTTGAATAAAATCATTTAACGATTCATTGATTAATTTGTTCAATTCATCAGCCAAAATGCTTTTTCCGTATTTTTTCTTAATCAGGCTCAATGGTGTTTTACCTGGTCTGAATCCTGGTAAATTAGCTTCTTTACGATAGTTTTTTATGATACCGTCAACTTTTTCAGCATAATCGTCCTTAGCGATAGAAATACGCAATACGGCATTTAAATCATCAATTTTTTCCTCTACTACATTCATTTCAATAACGAAATTTAAAATTTATAACAAAAAAAATGGTCCAGGCTAAGCCAAGACCATCTAGTGCGGGTGGAGGGACTCGAACCCACACGCCGTGAAGCACTAGATCCTAAGTCTAGCGTGTCTACCAATTTCACCACACCCGCAATATTTCAAATATATCTCTCTTGTCTTAAGAGAGTGCAAAAGTAAATAATTATTTTCAAACAGCAAGTTTTATTTCTTTCAAAATTTATCCTTTTTTTGGTTCAGACCATTATTTTTGTGGTTATGTCAGATAAAAAGAGTATTGCAATACTTGGTTCAACCGGGTCAATAGGTAAACAAACATTAGAGGTAATTGAAGCCTACCCGGATCGGTTCGAAGTAGTGGTTTTAACCGCTAACAGAAATGGAGATTTACTCATTGAGCAAGCTAAAAAATTTCAACCGAATTCAGTTGTAATTGTAGATGAAAATCAATACAAAACCGTTGAAAACGCCCTGTGGGAGCAGGATATCAAAACCTATACAGGTGAAGATGCATTGTCTGAAATTGTTCAAATGGAATCGATTGATATTGTATTGACCGCAGTGGTTGGATACGCAGGATTAAAGCCGACAATCAGTGCAATAAATGCCGGAAAAACTATTGCATTGGCCAATAAAGAAACACTGGTTGTGGCTGGTGAATTAATCACAAAACTGGCCTTATCGAAAGGCGTGAATATTTATCCTGTAGATTCAGAACATTCTGCAATTTTTCAATGCTTAACCGGAGAATTTGACAATAAAATAGAAAAAATATACCTGACAGCCTCTGGTGGACCCTTTAGAGGAAAATCAAGAGAAGAATTGGTTGACATTACTAAACAACAGGCCCTGAAACACCCAAATTGGGAAATGGGAGCAAAAATTACCATTGATTCTGCTACCATGATGAACAAAGGGTTGGAGGTGATTGAAGCTAAGTGGTTGTTTGGTTTAAAAAATGATCAGATTGATGTCATAGTGCATCCACAATCCATTATACATTCAATTGTTCAGTTTGAGGATGGCTCAATGAAAGCACAAATGGGTTTACCGGATATGAAATTGCCAATTCAGTTTGCATTGACTTATCCTGATCGTTTTAAAACCGACTTTGAACGTTTTGATTTTCTGAATTACCCTTCACTGACTTTTGAAAAACCGGATTACGATACGTTTACTAATCTTAGACTGGCTTATGATTGTATGGAGCGAGGCGGAAATCACCCCTGTATTCTCAATGCTGCCAATGAGGTCACAGTAAAAGCCTTTTTGGAGGAAAAAATCTCTTTTCTAGACATTGCTGCACTTAATGAAAAAGTGGTTGAGCAAGCTCATTTTATTGCTGATCCTACTCTTGAAGATTTGATGGAAACCGATAAGTTGGCCAGACAAATAGGGTTGGAGATGATTACGAAGTAGCGGTCTCTGAATCAGATTTGGTAGTTTGCTTCCCAAAAAATTTCCTGTATCGGAGAATTAACAAACCTACACCAAAAGAAATCGAAAAATCTGCGACATTCCAAATAGGAGGAAAAATCTCTTCGCCACCAAGATCAAATGGCATCCAGGATGGCCAGGTGGCTGTAAACCTGAACATGTCAACCACACTACCTAATAAAAAACCTGTTTGCCTGAGCTTTTCAGGAAAAAAAACATCATTATCAGCATTGTAGGTCGAAATCCAGTTGGTTTTAAAGTTAGGATCTAATTCAAAAAAGAAATCGTAGAACATACCGTCGATAAGGTTACCGGTGGCACCGGCAAAAACCAAACCAATGGCAATCAGGAACGTAAAGCTGGTTGATTTATCTTTGAGAATTCTTCTGATATAAATGGCTATTCCGGTTATGGCAGCCAATCTGAAAAGTGTCAATGCGTATTTAGCCCATATGCCGTCGCCGAATTCGGTTCCGAAAGCCATTCCCCGGTTTTCAATGAAGTGAAGTTCAATAAATCCTGAAATCAGATCGACCGATTCATACGGGGCTAAACTCATTTTAACCCATATTTTTATGATCTGATCAAGCGCAAGTACAATCAGAATTGTACCAAACAAGATGTTTTTTTTTCGAAAAGAGTTCAATTTATCCCTGTGCATTTTTTGCTTCAATGCTTAATGTAGCATGAGGCACCAGTTTTAAACGTTCTTTACGTATTAATTTACCCGTCTGACGGCAAATACCATAAGTTTTATTTTCAATTCTTCTTAACGCATTTTCCAGGTTAAGGATGAATTTTTCCTGTCTTACTGCTAATTGAGACATTTCTTCACGGGACATGGTTTCTGATCCGTCTTCCATCATATTGAACGATCTCCCCGTATCGTTAGTACCATGATCATCACTATAATCAAGCTGACCTCTCAAAAGTTTCAGGTCTTCCTTCGCCTCAACTAATTTCGCTTCTATAATTGTTCGGAATTCTTGTAACTCCTCATCCGAATATCTTACTAATTCTGCCATTTCTTGTTTTGATTGTTAAAATGAACGATTGACAAATATAATTCATTTATTATTTTAAATCTCTATTTAGTTAAAAATAACTCATAAATAGCAAAACTGATGCCATTTATCAGGTGCGTAGTTAAGCAAAAAAAGATTTAGCATTCCAAAAACCTGAAGCAATTTTCAAAAAAAATGTTAAAAAAATGTTAATTTTGTTACTCAACCTTATTAATAAAAATTAGAACTTATGAAAAAATTATTACTATCTTTTGTTGCGATAGCTATGGCATCAATTGGAGTAGCACAGGTGTCTTTTCTGGTACTTGACCCCTCGTCAAACAGTGGTGGTTATGCTATAGCTGAAACAGGCACAGGATGGGGCGTTCCTGATTTAAATGACCCCAATAATTCAGTTTCCGGAACTATGGTTTTGGTAGATGATGGAGATTCTGATCCGCTTATTGCCAGAGAAGGGTGTACACCCCTATCAAATGGTGCTGCTGTTTCAGGAAATATTGCCGTTATCTGGAGAGGAAATTGTGAGTTTGGAACAAAAGCATTAAACGCTCAAAATGCAGGAGCTATTGCTGTTGTTATTGTAAATAATGACGGTGAACCAACCAGTATGGGAGCAGGTGCAGATGGAGGAAGTGTGAATATTCCTGTAATCATGATTTCAACAAATACCGGAAATTTACTTTTAAGTGAAATTACTGCAGGAACTGCAGATTGTTTCATTGGAAATAAATTTGGTTTTTTTGACAATGATTTAAGAATGGCTCAAAAAGATATTTTGAGAGCTCGTCAATTTGCAACGCCTTCTGCTTTAGCACAGGATGATACTGAATTTTCAGTAAACAGTGGTTCGTGGATTTACAATGTTGGAATTAACGATCAAACAGATGTTGTTTTAACTTGTGAAGTAACGGGGCCTGGTGTAACAGGAACTCACCTTGAGTCTTCTACTCCGATTAACTTAGTGGCCGGAGACAGTATTTTTATACCATTACCACCTTTTTCTCAAGGTAACTATCCTGAGGAATATTATACAGTAGAATATTCTGTGACTTCACATGCCGGTGATGATGATGAGAGCGATAACAGTTTAAACGCTGACTTCATGATCACTGATAAAGAATATGCTATATCAAGACTGGATGCCACTACTAAAGAGGCTATAGCTGCACAACACTTTCAGCCCGGAACATTTACTGCACCATTTTATTCTTGCATTCACTTTTCAGATCCTAATGCAAGCAGAAGAGTAGCACATAGTATCACATTCAATGCAACGTCAAGTGCTACATCAATTGATGGAGAGTATGTTACAGTGGAAGGTTTAACATGGGATGATGCTTCAACAGACATCAATGACCCGAATTTCAGCATGGATGACATTAATGATATTGCTTTTGGAGAGTATGAGTATGCAGCTGATGACCAGGATGTTCCTATCACAGTAATGTTTGAAGAGCCTTTCTTAATGGAAGATGATGTGCACTATCTTTTCTGTGTAACAACAGGAAGTCAGGACGTATTTTTTGGTTATGATAATGCCCTTGATTATGACAGGAACATTACTAATGATGGTCATGTTGTATCTGTTAACAGAAGTGGAAACAACTGGTTTGGACTTGGTTTCGGTACTGATTTAGCAGCTGCATTAATTTTGAATACTGAAGATGCAACCTGGTTAGGTGTTGATGATGAGCAACCGGAATTAGAGCTTGAGGCTGCCTATCCAAATCCTGCAGTTAACGAAATTACTGTTCCATTAAACGGTATTTCAGGTCAGGGTCAGCTTAATATAGTTGACTTAACCGGAAAAACAGTATTAAGTCAGGCTGTTAACTTAAATGATTCGCAATTAAAAGTTGACATTACAAATATTTCTGGTGGAATGTATGTGTTCAACCTGAACTTAGAAAACGGACAAAACACTTCTTTTAATGTAGTGGTAAGTAAGTAATCTGAGATTAATTTTTTTAAGCCTCCTCCTGATTGTATCGGGAGGAGGCTTTTTGGTTTATATAGTGCCAAAAAAAATGTTGCAGCACAGCGAATAATAATTGGAAATCTGCCAAATAATTCTAAACAATTTACCCTTAATAAACAGTTTTAGGTTATAATGGCCTGTGGCCTTAACTTTATTATTTTTGAAGAAATATTTTCAGATGTACAAATTTCTTTTTTCGTTGTCGATACTGTTTTTTTTGGTAGCTTGTAATAACGAACCTCCCCAGACAAAAGAAGAGAAAGTTGAACCGGTTATAGTGGTCAAAGAACCAGTCATAGAATATGGGTTTAACTTAGATTCCTTTCAGGTGGAAAATGACACTATCCTGAAAGATTGGACCTTAAGTCATCTGCTCGCGCCGCATAATGTTTCTCAATGGTTAATTAATCAGGCAGCTGAAATGGCTGCTGACAGCACAATTGGATTAAAATATATTAAAAAGGGAACGCCGGTTTTATTACTATTCAACCCGGACGATACAGTTAAGAATTTACAATATTGTATTTACCCCAAAAACAGGGTGGAATATGTGATTTTCGATTTTAGTGATTCTGTTAATGTCAGAAAAGGAGAAAAGGAAAATTCAGTGACAGATAGAATGTTATCAGGAGAAATTATTGAAAATTCTAACCTGACACTTGCCATTAATGCACAACTTAAAGATTTAAATATGACGGGTGAAATGGCTGAGTATATTTCAGGTCTGTTTGCCTGGACAATCGATTTTTTTAAATTACATCCCGGAGATGAATTTAAAGTGATTTACGAGGAAAAGAGCGTTGAAGGCGTACCCTATGATGTTGGTAATGTGAAATACGCTTATTTTAAACATCAGGGCAGAACCTATTATTCATTTTATTATTTACTGGATAGCGCAACCAATAAATACGGCGTTTATGATGAAACCGGAAAAGAAATGAAAAGACAGTTTTTGATGGCACCGGTAAAATATTCACGAATCAGTTCAAGTTATTCAGGGCGCCGTTTTCACCCGGTTCAAAAGCGTTGGAAATCTCATTTGGGAACCGATTATGCTGCCCCAAAAGGAACTCCAATATGGGCTACTGCTGATGGTTATGTGATTGCCGCCAGTTATACAAGAGGTAATGGTAATTATGTTAAAATTAAGCATAACGACACCTATAGCACACAATATTTGCATATGACCGGTTTTGCTTCAGGTATAAAAAAAGGTGTTCATGTGAAACAAGGACAAACAATAGGTTATGTTGGGAGTACCGGTCTGGCAACAGGTCCCCATGTATGTTATCGTTTTTGGAAAAATGGAAAACAAATCAATCACCGAGCCGAAAAATTCCCTGCTACCACACCTATGCCGGATTCAATTTTACCGAATTATTTATCGTTTATAGAGCCCTATAAATTGAAATTGGACAGTATGGAAATTACCCCATACAGAAAGGATACTTTAAAGTAATTTGAGCGAATAATATCAGGTAGTTGCCGAATACTAAAAATAGTTGCATTATTTTCAACGAATAATCAACGATATCGTAGTATTTATCCTAACTTTGCAGTCAGAATTCCAAGGATAATTAATAATGGCTGAAGTAAAAAAAATAAAAAACGCACTGATTTCGGTATTTAGCAAAGATGGGTTAGATGAAATAGTGCAGAAACTGAATGATTTAGGAGTTGAAATATACTCTACAGGTGGGACTCAAAAGTTTATTGAAAATTTGGGAATTTCAGTTATACCTGTTGAAGATTTGACATCCTACCCATCAATTTTAGGTGGACGGGTTAAAACTTTGCATCCTAAAATCTTCGGAGGTATTCTAAACAGGAGAAACCTTGAGTCTGATCAAAGTCAGATTGCTGAGTTTGAAATTCCTGAAATCGATTTGGTAATTGTTGATTTGTATCCGTTTGAGGATACCGTGGCTTCAGGAGCGGATCATAGTGATATTATTGAAAAGATTGATATCGGAGGAATCTCTTTAATCAGAGCAGCAGCAAAAAATTATCAGGATGTGGTTATTATCCCTTCCATGAATCAGTATGCACCTTTTCTGTCAATATTAAATGATGCAGATGGTTATACAACATTAGAGCAAAGAAAAGAATTCGCCAGTGAGGCTTTCAATACCTCTTCGCATTACGATACAAAGATTCACGATTATTTCAATCCTGAACAAACTGAAAGTTTAAAAGAAAGTATTCTAACATCCAAAACGTTGAGATATGGTGAAAATCCTCACCAAAAAGGTATTTTCTACGGAAATCTGGATGACATGTTTGATAAACTACATGGTAAGGAATTATCTTATAATAATTTATTAGATGTGGATGCCGCAGTAAATTATATAGCAGAGTTTAAGAATGATGAGCCTACATTTGCTATTCTAAAACACAATAATGCTTGTGGATTGGCAACAAGATCAACGCTGGTTGAAGCTTATAAAGCTGCGCTTGCGGGTGATCCTGTCTCTGCTTTCGGTGGAATTTTGATTTCGAATACAAGTATAGATGAAGCTACTGCAAATGAAATTCACAATCTGTTTTGCGAAGTAGTTATCGCACCTGGTTACAGTGCTGAAGCATTGGAAATATTAAAGGGCAAAAAAAACAGAGTGATCCTGGTTCAAAAAGATATCGAGTTACCATCAAAACAATACAGAACCATTTTAAATGGTGTACTGGCTCAGGATAAAGATTTGATTACAGATCAGGTCAAAGATTTTGAAACTATTACCAACTCAAAACCTTCGACTGATGAAATGGTTGATTTGGAATTTGCCAATAAATTGGTTAAGCATACCAAGTCCAATACAATAGTTTTAGCCAAAGGAAAGCAGTTATTTGCCAGCGGAACCGGTCAAACTTCCAGAGTAGATGCCTTACGACAAGCTATTCACAAAGCGCAATCCTTTAATTTTGACTTAAAGGGAGCAGTGATGGCGTCAGATGCTTTTTTCCCGTTTCCTGACTGCGTTGAAATTGCAAATGAGGCAGGAATTACAAGTGTAATACAACCAGGTGGTTCAATCAAAGACCAATTGTCGATCGACTATTGTAACGAGAATAATATGAGCATGGTATTTACCGGAAACCGGCATTTTAAACATTAATTGATAACTTAAGCGTTTGCCGCATTAATTAATATGAAATTAATATATTAGTAAGCGCTAAACTAACTAAACCATAGGATGGGACTATTTGATTTTTTATCTCAGGAGATAGCCATAGATTTGGGAACAGCGAATACACTGATTATCATGAATGATAAAGTGGTGGTAGATGAACCGTCTATTGTTGCCAGAGATATTCAGAGCTCTAAAATTGTTGCAATTGGGAAAAAAGCCCAACAAATGCACGGTAAGACACATAAATTAATCGAAACTGTCCGTCCGCTTAAGGATGGTGTAATTGCCGATTTCGAATCAGCTGAGCAAATGATCAGGGGGATGATTAAAATGATCAATGCCTCATCAAGATTGTTTAATCCAAGCCTTAGAATGGTTATTTGTATTCCATCAGGAATTACTGAGGTAGAAAAGAGAGCAGTAAGGGATTCTGCTGAACACGCAGGAGCTAAGGAGGTTTTTTTAATCCATGAGCCTATGGCTGCAGCAATTGGAATTGGGATAGACGTCATTGAGCCTATGGGTAATATGATTATTGATATAGGGGGAGGAACCTCTGAAATTGCCGTTATTGCATTAGGGGGTATTGTTTGTGATAAGTCTATCCGTGTTGCCGGAGATGACTTTACCAGAGACATTGAAGAGTATATGAGACGTCAGCACAATATTTTAGTTGGTGAGCGAACAGCTGAGCAAATAAAAATTGAAGTTGGTTCTGCTATTACAGAGTTGGATGAAGACAAAAGACCTGATCCGTATCCGGTTAGAGGTAGGGACTTGATGACTGGTATTCCAAAAGAAATTATGATTTCTTACGGTGAAATTGCACATGCACTTGATAAAAGTATTGCAAAGATTGAGGAAGCTATTTTGAATGCATTGGAAATGACCCCACCGGAATTATCGGCAGATATTTATAAAACCGGAATTTACCTTGCAGGAGGAGGTTCAATGTTAAGAGGTTTGGATTACAGAATTTCATTAAAAACAAAATTACCTGTTCATATTGCCGAAGATCCGTTAAGAGCCGTTGCCAGAGGAACCAGTATCGCTTTAAAGAATATTGATAAGTTCCAGTTTTTGGAGCGCTAGTATTAACCAATTGAACTCTGTAATGCAAGACCAACATGAGAAACCTGTTCAATTTTTTAAAACAATTTAGGAATTTCTCAGTCTTTATTCTATTACAAATTTTCGTTCTTTCCTTGTTTTTTAATAGTAAGAACTATCATAAAGCAAGTTATCTTAATTCAACCTCAAAAATATCATCCTGGTTAATTGAGAAGAAATACAATATTTCAAAGCATTTTAGTCTTGATGAGGAAAACCAAAAGTTAATCAGTGAAAACGCAAAACTCATTGAGCAACTGCCCTTCAATTATTATCCTCTGGAGCAAGATTTTTTTAAAGTAAACGATACAGTACGCGAACTACAGTATCAATACTTTCCTGCAACAGTTATTAATTATTCTAACAACAAACGGAACAATTATGCGACTCTAAATAAGGGGCGTGCTTCTGGGGTAACTGAAGATATGGGGGTGATTACAGAAGATGGGATAGTTGGTTTTGTAATTGATGTTTCCGAGCACTATGCTATTGTACGAACCATTCTTTCGGAACGGATTAACATTACAGTTGAAATAAATGGTGTGATGGGTAATCTTGACTGGGAAGGATTTGACAATGAAGTTTGTAATGTAAGAGGTATTACCTCCGGTTCAGTAATTGCGGTTGGCGATCAGGTTGTTGTTAAAGGGAGTAATGGGCACTTCCCAAGAGGAATTGCTGTTGGTGAAGTGGTTGAGGTTAATGACGAAAACGGATCGGCAACATTAAGCATAAAGGTTAAAATTGCAGTCAATTTTAAAGCATTAGGTCACGTATATGTGGTCAATAATATTTTTAAACCGGAGCAGGAGGCCATTGAAGATCAATATTATGAAGAATAGTTGGGTACAATTTGTCATTTATTTCTTCCTCATCATTCTTGTACAGGGGTTGGTGATCAATAATATCCAGATTGGGGTATATTTCTATCCAATGGTCTACATCATGATTATTCTAATGTTGCCATTCGAGATGAATATTTTTATCATTCTCTTAATCTCAATCGTGTTAGGTATTGGGGTTGATGCACTCAGTGATACGTTTGGTTTACATACCTCCTCAGCCATTTTAATAGGTTATTTGCGCCCGTATATACTTAAATTGATCAGACCAAGAGATGGTTATGAAACCTCGTTATTACCAAGTGTACATGATATGGGTTACACCTGGTTTTTGACTTATGTCATGCTATGTGTGCTGATACACCATATTTGGTTTTTTACGCTGGAGGTTTACCGTTTGGATTTAATTCAACTGATTCTTTTTAAAACCATATTGAGTAGTTTGGCTTCCTTTACCATTATATTCTTATTTCAGTATATTTTCTATAAGCCTTCAAAATAGTACCTGATGAATAATTTTGACAATAGAAAATATATCATTAGTTTTTTATTTATCCTGATTGGGGTGGTGTTCATTTTCAGACTGGCGTATATGCAGTTGATTGATGACCAGTGGAAAAACAGGGCTGCACAGATATCAGAAAATAAAATCATCACTTACCCGGCCAGGGGAATTGTATATGACCGGAATCAAAATATTCTTATTTCGAATCAGGTTTTTTACGATTTGCTTGTTATTCCAAAAGAGGTTGAAGATATCGATTCTGTTGCTTTTGCTAAATTGCTCAATATTGACATTGAGGACTATACAAAACGAATGCAAAAGGCAAAGGATTATTCGTATAGAAAGGCATCTGTATTTGAAAAGCAAATCTCACCTTCAGATTTTACAAAAATAGGACCTGAGTTGTATAAGTATAAAGGATTTATTGAACAGGAAAGAACCTTGCGAACCTATCCGAACCAAATTGGTGCTCATCTTTTGGGCTATATGAATGAGGTAAACGACAGGGACCTTAATAAAGACAATTATTACCGGTCGGGTGATTATATCGGTAGAAGTGGAATAGAAAAACAATATGAAGCTATATTAAGAGGAGAAAGAGGCGTTAAATACATTCTTCAGGACGCTCATGGCAGGTTTACAGGTAGTTTTGAGGATGGTAAATACGATACACTGGCCCAACAGGGTAAAAATATTGAGCTGGGAATTGACCTGAATTTACAGGCGTATGGTGAAAAACTCATGCAAAATAAACTGGGAAGTATCGTAGCCATTGAACCTTCGAGTGGCGAAATACTTTGCATGGTATCATCACCCACATTTAATCCCAACCTTCTGGTTGGCCGTGATCTGGGGAATAATTATCAGGATTTAGCAAAAGATTCACTAAAGCCATTACTAAACCGTTCGGCTATTTCAACATACCCACCAGGTTCAACTTTTAAGCTGATTATGTCTTTGATTGGTCTGCAGGAGGGTGTTGTAACAGAAAACTCAAGTTTTCCCTGTACAAAAAGCCTTGTGGGGTGTCACCAGCATCCAACTGCACAATCAATTTCTGACGCTGTAAAAATGTCGTGTAATCCGTATTTTTATTATCTGACCAAGAGAATCATTCATCAGGGTAAATCAAAGAATGCATTTGAGGATGCCGGGATAGGTCTGGATAACCTGCGTGATTACACTTTGAGCTTTGGACTAGGATCAAATCTGGAGACTGATATTATAGGAATGAAAAAAGGGTTGATACCTGGAAGAAGTTTTTATGATAGATGGTACGGTAAAAACCGCTGGATGTTCAGTACCATTTATTCAATAAGTATTGGTCAGGGAGAGGTTTTGGTTAATCCGGTTGAGATGGCTAATATGGCAGTAATCATGGCCAATAAAGGTTATTACTATCATCCTCACTTCATTAAATCTGTTAAAGGAGATACCATTCCTGAAATTTTCAGAACCAAACAACGTACTTCAATCGACAGGAAACATTATGAAACGGTGGTAGATGGAATGGCGAGGGTAGTAAATGAGGCCGGAGGAACGGCCCGGAGGGCACGAATAGATAGCATTGTGGTTTGCGGAAAAACCGGAACTGCGCAAAATCCTCATGGTGCGGATCATTCCATATTTATCGCTTTTGCACCTAAAGATAACCCGAAAATAGCTATTTCAGTTTATATTGAAAATGCCGGATTTGGTGGTACCTGGGCAGCTCCTATTGCCAGTTTGATGATTGAACAATATCTCGAAAAAGAAATATCGGAAAGCAGTGAGAGGCGGGAAAAAAGGATTTTGGAAGCTAATTTATTGAATATAGATGAGGACTAAGAGTAGACTAATAGGAGATATTGACTGGGTAGTTGTTCTGATTTATATCGTACTGGTAGGATTAGGTTTATCAAATATCTATTCTTCTGCATTCGATCCCGACCATGCCTTAATCTTTGATTTAAAAAAGGAGTATGGTAAACAATTCATGTGGATTTGTGTATCATTATTTTTGGGGTTAATCATTCTATTAGTTGAAGGCAGTTTTATCAAAAAGAATGCTTACTGGATTTATGGAGCAACAATGGTTTTACTCGTTTTGGTACTGTTTAGCCGGCCGGTTAATGGTGCGCGGTCCTGGTTCGGTTTTGGAATGTTTGGTATTCAACCTTCAGAGTTTGCCAAAATAGGGATCAGTCTTGCATTAGCCAAGTATATTTCAGAGTTAGGGGTTAATGTCAGTGAACTGAAATCGAGATTGAAAATTCTTTTAATACTTGGAGCTCCCTCGGCACTGGTACTATTACAACCTGATGCCGGAACATTTATAATTTTTGTTTCATTTATTTTGGTTTTGTACCGTGAAGGCCTTTCCGGTAATATTATCCTTTTTGGAATTGTGGCCATAATTGTAGCGGTTATCACATTACTGGTTGCCGATAATTCATTTTTCTTTCCATTTACAAAAATTAAAATGTCGGGAAAATTTGGGGTCTTTATATTCATTACTATACTAACAGGCTCCTTTTTTATCCTGGTTAAGAATTTTGTATTACCAAGAAACAGAAGACAATTGTATCGGGCTATTATTGGCGGGTTTATTGTTTCAATCATTTTTGTAAATTTTGTTGAATTAGGTTATTCAAACCTGCTAAAGAGCCATCAAAAAGAAAGAATAGATCTCCTTTTAGGCAAAATTGTAGATCCTAATGGAAAAGGCTACAATATTAACCGTTCGAAAGCTGCAATTGGTTCAGGTGGCTTTTTAGGAGTTGGATACAAGCAATCCAAACTGGCTAACGCCCATCAAAATCACGTGCCAATGCACAGTACCGACTTTATATTTTGTACCTGGTCGGAAGAACGGGGCTTTGTAGGTTCGGCTTTTTTGATTTTACTTTACCTGACCCTTTTGATTAAGATTGTTGCAATAGCTGAAAGACAGCGATCGAAGTTTACCCGTGTCTATGGTTATTCCGTAGCAGGTATTTTCTTTTTTCATGTCCTGATTAATATCGGCATGGCAATAGGGCTGGCTCCTGTTATAGGTATTCCGCTGCCATTTTTCAGTTATGGCGGTTCTAGTATGATGGCCTTTTCAATTTTACTTTTTATTCTCATAAAACTGGATTCTGAACGTAAAACCGTACTTAAATAATGAAAGAATCCTTAAGGCATATCGCACTTTTTGTCGGCTTGGTTTTCCTGACGACTATAATGGCGTCGATTTTATTGAAGTTTTTAGGTAAAGAGGTAGATATTGAAAATGTAAGTCCTTCAGGCTACATGCTTAGTGGAGCACTTACACAAATAGTAATTTTTACAGGATCATTTATTTTGTACCTTCTTGTTACGGGTCAGAAGTATAACGAAGTACTCTGGTTGAGTAAAGTAAACAAGGCCTGGGTTCAAAAAACCATATTGATTTTAATCGGGAGTTATATTGCTGCCGGTTTATTGGGTTATATCAACAGTCTTGTAGAAACTCTGATTCCTGAAAACAGCCTGGTGCAATACAGCCAAAAGGTTAGCCAACTTCAGACGGATATTTTGGGTAGTTTTAAATCGTACAGAATAATTTATCCGGTTTTTGTGGTTGGTATTTTAACAGCAATTGGTGAAGAGTTGGTGTTTCGTGGCTTTTTGTTGAAAAAGGTATATGATATAGGTCAAAACAGGAATGTTGCGATTGTAATGAGTGCATTAATATTTGCAGTTGTTCATTTCCAGATACTAAACTTTTTACCCATTTTTTTTATGGGGCTTGTACTGGGCTATGTTTATTTCGAGTCGAAAAATATTATTTATCCTATGATTATCCATTGTTTATTTAACAGTATTCAGGTATTATTAATTCAATACATCTGATTATTGTTAGTGTATCAACAAAGGATTTCCTGGCCGTTAATTGACTATTTCAGGTTCCATAATTTGCCCCGGGACCAAAGCTTCAATAATCTTGATTTTTTTATGATCTCTTTTATCACTTCTGTCTAAATCGAAGTAAGAAAGGCCATTGAAAAGGGAGCGACTCCATTCGTCTCGGAGTTGGTTAATGACTTTACCAATTTCAGTTTTTACTTTAATATAAATACCGTAAGAAGTATTAGCCTTTTGTTTAATCTGTATGGCATGTAGCTCTGTGATCTGAAGGAAACTTTGACCTGGCATGACCTCACATACCAATTTCGCTTTTTCCAGTTTCGAGACAGTGGATTGGGCGCGAATACTATTTGGATTCTCTTTTAGAGCCTCCCTGGCTTCTCTGAGTTGGTTTTCTACTTCGTATATATCTTTTTTTGTATACATGACCTGTTTTACATCCTTTTCGGGACTAAACATATTGGCGGTAAGAAAATGATATAGGAGCTCACCAAGTTCTGAAATATCATGCGGTTCTGTTTCAATAAGGATATCATTATCATTATTAATAACAATCGAAAAGACATTTCTGTCATTAAACTGAACGGATTCGGTATTTTCACTTTTAACAGGTAGTACCTGTAATATCCCCGATTCAAGACTCATGGTTGTGGTAACAATAAAGAATATCAGTAAAAGAAAGGCAATGTCAGCCATTGACCCGGCATTAATTTCATCAAGTTTACGAATAGGCATAAGATTAATTTTAATTACTGGTATGAATTAGGGTCACCTCGCACCAGTATGGTTTGTACTTAAAAGGCGCAAATAGTATGCCATCAGCCTGGTTTTTCAGTACATTATCAGTACACTTTAAACCCGTTTAATGACAGATGAGAGATAACTGAATGAAAACCATTGTCAGTTCTTATATATTGATAGATTTCAAAAAGTCGAAAGCTGATTGGTTTTCGACTTATCTTTGAGTCTTTCAGGAGGTTTCCCTCCTCGAGGAGGGATTATAAGGGAGGTGACCACAAAATGGCGGCATCAAAACAAAATCACCCTCCTCAATCCTCCCTCAAGGGAGGAAGTATATATTTGATGGGATTGTAATAATCAAACAATAAGTGCAAAATTTTTATCAGGGTAACTCGTCATAATTTGTTTCTGTCGAATAAACAATTCTATACCCTTTAACTTTAGGGTCACTCAAAGCACGCTTAATATTGTCGACAACTTTCATATTAACATCATCATCAATCTTAAGAACTGTATATACATCATAAGTTTCCATATCCGGAGGTGTTTTCCATATTTTCCATGAGGCAATTGCGTTTTGATAATCTACCTGTAACTGATCATCCAAAAACACCTCTACCGGGGCGTCGCTACCTGCATTGGTCGGATAGCCGGCCCAGATATAGTCAACGTCATCATCTTTATTGAGTTCAATGGCAATGGATGAGTCCGGAATCTGAACTTCTAGGTTAACAGGTTCTTTTTCCTTAGGCCTGGTGGCAACCATGAAGAAAAATAAGAGCATGAAAACAATATCCGGCAAAGCGGCTGTATTGACTGGTGGTTGTCCCTTCTTTCCTTTTTTTCTAAATTTTGACATAATAAAATGGTTTAGTGATAAGCATTTGTTGAAATGCTCTTGTTAATTAAAGTGAATAGTTCCCGATACAGTTCAGATGTTTTTTAAACCTGCTTAAACTGACTGTTATTTTTTTACTCACTCATCTTAACAGCCACAAGGAATATGCCATCTGGCCTTACTTTTAGTATATGATTAATACCATTCAAACTACCAGATTAACACCTGAAGGTAAAATGAAGATTCAGGACATAAAAAAACCGCTCAAAACATTGAGCGGTTTTCAAATTTAATGATTCAAAGGATTTTAATTATCTCCGAAAGTGGTTCCCGTTGAGTAAACGATTCTATAACCTTTTACAGATGGATCACTTAGTGCTTTCTTGATATTGTCCACAGTTTTCATATTGACATCATCATCAATTTTTAAAATAGTATACACATCATATACTTCTTTATCCTGTGGTTTATTCGCTAATTTCCATGGACCAATTGAGTTTTGGTAATCCACTTTTAACTGATCATCCAAAAATACCTCTACTAAGGCACCTTCACCACCGTCAGTTGGATATCCAGCCCAAATATAATCGGTATCATCATCTTTATTTAATTCAATAGAAATAGATGATCCCGGAATTTCAACCTCCAAATTAGCAGGCTCTTTCTCCTTAGGTCTTGTAGCTACCATGAAGAAAAACAAGAGCATGAATACAATATCAGGTAAGGCCGCTGTATTAACAGGCGGTTGTCCTTTTTTCCCTTTTTTTCTAAACTTTGACATAGTACTGTTAATTCGTTATTTTCGGTTCAAGCAATCTGTTAGGGATCAAAATGTCTATTACTTTTATCTTTTCCTGATCTTCAACATTGGCCGGATCAAGATCGGAATAAGCGATACCATTAAAAATCTCCTTGCACTTTTCATCTTTAACCTTCTTTACTACTTTACCAATCTCATTTTGTACAGCAATGTAAATACCATAAGATGTTCCGGCTTTTTGCTTTAATTGAATAGCTGCCGTTTCATTAATTTGCATGTATTTTCCATCAGGCATAGCATTACAAACCAACAAACTTTTTTCAAGTTTTGCCACATTAGATTTGGCAATGATATCTTCAGGATTTTGCTCAAGAATCTGATTCGCCTGAGCCAAATCAACCTTAACATCCTTAATATCCCTTAGTTGATATTCAACTTGTGTTGGGTCGGTTTCTGCGTTATACAAATTAGCAGTATAGTAATAATATAGCAGGTCATTTAACTCCTCAATAACTGCCGGTTTATCTTCAATTAAAAGTTGATCATTCGCATTGATATTAATAGAGAAAATGTCTCTTTTTCTAACATCAGGTAACGGAATATCGATATCAACCTCAATTGTCATTGGCAATGTTTTTGGAATCCCTGCTTCTAAGTCCATTGTAGTAGTTACAATGAAAAAGATTAAAAGCAAGAAGGCAATATCGGCCATTGACCCTGCATTAATTTCTTCTAATTCTCTTCTTGCCATACTAAATTATTTACTGAAAAATCTCGTTAACGATATTGTTCCCTGGAATAAGATTAATGCAATAGAAATTACAATTAAAGTAGCAGTAATTAATATTCCTGCTCCGGTATAATGGAAACTCTCATCAGTATAATTACTGGTTTCTAACATTTTTCCCGTACCTGCTTCCGGTGCAATTTTATAACAAATAAAGGCAATTGCAGCTAAAGCTACCATTCCAATAAGAGATCTTACAAATCGCTTAGGTTCTTTTACAACATTAATTAATGTAAAGGCAAAAATAGCGATAAAGGCAAAGATCATTAACCATTTGGTATAAGTGATCGACTTTTCAGTTGCTGCCTGGAATTCACGGTTTTTAGTAACCAGTTTATTAACTGTAACAATCGTTTTATCCTCGTCTTTCTCGATACCCATATCAGCATACATTTGCATGCTTACGCTATCTAAAATAGCAGCACCTTCTTCAACTGATAATGAATCCGGAACTAATGCAGCTTCATTAAAAGCAATGAATTCTTCAACGGCCAGGTCTTCGTAACTTAAAACTTCATTACCATTGATTAGTGCAGCATTTTCAACAATTCTATCTTCTTCTCCGGGAATTTTAAGAATCCCATCACCGATTTCACCAATTTTATTCTTCTCTTCTCCTTTTGACTCAACAAAAGCAGCATAGTCATATACAGTATTGTTTGACAAATCAAAAACCAATTTGGCTTTGTTATCTAAAACATAGTCATATAATACTTCCTGAACCGGTTCCTGACGTTTTCCATCTTCGTCTTTTGGCATTGGATGCTCAATAACGAAGAAAGCCTGATCAGTAAGTTCAAGATCTTCATCTGAACCCGGTGCCAATGAAATGTTATTCCAGATCAGGAATAATCCCAATATGAAAAGCACTGCCATTCCGACTTTCAGAATAAGTGATACTAATTTATTTTCCATAATATTTTATTATCGTGTTAATTAAACGAATAAAATTACTTAGCTGCGTTGTTTTTCAACATTACATCAATTAATGAAATTGATGCGTCCTCCATATCGTTAACAATACTGTCAACTTTAGAGATCAGGTAATTATAAAATACTTGTAGGATAATTGCAACAATCAAACCGAATACAGTTGTTAATAGGGCTACTTTAATATCCCCTGCAATCTGATCAGCCTGTACACCACCGTTTGTTTCAATGGTATCAAAGGCCTGAATCATACCGATTACCGTACCCATGAATCCTAACATTGGTGCCAATGCAATAAATAACTGAATCCAGGACATTCCTTTCTCTAATAATCCCATTTGAACACCACCATAAGAAATTACAGATTTTTCAACCATATCAATTCCTTCGTCAGCTCTGTCCAATCCCTGGTAAAAGATAGAAGCAACAGGACCTCTTGTGTTTCTGCAAATTTCTTTCGCAGCTTCAACACCACCTGAAGCTAATGCTTCGTCAACATTTGAAACTAACTTTTTAGTATTAGTAGTAGCTAAGTTCAGGTAAACAATTCTTTCAATTACCAATGCCAAACCAAAAATTAAACAGGCTAATACAATTCCCATAAAGGCAGGACCACCTTCAATAAATCTGGTTTTTAATTCATTTGTAAAAGAAGTTTGAGGAGCAGTCGCTTCTTCAGCAGCTTTCTCTGCATTTTCTCCTTCTGTGGCTGGAGCAACTTCTGTATTTTCTTCTTCAACAACAGTTGAAGAGTCTGCCATCTCCACGTTTGCGTCAGTGCTATCTCCTTCTTCTGCAAATGCCGAAGTCCCGAAAGTCAATAAACCTAAAATAGCTAAAAATGCTAATCCTTTTTTCATTTTTTTAAATTTGAGTTATGTTTTTATTTTTTATATATAAAATCGTCAGTTTTACTAACGAGTTGCTAAAGTACAAAAATTTATAATTAATACTGGTTTTAGCGAAAGTATTTTGCCCTCAGACCTTAGTATTAATGTTTTCTTAACATTTCACCCGAAACTGAGTGTTTAAGTCGGTCCACCCGCTCGGTATAGTTTTTATATTTTCCCAAAACGTACATCATTTTTGTAATGGCCGCTTCGGTGGTGAGATCTTCACCGTTAATGACACCTAATTCTGCAAATTTACTGCTGGTTTGGTATTTACCCATCATCACATTTCCCTTAATGCATTGGGTAATATTCAATACTACTCCACCTTCCTCAATATATCCTTTGATCTGATCAAAAAACCGGTCAGAACTAAAAGAATTTCCACTGCCAAAAGTTTCAATAATCACACCCGCGTTATGATTTACATTAAACACGTATTGCAATACTTCAATATTCATGCTTGGGAAGAGCTTAATCAGCCCAATTTTGCTATTAAAATCGGTAAAGAGTTCCAGTGAAGTTTTTGAGCTTCGAAACAGTTCATCTGTATCGAATTCTATATCTACTCCGGCCACTCCCAGATAGGGGAAGTTAGGGGAGTCGAAAGCTTCAAATGCTTTACTACTGATTTTGGATGACCGGTTACCTCGATACAGGTGGTATTCAAAGTAAACGGCAACTTCCTGTACAATTGGTTGTCCTGTAACATCAGTCAGACCAGCAATTTCAATGGCTGTGATGAGGTTTTCCTTTCCGTCCGTTCTGATTTTTCCAATAGGTAACTGTGATCCGGTTAAAATAACCGGTTTTTTTAGTCCCTGGAGCATAAAGCTCAGTGCAGATGCAGTATAGGCCATGGTATCTGATCCGTGAAGGATTACAAAACCATGATAATCATTATATTTTTCAAAGACCGTTTTGGCCAAATAACCCCAATGCTCAGCATTCATTTCAGACGAATCAATGGGTTGCTCTGTTGAGATAATATCCAGTTGATAGTCAATCTGATTTAACTCCGGGACACTATTGTGCAAATGATTAAAATCAAATGGGACTAATGAGCCTGTTATAGGGTCATCAACCATGCCAATAGTTCCTCCGGTATATATAATGAGTACCTTGGGTTTATTGTTCATTATTTGTTACAATTTTAGACAACCAAAGATATAAAATTGGACAAATTACCCTGAAGTGTAGCTAACATTTATTTAAATGCTTGGATTCCTAAATATAGAATTGGCATTTGCACTTGTAATTGTCGCCACTTCATCAAGCGTTGTTTCATGTATTTCAGCTAATTTTTCAGCGATATTTATGAGGTATTTACTCTCATTTCTTTTACCTCTTTTTGGAGTGGGAGCCAGATAGGGTGAGTCGGTTTCCAATACCAGATGGTTTAAAGAAATATCCTTGATTACTTTATCGAGACCGGCATTTTTGAATGTCAGCACACCACCAATGCCCAGGTGAAACCCACCGTAGTTCAGGATATGTTGTGCCTGCTCCATATTACCGGTAAAACAATGAAAAATCCCAAAAAGACTGTCGTCATTGAGTTGATCAATGACCTGGAATACTTCATCAAAAGCATCCCGGACATGAATAACTATAGGTAAATGACGTGACTTGGCCCATTCTATTTGTATTTTGAAAGCCTCAATTTGAGCGGTTAAAAAGGTTTTGTCCCAGTATAAATCAATCCCTATTTCACCAATGGCATAATAGGGTATATTGCCTGTTAGGTGAGATTCAATGGTCTTAAGGGCAGATTCATAATTTTCATCAACCGAGCAGGGGTGAAGCCCCATCATTGGAAAACAATGGTTCGGATAATGTTTAACCAATTGGTGCATACCATCAATTGATGCCACATCAATATTTGGAAGGAAAAACTTTTCAACGCCATCATTTATGGCATTTTGAATTACCTCATGTCTGTCTTCGTCAAATGCGTCAACATAGAGGTGGGTATGAGTATCGATAAATTGCATTAATAATTTTCGTTAAAACTACCAGTCGGGACAAGATCCGCAACCATTTTTTGTTCTTAGATAAAACACAAGGCCTCCTACTAACTGCCAGTCGGCGTATACAAATTTTTGACTGGCATAACTTTCAGTATTGGCAATTGTTTGCACTTTTGGTAAGTATATAAATCCGGTTGACCAGTTAGATTGCAGAAAAAACCGATTAATGAGGTCAAGCCTTAATCCGGTATGAAAAGAGGCTCCGGCTCCTGTCACTTTTATGGCAGAAGTGTAATCTTCACCCGACCAGCTAAAATCAGTTTGGGTAACCACCCCACCAATGCCAATACCTAACCTTCTTTGTAGCCTGATTTTTCGTGATCGGGTTCGGTATAACGATTTGGTATTTGTAAGTTGTACTGAAATATAGTTTAATCCGTTGGTATTTTCGTATTGAATCATTTGAGGGAAAACGGTATACACCTGATTGTCGAACTGACCATTAAAAAAACTATTGGATTCCGGGTTTATAGTTCCACTTAATGCTGCGTCCTGGTGATTTTCCATCACATAATTCATATGGTCATAACCTATTGAGACATCCCACAAATGCTTATAATAATACCCTACTCGGAAATTAAATTGAGGTTGGGAAAATGCCTCCGATCCAAAATAAGTGTTAAAACCTCTTGCAGGTCTGTCATGTGCCCTGGCTTTATGAATTGTAAAATCGTAGCCGTTTCCGGTAAAGTGAATATCGCTTTTTGTGTAAATTGAGCGATTATATCCCCAATAAAGGTATACAGCACCTTTTTGTGTCGTTTGCTTTTTTTTATATGAATAACTCTGACTGTAAGCTGGTTGCAGAAAAAAAAGACCGGCAATGACTATCCAGTTTCTCATAATTAGTTTACCTTAATAACGGAATTAAGCGATAAAATTACGAACTATTTTTATTCTGAATGTCTAAACACATTGAAATTGGGAAAAAAGGAGAGGCTCTGGCCTTAGCCTATTTGAAGAAAAGAGGTTATAAAATACTCAGAACTAATTACAGGGTAAGGCATATGGAAATTGATATTATTGCAACAAGTGAGGATAATCTTGTAATAGTTGAAGTGAAAACAAGACAAAGTCAGTATCTGGCAAACGCAGAGGATACTGTTTCAAAATCTAAGCAGAAGTTGTTAATCAGGGCAGCTGATTTTTTTATTACTGAAAATGAAATTGATTTGAATACAAGATTTGATATTATATCAGTACTGTTAAAAAATGATGATGAGGTAATTACCCATATTGAAGATGCCTTTTATCCGGTGTAAGATGTGATCTTAATATACTGTTACAGTAGCAATCACATAGCGTTCCGCATAGATCCTTTTAGGAGCATATCAATTCCTCAGTGAAAGTATAAGACAAAAAAAAGATTGGTTATTAGCAACCAATCTCATTCAACCTGTTAGACTTCGTTAAGGTTTTAGCTTACTCTAGCCATTGTATTTTTTAGATTTTCCCAGCCTACCAGGTGCATTTTTAGTGAGCCTACTTTAATTTTAGCTTTTGCCAAAATTGGTATTCTATTAGCATCATCTGTAATCCATACGGTTAAATCTTCCTCACTGTTAAATACTCTTCCTTCCTGAACCACTGGTGCAAATTTCATGCATCTGAATTTCCCTTTCCTGATTTTTACAACCTGTTTTCCCATATATTTAATTTTGGTTGGGTAAAGTTCGTTGTCAAGAAATATATTTACAGTAAAGATATCACCCTTTTTTGCCTTTGAATAGTCTAATGTTCGGGCATAGTAAAAACTTGAAATCATATCTTGTACCATGGCCGGCACTTTATATTTTTTGCCTTCACCATTATCTACAATTTTTTTATGTTGATAGAATGTGTAATCCTGGTTAATTTTATAACCGCCCTCGTTTACCCGTCGGATAAATATCCACGGAAACATACCTTCGGCATCCATGTGGGATTCGTAAACATCATTTACTTTATAAAACCACTCGAAAGCTGAAATGGTTTTTCCAACTCCTCTTACACGCCATAATTTACGTCCTTTTACTGACTTTGGTGATTCGTCAACGGTCAATACTGCTTCTCCAGCATCCAATACACCATAGGATAATCTATAAGTTAATTTTTCTCCTGGTTGAAAAGCATTGTTTTTTACCTTCCTGAAGGTTTCTGTCTCTTCTGCAAAACTGTTAAAAGATAACAGTAGTAATGCGATTAATAATTTTCCTGCTTTCATCTGTATGTATTTTATAATTATCAGATGGAATGAGCTGTCAATGTTTTTTGTGATCTACGAGATTCCTAATCAAGCTCCTTTCACATTAAATAATTTTGGTTTGGTAAGGTAAAAACAAAATCGGTGCCAAAAAAAATTTAGACGTAAGACAAGAAGATTCAAGTTCCAAAACTTGATTATCTGAAATTAATTCCTTACATTGTAGCCTGAGTAAGTAGTTTTTTTCATTTCAAGCGAAAGAGTCCAACCCCAAATTGGGCTCTTTCTTCTTTCTTAAACAATTATTTTCATAAGCGTTTCACTAATAAGACGAACTTCGATATTTAAAGGTTGTTGCCTTTCTGAAATTTCTTTTTCTTCAATGATTTGAACTTTCCTCCCAAGAGGCTGCCATCTCCCGTAATGTAAAGGTTTTTTAGGGGTAAATAAACCAATGGCGTGAATGTTTGTTAAACCGGCAATATGCAACGGACCGGTGCTTGCAGCAATTAAACCATCAGCTTTACTAATGAATGCCACCAGCTGATCAAGTGACATTTTTCCGGATAAATCATATATGTTATCCTGATTTGGCAATTTTTCTCTGAAAAATTTAGATTCTTCTTCGGTTCCTGTAAAAAAAACGTTGAATTCAGATTGTTTTAAGGTTTTAGCCAATTCAATAAATCTATCAACCCCCCATTCCAAAGCACTGCCTTTGGATTTACAATGCAGTATAAGGTTAAATTTTTTCGGGTCAAAAAGAGACTCAAAATCTGAATTTAGGGGTTGTATTTTCTCAAATCCACAGTATTGAGTCAGCTCTGGTAATGAATAAGTAGTATTAATACCCAGAGGTTTTAATAGTTTTATGTTCAGCTGAGCTTCATGCAGTTCTGAATTTTTTCTTGTAAAATTAACGCGGTGATTACAGGTCAGTAAGTGAAATAAGCGGTGCGAGGTACCAATTTTATGAGGAATTCCTGATTTTTGGATCAGTCTCGCAATTTCACGTCTCGGAAAAACATGAATAAAAACATCAATCGACCTGTTTCTGAACCACATTTTTTGTGCTTCGTCCGGTAAGGCCTTAATATCGGACCAAATCCAGATTTCATCAATATGTACAGAACATTCTATTATAGGAGCGGTATAAGTATCTCCCAGAAAAATAATTTTCGCATCTGGAAATTTCTCCTTCAGAATACCAGCCATTGGCAGTGTAAGGGCAACGTCACCAATACTGTCAGTCCGGCTAATTACAATATTTTGAGGGTTTTTAATCATGGCTCAGTGACCTTAGTGTTTTGTATTTATATACATTTGATTGCGCTGATATTTGGGCAATTTTGAATCCTTTAAAGCCATCCAAAAAACCCAGTTTGATGAAATACATTGAAACAAATCGAGCCAGGCCACTTAAGTAAGGTTTTAATAGTCCCGCTTTTTTGCCTTTAGCATGCATTTTTTTGGCCGTTAATTCTGAGTATTTATCTGCCCTTTCTCTATGTTCTTTATACGAGTAATAGGTATAATGTTCAAGGTGACCATTCAACTCAACGGGTTGGAATGATTTGTTAAATTCCAGTTCCTCATGAACGTATTCACCAACCCATTTGGTTTCATTTTTAGGAAAAATCCTGATTTTTTTATCCGGATACCATGAAGAATGTCTGATCCATTGTCCACAGTAATTAACAAGTCTGTTTACTATATAGGTAGTTTTAAATCCATTGGATTTTAAATCTAAGATGGATTTTTCCAGTTCCACATCAACAGCTTCATCAGCATCCAGTGAAAAGATATAATCGAATTGTGCCTGAGCATTGGCAAAATTCTTCTGATCAGCATAACCAGTCCAGGCTCTTTGGATAAATTTAACATCAAATGACTCACAAATGGTCTTGGTACTGTCGGTTGAAAAACTGTCCACAATGATAATTTCATCCGCAATATTCTGAACAGATTCTATGGCTCGCTTAATGTTTCGGGCTTCATTAAAAGTGATGATAACAACAGATAAATGATCCATCCGGATTAATAATTGTTATTAAGACAGTGATTTGCGTTAAAGATATACTTTTTACTGAAATTAATCTGTCAGATTGGTTAAATATTGATGGAAGCTGTCATCAAAGAAAACAGCTTTATCTTCAGTCTCATTTTTTAGTGTTTGAAGAAAGGCCTTCATTTTATTTTCAGGAATGACGTCAAGATTCAAAAATAAATTTAGCCCTTTTTTGTATTTGAAATTGAGCATATTTTGATAAATCTCGACCCTTTGCAGGCCGTCATAATAATAGAGGTGCATTTCCCTGTCAAAATAAGCAACCAATTCATTCGAAATACCAATTTTAAAGTCTTCATTACTTGACTGGAATTGATACAGGAAAAAGGCATTTTCAGCACCTAAAACCACCATTATGATAAGTAAGGGCAAGACATAAAAATGATCGTCATGCGGATAAACAACCAGAAGAATGACGATAAAGAAAACCATAAATAAGGTTTCAAGAGACAAAAAAATTGAGGTTGCTTTCTTTTGTTTTTCGGATAGTGGGGTACTGAACTGAAATTTCGAAAAGCTCGAAATGTCTTTTTTACCCTCTCTTCTTCTTTTAATTCGTATTAATCCCAGTAGAAGAATAAGAATGGTCAATCCGATAACGAGCTGATCAATGAATGGAATGGTTCTGACATGATAAACCGAAAAGGCCAGGTCGTAGGCAGATCCAATAGTTAAAAAGCCATAAATAGCAATAAGGAATAAACTAAAAAGGTTAACTACTTTATTCATTCGCTTTCCTGGTCAAAATTATTAAGTAGCGTTAATTTTTCCTTAAGGCCTGTTATTTCATTATCAATTTTGTTGATTCTGTCGTGAACATTTTTTAGCAAAGGATTATTTTCATCAGAGTTGGCAAAGAAACTCAGGTTGTTTTCAACCTGATGTTTTTCCTTAATTTTTTCGTCAATCATTCTTCTGATATGACTGTTTTCTTTATCTAATTCGCGGTCCATATTCGGACTTTGATAAATGGCTTCAATTTTTGCAGTATACAGTAATTTTTCCTTCTCATTTTTGTCCAGATTAATACTGTCATACTTTTCGTCTAATGCAGTTTTATAAGCTTTATAAATTTCATCTTTTTGCTTATATGGTACATTTCCTATACCACTGAATGACTTTGAAAAAGCTTTAAGGTCACTAATAGCAGTATTCGGATCAGGATTAACTTTGTAGTTTTTGATTTCCTCAATCAAGGCCTTTTTTAAATCCAGATTACCCGTATTGGCTGCATCCAGTGCTTCATAATAAGCATCTTTTTGTGCAAAGAAGAAATCAATCGGCTCTCTAAACTTTTTCCACAGTTTATTTTCATTTCGTTGCCCTGCCGAACCTAAGTTTTTCCAGTCTTTCTGAATGTTAACAATTAGCTTTGTGGTTTCATTCCATTCGGTAGAATCCTTTAGTGCCCGTACCTTCTCAATCAGTGCCTGCTTTTTAACTTTTACTTTATCAAACTCAGAGTTAATGTCTTTGAAAAATTCTTTTTTCGCATCAAAAAACTGATCACATTTTGCTCTGAACCCCTTCCAGACAATTTCATTTTCTCTTTTCGGACCAAATCCAATCGTTTTCCATTCATTCTGAATGGCAATAATGCTGTTAGTCACTTTTTGCCATTCCGATTGGGTCTGACAATCTACTTCAAGGAGTTCATCAATTTTATCAATTAATGCTAATTTCTTAACAATATTTTCTTTTTGTTCCTCCCGTCTTGAATCATAAAAGGTTCTGATTTTTTTGTAAAGTTCATTAACAGTACCCCAATATTCTTCTTTCAGCGTTTCCCATTTCTCAGGAAATGTTCCACCAATCTCATTCCATTCATCCTGATGCTGATGTAGCTTGGATTCAACGGTTTTGATATTGGTTTCTTCCAGTAAAGCCTTGATCTGATCAATGATTTCACCTTTCAATCGGCCATTTTTAGCCAGGTCATGGTCTTTTATTTCCTTATAAATATTGATATTATACTGGAAATTGTCCATTAAGGTAGAATACTCTTTTTGAATATCCTGTCGTGAATTTCTTGGGATCGGGCCTATTTCCTTCCAGCTTTCCTGGATTTTACGAATGGACTGAATTGCCTTTCCAATATTTTCTTCATTATCCACCAAAGCTTTTAATTCGGAAATAAGGGCTTTTTTAGCGCTTAAATTATTCTCCTCCTCAGCTCTGATCTTTTCATTTTCGGCTTTACGTCTCGATTTAAAGTCATCACTGAGTGTCTTAAATTTTTCAATTAAGGGATCAATAGGTTTTTGGATATTCTCAGGTTTTTCACCTGCTTCTATCCGTTCAGACTTTTCAATTTCAAACTGCCTGTTTTCCTCGTTAATTATTTTATAAAACTGATCACTTAGCGTTTTAAATTCATCACTTAAATTGAACAACTGTTCATTGGTCAGTAATTCTTCTATTTTTTGAATAATTTCAGTTTTCATAATTTTAACGGAAATAAAGTAATATTAGTCAATATTGAAGTTAACCAGATCAACAAATTCTAACATTCTTTCATAAATTTCAGAATCTGTCAGGCTTTCAATTCTTTCGGTTCCAAACAGTTCAACACAAAAAGAGGCCATTGCTGATCCGGCTATAATTGCTCTTTTCATATTTTCAAATGAAACATCATCTGTTTTGGCAATATATCCCATAAATCCACCAGCAAAAGTATCACCAGCTCCTGTAGGATCAAAAACTTCTTCTAATGGTAATGCCGGAGCAAAAAATACTCTGTCTTCATGGAACAATAATGCACCGTGTTCTCCTTTTTTGATGATCAGGTAAGAAGGCCCCATTTTAAGAATTGATTTTGCAGCTCTTCTTAAGGAATACTCCCCTGATAACTGACGGGCTTCCTCATCATTTATAATTAGTACATCAATTAATTTAAGTGTTTTATGAAGTTCCTCCATCATGATGTCCATCCAGAAGTTCATGGTGTCCAAAGCAATCAACTTAGGTCTTACATCCATTCGCTCAATCACCTGACGTTGTACTGTAGGTGCAAGATTACCTAACATAAGATAATCAGCTCCTTGATAAGATTCCGGAATAATCGGGTCAAAATGCTCCAGTACATTAAGTTCTGTTACCAGAGTATCTCTTGAGTTCATATCGTTGTGGTACTTTCCTGACCAAAAGAATGTTTTTTCTCCATTTTTAATTTGCAGACCTTCGGTGCTGATTCCTTTGCTTTCCAGATCCTTTATAGTGTCAGAAGGAAAATCATCTCCAACAACGGATACAATTTTCTGATCTTTTGCAAAATAAGAGGCCGAAATGGAGATATAGGTTCCGGCACCACCTACAATTTTATCTGTTTTTCCAAATGGAGTTTCAATGGCATCAAATGCAACACTCCCAACTGTTAATAATGAACTCATTTTTTATCGTAATTTGGGACAAATATAAATACTTTTTGCTTCTGTAACTCCAAAAAGAATCTATTGTTGTTTTTAAATATTAACTTTATATTTTGTTTTTTTGAAATTAAGCCAATTCTAATGAATATTGAAGATTTTAGAGACTATTGTTTATCAAAAAAAGGGGTCACGGAAGATTTTCCTTTTGATGAAAATACTTTGGTGTTTAAAGTAATGGGAAAAATGTTTGCTTTAACCAGTATTGATTTATTTAAAAGTGTGAATTTAAAGTGTGATCCTTTACTTGCTTTAGAATTAAGAGAGGCTTATCATGCCGTTGAACCAGGGTGGCATATGAGTAAAAAACACTGGAATACAGTTACAATAAATGATGACGTTTCAGATATGAAACTGAAGGAGTTTATTGATATGTCATACGATCTTGTAGTAAAAGGATTGACCAAAAAATTAAAGGAAGAACTCAGTCAGTTAGATTAGTACCTGACGATTCTCAAAAAAAGCATTCGAATTGATATGAAGAATAAAGATACAGAAGCTACAACTTATGGCTTTGGGACTAAGGCTATTCATGCAGGTGTTCATCCGGATCCGGCTACAGGTGCTATCATGACACCTATTTATCAGACCAGCACCTATGTGCAGGATGGGGTTGGTAATCATAAGGGTTATGAGTACTCAAGGACATTAAACCCTACCCGTCACGCTTTGGAAAATAACCTGGCTGCAATTGAAAACGGAAAATATGGCGCTTGCTTTGGTAGTGGTATAGCCGCAATAGATTGTATTATTAAAATGCTGAATCCTGGTGATGAGGTCATATCAACTAACGACCTATACGGTGGTACTTATCGGATTTTTAAAACCATTTTTGAGAAATATGGCATCAAATTTCACTTTATAGGGATGCAAAATGCTTCAGATATTGAGAAGTATTGTAATGAAAATACAAAACTGATTTGGGTTGAAACACCTACTAACCCAATGATGAATATTATTGATATTACTGCTGTTGCGGAATTATCAAAACAGAAAAATATTTTGTTGGCAGTGGATAATACTTTTGCCACGCCTTATCTGCAAAGGCCCCTTGATATGGGAGCTGATATTGTAATGCATTCGGTGACCAAGTATCTTGGAGGGCATTCGGATGTGGTAATGGGCGCTCTGGTTTGTAATGATGAAAAAATTGCGAAAGAAATATACAGAATCCAAAATTCAAGCGGAGCAGTAACAGGGCCAATGGATTCCTTTTTAGTATTGCGGGGTATAAAAACTTTGCATTTGAGAATGCAAAGACATTGTGAAAATGGAAGGTTAGTTGCAGAATTTTTGACAGAACACCCTAAGGTTGATCAGGTATACTGGCCAGGTTTTGAAAATCATCCCAATCACCATATCGCCAAAAAACAAATGGATGATTTTGGTGGTATGATTTCATTTACACTGGTGGGTAATAAGATGAATGATGCTCTTGAAGTGGTAAAAAAAGTGAATATTTTTGTATTGGCGGAATCACTTGGTGGAGTGGAATCATTGGTAGGTCATCCGGCCTCAATGACTCATGCTTCAATTCCAAAAGAGGAACGGGAAAAAAGCGGAGTAGTCGATTCCCTGATCAGATTGAGTGTTGGAATTGAAGATGCTGACGATTTGATCAATGATCTGAAACAGGCTTTGAATTAATTTCTTCTAATTGTAACGAACAGAATTATGGTAGCATACATTACAGGAACATCTGCCGGCATAGGGAAAGCATTAGCCGAAAAATTACTGGATAATGGAATCTCTGTTGTTGGATTATCGCGGAACTGTACAATTTCACATTCAAATTATAAGCACTTAAGTATTGACCTGTCCGATTTAAATCAGGTCAGTGAATTTGAATTCGAAAATCATCAGAATGAAGATGTGATTTTAATTAATAATGCCGGAACAATAGGAGCAATTAGACCTATTGGTAAACAAAGTGACCAGGAGATTATCGCCTTGGCAAATATCAATATCGTTGCACTTCAATTACTCTGCAATAAATTCATTGCTGCCTTTCACATATCAAATCAAAGCTATCAAATTATTAATATAAGTTCGGGCGCCGGTAAACGTCCAATTGATGCCTGGGCACCTTATTGTGCTTCAAAAGCAGCTGTAGATTTGTTTTCTGAAACTATGGCGGAAGAATTGAAAGCAAGAGCGCATCATAATTGGCATATTTTCTCTATTGCCCCTGGTGTGGTGGATACAGCTATGCAAAATGAAATCCGATCTTCTAACCCTTCAGAATTTTTACAACATCAAAGATTTATTGATTTAAAAAATGATGGTGAACTTAAGTCGTCAAACTATGTTGCCAGTCAGTTATTTAGAGTAATAGAGTCTCCGAAAAAGTTTGAAAATGTTGTCATGTCCGTCAGGGACATGTAGACTAAGCTTGTAAGGTTAGCTATTAACACCAGACTCAATAATTACTACACTTAATTTAGCTTTCCCATATATATGGGCAAAAAGATTTTAAAACTAAATGCTTTTTGTGTAGTTTTATGGACTTACTAGCATCCCAAACCAACCAAAACGGGTGAGCCACAGTTTATTAGACACTAGCTAACAGATTTTTGTCTGGTAAATCAACATCCGTAGCTAATAATATTGTAAATGAAACTATTTTTTTCAACCTTATTCATTGTTGTATCAGTATGCACTTTTGGGCAGGATCATGATCATAATAATTGGTGTGGATTCGATTATCATACCGAACAAATGTTTGCTGAACACCCGGAGCTAAGACAGGAAGCCATTGAACGAAGATTAAGATTCCGTGAACAAGGGATTAATTTTCAGGACCGAAGTGGTTCAATTACCATTCCTGTAGTAGTTCATATCTTACATGATAATGAAATTGGTAATATTTCTGATGAACAGGTCAAAGACGGATTGCGGATTTTAAATGAAGATTTCAATCGTCAAAATCCTGATACATCCAGTACAAGGAATACGGCAAATGCACCTTTTGAACCGGTTGCGGCTGACATGGAAATATGCTTTGTGTTGGCAAAAATTGATCCTCAGGGAAATTGTACCAATGGTATAGAAAGAAGAAATTCACCTGCCGGAAGTTATGATGCCAGTAATTCTAACACGAAATTTTATAATGGAGGTGGTTTGTCGATTTGGGATCGTAGCCGATACTTTAATATATGGATTGTAAATTCTATTGAAAGTGGAGGTGGTGCCGGAACGACCTTAGGTTATGGACAATTCCCTGATTTTGGAAGTGCCTCAACTTATGGTTTAGTTATCAGGCACGATAATTTTGGTTCAATTGGAACAGCTGACGGGAATACACAGAGAACGCTTACCCATGAGGTGGGGCACTGTGTTGGACTATGGCATACCTTCCAGAACGGATGTGGTGGAAACGGATCCAATTGTGAAGCACAGGGAGATCAGTGTTGTGATACCCCTCCGGTAGACCAGGCACATTGGTCATGTAATTCCTCTCAAAATAATTGTTCTCAGGTTCCTAATAATGATTATTACGGAACTGATGTATACGATCAGTTTGAGAATTTTATGAGTTATAGTCCATGCCAAAACATGTTTACTCTTGATCAAAAAGAAATTGTATTAGGTTTTTTTAGTTCTTTAGGTTATTTAATAAACCTGCATTCAACTAATAATTTGACCGTGAGTACAGGTGTATTAACACCCGGAACATTATGTGAGGCTGAATTTTCTGCAAACAAGAGAGTGGTTTGTCTGGGAGAAACAATCACTTTTACAGATGATTCATTTAACAATGTTTCTTCAAGAAACTGGACTTTTAGTGGTGGGTCTCCGGCAGTGTCATCCGATTCCACGGTATCTATTACTTATAATTCTCCTGGTTTATATGAAGTATCCCTTCAGGTATCTGATGGCAATGCCACACAAACTGAAACTAAAACCAATTTTATATCGGTTTTGGCTGATCCGGGGTTGAATTTACCAATTCTTGAAGATTTTGAAAATACTACGTTTGATGATGGAATTAATTTCTTTACAACTGAAGATTACTCCACCGGTAATCCACACTGGAAATTAAATAATTCTGTCTCGATACATGGTGGAACAAAATCTGTTTATTTTGATAATTTTAATTACTCGAATGAGCCGAAGGCCAGTTTTCAGTCAGGTACAATTGACCTGAGTGGATTGGATAGTGATGAGGAGTTGCTATTAACATTTGATTATGCTTATAATAAAAGAGAGTCGTCAAATGATGAATGGTTAAGAGTACTCGTTTCTGATGATTGTGGTGAGACCTGGTCAATCAGAAAAACGATTCATGGTGGTAATTTGAGTGAGGACGTGAGTACAACCAGCTATGTTCCAACATCAAATGATGAGTGGAAGCATGTTGAGGTGACATCAATCAATGAGAATTACCATATATCTAATTTCATGTACAAATTTGAGTTTATCAGCGATAATGGAAATAACATCTATATCGATAATATTAATATATATCCTGAATCCTGGTTAGGCGTTAATGGAGAGGTACCTCTGAATGCTGACGTCAATATTTATCCTAATCCGGTAGAGAGTATACTTAATATTTCTATTGAAACAGAAGCTTTAACCCAATCTAACATTGAAATATTTGATGTATCAGGTAAAAGAATTGCAGTCATTAATCAAGGGTTAAATAATTCCCAAAAAATTGAATATTCAACCGAAACCCTGGCGGAAGGGGTTTATTATTTAAAAGTAACAATGAATAATTCCTCTGTCGTCAAAAAATTTATAAAGCAGTAATTTAAAACCATTTCATGAAACCTATCAAGTTCCTCGCACTTACTTTTTTGTTTTTTAGTGGATCAGTAATTGGTCAAGACGTACATTCAGAGCCTCATATTTGTGGTGAGCATCATGCAAGAGAAAAGCTGATCAATGAAAATTATGATTATTATATTCAGGATAGTATAGATCATATCAATAATCAGGCTTCCTACGAATCGTTTATGGAGGACTGGAGTCCTTATGACAGATCAACATATATTGTCCCGATTGTGGTACATGTTGTACATATCAATGGTGTTGAAAACATTTCTGATGATCAGATTTACAATGCCATAGAAACATTGAATGAGGATTTTAACATGATGAATAATGATGTTAACAATACCATTGCAGCGTTTCAGGGTATTGTAGGTAATCCAAGCATTGAATTCAGACTGGCAACAAAAGATCCACAGGGAAATTGCCATAGCGGAATAACAAGAACTTTATCAACCACCACCTTCGATACAGGAATGGGAGGAGGAGGACATCCTATTGTTGATGCTGTTGCAGCAGAACATGGTATTTGGCCTCAGAACAGATACATGTCAATTTTTGTTTGTAGTGACCCAAGTGGTAATGCAGGATATACATTCAGACCAAGTAACTTCTTTGCACCTAATTTAATGTATGGCGCTATTTTCATGAGACATGATTATATGGGAACAATTGGAACATCAATGAATTCTCACAGACATACATTAAGTCATGAGGCCGGACATTGGTTTGACCTGGCACATCTTTGGGGATCAACTAATAACCCTGGAGTAGCAAGTTCATGTAGCACTGACGACGGTATAGCGGATACACCGGTTACAATAGGGTGGACCAGCTGTAATCTTTCAGGAACAACCTGCGGAACGCTGGATAATGTGCAAAACATTATGGAGTATTCATATTGCTCAACAATGTTTACGCAGGGACAAGCCGCAAGAATTCAGTCGGCATTAACGAGTTCTACTGCAGGAAGGAATAACTTGTCAACGAATACAAACCTTGCAGCAGCAGGAGTTAATGTTGCAAATGATGATATTTGTGAGGCCAGGTTTATTACTAATACCAAAACGATCTGTGCCGGTTCATCCGTTCAGTTTTCAGATGTTTCGGTTCATAATGTAACAGGTAGAAACTGGACTTTTTCAGGAGGTAGTCCTGCAAATTCAGTTGATTCAACCCAAGATGTTACCTATAATACACCAGGTGAGTATACAGTTGTTCTTGAAGTTTATAATAGTACAAATAACGAAACTACAACCGAAACGAATTTAATTAAAGTACTTCCTGCAGTTGGAGAAGAAATTCCGTTTGTTGAAGGCTTTGAAAATCAAAATAACTTCCCGAATAATGTTGATTTTTCAGTTGAAAATGCATTAGCGGATGTAACATGGGAAGTCGAGAACCAATATTCCAGTTCAGGCTCAAAATCAGTAGTACTTAAAAACTATAATGCCACGGTGGCAAGTGTGGATGCGCTTGTTTCAGGAACTTATGACCTGAGTGTTTTAGATCCGGGAGATGATTTTATATTGTCTTTCAAGTATGCTTATCACAAGAGAGAATCATCTAATGACGAATGGTTGAGAATATATGCCTCAAAAGATTGTGGTGAAACCTGGACTCTGAGAAAATCAATTCATGGTAATATCCTTGGTGATCAGGTTGAATCCGGATATTATACGCCAGATGATTCAGATTGGGAAACAGTTACCATCACAAATATTTCAAGTTCGTTTTATGTACCGAATTTCAGATATAAATTCGAATTTACAAGTGATTTGGGGAATAATATTTATATAGATGACATTAACCTGATTTCGCCTGTTTTTACTGATATTTCTGTTGAAGAAGGTAATACAGGTGTAAGCATCTATCCAAACCCTACACAAAACTACAGTCAACTTAATTTGAAAGGATATACAAATGAAACCGTCTTAATTGAACTGTATGATGTGACAGGGAATAAGGTGAGTGAATTGTTTGCTGGTCAAATTACCAATGATTCTGAGACTGTAAATATGGATACAAAAGACCTTTCAAAAGGGTTGTATTTTGTGAGAATTAAAGGCAGCAAGGCAGACCAAACCCTGAAACTGATAAAACAGTAGGAATTTAATACAAGGTTTATACCTGTATTATTTATTAACCATGCTGCATACTATGCAGCACAATAACAGGAATATGCCTACAGTACAATTAACAACAACAGATTTTAAGGAGAGGGTATTTGACTATACCAAAGAAAAAGAGTGGAACTTTAAAGGAAACCTTCCCGCAATTATTGACTTTTATGCTGATTGGTGCGGGCCATGTAAAATGGTGGCCCCGATATTAGAGGAACTATCTGATGAATTTCAGGATAAAATAGTGATCTATAAAGTGGATACAGAGGTCGAAGAAGAATTATCGGCTGTTTTTGGAATCAGAAGTATTCCAAGCATACTTTTTATCCCGGTAGGTAAACAGCCAATGATGCAGGCAGGTGCTTTACCTAAAACTACATTAAAAGATATTATAGAGAAAGAGTTAATCTGACTCAGAACTATCTGTTTCTAAAAAAATAAAAGTTTTACCGTTTCTGGATTCCCTGGCAAGCTCAGCAATTGTTTTTCTGCCCATTTCAGTTAATAAATTATTGCGGAATGGTGCCACAAGATGATGCACCGGACATGGACTGGTGTCCGAACATTTTGATAAGCCCAGGAAACAATTGCTGAATTTATCCGGCCCGTCTATACAATATATAATATCCAATACTGTATTGGATTCATCCTTTTTTGTTAAGTAAAACCCTCCTCGTGATCCTTTTGATGAAGAAATCAACTTGTTTTTTGAAAGCTGTTGTAAAATCTTAGCCAGGAAAGGGGCCGGTATTTCAATGGAATCCGCAATATTTTTTGCACTCATTTTTGTTTGTTCATCTGAATGAACCGACAAAAAAAGTACTGATCTTATAGCATATTTACTGGAATTCGAAATCATAAAAATTGGTATGGTACAAAGATAATGTTAAAACTCATATTTTTAATTAAGACAAAAAGGTCTTTTTATGACATTAGTCAATTTTTCTTAAGGTTTTTGAATATAATTTTGGATCGAAATAAGAGTCTTAAACTAAAAAAAGAGATATGAAAATTAAGATAATAATAGGAGGAATTGCTAGTCTGATGATGCTAAGTTGTGGTAGTTCAGACAGTAGTAATACGGCTATAGAGCCTGAACCTGTAGCTCAAACCGAAGCAGTAGCTGAAGTCGATATTGATCCAATGGAAGATAAAGGTGTTGGACCGGTTATATCAGTTGAAATTGGTGAACTGGATGAAGCTTTGGCAACATCAGGACAGGAGATTTTTGAAGCCAATTGCACTGCCTGTCATAAAATGGGAAAACGTTTTGTTGGTCCCGATTTAGTTGGTATTACGGAACGAAGAACACCAGAGTGGATTATGAATATGATTTTGGATCCTGAAGGAATGGTAAAAAATAATAAAGCAGCTAAAGAGCTCTTAATGGAGTACAGTGCCCCTATGGCTAACCAAAGTTTGGAAGAAGATCAGGCACGTGCTATTTATGAGTACTTAAGAATTGCAGAAAAAAGCTAAGCATTAATTTAAAATCAAAATTATGAAAAAGGTAAGACAGTCTTTGCTTGTTGTAGCCGCAACTTTACTTATTGTGAGTTGTGGTAGTGAAGCTAAAAAAGATACAGCAACTGAATCACCAGCTACTCAAAATAGTGGTTTGCCAAATAATACCCCTAAAGGTCAGGCTTCTGTAGTTGATAATATCTCAGATAATAATATCCTGCAAGTTGCCATAGGGTCACCTGATCATACCACATTAGTTGCCGCTGTTGAAGCAGCTGAAATTGAACATGTTTTGGTTAACGCCGGACCGTTAACAGTATTTGCACCCAACAACGCTGCATTTGATGCTTTGCCTGAAGGGACACTTGAAGACTTGTTAAAGCCCGAAAATAAAGGGACACTGGCTGGTATATTAACCATGCACACTGCACCTGGTTCTTTTGATGTTAAGCAATTGAAGAAAGAAGCGGAGAAAGGGCGAAAGATCTACACTGCTTCCGGCGATTACTTTGAAGTTACAGTTGAAGGAGAGGATGTTTTTGTGGCCGGTGCTAAGGTATTGGGTGTGGTGAACGCCTCAAACGGATTTGTAACAGTTGTAGATAAAGTACTATCAGCAGAGGATAGTAAGAAATAATCATTTTAAACTCAAAATTATGAAATTGAATATAAAAACCGGATTAGTAGCCATTGGGTCATTGTTGTTAATGGCTTCATGTGGTAACCAAAATGAAAGTTCATCTAATTCCGGTGCGCTATCCAGCAATGTTGCTGATAAAGTATATGTTGCTCCGGGAGAGCATGACGAATTTTACGCCTTTATTTCAGGAGGATTTAGTGGTCAGTTATCAGTTTACGGTTTGCCTTCGGGAAGACTGTTTAAAGTTATTCCGGTGTTTTCACAGGATGCTGAGAAGGCATATGGATATAATGAAGAGACCAAGCCTATGTTGATGACCTCTCACGGATTTATTCCATGGGATGACTCACATCACCCTGATATTTCGCAGACTGCAGGTAAACTGGATGGTCGTTGGGTATTCATTAATGCCAATAACACGCCCAGAATCGCAAAAATTGACCTGACAACATTTGAAACAACTGAGATTATCGAAATCCCTAATTCAGCAGGTAATCACAGTTCATCATTCGTTACCGAAAACTCTGAGTACGTAGTGGCAGGAACACGTTTTAGTGTCCCTTTTCCTCAACAGGATATGCCAATTGACGAATATAAGTCTAATTTCAAAGGTGCATTGTCATTCTTGTCAATTGATCAGGAAAGTGGGGAAATGGATCTGGCTTTTCAAATCAGGATGCCGGGATTTAACTACGATTTATCTCACCCCGGAAGAAGTAAATCACATGGATGGTTTTTCTTTTCTACCTATAATACTGAAGAGTCTAATACTATGATGGAGGTAAATGCCTCACAAAATGATAAGGATTATATTGCCGCCGTTAACTGGAAAAAGGCTGAAGAATATATTGCGGCCGGAAAGTTCAAAACGGTAAAGTCAAAATATGCACATAATATTTATGATGAGGAAACGCATACAGCAACTACGCACTGGAAAGAAGATGTAAGAGTACTTGACCCGGCAGAATGCCCTGGTTTGGTTTACTTCTTACCAACACCAAAATCACCACATGGTTGTGATGTTGATCCGTCAGGAGAATATATTGTTGGAAGTGGAAAACTTGCAGCAGAGTTGACTATTCATTCATTTTCTAATATGTTGACTGCAATTGAAAACAAAAAATTTGATGGAGAAGCTTATGGTATTCCGATTTTAAACTTTGATGATATTGTTGCAGGATCAGTTAAGAATGCTGGTTTAGGACCACTCCATACCGAATTTGATGACAAAGGGAATGCTTACACTACTTTCTTTATTTCTTCGGAAGTTGTAAAATGGAAATTGGGAACCTGGGAAGTGATTGACAGACAACCAACGTACTATTCTGTTGGTCACTTAATGATTCCTGGTGGAAACTCAGCCAGTCCGTTTGGTAAATATGTATTGGCAATGAATAAAATTACCAAGGACAGATACCTTCCAACTGGTCCGGAGGTCACACAATCTGCTCAACTTTACGATATCTCAGGAGAAAAAATGCAGTTATTACTGGATTTCCCAACAGTTGGAGAACCACATTATGCTGCTGGTTGTCCGGCAGATCTGATTACTGAAAATTCAAGAAAAATATTTAAGCTGGAAGAAAACAAGCATAAATATGCTGTGAAATCGGAAAAAGAAGTGAATGTGGAGCGTAATGGTAATGAAGTTCATATTTCAATGACCATGATCCGGTCACACTTTGCGCCAGATAATATTGAAGGTATAAAAGTGGGAGATAAAGTATACTTCCACGTCACTAACCTTGAACAGGATTATGATGTGCCTCATGGTGTATCAATGATAGGAGCGGAAACATCTGAATTATTAATTATGCCTGGTCAAACCGAAACCTTTGTTTGGTATCCTAAACAAGTAGGGGTATGGCCATTCTACTGTACTGATTTCTGTTCAGCACTGCATCAGGAAATGCAGGGTTATGTCAGAGTGTCCCCAAAAGACTCTGATATACCATTAAAGTTTACACTTGATGGTGACGAACTCAAATAGTTAAAAAATTAATGATTTGGTTTTAATAGGACGGGTAGTTATTGATTTGAAATAATGAGATGACTACCCGTTATTTTTTAATAACGACCAATTACCATATTCAATGAAAAAATCAAGAATAATAATGCTTGTAGGGGTACTCCTATTGTTTGGACTTTTTGTCTTTCCACTCTGGAATATCACATTGGAGGCACCACAATACCCTACACCGTTAGGAATGGACATACACATTAATAAATTTACAGATACACATGAATTTGATATTAAAAATATTAACCTGATGAATCACTATGTGGGAATGATGTATATTCCTGAAACCATCCCTGAGTTTAAAATTTTCCCTGTTGTAGTTGGTATTATGATAGGCTTAGGTGTTGTGTTTGCATTTATCGGGAAGCATAAACTGTTTTTAATATGGTTTGTTTTAATGACTGTGCTTGGTATTGCCGGAATTTATGATTTTTATTTATGGGAATATGAATATGGTCATAACCTCGATCCAAAGGCCATCATGAACTTTAAAAATCCTGATGGTAGTCCAATGGGATTCCAGCCACCTTTATTCGGAAGTAAGGATATATTAAACTTTACAGCGCATTCTTACCCTAGAACCGGAGCTATTTTAATGTTTATTGGAATGTTCCTGACATTTGTGGCCTTTTTTGTGGGACGGAGAGAATCAAAATCAAAAACTTAAAATTAAGGATATGAAACAACTAACTAAATTTGGACTTATTCCTCTACTATTTTTAGCACTGCTTTCCTGCTCTGTAGAGCCAGCTGAAATTGAATATGGTAAAGACCAATGTGATTTCTGTGTCATGAATATTGTAGATAAAACGCATGCTGCGCAATTTGTGACCAAAAAAGGGAAACAATTTAAGTTTGATGCTATCGAATGTATGATGCGGGATATGAAGACAAGAAATCCGGAGGATTTGGAAATTATTTTGGTTGCGGATTACAGCAATCCGGGAAAAATGATTCCTGTCGAATCTGCCGGTTATTTAATCAGTAAAGAGATTAAAAGTCCAATGGGGGCTAATTTGTCTGCTTTACCGTCTGTCGAAAAAGCAACTGAACTTCAAAGTATCCATCAGGGTAAAGTGTATACCTGGGAAACACTTGTTCAACGGTTTAACAAAAAGTAGTAATGAAAACCCTACTGCTTTTATTTACTGTTATCGTTGCTCAAAACCTTTGGGGAAAGCAAATTAAGGTTTGTAAAACCTGCAAGGCCAAAACCATTCAGTCTGCTGTGGATATGGCATCAGATCATGATCAGATTTTGATAAAAGAGGGCTACTACAAAGAAAGTGAAGTCATTATTATCAATAAGTCGGTAACCATTAAGGGTGAAAATTATCCTGTAATTGACGGGGAATTTAAAGAGACAATATTTAAGCTAAGCGCAGATAGTGTAGCTATTGAGGGTCTTAAAATAATCAATGTAGGACATAGTTATACTAAGGATTTTGCTGGGATTTTACTACACAGATGTAATTATTTTACCATTAGAAATAATATTCTTGAAAATGCCTACTTTGGCATTTTGGTTGAAAAATCTCATTTTGGAGAAATTAGTGGTAATACTGTTTCGGGAGAGGCTAAAGATGAAGCAAATTCAGGAAATGGCATCCATGTTTGGCATTGCTCGGATTTAAAAATTTACGATAACGAATTATTTGGATTGAGAGATGGTTTGTATCTGGAATTTATTTCAGAAAGTACCATTTATGATAATACCTGCCATGACAATATAAGGTATGGTTTACACTTTATGTTCTCTAATAATAATGAATACCACCACAATACTTTTACAAAAAATGGTGCCGGTGTGGCTGTGATGTTTTCAAAATTTATCAATATGCATCACAACACCTTTTCTGAATCATGGGGAACGGCCTCCTACGGTTTGCTATTGAAAGAGATTAATGATGCCCGGATAGAACATAACCTCTTCGAAAAAAATACAATAGGAATTAATGGAGACGGCTGTAACAGGGTGACGTATAAAAATAATGTCTTTTTAAGAAATGGTTGGGCAGTTAAAATTCTTGGGGCCTGTTATGATAATCATTTTACAAAGAATGATTTTTTGTACAATGCCTTTGACCTGGCTTATCAGGGAAAAATTAACAGCAATAAATTCGAAAATAATTTTTGGAGCGAATATACCGGTTACGATCTGGATAAGGATGGAGTCGGTGATATTCCATATCGTCCAGTCAAATTGTTTTCTTATGTCGTTAATAAAACGCCTGAAACTATTGTTCTGCTGAGAAGTCTGTTTGTAGATATTATTAATTTCTCAGAAAAAGTGTCACCGGTATTTACCCCGGACGATTTAGTTGATGAAAAACCTTATATGCGCAGAATCAATGATCGAAATTAGAAATTTATACAAGAAATTCGGGAAAATACAGGTATTGAACGGATTGGATCTGGAGATTAGCAAAGGAGGAATTTTTGCAGTACTCGGACCAAATGGCTCCGGTAAAACGACATTAATTAAAACCATTTTGGGAATGGTGGTTCCTGACGGCGGTTCAATTGAAATTAATAGCAAAAATGTACTCAAAAAATGGGATTACAGAAATGACATTAATTATCTGCCGCAAATTGCCAATTTTCCAAACAATATAACAGTTAAGGAACTATTGTCAATGGTTAAAAATTTACGATCCAAACCGGCTAATGACACCAATTTAATTAGTTTATTCAAATTAGAGCCTTTTCTAAATAAAAAGCTAATGAACCTTTCAGGAGGGACAAAACAAAAGGTAAATATTGTACTAACTTTTATGTTTGACAGTAACCTGATTATTCTTGACGAACCAACAACAGGATTAGATCCCGTTTCACTGATTAATCTGAAAGGGATTATTCAAAAGGAGAAGGAAAAGGGTAAGACAATTCTGATTACGACACATATTATGAGTCTGGTTGAGGAAATTGCCGAAGAAATTGTGTTTTTGCTTGACGGTAAAATATACTTTAAAGGCAGTGTTGCTGAACTAAAGAAACAGACAGAACAAACTGACCTGGAACATGCTATTGCGAACTTAATTCATCACCAACATGCTTAAAATATTAAAATACAGTTTTTACGATTTGATGAGAAGTCGGTGGAGTTATGTTTACTTCTTTTTTTACCTGATATTGGGCTTTGTCCTATTGTTTTTGAATAATGATGTATCTAAGGCTGTCATTACGCTTATGAACATTATTATTGTATTAACACCACTAATCGGAACTATTTTTGGTGTAATGTATTATTATAATTCCAGGGAGTTTACCGAGTTACTGCTGGCACAACCTATTAATAGAAATAAAATTTTCCTTGGTCAGTATTTGGGAATAGCTATTTCTTTAACATTGAGTCTGGCACTCGGACTCGGCATACCATTCGTTTTGTATGGTTTACTCAAGTCCGCTGCAATATTCAATTTTGGTCTTCTGCTGGTTACGGGATCATTTTTGAATTTCATTTTTGTGGCGCTTGCCTTTAATATTGCCATTCGAAACGAGAATAAGATCAAAGGTTTTGGTTATGCTATTTTATTGTGGCTGTTTATGGCGGTAATTTATGATGGGCTATTCCTGGTATCTCTGGTAATTTTTAACGATTATCCTTTAGATAAATTTGCCCTTGGTGCAACAATGTTTAACCCCATTGACCTTTCAAGAATTTTAATTTTACTGAAACTGGATATTTCTGCCTTACTTGGATATACCGGTGCAGTGTTTAAACAATTTTTTGGTACCGGTTTAGGATTATTTTTATCGTTAGGTGTACTAAGCCTTTGGGTGATTTTGCCCGTTTGGTTCATGAAACTCAAACTGAGGGAAAAAGATTTTTAAGATAAAAAACAGTCAGCCGGTTTTCTTTTCAAAAAATGTCAGTTCATTTATAATTACCTGTGATTAGGTAATAAAAAAGGGAGTCAATTGACTCCCTTTTCATTTCAATAATAATTTTATCAATTATTTATAGACATCAGCTTTATTAAACCTTTCAGTTAATAAATAATAAAAAATAGCTCTGTATTTGTTACGGTTAGATGTTCCCATTTCCTGGATTACATCATCAATAGCGCTGTCTAATGTCGGACCATCTTTTAAACCTAATTTTTTAATTAAAAAATTGTTTTTAACAGTGGCTAACTCCTTAGGATCTGTTCCCGATACTGTTGAAGCATCATCATTATAAATTGAAGGTCCACATCCAATAACTACTTTCTCAAACAAATCAGCATTAACATTTTTAATGCCCATTTTGTCCATTTCTTTCTTGTACTTTTCAATCAGTTCAGCTCTTTTGCTCATTGTTTTATAAATTTGATATACTTCGCTAAAGATAGCACTTTTGTTGAAAATGAAATCAAAAAAGCATTTAAAAAATAGGGGATGTTTTTCCTCTAATCAATCTTTTAATTCTGTTACAGATTATTTCGTTAAAGGAAAGTCCAATTGATAAGGTGGAAAAGTGGCGTATATATTATAATAACCTGTGAGATAGATTGGTAATAATTAAGCTGAATTTCAACTATTGTTTTTATTTTTGCAGGCAGATATGGCAGAATCAAAATTTATTGTTGGAATTACCGGGGGTAGTGGTGTAGGTAAAACCACATTAATCAATTTGCTGGAAAAGGAGTTTAGCGAAAAAATTGCCACTTTATCGTTAGACAATTATTATAAACCAAAGCATGAACAAACATTAGATCATAATGGAATCATTAATTTCGATTTACCAGAGGCTTTGTATGTTGAACAACTTGAAACGGACTTTAGTCGGTTAATTGATAATCTGCCAATTAAACAAAAAAGGTATGGTTTTAATAACCCAATGCTTGAAGAAGAAGATTTAATTATTGAATCGAAGGATATTATTCTGGTTGAAGGCCTTTTTGTTATGCATTACCCTTTTTTACGAAACAGATTAGATTATTCGGTTTACCTGAGTGTTGATAAAGATCTGCAATTAGAAAGGCGTTTAAAACGAGACGTTGAGGAACGGAATTATAACAGGGAAGAAGTAATTTATCAGTGGGAGAATCATGTAATTCCGGCTCATAAAAACTATGTTAACCCTTATAAAGAACAGGCGGATTTGGTCATAACCAATAACCTAAAATTTGATAAAAACGTCGATACCTTAATTCGAATGATTAGTGAAAGTGTGTAGACTTATTTGAGTAAGGATACATGCCCGATAAGCTCTCCCTTAACACCATTTAGATCAGTGTATTTAATTTTCCAGACGTAGACACCATCCTGCACTTTCCTGCCGTGATAATAGCCATCCCAATGGGATTCCTTATCAAAAGACTGGAAAATAACTTCACCCCAACGGTTATAGATAGTCATTTCAAAATCAGTCACATTTTGGGTCACGGCCTTAAATACATTATTAAAATTGTTGTTATCTGGTGTAAAAACGTTCGGCACATAAATTAACGGATCGTAAAAAATGGCTACGTCATCCTGAATTTTACAACCATTTTCATCTGTTAAAATAGCAGTGAAATTTGTATTTACCGGAGGGAAAACTTCAGTCTCGTGACAGGTTGGACAAGTAACAAAAGCTGGAGGTACCCATTGTATATTACCATCACCTTCAGCCCAAATCGGAATTAAATCACCTTGCACGGCATGATGTACATCAGCTGAAACTTTTAATTCCTGTAAATCAAATACATTGACGTTACAATATGCTTCGTTTGTACATCCAAAATTATCGGTAACAATTACTTTGTATTCGGTATCAATATTAGGCCTTGTAATCGTTTGGGCAGTCTTAGGGTTTTCCACATTAGCGGTTGGGTTCCATAAAAAGCTCTCAGCCTTTTTCGATCTGGCCCACAGCAGAACAGGTTCTCCCGGACAAACAGTGGTATCCGGACGGGCTAATACATCTACAATGTTGACATTAACCAATACACTATCATGAGAAACACCACAGGCATTGGTAAAACCAACATAATAATAGGTAGTATATTCCGGATAAACGTATGGATTATAAATATTAGTAGCGGAAATATTATATGCCGGTGTCCAGTTATAAGAGGTTGATCCATTGGCAATGATTTGAATTTGATCGCCCTGACAGATGGTAACTTCATCAATTAAATTAGGAATGGCAATACTTTGATCTACTGTGACCAATAATGTGTCAAAAACATGGCAACCATCCGGTGTGGTAATGTCACAGATGTAAAAAGTGGTAATTGCTGGTGTGGCAATAGGGTTGGAAAGCGTGGAGTCATTTAATGATATTCCGGGACTCCAGGAATAACTTCCTCCTCCTTCGGCACTTATTTCAACACTGTTACCAACACAAATAGCTGTATCAGGCCCAACTTCACCAAAGGTTTCAAATACATACACCTGTACATCCAGCACAGTTTGCCCACAATCATTAAAAATGGTGACCGAGAGTGTGGTATCGGTGGTAATTGTTGCAAACGGACTGGCAATATTAGGGTTATCAAATAGTCCTGGTGGTCCCCATGCATAGGAGTCTCCCCCGGTTGCAAAAACCTGTACAGATGTTCCAGGACAAATGGTATCCTCTAATGAATAAGCCTCATAAAAAGGTTCTTCAACTGTAACTTCTGTATAGGCAGTATCGGGCTCGTAACATCCATTAATATCTGAAACAATCAGCATCACATCATAAGTACCCGGCCCGGGATAAAGGTGGGTTGGAGCAAATACATCTGAGCTGTCTCCATCTCCAAAATACCATTGGTAAGTATTACCATTGATACTGGTATTGACAAAATTGGTGGCATTTGGTAAACAGGTTACAGGAACGGCTGTGGTTAATACCGCCTCAATTTTGGAAAGTTCGAACAGAAATGCTGCCATATTACAATTACTACTGTTATTGGTAGTAGAAAAAGCACCCGGCGTGGTTGGAAAGCCTGTATTTAAGCCCTGGCAGGCTGCACAAACAGCATGATACACTTTTCCGGCTTTATTAAATCTACTGGTACCGCCGTCAACGTGATCTCCACCCGTAACCTGCGCGGTATTCCCCATAAACGTAGCATATTTCAAGCTGGCCATATCAGGTGTAAACAAACCTAGCCAAAAATTACTTCCTGAGGTAACAGCCTGATAGGCATCAAAAGTGGTAGGTAGTCCATTTGTTGTACTGGATGAAGCATTCGAGTTATTGGAATTAACATTTCCACCCCATCCCGCAACATAAATTTCATAACAATCGCTGACCAGAAATGCAGTTGGCGATATTTCAACTTCACCGGTACCGGCTCCAAAAACGGATGACCACTCAGAAAGGGTTAAATCATTACTCAATTTATGAATAAATTGCCCACTATTAGCGTTAGTATACAATCCGGCAGAAACAGGGTAGTTACCATCAGACTGACCATAAACATATACTTTATCTTGTAAGTCCAGTTGTACAAAATAGGACTGATCATATCCATTTGTTCCAAGATAGGTCGACTTTGGATTACCGTAATTCGGAGCTTCTAATTTAAGAATATAGCCATCTGTAGTTCCGCCATTAAAGGTTGGTCCGTATTGACCTGCAGTTTGTGGAAAATTGGAACTGGTGGTTCCACCAGCTGTGAAAATGTCTCCTGTACTGGACAGCTGAATTGAGTTTCCTGACTCCAGTCCTGATCCACCAACATAAGTACCAAAATCAAGGGTTGATAGTGTTGGGTTAAGTTTGACAACAATGGCATCCTGATCTCCGCTTAATGAAGTAGAAAATCCTCCCGAAGTTGGAAAGTTTGAAGATCCGGTTGTTGAAGTAATGAATACATTCGAATTCTGATCGACTATGATTTCTCCTCTAAGCTGATCACCATAATTAAAGGCAATATTACTTCCTGCTGCAGTATTATTTGGATTTGAAATACCATCATTATTACTACCACCTAAAAAAGTTCCGGCTGTGATGGCCGATCCATTTAAATTTAGTCTGATGACGAATATATCTGTACCGCCAACAAAGTTGATCCCGTCTACCAAAATGGTATTTCCTCCCATATGAAAGTTTTGATAACCATTTACGCCAACAGGGAAGTTCTGAGATGAGGTAGCTCCCATAATGTAGAGCTCATCCTGATCGTTTACAATAATACTGTGAGGAGTCTCACTTCCGGATCCTCCAATAAATGTTGAATAAACCAGACCGGTTCCGGTAGCATTAAATTTTGTAATACCTAAATCAACCTGACCTCCGCTAAAATTGCTGCTAAAGGCACCTGCACTTGTAGGGTACCCACTTCCAAATACGATTCCACCTGCAACCAGTTGATCATTAACATCAGGACAGGCAGTCATTCCCCAGTTATCAGAGGTGGCTCCGGTAAATGTTGAAAAGGCCAGCACCGGATCAATAGTTAGTTCGTAATTATTTTGGTAACCTTTAGGAAAATCAAATGATACGGTATCACCAGACAGAACATAATTACAGATTACCTTTCGCTTTAAGCCGTTGATGGTTTGAAATGCTACAGGTTCACTTTCATAAAAATGACCCCTGCTGGTATAAACGTATAATTTACCATCAATTACTTTGATTGAATCCTGTCCGGAATAAAGAACTTTGTATTCATTTATATCTGCTGAAGGCTGAACAACAATGTCGTATTTTAAAGTTTGTTGATGTTGGTATAAGTTCAGGTTAATACCGTTGTACAGGTCTACATAATTGATTTCATTATAAAGTTTAAGATTACTGACCCATTTAGTTGAGTCATTTCCAAGAAAATAATTCTCAACATGCGCTGAGGGAGATAATTCCTTATAAGAGTGGCCTGAATTTGAGTTTAGGAAAGTCGTTTTTACAGTGTGACCGCTAAATTTTGAAATTTCATCATGATCGTCACCTTCGTGACTATCGTGATCATGGTCATCATGGTGGCCATGGTGCTCGTGGTGATCATCATCATGGTCGTCATCATGTTTGTGACGGTGCATTGCTTCAGACCCGTTATGAAAATAATAAGTGAATCCTTGTTGCTCAAGAAACAGTTCTCCGCCCGGTATTCCAATTTTGTAGTCAATATTACTGTGCCACTGTCCTTTATTTGGTTTAATCCAAATTTTATCCTGTCCCAAAACATTGAAACAGAACAGTACAAAAGTCGATATTATTATACTACTTCTAAGCAATTATTTACGAATATTTTCCGGCCTGTGTTATAAGACGAAAATAAAGCCTAATTGGTTGTCTGGTTTTCATCTGTTTTAAGTTCCGGTAATTCAATCATATCTTTTATTACAATACAGGTCGGATATCTTGACAATAACTCCTGCTTTAATTTTTCTGCTTCAAGTTTTGTTCGGAAATTACCGACCCTTACCCTGTAGTTGGGCGCCATATAATCTAAATAGGCTTTGTGTTCACCATATGAGGATAAGAAACCAGCTTTTTGTCCCAAAGCAGCACTTTTGTTTTCGTTAAAGTAAATTTGGATTCTAAAACCAACAATTCTTTCGTTTTCTATTGTCTCCTTGTTTTTTGAAACAAACTCGGTAATTTCATCTAAATCGTTACTGGCGTGTACAATTACTTTTCCCTTAATTTCGGTATTAAAATCTAGTTTTTGAATACTGTCGGATCCATTAACACTGTCTTTTACAGGAGGAAATGTAAGTGTTTTATCCTGGGCATTGATTTGATAAGTTATTATTAATAAGAGTGTTACAAGAATGCTTTTCATTAGTTTATTTTTTTACAAATGTACCCATTTTTATTCAACGTGCAGATTTCGTGCCACTAAACCCAAATTGCGTGCTTAAAATCCATTCGGTTTTTGAAATTACTGCAAAACAAGGGGCTATCCATGATTTGATGATATAACAAAAGTGCCACCTGTCTTTAAATCGCTAAAACCTCCTATTTTTATTATGTGTCACAATCTTTCAGTACATAATTCAGATTAAAAATAATTGACTCAAAATCAAAGGGTATTAACCAAATGTGAAAGTTTCATAAATCCACCCTATTTAGAAGCATTCTAAATTGTATTCCAGTGAAGCAAAAAACTTTCCAATTGTTAGCAAAAGATAGCTATTCTTGTAATTTTGCCATCAATTAGGTAGAAAATACGAAATCAAAAAGAATTAATATTTCGCCAATGAAATCATCAAAAAGATTAGAAATCAGAGGGTTAAAATCAGTTTTAGTTCTCGCCTTATTCTTCTTTTCAACAGGAAATTTAACCTTTGCAGCAGATGCAGAAAAAGGAGAAAAAGCATTTAAAGCGAACTGTGCTTCTTGTCACAAACCAGACAAAAAATTTATCGGACCTGCTCTACAGGGGGCATTGGGCAGATGGGAAGAAAACTCTTCTGTTGAGGGGCTTTACGAGTGGATTAAGAATTCTCAGAATTATGCGAAGTCAAGTGGCGATTCGTATGCTAAGCAATTGATTGCCGACTATAACGGAAGTGTAATGGGACCTCAGGCAGTTTCTGATGAAGATATTGCAAACATTTTGGAATATGTAGATAATGTGCCTGTTAGGACCGACGATAAGAAAGATGATGAAGTTGTAGTTGATCCGGGTGAGCCTCAAGGTACATCATCTTGGTTATGGTGGATTATTGGTGGATTATTAATCGTTGTGATTTTCGCTGTAGGTGGTGTTAACAGAGAGTTAACTAATGCCAGTTTAGACCAGGATGGTCAGCCAATCAGAACGGAGACATTTATGCAGTCTTCAAGAAGATGGTTATGGGAAAACTTTAACTATGTATTCTTCTTTGGGTTCATCATTATGATTGGTGCTTTAACTTTAGGTTTTAGCGATTTAAATCAAATTGGTGTATTTGAAGATTATAAACCAGAGCAACCAATAAAGTATTCACATAAATTGCATGCAGGTGATTTAGGAATTGACTGTAAGTACTGTCACAATTCTGTTGAGAAATCAAGAACTGCTGGAATTCCAACAGTAAACGTATGTATGAACTGTCATAAAGGTATTTCTGAAGGAAAAGAATATGGAACTAAGGAGATTCAAAAGATTTATGACGCAGCAGGATTCGACCCGGCTAATTTAGTGTATTCAGACAGTACTAAGCCAATCAGATGGGTTAAGGTTCACAACTTACCTGATCACGTTTATTTCAATCACTCTCAACACGTAAAAGTTGGAGGATTAGATTGTATTCAATGTCATGGTGATATGAAGAAAGAGACTGTGGCAAGAGTAATGCCGATTGAGGAGTTGAATGCAATTGAGGAAAACAGAATCAAATTTACAAGACCAACCTTAACAATGGGATGGTGTATTGAATGTCACGGTGAAAAAGAAATTGATATTAAATCTGCAGATGCAGGTTCTTATTACAATGAGATTCACAAAAGATTATTAAACGATAAAGAAACTTATCAAAAGTATAAAGAAGATGGCAAAGTGTCAGTTGCAGAACTGGGTGGATGGGAATGTGCAAAATGTCATTATTAATTCTGAATTTAGGCTAATAGAATATGGGAACAAATAAAAAATATTGGAAAGGTCTCGAGGAATACCATCAAACGCCGGAGTTTTTGGAAAGATCAAAGAATGAATTTCCGGAAGAGTTGAGCGTAGATGAATTTCTGGCAAGTGAGAATTTGGAGGAAAGTTCTACGGGAAGAAGAGATTTCTTAAAGTTTTTAGGATTTAGTGTGGCTGCAGCTACATTAGCTGCATGTGAGGCACCGGTTGTTAAAGCGGTACCATATGTGGTAAAGCCTGAGCACGTTACGCCTGGTATGCCTACATGGTATGCTTCATCATATTATGATGGTTCTACTTTTGCTAATATTTTAGTAAAAACAAGAGAGGGTAGACCAATCTTTATTAAAGGAAATAAAGACATTAGTGCTTATTCCAAAAATCTTAATCCAAGAGTTGTTGCTTCCGTATTGTCTTTATACGATAGCGAAAGATTAAAAAACCCAACTGTTGGTGGTGAGAAGGCTGACTGGACAGTTATTGATGCTGATCTTAAGTCTAAATTAAAAGGAATTTCTGAAAAAGGAGGTAAAATTGTATTACTATCCGGAACAGAGATCAGCCCTTCAACAGGTTCGGTAATTGAGAAATTCAAAGCAAAATATAATCAAGGATCAGCTACGGAAGCAACTGAGGTTGTTGAGGGTGTTGAACCAATGCCAAGTAGCGCTGATGATGTTGTAGAGCACATCAACTATGATGCAGTTTCTTATGATGGTATCAGAAAAGCAAATGAAGTGTCATTTGGAAAAGCTGTTATTCCTGATTATGATTTTACAAAAGCAAAAGTAATTGTAAGTATTGCTGCTGACTTTTTAAATTCATGGTTAATGGCCAATGAATATTCAGCACAGTATGGTATGAGAAGAAATCCTGATGGAGATTGGATGAGCAAACACTTCCAGTTTGAATCAAATATGTCAATGACAGGTTCAAATGCTGATGTAAGGGGTGCACTTAAGCCATCTCAACAAGGTGCTTTATTATCAGTACTACATAAAGAAATTGTTGGTTCGTCATTATCAGGTGTTGATACTTCGGTATTACCTGAAGGAATCATTGAAAAAGCTAAAGCGGCTGCAAAAGCGCTTAAGTCAAATAAAGGAAACAGTTTATTAGTTGCGGGATCAAACAATTCTGCTATCCAAACTGTTGTTAATGCTATCAATGTGGCATTAAATAATTACAGTTCTACTATCAATTTAGCTAATGAGGTGAATTTATTCAACTCTGAAGATGATAAGATGGCTGATTTGGTAAAGAGAATGAATGCCGGTAAAGTAGATGCCATTATTATGTGGAATACTAACCCTGCTTATTCTTATGTTAATGCTGAAGCATTTAAAAGTGGTTTAGCTAAAGTACCGGTTTCTGTTGCTATTTCACAATTTGCTGATGAAACAGCTACAAATTGTAAATACAATGCTGCTGAAAACCACGCATTGGAATCTTGGAACGATTATAATCCTAAAAAGAATACATACGCTGTTGCTCAACCAACTATCAGACCATTGTTTGATACAAGATCGGCAGCAGATTCATTGATGATTTGGGCTGGAATGGCTTCTCATCAGGGAAAAGATAGTAAGAACTACTATGAGTTGATTAAGGAAAACTGGAAAATGTACGGTTATCCTCAACAAACAACATTTAGCACGTTTGATGCTTATTGGAATGATGTAGTACACAGCAGTCATTCTGTAGGTGAGGACCTGCCTGCTACTGCAATGGCCTTCCTTGGTAACATTCAAAGTGCAGCTAAAGAAATTGCAAAAATTAAGTCGTCTGATTGGGAATTGACTTTATACCAAAAGTCTTCAATCGGTGACGGAACAATGGCAAGTAACCCATGGTTACAGGAAATGCCGGATTCTATATCAAAGGTAACATGGGATAACTACATTACTATGTCGCCTGCAGATATGAAAGATACTTATAGCACTGAACTTGGACAGGAAAGTCCGTCAACAGTAGCTAAAGTTACAATTGGTGAGCATACTGTTGAATTACCTGTATTCCCTCAGCCTGGTCAGGCACATGGGACGATTGGTATTGCATTAGGGTATGGTAGAGGAGCGAACGGAGAAAAAATTGGAAAAACAGCATACCAAACCGGAACTTACGGTAAGTTCTTAAAAGGAGATAACGGTGGTAAAGTAGCTATTGGTGCCAATTTATACCCTGCCTTAAATGGTGATTTTGCTGTGTACAATGTAGCTGTTGAAAAAACGGATAAAGTTTACAATTTAGCCTGTACACAAACGCATAGCACAGTTATGGGTAGAAACTCTATCGTAAAGGAAACGACGTTAGAGGGATACAAAACTAAAGATGCTTCGGCATACAATCATAAACATGTTTTACATTCAGGATGGAACCATGATGAAAAACCGGTTTCAGAATTTAACTTATGGGATGATCACCCGGTAGAAAATGTAGGTCACAGATGGGCTATGACCATTGACCTTAATACATGTACCGGTTGTGGAACTTGTTTAATCGCTTGTCAGGCAGAAAATAATGTACCTGTTGTCGGTAAAGATGAAGTGCGACGAGGTAGAGAGATGCATTGGTTAAGATTAGACCGTTATTATGCATCAGATATTGAGCCTGCAGTTGGAACAAAAGGTGAAGGCTATAAAGAAGAAGGATTTGGTGGTTTACAGGAACCTTCTGATAACCCTTCAGTTGTACATATGCCAATGTTATGTCAGCACTGTAACCACGCACCGTGTGAAACGGTTTGTCCGGTTGCTGCAACCACTCACTCTAATGAAGGGTTGAACATGATGGCTTACAACAGATGTATTGGTACCAGATATTGTGGAAATAACTGTCCTTATAAAGTAAGACGTTTTAACTGGTTTGATTACCCTTCTTACAAGAAATTTGTTGAGATTAACCCGGCTTCTGATGATTTAGGAAGAATGGTGTTAAATCCTGATGTTGTTGTTAGAACAAGAGGTGTAATGGAGAAATGTTCTTTCTGTGTTCAGGAAATTCAGGCTGGTAAATTAAAGGCTAAAAAAGAGGATAGACCATTAGTTGACGGAGATGTTAGTACAGCTTGTGCTGATGCTTGTCCTGCTGATGCAATCCACTTTGGAGACTGGAATGATTTAACATCTAAAGTTCGTCACAGTTCTGAGGAGCCAAGAGCATATCAGGCATTGGAAGAAATAGGTGTGAAGCCAAATATTTGGTATAAAGTTAAAGTAAGGAATGAGGAGAATCCTGCATTAGATGCATTACAACATGCACACCATGCTGAGGATCACGGACACGATAGTCACGGAGCTGACGATCATGGTCATGAAGCTGAAGGACACGAAGCAGATGCTCATCACAATGAGTCACACCATTAATAATAAAATTAAGTTTTAATATAAACAAAGGATAATGCATAAAGAATCAGCTATAAGAGAACCTTTAATACTTGGGCACAAAACTTACCATGATATTACAGAGGATGTATGTAGATCTATTGAGGGAAAAGCACCAAGAGCATGGTATATCATGTTTGGGATCGCCCTTTTGATAGGACTTTATGGGGTTGGATGTATCGTTTACCTTTTAGGTACCGGGATTGGAACATGGGGTTTGAACAAAACTGTTGAATGGGCATGGGATATCACCAACTTTGTTTGGTGGGTAGGTATCGGTCACGCCGGAACACTAATCTCAGCCGTATTATTATTGTTCCGTCAAAAATGGAGAATGGCGATTAACCGTTCTTCTGAGGCCATGACAATTTTCGCAGTATTTATGGCCGGATTATTCCCGTTAATTCACATGGGACGTTTATGGGTAGGATACTGGGTTTTACCTTTACCAAATCAATTTGGTTCTTTATGGGTAAACTTTAACTCACCATTACTTTGGGATGTATTTGCAATCTCAACTTATTTATCCGTTTCTTTAGTATTCTGGTATATTGGTTTATTACCTGACTTTGCTACAATCCGTGACAGAGCTAAATCGCCTGTGGCTAAAAAAGCATATTCAATGTTGTCTTTTGGTTGGTCAGGAAGGGCAAAACACTGGAACAGATTTGAAATCGTTTCGTTGGTATTAGCCGGTTTAGCAACACCACTTGTATTCTCGGTACACTCTATTGTATCGTTTGACTTCGCCACATCAGTTATACCTGGATGGCATACCACTATTTTCCCGCCGTATTTCGTTGCCGGGGCGGTATTCTCAGGATTTGCAATGGTACAAACACTATTGTTAATCTTAAGAAAGGGAATGAAGCTTGAAGCTTATATCCATACCAAGCACGTTGAATATATGAATATCGTAATCATGGTAACCGGATCAATTGTAGGGGTTGCTTATTTAACGGAGTTATTTATTTCATGGTATTCAGGAGTGGAGTATGAAGCATATGCATTCTTAAACAGAGCAACAGGACCTTACTGGTGGGCTTATGCGTCAATGATGACCTGTAACGTAATTTCGCCACAATTAATGTGGTTCAAAAAATTAAGAACAAGTTTATTATTTACATTCTTTATTTCGATTGTTGTAAATATTGGGATGTGGTTTGAGCGTTTCGTAATTATCGTAACTTCAATTCACCAGGATTACTTACCATCATCATGGAGTATGTTCTACCCAACCTGGACTGATATAGGTGTTTATATCGGAACAATTGGATTGTTCTTCGTATTTTACCTTTTATATGCAAGATACTTCCCGGTATTAGCAATTTCTGAGGTGAAAACAATATTAAAATCTTCAGGAGAGTCTTACAAAAACGGATCTGCTGAAGTCCATACACCGGTTGTTGATACACCTGTTGAAAAAGTTGAGGCACCTGCTGTTGAAGCGAAATCATCAGATGAAGATAAATCAAGTAAAATATCTTCGTTACTGGATAAAATTGGTGCAGTTGACGCTTCAGTTAAAGATGATTTAAAATTGATCTCAGGAGTGGGACCTAAATTAGAAGAAACTTTAAATGAAATTGGTATTTTCTCATTTGAGCAAGTGAGCAAAATGACTAAAGCAGAATACGATTTACTGGATTCTATTACAGGATCGTTTCCTGGAAGAGCGGAGAGAGATGATTGGGCAGCTCAAGCTAAAGAATTAATGAACAAGAATAAATAAAAATAACATGGCAGATAGAGTAATATATGCAATGTATGATGATGATGATGTAACTAAAGATGCTGCAAAAGCATTGGTTGCTGATGGTATTCACATTTCAGACGTTTTTTCACCTTTTCCTATTCACGGAATTGATCCTATTATTGGTGTAAAACACACACGTATGGGTATAGTTGCCTTTATGTTCGGATTAACCGGGTTGATGCTGGCCCTAATCGGAATGCGTTATTTTATGGTAGTGGATTGGCCAATGAATATTGGTGGTAAGCCAAATTTCTCCCTGTTAGAAAATTTACCATCTTTTATTCCGGTTACATTTGAGTTTACCGTATTATTTGCTGGCCACGGAATGGCAATAACATACTTATTAAGAAACAAAACTTTACCAGGAATGCCTGCCGATAATCCGCATCCAAGAACCACGGATGATAGATTTGTAATGGAGATCAGGTTATCTGAAAACTCAAATTTCTCTTCTGATGATTTACATGCAAAATTAAAGCAAACACCAATCATTGAAATTGAAGAGAAAGAATATAAAATTATTAAATAAAATGACCATGAATAAAAAGTTTAAGACATTAAACGTACTTGCATTTTCGGTTATCGCATTTGGAGGGGTTCTGACATCTTGTGTTGCGGATTCAAATTCTCCCGGAGTTGAATATATGCCGGATATGTATCGTTCTCCTGCTATTGAACCTTATGTAGATTATGGTCAGGTATTAGGAAAATACGATTTAGAGTTGGTAGCGGAATTTAATCCGTGGATTCCACCTGAAGGAACTATTCCTCATTCTGCAAACGCAGAAAATGATTTACCATACAAACATGGTATACCAGTTGGGTTTGATAAGTCTCATGGTTTGTATAACATGCCGGTTGATACTAATGGTTATGTAAATTCAGCTAATGACATTAACCCGATTGCTTATTCTGAAGCAGTTAAAAAAGAAGGGAAAGAAATCTATGGTAATTTCTGTATTCACTGTCATGGTGAAAAAGGAGATGGTCAGGGATCAGTAATACAAAACAGTGAATTTCCACCACCACCTGCTTATAATGGTGCATTAAAAGATTTGCCTGCCGGACAGATTTTTTATTCCATCACTTACGGAAAGGGTTTAATGGGATCTCATGCATCTCAATTAAGCAAAGAAGAAAGATGGAAAGTTGTGCATTATGTTGAAGTATTGCAGGGTAAAGAAAAGACAGAAGGAGAGGCCGCTGCTGTTGCCGATTCAACAAATGTTGTTGAAGAAGTTGTAGAGGAGGTAATTGAGGCTGTTGAGGAGCATAACGCAGGACATTAGAATAAATATTAAGAAATAAGATTTAAAAGAGACAACATGGAGTTTCAAATTTCAGGAAAAGCTAAAAGATCATTGATTACTGTTGCAGTAATTGGATTGGTATTGTTTTTAGTAGGTGTGTTCACTGATCATACAGAGTATTTAAAATCAAGAATAATATCTAATTTTTTAATTGACGGATTATTCTTCCTGTTCATTGCTTTGGGTGCTTTATTCTTTTTAGCACTTCAGTATGCAACAGAAACAGGATGGTCGGTAGCTATTAAGCGTATACTTGAAGGAGTATCATCATATGTGATAGTTGGAGTGGCTGTTGTTGGTATCGTATTTTTATATCTGACATTTACGGATGGTGGGTATACTGTAAACGATCACGATCACCACGTTGGTCATGTTTACGAGTGGATGGACCAGGATATGGTGGATGCTGATAAAATATTACAACATAAAAAACCTTTCTTGAACAAAACATTCTTTTGGGTTGCAACTGTAGCATACTTTGCTATTTACCTGATGTTTTATAATGGTTTCAGAAAAAGAAGTTTACAGGAGGATTTAGAGGGTGGAACAAAAATTCACTTTAAAAACTTTGCTAAAGCAGCATTCTTCTTAGTATTGTTTGGATATACCAGTTCAACATTAACCTGGCATTGGATTATGTCAATTGATGCACATTGGTTCTCAACTTTATTTGGTTGGTACGTATTTTCCGGAATGTGGTTAACAGCTATGGTAACCGTAATGTTATTGATCATTTACCTTAAAGGTAAAGGTCATTTAGAGAAAGTAAATGACAGCCATATTCATGATGTTGGAAAATGGATCTTCGCCTTGAGTTTCTTATGGTCGTACCTGTTTTTCTCACAATTCATGTTATACTGGTACTCTAATATTGGAGAAGAAGTTATTTACTATATGTTCAGATTTGATAACTACAAAGTTATTTTCTGGGGAATGTTCATTGTTAACTTTACGGTTCCAATGTTAATATTAATGTCGAGAGAAGCCAAAAGACATGCCGGAATTTTAACAGTAGTAGGACTATTAATCATTTTAGGACACTGGACAGATGTATACATGTTAGTAACACCTGGTGTAATGGGTGAGTATGGTTCTTTTGGAATGGTTGAAGCAGGGTTGTTCCTTGTATTTGCCAGCATCTTTGTATTCTGGATTTTGAATACATTAACAAAGGCACCATTAATGCCAAAGAATCACCCATATTTGGATGAAAGTAAACACCACGATATTTAAAAACTAAAAAGAATAAAATTAAAAGATAGAATATGTTAATCACTTGGATAGTTATAATTCTTGCTGTAGTTACGTTAGCTCAATTAATGAGAATCTCTGCTATTGCAATGAAAATTAAGAATAAAAGAGAAGAAGACATTAGTGATGCTGATAACAGTTTTAACGGTACGTTCTTATTGTTGTTCTTGTTCTTGTTTTTAGGTTCTACAGTCTACATGTTGTTTGCGTATCCAAATGGGTTATTGCCTGTGGCAGCGTCTTCGCATGGAGAGGATCTTGACTTTTTGTTTAACATTAACTGGGTTATCGTATTAACTGTATTTTTTCTTACCAATGGTGTTTTATTCATCTTTGCATATAAATACAGAGGTAGAAAAGACAGAAAAGCATATTATTTCCCACATGATAACAGATTGGAAATTATCTGGACAATTGTACCTGCGGTTGTATTAGCTGTAATTATCATATTAGGATTAAGAACATGGAATAATGTAACTGGTAAACCATCTGATGATGCTAAAATTGTAGAAGTATACGGACAACAGTTTAACTGGATGGTAAGATATGCCGGTGAAGATAATAAATTAGGATTTGCTGATTATAAATTAATCACGGGAACGAATCCTTTAGGAGTTGCAACTCCTGAATCAATTAAAGCAGCTTCTGATGAAATTCAGGCAACTGTTGACGGATTAGCTAAAGCTTTAAAAGCAGATTCTGCCGGAACTGATATTTACTCTGTTGAAGAATTGTATGAAATGCAAAGTAAGATGGAGAAATACATGAGAATCAAAGAGCGTATTGCTAATATGGAACGTCAGTATAAGATGGCCGAATCTGATTTATCAGTAGCGGATGACGATATTTTATCACAGTTGGAATTGCACTTGGTAGTTGGTCAGGAGTACCAGTTTATTTTCAGAGCAAAAGATGTGATGCATTCTGCGTATTTCCCTCACTTCAGAGCACAAATGAACTGTGTACCTGGAATGCGAACAAAATTTAAGTTCAAGCCAACAATCACGACTAAAGAAATGCGTGAAAAGCAGGGAGATGAAAACTTCAATTATGTATTGTTGTGTAACAAAATTTGTGGAGAATCGCATTCAAATATGAAAATGATAGTTGTGGTGGAGACTCAGGATGAATTTGATGCCTGGGTAAAAGAAAACACAAAAGCTCCAATCGCAAAAAACTAACTAAAAATTAAATTAAAGGAATAATAGATATGTCAGCAACAGCTCACGCACATCACAAAGAAAGTTTTATCACTAAATATATTTTTAGTCAGGATCATAAAATGATCGGTAAACAATTTTTGATCACGGCAATCTTTATGTCGATTGTTGGGGTTTTCTTATCGGTACTATTTAGAATTCAATTAGGATGGCCTGGTGAAAGCAGTAGCTTCCTGAATTCTTTTCTGGGAGATACCTGGGCACCGGATGGTGTATTGAATCGGGGAATGTATCTTGGTTTAGTTACCATTCACGGTACAATCATGGTATTCTTTGTATTAACAGGTGGTTTATCCGGAACGTTCAGTAATATTTTGATTCCTTTGCAATTGGGAGCACGGGATATGGCATCAGGATTTTTGAATATGGTGTCGTACTGGTTATTCTTATTGTCTTCTGTATTGATGTTATACGGTTTGTTTTTGGAAACAGGACCGGCATCTGCAGGTTGGACAGTTTATCCTCCACTTTCAGTTTTTGAAGAAGGGATCAGCGGTTCCGGTTCAGGGATGACAGTTTGGTTAATTTCAATGACTGTTTTCGTAGCCTCTTCTTTAATTGGATCATTGAACTATATTGTAACAGTATTAAACCTTAGAACAAAAGGAATGAAAATGACAAGAATGCCATTAACGATATGGGCATTTTTTGTAACAGCTATTATTGGTGTTTTATCATTCCCGGTTTTAGTTTCTGCTGTTGTATTAATGATAATGGACAGAACTTTAGGGACGTCTTTTTACATTAGTGATGTTCATATTGGAGGTGAAATCATGGAGCAATCCGGAGGGTCGCCAATATTGTTTGAGCACTTATTCTGGTTTTTAGGTCACCCTGAGGTATATATTATCTTATTACCAGCATTAGGTTTAACTTCTGAAATCATTTCAACAAATGCCAGAAAACCTATTTTCGGTTACCGAGCTATGATCGGATCGATTTTAGCCATTGCATTTTTATCATTTATTGTATGGGGTCACCACATGTTTATTACCGGAATGAATCCATTCTTGGGAGGTGTATTCGTATTTACAACATTGTTAATTGCAATTCCTTCGGCTGTAAAAGTATTTAACTACATTACAACATTATGGAGAGGTAATTTAAGATTTACACCAGCTATGCTTTTCTCAATCGGATTAGTATCAGCGTTTATTACTGGTGGTGTTACCGGTATTATCCTTGCCGATTCAGCATTGGATATTCAGGTGCATGATACCATGTTTGTGGTAGCACACTTCCACGTTGTAATGGGATTATCAGCAATTTTAGGAATGTTTGCCGGTGTTTACCACTGGTTCCCTAAAATGTACGGAAGAATGATGAATACCAAATTAGGATTTATTCACTTCTGGGTAACGATAATTTGTGCTTACGGTGTATTCTTACCAATGCACTTTATTGGAATTGGTGGAGCACCAAGAAGATACTACGATTACAGTGTGTATAGTGAATTTGATACCGCTCAAGGTGAAATGATTCTTGATTTGAATGTAATTATTTCTGTTTTTGCCATCATTGGAGCAATCGGACAATTGATTTTCATATTTAACTTCTTCTACAGCACTAAAAAAGGACAGGTTGCAGTACAAAATCCTTGGAAATCTAATACTTTAGAGTGGACTACTCCGGTTGAGCATATCCACGGTAACTGGCCTGGTGAATTACCAACAGTGCACAGATGGCCATATGATTATTCTAAGCCTGGAGCAGAGGATGACTTTATACCTCAAACCGTTCCATTGGCTGATGGAGAAGAAGATCATTAGTATACGATAAAAATTAATATTAAGCCTCGCAATCATGTGGGGCTTTTTTTGTGATTAGAATTGTTTGTTATTCTGGGATTGGAGATTGGATTGACACAAATTTAATCAGTAAATAAAGTTTTGGATTTGCTTATTTGTTAAATTAAAGTCGTTACGATTACTCAGGGTTAAAAACAGTTTAATCTCCTATACCGACCATTTAAATGTATAGCTAAAGTAACTGACCTGTATATAGTTTTGGAAATCTTATAATTTAAGGTTTAGTCAATCAGGAGTTTATAAGTATTTTTAGTTTAAACCTAAAATCATGAAGAACTTTATACTTTCAATAAATTCATTGGTGCTAGCAGCAACTTTATCTTATGCTCAGCAACAAACCAACCTGAATTTTAACAATGCAAACGCTGTCATAAATACAAATGCTGTCTTATTTTACGATACTATCAATCATAGTGCTGGTTATGAAATTCCAAAAAATTCTGGAAATCATGCGATTTACGCTAGTTCATTCTGGTTTGGAGGAGAAGATATAAATGGGCAATTGAGGCTTGCTGCTCAAAAAAATTCTACTGATACTGATTTCTTTACTGGTCCACTTTCAACTTTTGGAGGTAGTCCGGGTAATTTTGATCCTCTGGCTTCTCAGCATATCGATTCTATAGTAAGAGCTTATGGAGATGCGCAAATTACACCAGGTCAAATTGCAGCTTATAATCAAATATATACCCTTGAGGCAAGTACAATTCAGGATTTTATTACCTGGTGGAATTGTGATAATGGAATCTCTCCTCCCAATCAATGTGTTGGTGTTACCCCTCTAAATTCGAATGATTTATCTGATATATTGAACTGGCCTTCTCATGGGGATGTCAATCTTGGGCATGACCAATATCTGGCACCGTTTTATGATAACCCTGATGGACCGAATGGCGTTAATGGTATTTATGATCCGTTAGTCGACGGTGATTACCCTTGTATTCCTGGCTATAAGGCATCTTATATGATACTTAATGATAAAGGCAATATTCATTCTTCAGGAGGTGAACCTATTGGGCTGGAGATTCACATGACAGTTTATCAATATGCTTCAGACGATTATTTGGACAATACCACATTTGTGAAATTAATGGTAATTAACAGAGGTACGCAAACGTTGTTTGACTTCAGGATGGCTAATTTTGCTGATCCCTCTGTTGGTGATAATAGTGATGATTATGTGGGAAGTAATCCGGCTAAAAATCTGATATATGCTTATAATAGTGATAATGACGATTCGCAATATGGATTGAATCCACCAGCAGTAGGCGTATTACTTCTTAATCATGAGGTGGGAGTGACAGGGATGATGAATAATCAAAATGGAAACCCGGATATGCAGATTCCGGAAACGGCTTCAGAATATTGGGGTTATATGAATGCGGAATGGGGCAATTCAGGGATGCATTTTACCGAAAATGGAAATGGTTATGGAGGAGCTGTACCTGTAAATTACCTCTATTCAGACATCAATACATGGAGTGAACATACTGAAGGAAATACAAGTGGAGACAGGCAAATGTTTATGGCGACAAAAGCAGATACACTTAGCCCTGGAAGGGTAAGAGAATATGATTTGGCCTTTATCTATGCCCGGAAAGGAGATCATCTGCAAAATGTGGATAGCTTATTTGCTGTAGCAGATAGTGTAAAGGCATTTTATGATAACCAGCCGGATATATGCCCTAATGAATTTAATCCTGCATTAAATACAGATCCGCTTTTCATGGTTGAAAGCGTAAGTTTTTACCCTAATCCAACGGAAGGGTGGTTTAAGGTTCAAATGGATGGAGAATTTAGTGTTCAAATTTATGACATGGCGGGAAAACTGATTTCAGAGTCCTTAAACATAAATACTTCGCAACCTGTTTCGTCCCCTGGTGTAGAAGGCATTTACCTGGTTCAAATTCATCAAAACAATAAATCGGTTACCAGAAAACTGGTTGTTAGATAAGATTTATTGCCTGATTGGTGTTGAAATGATATAAAATCGTTACTGATAATATGATCACAGTATTACAGGGGTGATGAATAGAAACTCCAAGACTTAAAAGAAACCCTCTGTCAAAAGCCGGAGGTTTTTTTCGTTTATTGACAGGTCTGTTTTAATACTTTCTACTTTCTACTCAATCTTATCTACTAAATAATCTTTACTTTTATAAAAAATTGAATCATTTGGAATCATTCGACTACAGAGACGAGGAAGAAACTTCACAGGAACAAGAATTTGACCAGGTCTTAAGGCCCAAAACATTTTCTGATTTTTCAGGTCAGAAAAAAGTATTGGAAAACCTGTCCGTTTTTGTGGAAGCCGCAAAGAGAAGGGATGAACCGCTCGATCATGTTTTATTACATGGTCCTCCTGGTTTGGGTAAAACAACATTGGCCAATATCATTGCCAATGAATTGGGTGTAGGTATAAAAATTACAACCGGACCTGTACTGGATAAGCCTGGAGATCTGGCCGGTTTATTAACGAACCTGGAAGAAGGTGATGTATTATTTATTGATGAGATACACAGACTCAGTCCGGTGATTGAGGAGTATTTATACTCAGCAATGGAAGATTTTATGATTGATATTATGATTGATTCCGGACCAAGTGCCAGAACTGTCCAGATTTCGTTAAATCCTTTTACACTGGTTGGTGCGACAACACGTTCAGGTTTATTAACCGCCCCTTTAAGAGCACGTTTTGGAATTAACAGCAGGTTAGAGTACTACAATACCAAAACATTGTCAAAAATTGTTTCAAGGGCATCCAGTATCTTAGATGTTCCAATTGATGAGGATGCCGCATACGAAATTGCGGGGAGAAGTAGAGGAACGCCCAGAATCGCTAATGCTTTACTGAGAAGGGTACGTGATTTTGCTCAGATTAAAGGAAACGGAACCATTGAAATGGATATTGTAAAATTTTCGTTAGAAGCCTTAAATGTAGATCAAAATGGTCTGGATGAGATGGATAACAAAATTCTGTCGACCATTATAGACAAATTTAACGGAGGTCCTGTTGGGTTAACCACAATAGCTACTGCAGTTGGTGAAAATGCTGGAACAATTGAGGAGGTCTATGAACCTTTTCTGATTCAGCAGGGCTATATTATGAGGACACCAAGAGGAAGAAAGGTGACTGAGTTAGCTTATAAACATCTTGGAAAGCACCTGGGTAATTTTCAGCAGGGGTTATTCGGTTTGGATGAATAATCAAAGTATTTGCAATACGCCTTCCGATACCCAAAACCACCAATAAGTACTGAAAGTATATGAATAAAGAAATACTTTCCCGAAAAATTAAAGAGAAAGCCAAATCATTGGGTTTTATTTCGTGTGGTATTTCAAAAGCAGAATTTCTTGAAAAAGAGGCACCAATACTCGAAAATTGGTTGAGTCAGAATTATCATGGCAAGATGCATTATATGGCTAACCACTTTGATAAACGGCTTGATCCGAGACTTTTGGTTGATGATGCGAAATCTGTGATTTCAGTCTTGTTGAATTATTTTCCTGAACAGGATTTATTTAAGGATAAACCGCTTAAAATTTCAAAATACGCCTATGGTACCGATTACCATTTTGTACTAAAAGATAAGCTTAAGGATTTAATGCAATTTATTATTGAGGAAGCAGGTGAAATTAATGCGAGGGTATTTACAGATTCAGCACCAGTGCTGGATAAAGCATGGGCAGAGCGAAGCGGTTTGGGTTGGCAGGGCAAAAATGGTATGTTAATTTCCAAGCAGAAAGGGAGTTTCTTTTTTGTTGGTGAAATTATACTTGATTTACCACTGACTTATGACAATCCTACCGGAGATCATTGTGGAACTTGTACAAAGTGTATTGATGTTTGCCCAACAGAAGCCATCATTAAACCAAATGTCATTGATGGATCAAAATGTATTTCCTATCTCACCATTGAATTGAAAGACGAACTAATTCCAAATGAATTTAAAGATCAGATGGAGGGTTGGTTTTTTGGTTGTGATGCCTGTCAGGACGTTTGTCCATGGAACCGTTTTTCCAAATCACATCAACATCCTGAGTTTAAACCTCATGAAAAATTAAGTGAAACTGAATGGACAGAATTAACACAGGATATCTTTAATGAACTCTTTAAGTTATCAGCTGTCAAGAGAACGAAGTTTAAAGGCCTTAAGCGAAATATTGATTTTTCATCATGAAATTTCTTCCCAATTTGGGACTATGAAACCCGATACAGGATAATAATCCGGCTGGTAATTATTGTAAATGTTTGACTATAAGTTTTTTATAAAAAAGGCATTGTACTTGACTTGATCTTGGCATATCAAAATTATTCCAACATGTACAAAACGCTAATCTTTCTATTTTGTCTCTTTGTTTTAAATAAAACAGTTGCACAAGTCTCAATCACTACTGAAGTCACCCCTGAAATGACTGTCTGCGGAAATTCCGGACTATTCTCCATTAAGGTGATTAATCAAAAAAATGTTATTGCTACCGGAGTAGCAGTCAGCTACGAATTACCAATTGGTGTAAACTATCAACCAGGGTCCGTAACGGATATTTCCGGTACAACAGTTGAGTCTAATATTTCAAATCTGATGCATCCTGTATTTACGGCAAATGACATTCCTGCTGGTGATTCAGTCTGTTTTCAAATTCATTTAAAAGTATCCACACCTTCAGTTTTTGAGCAACAAAGTGGAACTATCTTTAGAAATACTGTACACTATAGTGATATGACGGACACAACTGCGCAATTAACCGCAGCGTACAATATCTTGTTTGCATCATTAAATATTACAGTCATTACACCAGTTGCGCAGACGGTAAACAGTGGTGAACAGACTACCAGAACCATATCAATCGTTAATGCAGGGTATGGTACTATTGACCATCTAATAGTAAGCGATCTTATGAATAGTAGTGGATTAACAATTGATAGTGTATCACATGGTACATTGTCAGGTAATGGTGACACTATTAGTTTAAGTGGTATTGATTTTACCGATATTGGTAATGGCAATCAATCCTTTGATTTTGGAGAAACAGTAATGATTACGGAGTTTATTTCCCTGAGTGGCTGCTCACAAACTACAGTGAGCTCGGTCATAAAAGCACATTGGGGTTGCGAGGGTCAGCAGATTTCAACCGTGGGCAGTAATGCTCATATTACAATTGATCAGCAGATGCCAAAATTAATTGTAGCCACAACCAATTGGGTAAGTACCTGCAGTGATTCAGCTTCACAGGGCAGAATTACAATTGAAAATAAAGGGCAAGGTATAGCTTCAGGTACGCAGATCAGTATTTTTAAATCGTCTGGTGATGGTTATGATGAAACAATATTTAGCAGAATTGACAGTAGTTCATTTACATATAGTCTAAATGGTGGTCAGAAAATATCTTTTATGCCACATATCACCATATCGCAAAATTCTGGAGTTTATGTTTGTCTGGGCAATATTCCGGTTGGAAAAGTAGATTTTACACTGCCTATGGATTTAAGCCCTGATGATCTTGTGGAAATTGACTGGGCATATTATAAATGTTGCATTGACCAGTGTCTTGATCAGGGCAATATGGGGTGGGAATGTACTGTAAATTATCAAAATTATTGTCAGAATAACAATTTTAGCACAGCTGAAACCGGAGAAGATAAAACGCGGCTGAATGCTTATATTTTCACAGAGTCACCCAGTGATATAGATGATGGAGAAAAATTACCTTTTACTTACCGTATTTCCAGTTGGGAAAATAACTTACCTCAGGGAGATGGAGCAAACTATACCGTTAAATTCACCCTACCTGATGGATTAATTTGGTCTGGTGATGCTAATGATATCAGCTGGAAAGAAAACAATGCGCAATGGGTACCGGACCTAATAGATTATAATACTGGTAATGGCACAGTGACAGCACGTTTCTTATTACCTGAAACCATTAATATGGTAAAGTCCGAACTTAAAATTTGGCTTACAGGTAATTGTGACAATGGTCTGAATACAGGAGAACAGAATATTGAGTTGGATATTGTATTTATTGCGGATACAACATGTTCTGCCATCTGTGAGGTTAATATGATTTGTGAGGAGGTAACTGATATTTATCTCCACTGTCCGGTTGCCACCTGTGAAGGGGTCATTTTTTATCAATACGATCTTTTGAGGTCCAGTACCGGAAAACCAGACAATAACCTAGACGGTATTGCCGATATTAATGGTAGTCTGGATTTAAGCAAAATCAAACTAAACAGGTCAATGTTTGGTGACACTTTGATAGGTAAGTTCGAGGGTATTGTCAAATCAACCACCAATCAAAGTTTTAATCATTTATTTGCGGAATCAGCTATTGAGCAAGGTCAACTTTTAACACCACAATCAGCTTTTGTGGAAGTTTATGATGCATCCTCAGGGCAAACTTTAGTTTGTGATCAGGTTGCCATCTCTTACTATGATAATGGTAATCAAAGAATTTTCAGATATAGAGTGATTACAGATTCGCTTTTGGTGGCGGGTTGTGGTGACTTTGCCGAATTTCACTTTGAGGATGGTGATTCAGTGTTCTTAAGTACCCATTATAAGATCACAACAAATTTTGGGCCCCAGATTGAAGAAATTGATATAGATAATCAATACTTTTTATGTCAACAGGTCAATCCCTGGTCCACAGCAGCGACAAGATATTATTGTGACATTCAAAGAGGGCGACATACCTTTATTGGCTATGAATTGGTAAATACGGGTAAAAATACCTACAATGTTAAAACATGTGACAAAACGGTGCAACAATCATTTAAGCTTACAATTGGTGATTGCTGCAATAATTTTGAAGGTGGTAATCTTTTTCCTTATGAATACAGGTATTGGGCCAAAGTATCAAAAGTTACAGCCGTCATTCCAAATTATTACACTGTAAATAATGCGTATTTCAAACAAAAAAGGACGAGAGCGACGAATGTGTCAGCAACCCAAATATCTGGTACTTTAAATCAATCCAATACAAGTCCGGTTACACTTGAATATGATCTGGATTCATTATATACACCGAATGGGGGCACTATAATACCGAGTGATGATGGATTTACCAGCACTTTTTATCTTAATTTATCTCCCTCTTGTGATGTTGCAATTAACACATTAGAGGATATTATTTGGACCTGTCAATTTGAGCAGAGCGAATTTTTGGGAGGGGGATTATCTAATTGGATCTACCCTCAAAATAATGATAGAATTAAGTACAACCCAACGGATTTAATGATGAGTTCCTCGAAGCCGGTTCAAGATGGTGAAAGTCGTACGGTAACCTGGCCATTAACAATTACTAATACAACTGGGAATACGGATGCAGGTAATAGTTGGTTGCATGTCAAAAGCCCGGGAGGAACAATGGCATTGACAGCTGTAACTGATGCATCCGGAGATACACTGGTCATGGTTGGTGATATATTCAAGATAGGAACAATTAATCGTAACAGCAGCAAAACCTTTTATTTAACTGCAACCTATTCTGCCTGTCATCCTGATTATATTGTTGTGTATAACGGATATGAGTGCTCGGGTTATCCTGATTATTTCACTAATTTCCAATGCTCATATTCAACTTTTCCTTTACACGTTGAGCCAAAACCTGCTGCTATGCAAGCAAGAATTGCGGGGAGTACCATTGGCGGATCATGCAACAGTACAGTAGAGGTATCAGTAGAGTTAGCGAGTGTTAAATTTGGGCACCTGGATAGCATCAGAGTGGTTGTAACACCATCCGACAGCTCATTTGAATATCTTCCGGGTAGTTCCGGTATCAGTTATCCGGTAGCAAGTGGATATTTACCCGTTACTGACCCTCAAATCAGCAATGGTAATCTGATTTTTTTTATTGAAGACTATGCTTCAGATATTAATAAATATGGCTTGCCTGGTGTACACAATTTGTTGGAGAACAGGTTAAAACTCAAGTTTCAAATGTCGATTGAAGACACCTATCTTCCGGGCGATCATATTGCAGTTTCTTTTAACAGTCGTGAAATCTGTGGTGCAGATCTACCAGTAATTAATTTAGCCTATGACCCATCAGTTACATTTTCTGCAGCACTAAATACTGGCTTGAATACAATTAATACGGATGCATGGGGAGTGGCCTGGGTAGATTATGACGGAGATGGTTTTGATGACTGCTTTGTCTCAAATTACAATTCTTCAGAAGGTAATACGCTATACCGTAATAACGGAAATGGTACATTTAGTAGTGTTAATGCCGGACCCCTGACCGAAACTCCTATGAATACTGTTTCAAGTACATGGGGAGATTATGATAATGACGGAGACATTGATGTCTTTTTAGCAAATAATGTAGGTGCCTCAAACATGCTATTTACGAATAATGGAGACGGTACATTTAGCTTTGATACTGCATTAGAGCCAAACACTTACGGTGGTTACTGTCATAATGCGACTTGGGTGGATTACAATAACGACGGATATCTTGATTTGTTTGTTACCGACTATATGGAAACAAAACAAAATTTACTTTATCAAAATAAGGGAGATGGAACCTTTGAACGTATACAAAATAGCAATTTGGTTTTAACAGCCTCCAAATCAATAGGTACAACATGGTCGGATTATGACAATGATGGAGATATGGATGCATTTGTGCCAAATACTAATGGCATTAACAATGCTCTGTACAGGAATGAAGGAAATGGTATTTTTACTACAATCACAACCGGATCGATTGTAAATGATGGTGGTAATTCGGTGGGGTGTAGTTGGGGCGATTTTGATAATAATGGATATATGGATTTGTTTGTGGCTAATACCGGAGGTGAACCAAATTTTTTGTACATCAACAATGGTGATGGTAGTTTTTCCGCATCAGGATTGGAACATATAACCACCGATCGGCATCATTCCAGCGGAAGTTCCTGGATAGACCTTGATAATGATGGAGATTTGGATTTATATGTTACCAGTGACCTGGGCGATTCAAGTATATTGTATCTCAACAATGGAGATGCGACATTCTCTAAGCCGAATACGCCTTTGAGTGACATTTTGGGAAATTCATATCCCAATGCCTGGTCCGATTACGATAATGATGGTGATCTGGACCTGATTGTTGGTAACCGCAATAATGAGAAAGAGCAGGTTTTCGAAAATACCAGAGGGAATTGCAATAACTATTTATGCTTTAACCTGATAGGAACCACTTCTAATGCCAGTGCTATTGGAGCACGCATAAAAGTTCTGGCTGATATTCAGGGAATATCTACCTGGCAGGTAAAAGAAATTAGTGCCCAAACCGGTGGAGGGGCAGGAAGTCAAAATAGCTTAAAAGTGATTTTTGGAATGCATGAAGCTTCCCTTGCGGACTCCGTAATTATTGAGTGGCCTTCCGGTCAGAAACAATATTTTGGTCAGTGGGCGGTAGGAGGCTGTAATACAGTAACAGAGCCAATAGGGAATCTAATCTCAGGAACTGTATTCGAAGATATGAATCAAAACTGTCAGCTTGATTCGGGTGAAGCCATTTTACCACACAGACTGGTTAAAATTTTACCGGGCCCCAGATATACTACCACTGATTTAAATGGAAATTATAGTACTTACCTTGAAGATGGAGCATATGATTTGATTATTCAAACAGATGCTAATTGGACAACATCCTGTACAACATCACATTCGATTATTTTAACTAATGATGATACGTCTGGATTAGATTTTGGATTGATTAGCTCCTGTCAATTACCAGATCTGACAGTGAGGTCTGGTTCCACTGCATTACGGAGAGGCTTTAAAAACCAAATTGTAATTCAATATGAAAACCAAACAGCATTGAAAGCAAGTGCTGTAGATTTAAGTCTCGAAATACCTGAGGAAATTGTACCGATTTCGTCAAGCATACCTTGGACTTCCACAGAGTTAAAGGATTCAACTGTACTATATATCTGGCAATTGGATACAGTCACTGCTTTCGAACAAGGTGTTATTACAGTTATTGATTCCGTTGATCTATATGCAGATCTAGGAAAAACATTATTGATTAAGACGGCAATTACCACCGTTGAGGGGGATTGTGCCATTCAAGATAATACTGCCCTGGAATCAGGAACGATTGTTGGTTCTGTCGATCCAAATGATAAATTAGTGTCTCCATCAGTGCCTGATGGCATTGCTAAAGTCAGCCATCATGATCGTTTGCACTATAAAATCAGATTTCAAAATGTTGGTAATTATTATGCTTCGAGAGTCATTATCATGGATACCCTGTCGCCATATCTTGATATTAATACTATACAATTTGAGGGAAATTCTCACGATTTTGAATACCGAATTGAAGGCCGGACAATTACGTGGTTTATCAATGATATTTATTTGCCTGATTCAACTGAAAATCCGATTTTGAGTCAGGGATTCGTAAAGTTCAGCATCCTGCCAATGGCCGGTTTGCCACATCATACAATCATCACTAATACAGCCTGTATTCAGTTTGATTATAACGATTATATTTATACAAATACCGTTTCAAATAAGGTGGTGGATTATCATAAATTGTCCATCAATGAACTCTCACTAAATATTTATCCCAATCCGGCAGATGTACAGGTAACATTCAGTTTAACCACTGCAGATAAGATGATAGAGATACCTATTCAAAAAGTTATACTCAAAAATAGTGTGGGAAAAATCGTGATGAAGGACCAGTTTTTTTCTTCTGACCAGTCATACCTTGAGATTGGTCATCTGGGGTCGGGGTTTTACTATTTGGAAGTCCTTGACATTTCAAACAGAGTGATTACCGGAAAATTAATTATTCAACATTAAAAATAAATAATAAGTGACTGGTTAGGTACTGTCGATAAATGAGACAATAATCTTTTCCGTATTGCTTCCGACTTTACCAGTAAAAAAGTTATTTTTGGGGCAATAATCAGATTAATACTATGACAACCTATACCAGATCACTTGAATTTGCAAAAGAAAAAGATGCTAATGATACACTGAATAAATATCGGGATCAGTTCTACATTCCTGTAATCAACGGTATTGAAACAGTATACTTTACGGGTAATTCACTTGGGTTGCAACCTAAAACTACTAAAGGGTATATTGAAAAAGAATTAGATGCCTGGAAAGATTGGGGTGTTGAAGGACATTTTCTTGCAGAAAAGCCTTGGTTTAAGTATCATGAGTATTTAACTGAGAAAACAGCAAGGATTGTTGGCGCTTTGCCTTCGGAGGTTGTCGTTACGCATAGTTTGACAACCAATTTGCATTTATTGATGGTATCCTTTTATCGTCCGACAAAAACGCGTTATAAAATATTATGCGAGCAAAAAGCATTTCCTTCTGATCAATATGCACTTGAAAGTCAGGCAAAATTTCATGGTTATGCACCTGAAGAAGCGATCATTGAAATTGGACCGCGAGATGGAGAACATACTATTAACGAGGAAGATATTTTATCGGCGATTGCGACTCATGGAGATGAGATTGCTATGATTATGATTGGTGGTGTAAACTATTACACAGGTCAATTATTCGATATGGAAACCATCACCAAAGCAGGTCATGATGCAGGGGCTGTTGTAGGTTTTGATTTAGCACATGCTGCCGGTAATATTGCAGTGAAATTACACGATTGGGGAGTCGACTTTGCTGCCTGGTGCTCATATAAATACTTAAATTCAAGTCCTGGAGGAGTATCAGGAATGTTTGTTCATGAAAGGCATGAATATAACCCGGATTTACCAAGGTTTGCCGGCTGGTGGGGTTACGATAAGGAAACACGATTTTTAATGGAACCAGGGTTTAACCCTATGAAAGGAGCTGAAGGATGGCAGCTCAGTAATGCACCGGTTTTAGGAATGGCAGCCCATCTGGCTTCACTCGATATTTTTGATGAAGTAGGTATGGACAGATTAGTAGAGAAAAGAGATGATTTAACAGCCTATCTTGAATTTATAGTAAACGATATTTCAGAGCGAAATAAAGCAATCTGCAACCTGGAAATCATTACACCAAAAGACAAAAGTAAAAGAGGGGCACAATTGTCTATATTAGCACATGGAATGGGTAAAAGCCTGTTTGATTTTATTACTAAAAAAGGAGTAATTGCAGATTGGAGAGAGCCAAATGTGATACGAATTGCACCTGTACCGTTATATAACTCGTACGAAGACGTTTTTAAATTCGGAGAAATACTCGAAGAAGGAATTAAAATAAATGGATAATACATATTCCGCAGAATTAGTTTTAGAAGTCCTTAATGGGAAAGCTGGTGATTTATTTACTGTCACACAGTTAATGATACGTGCATTCTTTGTTTTAGTGGCTGGTATTGTAATCTGGAAAATCGCTTCTGCTTATAGTAAACCAAAACCGGTTCGGGAAAGGCGAAGATTTATGGATTCAAAGTACCAGGAACACTGGAGAAAAGATTAAAAGAATTAAACATGAACAAAGTAATATTTTTAATGTTGGCTGTAATTTTTTCAGCACTGGCTCAGGGACAAATTCTGGATGATTTCAATAAACGACAGAAAAAAAGAAACAGTAAATCACCGTTTAGTCAAAGCGACAGGGTAAATGCTATTTACAGTGAAACTTATAGTCATTATGTGGCAAGAGGTTGGCATGCTTCAGTAGGTTTAACCTACTTGTTGGGTCATACAAATGAGGATGACAATACTAATTTTAATCTAACACCCGGAGGTTTGCCCGGTTATTATGTTGAAGGAGGGTTGGCACATTTATTTAAAAAGCGTCACAAAGTATTTCATTATTTTGACTACGGTTTAGGACTTAAACACTATGGAGGATTTGAGAAATATACTGATAGTGCAGGTAATGCCATAAGAGGAACATTCAATTTTGGTTCTGTTTTAGCCAGAATCGATTTACATTCTGTATGGCAATTGAGTAAATGGAACTGGATTGACCAATCACTTGGGCTTAACATTGATTACAGAATTTATGGTGGTAATGTTGACGCAGATTATGTTACACCTGCAGCAACCGATTTTCAGGAAAAACTCGTAGGACAATTGCATTACAGTATTGGCTGGGGTTATAAGCCCAGAGATGGTCTGTTTATTATACCAACTGTACAAACACCGGTTTTAACCTTGTTAAATTTCAGAGATTTTGATCCGGGAACAAGATGGTTCAGCAGTAAATACCAACCTTTAATTTTTACCATAAAAATAGGGGTGTTGTTTCCTAAAAAAGGTTGCCCGAAAGTGTTCAGCCGGGATGCTAAAAGACAATCCGAACAATACCAAAACAGGTAATATCCATATAATTGTATAGGTTATGTCCATCCAGAGCCAAATTATGGTTCTGCGAGATAATGTTTTATTGTCAATAACTTTTATTCGGTTTTTTGATTAAAAATAGTCGTAAAGACTGGATAAACAGTTAGTTCAATTACAGGCAAACCTTTGTCACAGATATGGCTTGTATTTTACAGATTATACCAAAATTCTTATTATTTTAGCGGCTTTAAATTAGTTAAAATGATTGATCTTCTAAAGAAATTTGAAAACAAGCGACCTGAGATAGTATTTGAGTGGAAAGATTCAGAAACGGAAGCTGAAGGTTGGGTTGTGATAAACTCTTTAAGAGGTGGTGCTGCCGGTGGTGGAACCAGAATGAGGAAAGGCCTTGACAAACGTGAAGTAGAGTCCCTGGCAAAAACCATGGAGGTTAAATTTTCAGTAGCCGGACCACAAATAGGGGGCGCAAAATCAGGAATTAATTTTGATCCGAAGGATCCTCGTAAAGAGGGAGTATTAAGAAGGTGGTATGCTGCAGTAACACCACTCCTGAAACACTATTACGGAACTGGTGGAGATTTAAATGTAGATGAAATTCATGAGGTAATTCCTATTACAGAGGATTGTGGTGTTTGGCATCCACAGGAGGGTGTATTTAATGGACATTTCCAACCTCGTGAAGCCCAAAAAATTAATAGAATTGGTCAACTTCGACACGGAGTGTTAAAAGTAATTGAAGATGAAAATTACACACCTAGTATTGCCAGAAAATATGTAGTGGCTGATATGATTACCGGTTATGGTGTGGCCCAATCAATTGTACATTATTACAACATTTGGGGTGGTAACCTAGAGGGAAAAAAAGTAATCGTGCAGGGTTGGGGTAACGTTGGATCGGCTGCAGCTTATTATTTAGCGCAATATGGTGCAAAAATAGTTGGGATCATTGACCGTATTGGTGGACTAATCAATACAGATGGTTATTCCCTGGAAGAAATCAGAACCCTGTTCCTGAATAAAAATGGGAATGAGTTAAATGCGCCAAATCTTTTATCATTCGACGAAGTAAATGATAAAATATGGGATATTGAAGCAGATATATTTTTGCCTTGTGCAGCTTCGAGATTAATCACAAAGGATCAGGTTGACAGAATGATTCAATCAGGACTTGAAGTTATTTCAGCGGGAGCAAATGTACCATTCGCTGATTCAGAAATATTTTTTGGACCAATAGCCGATTATACTGATAATCAGATTTCAGTTATTCCTGATTTTATTTCAAATTGCGGTATGGCCAGAGTTTTTGCTTACTTAATGAGTTACGATTTGAATGAAATTTCAGATGAAGGTATCTTTTTGGACACTTCGAACGTAATCAAGGAAGCTATGGAAAAAACTTTTGAGAAAAGTTCACAGAAAAATAATATCGCTAAAGCAGCTTTTGAGATAGCATTGAATAAATTAGTTTAAAAAAATAGAGACATGAGTTTTGAAACTTTAATTGTAATCGTATTTATTTTAGGGTATGTTGCCATTGCCACGGAGCATTCACTTAAAGTAGATAAATTAGTACCGGCCTTATTAATGATGGCGTTTGCCTGGGCATTAGTGGCATTTGGTCTGGGTAGTTTTACTTCCTGGTTTGATTCAGGTGCACATCAAATGGTAGATGGTTTTAAAGACCTGCCGTTACACTCACATGGGCATGGAGAGATTTCTAAAGGTACCTGGCTGGAAGAAACGTTATTACATCATTTTGGAAAAACCTGTGAAATATTAATATTCCTGGTTGGTGCCATGACCATTGTTGAGATTATTGACCATTTTGATGGTTTTTCAACGATTAAAAAGTTTATCAGAACCAATAAAAAAAGAACCTTACTTTGGATTGTAGCTGTATTGGCTTTTATTCTTTCAGCAATTATCGATAACCTGACAGCAACAATTGTATTGATCACCATTTTAAGAAAATTGGTGAGCGATAATAAAACAAGAATCTGGTATGCAGGTTTAATTATTATTGCTGCAAATGCCGGTGGGGCATGGTCACCAATTGGTGATGTAACCACTACCATGCTATGGATGGGTGAAAAAGTAACAACAGTAAAACTGATCGAATACCTGATTTTACCAGCTGTGGTTTGCATGGTTATACCAACAACCATTGCCAGCTTTTTATCTCCTTTTAAGGGTACGTTTGATGCGCCTGAAGAAGAAGGGGAAACCAATAAAATGGGACCAGTAATGTTATACCTTGGTTTAGGTATGATCATTTTTGTACCAATTTTTAAAACCGTAACCCACCTACCACCATACGTTGGAATGATGTTATCATTAGGTGTTGTGGCACTTGTAGCTGAAATGATCAGTAACAGACAGTTTAGTGTACACAACGTGTCCAAAGGAATACAAGTTGATGGTTCAGGAGGTCACGGACATAATAGTCCGACTTTTAAAGCATTGTCTGCAATTGAAATGCCATCAATTTTATTCTTCCTCGGTATTTTGATGACAGTGGCAGCTTTAGAGTCTCTCGGATTAATCTTCACTTTCGGAGAATCTGTTCAAAGTACAATGGACACCAATTTATTTATTATTCTGTTAGGTGCCGGTTCAGCTATCATTGATAATGTACCGTTGGTGGCTGCCAGTATGGGAATGTTCCAGGAAGCGACTGATAGTTCGTTATGGCATTTTATTGCCTATTCTGCCGGAACAGGAGGATCAATGTTGATCATTGGGTCCGCTGCAGGTGTGGTAGCTATGGGAATGGAAAAAATTTCCTTTTTCTGGTATCTTAAAAATATTGCCTGGTTGGCATTACTTGGATTTATAGCAGGTGCAGGTGCATTTTTGCTATTGGTATAATATGTGATGTAACAATATATCGCGTTTACCGTTTATTAACTAAAAGAAAACTTTATATATGGGTGCTTTAACACTTTTACAAGCAGGGTTGTCAGTACAGAGTGATTCTCTTGCAAATGGTATGAATACATTAACAGAAGAGATTAGTGTGTTGGATTTAATTGTTGGGATTGATTCCACAACAGGGGAGCTGAGTATTACTAACCTTATTGTGATGATTGCATTATTTGTATTATCAATCTTTACAGTATATACTTTTGTTGAGCGGTATTTGTCCATCAATAAGTCTTTGAAAGATGAAAAAGACTTTATGGTAAGGGTAAAGGATTACCTGATGGATGGTAAAATTGATGCTGCAAAAGACCTGTGTCGACAAACCAATAATCCGGCTGCCAGAATGGTGGAAAAAGGAATTTCCCGAATCGGAAAACCACTTCAGGATATTACCTCTTCAATAGAAAATGTGGGTAAGCTTGAAATATATCAGCTGGAAAAACGTTTAAGCTTACTGGCTACTGCTTCCGGTGTGGCCCCAATGATTGGATTCCTTGGAACTACATTAGGGATGGTAAGAGTGTTTAATGCCATGAAATTCGAAACTCAAATTGAGTTGCCAACCATTTCCGGTGGTATTATGGAAGCCATGATTACAACCGTTGCCGGTTTGGTAGTGGGTATTATGGCTTATGTCTCATATAACTATCTGGTAGCAAAAGTGGATAAAGTAGTTCATACTATGGAAGGGGCTTCAATAGAGTTTTTGGATTTATTGAACGAACCAGGTAAATAATTGTACTAAAGAGTAAATTATGAATTTAGGAAGAAGAAACAGACCAAAAATCGAGGGGGGAATGTCATCAATGACTGACCTTGTATTCCTGATGCTTATATTCTTCATTATCATGAGTACATTAGTGAATTATACATTACCTGTTGATCTGCCAAGTGGTAAAAGAACCTCAACTTCTCAGGAAAATTCCACTGTAGAAGTTGGAATTGACGAAAAAAATCAGTATTTTATAGATAATGCTAAATCAAAAATCTATTCTATAGATGAATTGATTCCATTGCTTGAGAAAAAAATTGCTGAACAATCAAACCAGAATCTGAAGATTTCAGGAGATAAAAACGCGTCTTACGAAGCGATATTTAACTTGATTGCAATTTCTAAACAGAAGGGCTGGAAACCGGTATTGTCGTATACGAAGTAAATTATTTAAAGAGGAGAGAGATGAAATTTATACATGCATTAAAAAAAGAAGATGAGCGAAAAGCACTCTATGTTACTTTAGTGTTTATTTTATTAATGTTGTTGTTTTTTCTATTAGTGAGTATGGAACAACCTGATCCGCCATTGGAAGAGAAAATCATTGAGATTGAAATGGAGTTTGGTTCAGATTATGAAGGTGGTGGCCAGGTAGCAGAAGAACAAGCTGAAGTTGAGCCTGAAGCTGTAAAGGAATCTGCCGAGGAAATCGAAACTCAGGAAGAGTCTCCGGTGGTTGTACCCACCGGTAAAGGAACTTCTAAGACATCAACAAATACCACTAAACCGACTGTAGATGATAAACCGAAAGTGGATGATGCATTTACTTTTGGAGGAGGTAATGCCGGTAAAGGAACCGGTAGTGGCGATAAATTCGGACAGGGAGACGGAACCGGAGGTGGTGGAGACGGCGATCAACCTGGTCAGGGGACAAGTAATACCTCCCGAAAATTATTGTCAAAAGGAAGTGTTCCCGGAAATTCGCAGGAAGAGGGTAAAATTGCCCTGGACTTATTTGTGAATGAGTTTGGAAAAGTAACCAGAACAAAATTCAATGAATCAAAATCAACCAGTGGTAGCGCTTATTTAAAAGATTTGGCTGAAAAAAACGCTAAGACGTATAAATATGAAGCTATTCCGGGTTCTCCGGAACAGTATGTGGGGACAGTTGTATTTTCTTTCAGAAAGCAGTAAATGAACTATCAAGCTGTGGTTAACTGGTTGTTTAGTCAGTTGGCAAATTATCAAAAACAAGGCAGTAAAGCATATAAACCAGGTTTAGGAAATATCAATGCACTATTGAAACACCTTTCTAACCCTCATCACTCTTTTAAAAGTATACATATAGCAGGCACCAATGGAAAGGGGTCTGTAGCTCATATTTTAACATCAATGGCCATTGAAAATGGCTATAAAGTAGGCTTATTTACAAGCCCTCATATCAAAGATTTTAGGGAACGAATTAAGATCAATGGGTTACCGGTTGAAGAAAATCAGGTCACATCATTTGTTAATGCTAATAAGACTTTCTTTGAAGATATCAATCCTTCGTTTTTTGAAATTACTACAGCCATGGCCTTTCATATTTTTGCGAAGGAGCAATGTGATATAGCGATTATTGAAACCGGTTTAGGAGGCAGGTTAGACTCCACAAATGTAATTGACCCGGAATTATCAGTAATCACTAATATAGGTCTTGATCATACTGAAATGTTGGGAGATACTTTAACACAAATTGCCGGTGAAAAAGCAGGTATTATTAAGGAAAAGAAGCCTGTAATAGTAGGTGAGTTACTGAAAGAAACCAAGGATGTGTTCATTGAATATGCAGCAGAAAAGAAAGCCCCGCTCCATCAGCCGGAAATTAAGTCATTCGAAACAGATTTATTAGGTGTTTACCAACAAAATAATATCAGTTTGGCATGGGATGCACTTCAAATCCTGAAAAACAAAGGCTGGTACTTTGATGATGTCAAATCGTTAAACGCGCTGAAAAGGGTCAAGAAAAATACCGGTTTCAAGGGACGATTGGACTTGGTTGAAGATTCACCACGGGTGATTGTGGATGCAGCTCATAATAAACAGGGGATAGAACTTTTATTGAAGGAAGTTGAAACAATAGAATATGAGAGGCTACATTGTGTTTATGGCTCATCCTCTGATAAAGATTATTTTGAAAATGGTGTATTGTTTCCAAAGACAGGGCAGTATTATTTTACCCGATTTGATTCTGATCGGTCAGTAACCCGGGAGAAATTTGAAGCGTTTGGCAAGCACTATGAGCTCAATTATACCTGTTATGAATCTCCGGAGCATGCTTTAAAATCAGCAAAAGAGCGAGCCGGAAAAAATGACCTGATAGTTGTTTTTGGCAGCTTTTTTATTTTAGAAAAAATAATTTAACATTTTATTCGAATTTCCTTGCAGGAAGAAAAAATCTATTTATATTTGCACCCGCAATAAACGAATTGCAAATTTAACATAAAGGGTGATTAGCTCAGTTGGTTCAGAGCACCTCGTTTACACCGAGGGGGTCGGGGGTTCGAGTCCCTCATTACCCACAATAAAAGAGAAGCACTTCAGTTCAAAATAACCGAAGTGTTTTTTTTGCCCAAAACTAAGGGGACGAGAAGTTTATGCCGAGCGCAGCCGAGGTGAGTCCCTCATTACCCACAACAATAGAAACACTTCAATCCGGTATATCTGAGATGTTTTTGATCAAAGCTCAAGGGAACTCTCTTATCATCAAAAATTATATTAAAGAATAATTGTTCATAGGTCGGATCTATGAATTTATTTGTATCCATAATTATTTAAATGTTCTTTACAGCTTAATATATTTGCAACAACGTTGCATTTACTGTTAATTTCCCTATTTTTGCCTCGATTTAACATTATCGAAAATTGGAAGTACACCATTTGAAGTTTATTATTCCATTTATTCACTTAAATATTAAGAAAATAATAAGATGAGTATCGTTAATCATTATATAGATGAATATTATGATGTTGTCATTGTTGGTGCCGGACCTGCGGGTATAGGAGTTGGTATTCTTTTAGAGAAGCTTGAAATAAGTTATGCTATACTGGAAAAAACTTCGATTGGTGCATCATTTAAGAAATGGCCCAAAGAAACAAGATTCATATCTCCTTCTTTTACAGGTAATTTTTTTAAAATGCCTGATTTAAACACAATATCCCCGGATACATCTCCTGCGTTTGATCTTTTAACAGAACATCCTACAGGAATTGAGTATGCACAATATCTGGAACAGGTCTCTAAATTTTTTCAGTTGGAAATAAATACTGGTGTGGAGGTAAAGAATATAGAGGATAAAAAAGATAGTTTCATCCTGGATACCAGTAAAGGAACTTACGGAAGTCGTTTTGTTATATGGGCTGGTGGAGAGTATCAGTATCCTAAAACAAACGCTTTTGATGGAGAGCACCTTTGTATCCATTATTCTCAAATCAGTTCTTTTTCTGATGTAATAGGGAAAGATAGTGTGGTGATTGGGGGTTATGAATCAGGATTTGATGCTGCTTTAAATTTAGAGAAGTTGGGTAAGAATGTAACGTTAATTGACAATTCTAATTATTTAGAATTGATAAAGAGTGATTCCAGTTATTCGCTTTCACCATATACACGGGATAGGGTAAAAGAAAGTCCTGATACAGTTGATTACGTGCCAGAAACCAGGGTTGAAAAAGTAGAATTTGTGGATTCGAGATATATTGTCACGACAATTGATGGTCAAAAATTTACATCAGATGATAAACCTGTTAATTGTACCGGATTTGACACAAGTCTTAAACTGGTGAAAGAAATGTTTGAATTTGAGGAGGGCTATCCATTGCTAACGGATGTTGATGAATCCAGAAAAACGAAAAACTTATTCCTGGTAGGACCTCAGGTTAAACATGGCACTGCTCTTTTTTGTTTTATTTACAAATACCGGCAGAGATTTGCTATTGTAGCTGAAGAAATTGCTAAAAGAAGTGGTGTTAGTATCTATAAGGTGGGAGAGGTTCTGGGAGAATATATATACAATAATTTTTATTTAAAAGATCTATCTTGTTGTGATGATGAATGTGTCTGTTAGAATGAAGAAAACCATGGAAATTTTGAACCTGCTGGTAGGCTTTGAATTAGTCATTGTCGGGTTACTGTATTTGACTGTAGCTGATGTTTCGTCAGCCGCTAGCTGGTCCATTTTTGGGTGTATGTATGTAGTAATGGATAAATATTCATTTCTGGAAAACATGTCAGAAAAACGTAAACTAATTGAGAGTATTAAGTACAGTTCAGCATGGCTTGGGTTTGTTATAAGTTCAGCCTTTCTGGTATATCTGATATTTACACTTTAATTAATGATTCCTAAGGGTGGTTGTGGATTGAAGTGAACTACCATTTACGTTAATCACCGTCCAACAACTGGTTTGCACCAAAATTTATTGGTATATTAGTTAACAATTTAATCCACATGATGATGAAAAAGATTGTAATTTCCATTTTTGCGCTTACTTGTCTTACAGTTCAGGCTCAAAATTTTACTACTGAAGCTTTGGATACCACGCTCTATGGGCTGGCTACAGACAATACTTTCTATGGAGACATTGATCTATACAATAATCTTGGATCAACATTTACCCTGAACTGGGAGCGCATTGAAGAATCAGTACCTGTGGGTTGGACTACATCTAATTGTGATCCATTTGAATGTCATCCGGTGGGTGTTACAAGTGAAAGCTTCGAACTACCTGTTGGTACCAGTTATCTGAATACACATTTTAACCCGAATGATGTTGCAGGTTCGGGGTATATGAAAGTTAAATTATGGGAATCGTCCAATCCATCAGATAGTGTGATTTTGACTTATTATGGTGTTGCGGGATCGCTTGGTATTGATGATCTGGAGGCTTCAGACATACAGGTTTTTCCTTCCCCTGCTCAAAATACACTTAATATCATGCTACCTCATCCCGGAGAAACCATTACCGCTGATATTCTTAACGTGACCGGGCAGCGTGTGGATTCTTTTGTAATTACTGAAGGAAATATAACAAACCGTGATGTCAGTAAGCTGAAGGCAGGCATATATATGATTCATTTCAATATTTCAGGTAATGAGGTTATAAAGAAGTTTGTGAAGCAATAGTTAATTCAGGTAGACAAAAAGTTCAGCTCATTGTCTTTTTTATCAACTACCTATTGAATAAACCATCAAAAAAATTGTATTAGGCACGAATATTGCGCAGGGCTCAGGATGATTGATAGAAGAAAAAAACAGTTTATGTTTAGGAGATTTGTCGCAATTACCGGTTTGATTTTGACAGTTGTCGGTTGTCAAAAAGACATACGACTTCCTCTTGGTTCTATTGAGTCAGAATTGGAGAGGAGTATTGAGCACGGGTTTGACGGAATTATTGTTTACGTCAATCAGGGGGGTACTAAATCTTTCTACAGTGCCGGATGGAAAAACAGAGAGACTCAAACACCAACGGATCCACATGCGTTGTTTAAAATTGCCAGTATCAGTAAACTTTACATTGCTGCTGCTACAACAAAATTAACTGCCAGTGGAAACTTGTCACTAAACAGTACACTTGAAACTTTAATTCCTGAGATAACAGGTAAAATTGATTATGCAAATGAAATTACGCTGGAAATGCTACTTCAGCATAGGAGTGGTATTCCGGAATACATCTATCATCCGGATCTGGAAAACAGAGACCCTAATGAAACATATTTGGAAACAGCTTCGCTAATTTTTGATGAACCAGCGGATTTTCAACCAAATGAAAAGTATCGATATTCAAATACCAATTACCTCTTGATAGGAGAAATTTTAGATCGGACACTGGGCTATTCTCACCATGAATATATTAGGAACGAAATACTGGCTCCATTGGGATTATTTAATACTTATAGTTTGTATAGTGAAGTAGATTCAAACAATGTCATGAGCGGATATTATAAGGGGTATGACCAGGATTTAAAATCTGTTGAACTGACCCGTCCCGGTGGTTCAATGATAGCGACCGCGGAAGACGTAGGAACCTTTCTTCGCGCCCTAATTGACGGTACATTATTTGACAAAGAGGAGCAGGAGATTTATTCTTCTGTATACGAATATGAGCATACTGGCTGGGCGCCCGGATACACCAGTATTGCAAGATATAATAGTGATATTGATGCAATTGTTATTCAGTTTGTAAGTACAAGTTATAATGGATTGTTTTGGACTGAGTTAGAAGGATTATATGAAAGAATAAACAAAATTCTTGAAAAGGAAAATTCATAATATGATGCATAAAATTTTAGTAATTATTATCGGTTTAATTTGCTTTTGCGGTCACGCTCAAACAGATAATGCGACCAGTAGAATAGGGTTTGCTTTAAATTCAAGTGTAAACGGAGAAGTTTATCCTATACGATTGGTGCCTAGTTTAACCTTCCTGAAAGGGAAGAGCCAGTTTGAGCTGGGGTTTGGGATTCATCCGTTTATCCGTTCAGATCAGAACATTTATAGTGGTGAATTGAACTACAAGTACTTTCCTAATGGTGTTGATCAGAAGTTCAGTATGTACCTGATTAGTCGTCTTTCTTATATTCATAACCCACGGAAAACTTTCTACCCTACAACATATAACTACCTTTTTTTAAATGGGGGGTATGGATTTCAAATCAGTCCTTTTAAAAATGCCTATATGGGTACCAATATAAGTGCGGGTTTATTTACTTACGATAAAAAATCTGAAACTCCTTATACCAGTTTTGCGGAAAAGGATCTTTTTGATAATTTCAATCTAAACTTTGCCTTTCAATTTAATATTGGATACAGGTTTTAAGAACAGTCATTAATAAATCCCTTGAACAGTAATCCAAAGGTGTAACACCATATCTTGAGTTCATGACACCAGGGAAGTGTAAAAAAATTTCAATGCTTGTCTAAAAAATTAGAGGATGAGTAAGCTTGTTCGTCTATTATATCAGCATCAATAAATATCCCAACAAAGAGCCACCAATAACGATAAATGCACTATTCATTTTTTTAAAAACGAAAACGGTAACTATACTGAGTACAGCAATTAAGATTGTTCGCCAATCAGTAAGGGTATCTTTTCCCATTTCGATACATACTGCAGCTATTACCGCAACAGCCGCTATATTAACAGCGTCAAGGAATGCAGAAATAACTTTTGATTTTCTCATTTTAGGGATTAATGGATTCAGGATAGCCACAAAAATAAATGAGGGAAGAAAAATACCAATTGTTGCTGCAATAGCTCCCCAAAATCCATTGAGTTGCCAACCAATAAAAGTAGCTGTTGATAAAACAGGACCAGGTGTAAATTGCCCTACAGCTACAGCATCCATCAGTTCTTGTCTGGTTAGTATACCTGTACTTACTAACTCTGCATCTAAATAGGCAAATAAAACATAACCGCTTCCATAGAGTAATGCACCAACTTTAAAGAAAGTCCAGAGCACTTTAAGCGTTCCAACCTGAAGTATTATAATTGGACTAAAACTGTTTAAAGTATTGTTTTGATTCCGGATAAAATAAAGCAATAACCCTAATAAACCACAAGAAAACAGGGCTATGATTTCGTGCACACCAAGTAAACAAGCAGTTAAGGTAAGCGCTCCTAAAACCCCAAGTTCCACACTTTTCAGTGCCTTTTTACCCAGGCGGTAGGCTGCACCAATAATAATAGCAATTACCGCAGGCTTAATACCATAAATAAAAGGTTCTACATTTGGTAATTGTCCATATTCCTGATAAAGCCATGCCAGAAACATGGTAATAATAACTGCAGGAAAAACGAAACAAGCTCCTGCTACAATTAAACCTTTCCATCCTGCCCTTTCGTGCCCACAGTGCATGGTCATTTCAGTTGAGTTTGGACCTGGGATTAAATTGGTGGCACCAACAAGATCAAGAAAATGTTGCTGTGTCATCCACTTTCTTTTCTTTACCACTTCGTCTTCCATCATAGCAATATGGGCAGCAGGGCCACCAAAGGCAATACTTCCCAGTTTAAAGAACAACATTGCTACTTCTTTTAAATTTTTATTCATTATAGTTGTATTGGAGATTGACGGTTAACAGGTTTTGTGACAATGAACGAAGGAACACCCTCCATGGCGTGACAGTTTATGCAACTGTTGGTTAACCTGTCAAAATTTAAATTAAAAATTACGGTATCTTTTTTTGCAATTGCCTGCTTCATTTCAGGAAGAACGATATTCAGAAATTGTTGTGCCGACTGTTTTCGTTTTGGTCGGCGTACCAATCCATTCTCAATGGTTTTTTTTATTTTATCAACCTGGTAAGTGGCATAGCCCCAATTTTTATCCTGCCCTGCCCAATAAAGTTCCTGGTAACGATAACCGGTTTCAACCATAGCCATATCAAATCCCCTGAATTGGTTTTCAATATGTGCCAATTGTTCCTTTTCCGTTCCGGTTATCCACTTTCCCTGCTCAATGTCATTGCAGGCAGTCAATAAAAATAAACTAACAATTACAAGTATGACTTTCATTTGATACACTTTTGTCATTAAAGCAACAAAAGTATACAATAGTATTTCACTTTTGTGGTCTATTTGAAAAATGAATGGTATCTAAAATGCTTGTTTACGAAATTGATTTGGGGATGTTTGAGTATGTCTTTTGAAATATTTGGTGAAATGGGAATTATCTTTAAAATTGAGTTTTAATGAAATCTCATTGATATTAAGGTCGGTATAGAGTAATAGCCGCTTTGCTTCATTAATAATGCGTTCTGAAAGTATTTCAGTTGCGGATTGTTGGACTTCCTTCCTGCAAATGGCATTCAAATTTTGAGGAGTTGTATTTAAATCATCAGCATATTGAGCTACACTATTAATCAGTTTTTCTTCCTGATTCAATAACTCGATAAATTGTTGAAACAGGTTATTATTTACATTTAATGAAAAGTCAGGTTTGGTAGATTCGAGGAGTTTTGCCAATAATGCCTTTAGTAGTCCTTCAATAATTGGTTGTTGCTTCGCAGTTTTACTCTGGTATTCCCGGGCCAAAATGTTAAATATTTCAACTATCGCATCATCATCCGGAAAAAGACAGGTTTGCGAACTTAATTCTGAGATCAGAACCTTGATATCTCTGTCCAGGCAATTATCAATAAACGATTTTTTTATGATCAAAACATAGCCTTCAGGTTCTGAGTCAATATTCCAAAAATGAATTTGTTCTCTTCGGATCGTAAATACTATTGGTGTTAGTATATCGTATCGCTTTGTATCAATGGTGTGTGAACCACTCCCTTTAATTAAATAGACTACTTCAAAATAATTATTATGCTTATGTGGTGAGGTATTCCTGATATTTTTCCTGAAAGGCGCAATTTTAATGCCGTCCGTCGGGTCAGTTTTGTCTTTTATTTCAAGTTTTGATAGCATGACATCTTTGGGTATTTTCGAATAGGTACCGTAATGGAATTTTCCCTCTTACTACGTATTTACAATTTTTTCCTTTGTAGTCCATATTAGTTTACCACATTCAGTTAAAATAATATGGTTTTTATCATCAGCAAATGTCGCCGCAAAATCTCGTTTAAACTTTATCCATTTTTCATCAGCATGTTCACAAGCTATTTTAGCAATATAAATATTTTGGTCGGCCATGATCCAGATGGATGGTGTAATTTTAAGATTTTGGTCAACCTGTTTCTGAATTTTAGCACAATCATTAGGGAAGCAAGTCAACAGAGAATCTATGGCTTGTTCACATTTTTCCTCACTTGTAAAATCAAATTGCCAGATATTAATTCTGGTATATACTGTTTTATTATAGCTGTTTTTATTTGAATGGCTTGTTTTCTCCTTTAAAGTCAGGTGTGTTTTTTTGTTATGCAACTTAAACTGTTCAAGGGGGCTGGTAAAGTACTGTGATTGATCGGGTTTAATTTTATGATAGGTATTTAGTTGTGTTTGGGTAAATTGTTCGATAGTCTTTTCCCCTTTACCAGAGACAATCAAAAAGCACGAAGTCAAGATTAGAACCAAAGATTTCATTCAGTCATAGTTTTACTGGTAAATCAAATATAGAGAATAAAATAAAAGTTATTTGTTAAAATTCTTAAACTAATATCAAGGTTCCGCAATATAATTTTTGATTATAAACTGCTCGGTAAATCCCAGTTTTAGATACAAGTGTTTGCCCATATTGGATGCCTGCAGTGTGACTAATTGGTTGTTTAAAGAAGCTTCATTAATTAATGCTTTCATGATTTGTTCAGCATAGCCTTTTCGACGGTGTTGAGGTATAATGCCAAGCGCATGAATACCTAATACCTGGCCTGTTTGATGTGTAATTACAGTTCCGACAGGTTTTTCTTTATCATAAACAATAAAGTAATCAATATCCTGATGTGATTTTAAAAGAATATCAGAATTAATATGATAACCAAAAGCAGCCTGGAACAGCTTTGACCATGAAGTGGCCTGAGCCTGTGTTGGAACAAGTTTGATCGATAATATAGGAGATTGATCAAACATTTGAACGGGTTTAAGCGACATCCCAATTTGTTCAAAAATCTTTTTAAACTGGTTCTGTTCCATTATTTCAAATGAGTTACTATTATGAATATCCCAATATGGAATTATAAGATCAGGATGTTGTTCTTGAATCAGTAATCGGGCTTCAGTTACAACAGACTCATCAATATCCTGATTAAACCACAGTCGGTTTGGCCAGTTAGAATCTTTAATATAACAATACGTATAGTGATCTGAAACATTTGGAGAACCATAAGGTAGACTGGCATTTTGCCAAAGAGAGGTTAAATTTTCAATATTTAAATGTGTTAAATGCATAGCTATTTAAGATTAATTAATAGAATTCCGGTGATCATGGCAAGTACACCAAGTGTTCGTTTAATAGTAAGTGGCTCTATTGGCATACTAAACCATCCAAAATGTCCGGCTACCACGGCAAAAATAAGTTGACCACACAACCCAAATGAAATCATGGTTGATACACCTAGTTTAGGAATTGTGTAGTAGTATAGGCTGATTCCTGCAACGCTAAAGAAACCGCCTGCAAACCAATAATAAAGGGGAATTGCTTTAATTTGAACAAGACCCGGCAGATTCTTTACAAATAATAGTGCTATAATCAGAGCAAAAAACGTACTACTAAAAAAAGCAATAACAGAGGCTAACAAGGGACTTTTTAAAAGTACACCTAATTGCGCATTTAGCCCACCCTGAACGGTTAATAATACACCACCCAGAAATGCAAGGCCAGATAAAATGAAATGATTCATAATGCAAAATTAAAACAGGCAGAACACCTGCGCATTTACATATGTTGATAGATCTATTTTTTTAATTCTCTCCTTATTCTGCTTAATTGAGTAGGGGTAATGCCCAGATGGGAAGCAATATAGTGTTGGGCTACTCTTTCTTCGAGGTTGGGATGTCTGTGTATGAGTTCCAGATATCTGTCTGTAGCATTTTCCATCACTAAAGAAACTTCTCTTTTCTCCTTTTTAATGATCCAGTTTTGTTCGATATAGGAGATATAAAAGTTCTTTAAATCGACATATTCTTCAATAAGGGTCTTATATTTTTTAAAGTTTATGCTCAATACAATTGATGTTTCCAGAGCCTCAATGGAGAATGATGAGGGTGTATTTTGAAGTAATGATACTTTGGATGCCGGAAAGTCACCTTCTAAAAAAATATTCTTGGTGTAAACATTGCCCAGGTCGTCTCCAAACGAGGCACGTAAAATGCCCTGACAAAGAAAGTGCATACTTTTTGCAATTTTTCCGGACCTTAACAGGAAATCGCCTTTTTTGACGGTTTGAAAATTAGAGATATTTTGCAATGACAACCAGGATTTTTCAGATATTGGATAATAGTTATCTATTGCCTCTTTAAGTCTGATCAGGTATTTTTCCTCCTCAAATTCCATATTGATAAATAATTTCAATTTAGAGTAAACCAAATATAAAGTTATAATTGCGCTTTTGAATCAAATCAGTAGCAAAAACAAATAAATACTTATCTTTAGCTTGATGAAGTACCTCGCCTTTATATTGGTTCTTTTTATTCAAATTTTATTATTTGGACAGGAGGATAATCACATTATTTTAACCCCTGAAAACTTAGGTGTTTCACTTTCAAAGCAGGTTAAAATTATTGAAGACAAGACGCAAGAAATGACTTTGGAGGATTTTCTTGAAGGGTCAGACACAAATCATGTATATCAACTCAGTGATGAAAATAAAACCATCCGGTTTACTACTTCCAGATTTTGGATTAAATTTTCAGTAACCAATCAAACCGATTTCTCGCAATTGTATCTGGAAGCTGCAAGGACTATCACAGATAAAGTGTTCTTTTATCAAATTGAAGATAATAAAGTCGTCAGGACATTGAAAAACGGTGATGACTTTTCGTATTATCAAAAAGAGATTAAACACCGAAAAAACCTGTTTCCACTTAAGATCAAAAAAGGGGAAACACAGACTTATGTTTTAGCCATTATCAGTGGGGGTGAAGGAATTACATTGTCAGTCAAAATTCATGATACCAAAGCCTTTTTTGAACAGGATTATAAAGATCAGTTTAAAAATGGGTTTTATTACGGATTGGTCAGTTTAATTATTGTCATTTATTTTTTCTTCTTCCTGCTTTTAAAGGATAGTACATTTCTTTATTATATTCTGTATGTATTTTTCCAGGGGTTATTGCAATTTTCCCTTGATGGATATTCACATCATCATTTCTTTTCAAATAGTGATTATCTGGTCAACCGATTTCCACCAAGTGTTGGTGCTGCAGCGGTTATTTTCATGTTAATTTACATCAATAAATTCCTGAATCTTAACAAAACCCAAAGAGGATTCAGGAAAGCATTTATTGTTGCAGGGGCATTTACTTTAATCAGTTTTGTTTTTATATATCTGCCGGGAAAATTACATGTAGTTTCCTATCCTATGATTAACGTTTCCAGTTTAATCAGTATTGTTTTGGCAGTAACATCAATTTTCTATCTCCGGGCTAAAAAAGTAAAAGTGGATATATACTTTACGGTAGCTTTTGCTGTGCTGATTGCAGGTGCCATCATTTTTATTTTAGGAAATTTCAATATTATCCAAAATTCAGTTATTACCCACAATGCATTAAAAATTAGTTCGGTTTTAGAATTCGTTATTTTGAGTATTGCCATGTCCTATAAATATAAGGAACTGCAGCAGGATAAAGAAGAGGCACAGGCCAGGGCACTTAAAAATCTGGAAGAGAAAAATGCATTGATGGACGAAAGTAATATCAGGTTAGAACGCCAGGTTAAGGAGCGAACGGCTGAAATTGAACATCAAAAAGAGGAGCTGTCAATTATCAATGAAGAAATTTTAAGTAGTATCAAATATGCCAAGCGGATTCAGGAGGCTATTTTACCTTCGGATGAACGTGTTTCAAAATTATTACCTGATTCTTTTGTGTTTTATAAGCCCAAAGATGTGGTGAGTGGAGATTTTTATTTCATAGAGTCAGTGGAAACAGATACAAAAGAATTGTATACCATATTTGCTGCAATTGATTGTACCGGCCATGGTGTACCAGGTGCTTTTATGAGTATTGTGGGCAATAACTTGTTAACTCAAACCATTACTGAAAAACAGGTAAAATCACCTGCAGAAGCACTTAGTTTTTTAAACGAGGGTGTGAGTAAGACTTTGAAACAAAACGCCAAGGAAGGGATTGTCAGAGACGGGATGGATATTGCATTGTGTGCTTTAGGTGTAGATGCAGGTGAACTTCAGTTTGCAGGAGCTAAAAATCCGGTTTATATAGTTCGTAAAAAAGAAGAAGTAATAGAAGACGTTCCGGCTAAAGCTGAAAATGATGAATACAACCTTTATGAAATAAAAGGGGACAAACAACCGATAGGGTATCAATCTGAGGGGGCTTTAAAACCGTTCACGAATCATAAAGTAGGTATCCGGAAGGGAGATATGATTTACGTATTTACTGATGGTTATGCCGATCAGTTTGGTGGACCAAAAGGGAAAAAATATAATTACAGGAAGTTTAGGAACCTATTACTTGAAGTAGCGAATCTTCCAATGCAGGAACAAAAAAAGGTTTTGGTTGAATCATTTTCCCAATGGAAAGGGGATCTGGAACAGGTGGATGATGTCCTTGTAATTGGAGTGAGAGTATAGAAAGCTTACCCGAACATCAAATCCTCCTTCTCAACCACTTCACCCGGTTTCATATCACCTAAATAAATATGTCCGATTCTTACCCTGATCAGGCGCAAGGTGGGCAAGCCAACAGCAGCTGACATTTTCCTGACCTGTCTGAACTTACCTTCGGTAATTGTAATTGAAATCCAACTGGTTGGTCCGTGTCGATCGTCTCTGATTCTTTTCGTTCTGGGCATTAAGTCAGGAGGAGTTTCCAATAACCTTGCTTTACAAGGCAAGGTCATATACTTTTTACCATGAATGCCAATTTCAACGCCTTCTTCCAGTTTTTGGACAGCTTCTTCGTTAGCTATACCATCAACCTGAATATAATACTCTTTTTCAACTTTTTTGCTCCTTACTCTTTCACTGACTTTACCATCAGTAGTTAACAATAAAAGCCCTTCTGAATCTGCATCCAGTCGTCCAATAGACATGGTGTTTTCAGGGAAGTCGAATAATTCTCCCAATAATTTCTTATTTTTTTTTCGCCTTTCATTATTAATGAACTGTGACAAATAGCCATCAGGCTTATGGATAATAAAATGACGGTGCACTATTTTAATTTTTCAGAATTTTGTTATAAAGGCAAAATGTCAGATCGAGTGTCTCGGCTGAGCCAAGACTAAATGTAGAATATGAATTATTCTTTTTCCTGATTCCGTTTATCAGGCATTGGGCCACGTAAATGAACCACCAATCCGTTTAAAAAGTTTCTTAAAATCTGATCCCCGCAGTTACGGTATTTAGGATGACCTTCTTTTCTGAAAAAAGCGCCGAGTTCACTTTCGGTCACTTTAAAATCCACTAATTTGCAAATTTCTACAATATCTTTATTGGTCAGTTTATGTGCTACCCGTAGCTTTTTAAAGATATCATTATTGGTCATTCCCATAGTAGTCGGTTTTTGGTGTAAAGATACTTATTTTGCTTAGTTCTTGCCTAATAATTCATGGTTAAACAAGTTGAGGATACGGGTATACTCGTCAACCCAACTGCTGGTTTGTTTAAATCCATGCGGTTCCACAGGATAGAGCGCCATTGTAAAATTGGTTTTACCCAATTCAATAAAGCGTTGATTAAGTCGAACAACGTCTTGAAATTGAACATTATCATCTACCATACCATGTAAAATTAAAAGCTCATCTTCAAGTTGATCAGCAAAGTAGATCGGAGAGCTTTGACGAAATGCAATGCTATCAGTTTGAGGGGTATTTAAAATATTACTGGTATATGCATGATTATAATGCGCCCAATCGGTTACCGACCTGATGGCTGCTCCACATTTAAATTGTCCTGGTTTGGTGAGCAAAGCCATAATGGTGATAAAACCACCGTAAGATCCTCCGTAAATACCAATTTTTTCAGGGTTGATATCTTCGTTTTTAATCAGGTAGTTCCGCCCAAGGATTTGATCATCTAAATCAGCACCTCCCATATGTCTGTAAATAGAAGTTCTGAAATCTCTTCCATAACCTTTGCTGGCATGATAATCAATATCAATTACAGTATAACCTAAATCACATAACAGGTTATGGAACATATATTCTCTGTAGTAAGTGCTCCACCAAAAATGAGCATTTTGCAGGTAACCAGCACCATGCACAAATTGGATGGCTGCCCCATTCTTTAGTTCGGGTTTTGGACGATAAATCCTTGCATAAACCGGCCGGGCATCAATTTGTTTTGCGTTCAGATTAATGAGGTCCGGTGTCCTCCATTGGTATGTCTGGAATTCTGCAGTAGTTGAATGTGTGACCTGAGTTAATTTTGAATTTGGTTTATTGTCTGTCAAAAAAAGCTCCCAGGGTTGATTTTGACTGGAGTATCTGATGGCTAAAGATTTTTCATCCGGTGATATGCTCACTTCGTAGTTTCCGTTTTTTTCAAATAGAGGGGTCCAGGATTTTGATTCAATGTCCAAATGATAGAAACCACGGTTTCCGGGATGTGTTTTATTGGCTGTAATGTAAAAGGTTTTACCATTTTTTGAAATGCTTGCCTTATGGATTTCAAATTGTCCGTCTGTTAACTGTTGTTTTACTTTCGTGTCAAGGTCGTACAAATAAAGGTGTGAATATCCTGTTTCCTCAGATTGAAAATAAAAACGATTCGAATTGGGAATCCATCCCATATTACCAGGAATCATATTCCAACCTGAAATTCCCGGACCTCCTATCCAGGCCTCATCATGTTGGTGATCAATACATTTTAGAGACTGTGAAACCATGTCTAAAATGCAGACCCAACGGTCTTTATTGTCGTATGATTTAATTTCAATCAGTGCTTTTTCACCTTCATTATTAAAAATAATTTGAGTCATTATTACCGACTTTGGTGCTGTCAAATCCCGATTAAAGTTTAAATCGTATAATGCCAAATATTCAGGTGCTTTTTTAATACCGGGAAGATTGTCTATAGAGATTTTTTTTGACTGTCCCGATTTTAAATCCATTATAAAAAGAGAATGATCAGGGTCTTCCTTTCCAACTTTGCTTCTTGCTTTCTTGGTTTCAAGATAACCGGATGAGGTGATAAAGTGTTGAATTTCGGTTGGCTCAGATTTAGGATACCGGTCTAATCGATAAACGGCATAACTGGTTTGATTATTAAATGCAATCTGCCCCAGGGTGTACCCATCCCGAAAATGATTTGGAACCGATTTTTGTTGGTTTGCCTTATGGTGTTTAGCATAAGCTTCTTCCTTTTGTTCACCCAGTTTAATGTATTCAAATAGCTCTGTTTGCTGCTTTTCTAAATAACTCAATTCTTTTTCGTCCTCAGCTTCCCCTTCCGATTTAAAACTAAGTATTTCAATAAATGAGTTTTTGGTTCTGTTCCATAAATAGTAGGCTTTGCCAACTCGTAAAATCAGAGAGTGATCATCTATTATCTTTTCAACCTGATAATGTGATTGACTTCGGTATATTAAAGCAGCTTCTCCCTTATACCATTGGTACAAGTCATAACCTGACTGAAAAAAACGAATTGTATTTCTCTCATTCGTATGGAACCCATTGATTGGTAATAAATGTTGATTTTCGCTATCTATCTTTTTAGGTTCAGGATTGGAAATTGATGCGCTGTAATAAGGTGCTATGATATTATTCTCATGATTCCATTTAAAGAAAACAGTTTTATTGTCAGGTGCCCATACTATTTTTTCAGGTTGATGACCAATAAATTCGTTTCCCGCCATAATTTTTTTTAAATCCAGTCGATTTTGTGCTAAAGCCGGTAAAACAGTGAGAAAACAGAGTAAAGAAAGGACTCTCATAATAAAAAATTTGTGGTTAAATTTAGTATTTTTATACATAATTTAAATTTACCTGTAACTTTAAGGAGGTTGATGCGTCTTACAGACAACCTAATGAAAAAATGACAATAAACGAGTACAATAACGCTGTTGACAAATATGCTGATAATATTTATCGGTTTGTTTTAAAGCATCTTAAAAATCAGGATGTTTCAAGAGATGTTGTACAGGATACGTTTGAAAAAGTTTGGATAAAAAGAGATACTATTAACGCTGAAAAAGTAAAGTCATACTTGTTTACCACAGCCTATAATCGCTTAATTGATGTGGTAAGGAAGGAAAAATTTCAGGATGATGTTGACAAAATTGATTACTACAAATCTGAAAGTCCGGTTAAGAATATGGATTTACAAACCATATTACATAATGCGCTGGATCAGCTACCGGAGATTCAAAGAACAGTTATTTTGTTGAGAGATTATGAAGGATATGATTATGCTGAAATAGGGGAGATTACCAATTTGACAGAGAGCCAGGTAAAGGTATATATATTTAGAGGACGAAAAAAATTAAAACAAATATTAGTCAGTGTTGAAGCTGTACTGGAGTAGATGGAAAAGATTACAAAAAATAACTACGAAGCATTTTATCTGGATTACTTAGAGGGAAATTTGAGTGATGCTGAGACTTCGTTGTTATTTTCTTTTTTTGAAGCAAATCCTGATTGTAAAGCAGATATTGAGGATGAAGGCGATATCCTGGATTTTAAGATTCAGCCGGAAGCTGAACATATTGAAGATAAAGAAGAGCTCAAATACTTTGATTGTAAGGCCAGTGAAATTTGTTTAAGTAATTATAACGATTGGTTAGTAGCCAAGCAAGAGGGAGATTTAAGTGCCGAAGATGTTCAAAAGGTAGATCAGTTTATTGCTGAGAATAACCTGGAATATCAGGAAAAGGTGATGGTACATGCTGTGCTAGAACCGAATTCTAATGATGGGTTTGGTGATATTTCGAGATTAAAAAAAGGAGCAGCAACCGGGTTAACATTACAGGCAATTTCATTAGATAATTACAATGATTGGCTGGTTGCCAAAGTTGAGGGTGTTCTGAGTGCAAAGGAAATAAAGATGGTAGATTTCTTTATTTCGAAACATCAGTTGGAATTTGAGCAAAAAGCCATGAATTCTACTGTACTTAAGCCAAATTTAGCCGAAAAATTTGGAAGCACTTCAGCATTGAGAAAGAAAGAGACTAAAGTAATTTCACTTTTAATCAGAGTCACTTCAATTGCGGCAGCTATAGCAATTCTGTTTGTTGTATTTAATTGGAATAGTACTGAAACAGTAAATTATATCTCTCGTGACTCCAATACTATATTTATAACTCCTGAAGATTTGGGTAATGAAGAGTTTATTATTGAATTGCAGGAGGAGAAGCCAAACATAGAAGAACCAAGACAAAACCAGATTAAAAAGGAAAAAGTTGAGGAGGAGGTTGTTCCTCAGGAAATGTTTATGGCCAATGATAATACGGTAACACCAATTTCACCTGTTGATACTGCTTCTGTGAAAAGTAAAAAAACTGATCAGAATAGTCAGAAACCATTGAACATCATCAAAAAAGTTGAGCCTGTTTTACCGGATAACAATGATTTGGCTTTGGCAACTAATGATGAAATCAAACCCAAACAAAAAAAATCACCGGTAAGATTAAAAGACCGGTATAAGCCAATTACCAATACCATTAATAATCACACAAATCTGGATGTAACCTATAAGCAAACAGATCAGTCAAGTGATGTTGCGGTAACCCGAATTGAAGTAGGACGCTTCTCTTTTGAAAGAAAAAGAAGAAGGTAATCTGTCCCGAATTATAATTTATAAACCTTTTCAATTTTTGCCCCGGCTTTAATCAGATAGAGTCCGGTACTCAAATGAGATAAATCAACGACTAACTTCATTTGATCGTTAACCTGCATTGTGATCAGATGAGTGACGTCCTGACCCAGAGAATTGATCACTCTGATTCCTTCTGTTTCTGATAAACTACAGTCAATTGTTATTGTACCATTAGTAGGGTTTGGATAAATAGAAAGATTATCCATTGACTGTTCAAATAGAATGCTTCTGGTACCGGAATACGAATATTCTCCGTTAAAGTCAGTTTGTTTTAAACGGTAGTATGAAGTACCGGAATAAGGGTACCTGTCTGTGGTACTATAATTACTAAGCACTGAAGTATTTCCTGCTCCTTTAATGATTTCTAATGCCTCCCAGCTTAACCCGTCTTTAGACCTTTCTACCGTGAAATAGTCATTGTCCTTTTCTGAAGCTGTTTTCCAGTTCAGGTCAACCGTTTTGTTTCTGGTGGGTTTTACTGTAAAATTTAATAGCTCCACCGGTAAGGTAATGCATAATGTAGCAGCGGTAAATTCAGCTGAAACGGTATAAAAAGTAGATGGTGAATCCTGATTGTTAAATTCAGTTTGAATTCTGTCCGCGGACAAGACATCTGTTGTAAACCTGATTTCATCATACATTCCATCATAATAGATGTTATTTCGTGAACCGTTAAATGTTGTAGCCTCTGAGCCATCTCCAATAAACCCATATCGGGTAGGACCATCTCCAATTCCTGCTCCTCCGTGAGGGTTAGTAGCGGTCAGTACAAGTTGACCATCTATATAATATAATTTATCAGTACCATCATAAACACCTACTACATGGTGCCAGTTATTATCATTTAAATCACCTGATGTTCCACCAAAACCATCATGAATACCTCCCCGACTGGATGAAAACCCTAAACGACCATCCCCATGAACATACATGTTAAAGTATTCAGATCGGTCAAAGTCGAGAATTGACCAGTTTTGAGAATATGATCCAGAAACGAAATTGGTTCTGACCCATGCACTGATTGATATTTGTGTAATTTCACTAACAAGAGTATAGTTTTTACTTGCAAGTGCGAAATAATCATTGCTACCGTCAAAATCAATGGCATCACCAATTTTACCAGCTACAAGATCGCTGGTTGTCATTCCTCCGTTTGAGGTACCGTTCACACCATTTCCTGAATAGTCCGTAAGTAATGAAGTACTGGGGTCATTGTTCATATGCCAGATTCCTTCAAAATCAGAATCCCATGCATTTACAGTAGAAGGGTCACTGCTGACGGATGAATTGCCATAATACATATGAATACCATAGTCTGTTGTTGCGGATAAAGAAGGAATTCTCACCCATACAACATATTCACCTGTTACAGGATCATACTTTTCTATTTGATGATCAAGTAAGGTAGAGCAATCACCTTCGGTAAAAACAATGTCGTATCCATTTACATTTTGAACATTCCCGCCATTTGCTGTAGTTCTAAGGTCGGGATCTGTAACATTAACGAGTAATGTAAAGTCAGTTAAATTAGAAGTACCTGAAACCCGAGATGATTGAATCAGAATGTGCTTTCCAAAATTGTAACCAGCTGGCTGGGCAAAAATAAAATTTGATAAGAGAATAAATGCAAATATGAAGAGCGTTTTCATTTTTATTATTTTTTACTCTTTCCTTGAATTTGGATCAAAGAGGATGTATTTCAGCTGCTTATACCGTTTTTATTACGGAAGAGTTACAAATTGGTCTTTATATTTGACGATAAGCAGTTCTTGGTAACTTAAGGAAAAAACATCACTTTTCCCAATAATTGTTTGTCGAAAACGCAATTTACCATATTTTTACACGTATTTAAATTATTGGTAATCAACAATGTAAAATAAAATTTAAATAGATTTAGTTAACCTGTAACTTTTAAAAGGTAAGGCCGTCATACATACAAGAAGGACAAAAAGATATTTGGTACCTGATTGATTTGAACGTGAGGCCACACTGCCAAACAATCACTTTTTGACCTTCGGAATACTTAATTTAAAAATAAAGACATGAAAAATATATTACTATTAATTGGAGTTACATTAGGTGCATTTTCATATGCACAGGAAGAAACAAAGGAACCGGAAGATACCACAAGATTTACGGTTGGAGGATTAGAGTTCATTATTATTGATCACGGAGATACTCAGGATACCATATTGGTACCAGGCGAATCAGATGGAGATGATTTTCACATTGGGAAACATTCTAAAGGAGATGATAAAGATTTAACTTACTGGAGTGGATTTGAGTTTGGTCCGTCAATTTTATTGAATAAAAATGGAGGAACCAGCATTGAAACCGATTATTTAAAACTGGATCCTGCTCAGTCGTTTAGTTATAACTTTAACTTATTTGAAAAACGAGTGCCTTTTGGAACAGATCATATTGGTTTAGTAACCGGTTTAGGATTAACTCATTCACGTTATGGATTAAAGAATAACTATTCTATTCAGGCAAATGCAGACAGTACGTGGGGAGTGGTTGATTCGTTAACACAGTACAATAAAAACCAGTTAAGAGCAACTTACCTGAATGTACCTTTACTGATCAATATCAACACGTCAAAATATGAGAACAAAAATTTCCATATTGCTGCAGGTGTCATTGGAGGGGTTCGTTTATCATCTAAAACAGTTCAGAAGTTTGATGTTGATGGAAAACAATCTAAAAGAAAATATAAGGGAGTGTATAATTTAAACCCGTTCCAGGCTATTGCTACAGCAAGAGTTGGATATAAAGATGTAGGGGTATTTGCAAATTATAATTTACTATCACTATTTGAAAGTGGAGCAACAGAAGAGGTATTTCCATTAACCATGGGGATCTCACTTCACTTCTAAAGAAATTACTGTTTGACTCTTGTTAAATTAGCGTAAGTACGAGGAAGTTAGATAGTATGTTTTTTCATAGGTTATGAGGCTGTTTCGAAAGAGGCAGCCTCTTTTGTATTAAAAAAGGGGTGATTTATTCAAGTGAAGATAAGTCAGTATTTAGATTGTTAAGCGTATTGATTTCAAATTTGATACACAGCGAAAAAACTCAAAAAGCAAGGTTTATTTTCTAATTACCAACAACACTTGGTAGGGTATTAAATAGCGTGCTATTTAAGTTTTGATAACTCGGATTTCAGACTGCTGATCACATTAACTTCAACCGGATCAACATTTTTAAGTGTAGCAATAAAGTAGCTAACCCAATCAGTTAAGTGAATAAGGTAAAGTGCCGCACTGATTACAGATGCTCCTTTAGCATTGATTTCGAAAACGTTTGGTGTTATTTTTGAAATTCTGTCTTTGCAAAAATCCCAACGCTTTGATGTTCTGTAATATTCAAATTCACTGTTTAATTTTATAACGGCAATGTGATCGTTACCGCCGGCCCATCCAACCAATTCGTTATGGTTCATTTCAGGAATAACAGCATTCCAGCACAACATTTTGCTGTTTTCATTTATTTGCTGACGGAACCTGATGGCGACTCCTTCAAAAGTAGGGTCGGAATAGATAACAGGGATACGACCATGAATATTTTTAGCTAATTGCTCCGCTTCTGCCTTTAATTCCTTTTCGTTAGAATCAATTAAATCAATAGTATTTTCCAATTCGTTAAGGAACGAATCGTCAATTAAACCATAACCACTCAGTACAAACATTTGCTGAACCAGGCTATAAGCCAACATGGCTCGAGGTTGCTCACCAGCAGGTAAAACAAAATGAGGCCAGTTTTTTTCCATGGCCAATTCCAATAGTTTTCCTCCGGAAGTAATGACTACAATTTGAGCATTCCTTTTTTCACACTCTTCCAGAGCAATTAAAGTTTCCTCTGTATTACCTGAGTAAGAGGTAGCAATAACCAATGTATTTTCATTTACAAATCCTGGTATATGGTATTCGCTAACGGTTTCAAAAGGAACTGTAATGGTTGCGTTAAAAAGTAATTTGGAAATTTTTCCGCCTATACCTGAACCTCCCAAACCGCAAGCTACTATATTTCGAATTTCAGTCTGACTGTTCAATTCCACTGCTTTCCCAATAGAAATAGCTTCTTTAATTTGATTCGAAAACTGAGCAATTAACTTATCCATATTTCATTACTTAGACGGCCAAAGTTAGCATTTTTAGTTTTAATATGATTCATTGAATGACCGAAAAACGAAAAATGATTTATCTTTGTCGAAAAGTTTATAAATAATGAGTTTTACCAATTTATCCGAGCAAGAGATTCAGAGAAGAGAATCACTTGAAAAGTTACGTCATTTGGGTGTGGAACCCTTTCCGGCAGCCTTATTTCCTGTTAATATATTGTCAGGTGAAATAAAGGAGAACTATAAGGAGGGTAAACAGGTAACTATTGCCGGTCGGTTAATGCGTAAGAAAGTTCAGGGAAAGGCTTCTTTTGCTGAGCTTCAGGATAGTGAAGGTCGAATTCAGGTTTATTTTAACCGGGATGAAATTTGTCCGGGAGAGGATAAGACATTGTATAATGACGTATTTAAAAAATTACTGGATTTAGGTGACTTTATCGGTATTGACGGAGAGTTGTTTAAAACACAGGTTGGAGAAATTTCGGTGAGGGTAAAGACTTTTACCTTATTGTCAAAATCACTAAAACCATTACCTCAACCTAAAACGGATGAGGATGGTAAGGTTCATGATGCCTTTACTGACCCTGAATTGAGATACAGACAACGGTATGTTGATTTGGTCGTTAACCCTCAGGTTAAAGATGTTTTTGTTAAACGGACAAAATTGTTTAATGCCATGCGTAGTTTTTTTAATGACGCTGGCTATTTTGAAGTTGAAACACCAATATTACAACCAATTCCGGGTGGTGCGGCAGCACGTCCTTTTATCACCCATCACAATTCACTGGACATTCCATTGTATATGAGAATTGCCAATGAGCTTTATTTGAAAAGATTGATTGTGGGTGGATTTGACGGTGTTTATGAGTTCTCTAAAAATTTCCGTAACGAAGGAATGGACAGAACCCATAACCCTGAATTTACTGCAATGGAAATTTATGTGGCTTACAAAGATTATAACTGGATGATGGATTTTACGGAAAAGCTGTTAGAACATTGTGCCATAGCAGTAAACGGAACATCAAAGGCTGTTTTTGGGGAGCATGAAATTGAATTTAAAGCCCCTTATAAAAGGGTAACTATGCGTCAATCCATTATAGATTTTACCGGATTTGACATTGATGGAAAGTCAGAGGAAGAGCTATTTGATGCCGCTAAAGGTATGGGCATTGAGGTAGATAAAACCATGGGTAAAGGTAAATTGATTGATGAAATTTTTGGTGAAAAATGTGAAGGTAATTATATCCAACCAACATTCATTACTGATTATCCTAAAGAAATGTCACCATTATGTAAGCAACACAGAGATAACCCGGAGCTGACGGAGCGTTTTGAGTTAATGGTTTGCGGAAAAGAAATAGCCAATGCCTATTCCGAGCTCAATGATCCAATTGATCAAAGGGAGCGTTTTGAAGACCAATTAAAATTATCTGAAAAAGGTGATGATGAAGCTATGTTTATTGATCAGGATTTTCTAAGAGCACTGGAGTACGGAATGCCACCAACTTCAGGTTTAGGTATTGGAATGGACCGACTGGTCATGTATTTAACCAATAATCCGTCTATTCAGGAAGTTTTATTCTTCCCACAAATGAAACCGGAGAAATTTGATGCACCTGCAGGTCCTGAACTTAATGACAATGAACAAGCCATTTTTGATATTTTATCAAAATCGGGTTCTATGGATTTGAATGATTTGAAATCACAGGCTGGATTAAGTAATAAGCAATGGGATAAATCAATGAAAGGACTGGCAAAACAAGGGCTGACAAAAGTAACTAAAACAGATGACAGCTTAATTGTTGAGGTGGTAGAGTAAAAATAAATTCCGGAAATATCCGGAACTCAATTTATACAAAAGTAAAAAGGCCTGATACAACTGTATCAGGCCTTTTCTATAATCTAAGATCTAATGATCTATTATCTCATCTATCAAATCACACCTAATTCTTTCCCTACTTTTTCAAAGGCCGCAATGGCTTTATCCAGGTGTTCGGTAGTATGCGCAGCGGAAAGCTGAACTCTGATTCTGGCTTGCTCTTTAGGCACTACAGGATAAAAGAATCCGATAGCATAAACACCTTCTTCCAATAGCCTGTTTGCAAATTTTTGAGAAAGTGCTGCATCATACAGCATTACCGGTACAATTGCAGAATCACCATCTTTAATTTCCAATCCTACCTTTCTGATCCCTTCTTTAAAATAATTCGTATTGGCCTCCAACTTATCTCGGAGTGCTGTAGACTCACTTAATAAGTCAAAAACGGCAATTGAAGCACCAACAATGGCAGGGGCCAAAGAGTTTGAGAACAAATATGGTCTTGATCGTTGTCTTAACATATCAATGATCTCTTTTTTACCAGTTGTAAAACCACCCATAGCACCCCCAAGGGCCTTTCCTAAGGTTCCGGTGATGATATCAACACGTCCCATTACGTTATTATATTCGTGTGTTCCTCTCCCGGTTTTACCAATAAATCCGGTGGCATGACAATCATCAACCATCACCAATGCATCATATTTTTCAGCTAAATCACAAATCTGATCTAATTTAGCTACATAGCCATCCATTGAAAATACACCATCAGTTACAATAATTCTGTTACGTTGAGCCTGAGCAGCAATTAACTGCTTTTCTAAATCTTCCATGTCGGAATTGGCATAACGGTAACGTGCTGCTTTACATAAACGGACACCGTCAATGATTGAAGCATGATTTAATGAATCCGATATAATGGCATCTTCAGCTGTAAATAAAGGTTCAAAAACACCACCATTAGCATCAAATGCTGCAGCATAAAGAATAGTATCTTCCATACCTAAAAAGTCAGCAATTTTTTGCTCCAGCTCTTTATGAATATCTTGTGTTCCACAAATAAACCGAACGGATGACATTCCAAATCCATGAGAATCTAAAGCCTTTTTAGCACCTTCAATTACTTTAGGATGAGAAGATAAACCAAGGTAGTTATTGGCGCACATAATAATAACCTCTTTACCATCCTGAACGGTTACAACGGCACCCTGAGGTGATGTAATAATTCGTTCTTCTTTATATAGTCCTGCTTCCTTAATTGAAGCTAATTCTTCCTGTAATTGATTTTCTAATTTTCCTATCATGTTGATGTAATTTATCGCGATAAAGATAAAAATAAAAAGGGATCTGGTATATTTGGAAATAGTGATTAAATCATACCTAAATAAAAGTGTTGGTGATGTTAAAGCTGTCTTGATGATCCTGTTAGTATTCCTGATTGTCATCTACCTGTACTTTCCATACATTCAAAACTATTCTACCACACCCAAATGGGTTTTATTACTTGTTGTCAGCCTGATTTTTTTCATTTTAAAATTCAGAAAAGAAGTATCGGTTTCAATGGGATTGTTGTTATGGAGTTTGTTTATTTTCCAATACTTTATTCAGTGTGCAGGATCATATAATTTTTGGGATAGCGTACTACATGGCATCCCTTTAATTCTAGCTCCTTTCACTGTAGTAACAATGTCAAAGTATATCAGTAAAACAGACGAGTTTTACAGGCAGTTGGCATTGGTCCTCTCAGTTCTGACATTACCACTCTTGGTATATATTGTTTTTTTGATTGGTTCTGCTCTTGCAAATGATACTTACTCTCATGGCTTGACTTATAATTTTAGGTTTACAATGGGACACAGAAACCAATTATCTCAGTTTTTAACCCTTTTAATCCCTTTAATTGTAGCAGGTAGTATTACTGAAAAGACAACTAAGAAAAGTCGATTACTTTTTTATACTGTCATTTTGCTGATCTGTATTGTTGTTTCATTTTTACAATGCCGGTCTGCTCTGATGGTATTATTTCTAATCTATCCCGGAACCTTTCTATTACATTATGTCAGTAAAAAATCGCGGAAAGTGAAATTGGTTTTTACAGTAGGCCTGATCGTATTAGCAACCACTTTTGGATTGGTACTACGATCAGGTTTAGGCAAGTCTATCCCGGTTTTTCAGCAGTTTACAGAAGTAGGATTTGGAAGTGGAAATGAGAGGGTAAGAATTTGGGAAAATTCACTTGATTTATGGTGTGAATCTCCATTGACGGGAATCGGTTCCGGTAATTGGAAAATTGAAATTTTAAGAACACCTTTAAGGTTTACACAGGCTGAGAATAGCATTGTATTTTACCAAAGAGCGCATAACGATTTCATTCAAACCGGAACTGAAAACGGCTGGATCGGCTTTTGTCTTTTAGTAATTTTCTTCATTATTGTTTGTATAAATCTTTTTCGGGCTGATATTAGTTCAAAGTTTAGGTTTACCATGCTTTCAGGTATTTTCGGATTTATATTAATCGCTAATTTCTCATTTCCACTGGAAAAAATTGAACTTTTAATTTTACTGTTTTTGTTTGCATTACCCGGATTCACTAAAAAGATTTCAGGTAGATGGGGATATATTCTTAATGCAGGTCTGGTTACGATTGGAACATTAAGTTTTATTGCATCCACCAAATGGCTGTCAGAAGAAAGAAATTATTTTAAATACAAACAAGGTCAGGATATTAATCTGCTTTTGGGTTCAAACCCTACATTCTATACCATTGATCCGATTTCTGCACCACTATATTGGCATATTGGAAATCATTATTATGATCAGGCAAAATTTAAAGCCGCAGTAAAAAATTATCAAAAAGCATTAAAATACAATCCACATCATGTACATGTATTAAACAATTTAGGGAGTACTTATTTGGCAATGGGAATGAATGATTCTGCAAAAGAGAATTATGACAAAGCGCTTAAAATTAATCCGCTTTTTACTGAAACATTGATGAATTATGCTGCATTTCACTTTAATACAGGTTATGTAGATGGTGCCCTGGGTTATATTTTACAGGTTAGGGTCGATCAGGAACCACATAACTATAAAGCATTTATAGAATTGATTGGAAAAGCTAAGGTAGAATTGTTAATTGAAAAGCATAGTGATCCGGCATTAAAATCATTTTTTAATCAATGCTATTCAGATAGTGACCTGTTGTATAAAATTTCAGTAAACTGCCGAAACACCGGGGCCAGTTACGAGGATGAATTACTAAAGTACTATAATGGTTGATTGAACAGTCAATACCAGTTCAGTATGCTTATTGTAAATGCTTATATTTGAAACACATTGAATTTGTATAAGCTGTGAGGCAACCCTTGATTAAGAATGCGCATCATAGGTGTAACAATAACGAGTTGCGAAATATGCAAATTTAAAAAGGCTTTGCATTATTCAATTGTAAAGTTTAAATGTGTTGGGGTATTTTTGATAAACAGAAAAAGAAGAATATGAAAAGAACAGGACTTATTTTTTTAGGATTACTAACTGTTTTCTCAGTTAATTCTCAAACCATTTCTAATGTCACACCAAATTCAGGAAGTTTGGGAACCTGGTCCTTACCGGTTACGATAACGGGTTCCAATACGGATTTTTCAGCGGCTACTTCAACAGTAGTAAAAGTGAGTCAGGCAGGAAATGAACTGGAAGTATTGTCGGTTGGAACTATCACACCAACTTCAGTTGATTTTGTGCTCAGAATACCTTTTCCAAGTCTTTTAGGGGCCTATGATGTTGAGGTTTATGATCAGACAAATGGGACGATTATCCTGCCTGGTGGGTTTACAGTGGTAACCGGACCAAATTTCCCTTTTATTGTCGAAACTTCTCCAGACTCTGTTCGACAAAACTGGACACTGCCAATTATAATAAGTACTGAAAACACTCATTTTTCTCAAGCCACCGATAATACCATATTCCTGACGCAGGGTACGCATACTATTTACCCTGTTCCGGGTTCTATTACTGCAGTTGCAGATGACACTATTCGTGCCGTTTTCGATTTCAACCTGCCTTTTTTAAGTATTGGAGACTTGCTGAATTCACATTGCGGTAACTCGTTTGATGGTATTTTGTCCGATTATCAATCTATTATTATTGTTGACTCTACATTATCAGTCGATCCTGTTATTACCGATCGTGTTCTTGATGTATATCCTAACCCCACTAAGGATCAGATTAATGTAAATTTACCAACTGGTTTGGTTGACTTTCAATTGTCTGTTTATAATCAGTTGGGGCAAACGGTATGGACTCAATCCATCACTCACAATACAAACAATCAATATAATATAGATATATCAAATATGCTGAACGGCACTTATATTGTAGCAGTGCAAGGTGATAAGAAAGTATATCACGCACGAATTATTAAAGAATAATAAGTTAAATCAAATATGTAGGAAAAGGGGCTGTCTTTTTTGAGACAGCCCCTTTTTGCTTGTACATTATTATTTTGACAGGGGGATATAATAAAGACTAAGTAATATAAGTGCTAGTGAAGTCAGAGGTTTCGACTTAGCCGAAAGGACTCGAAGACTGAACGGTTTTAAGCCTTAAGATAATTATATCGGTTTGCTAACTTATTAGATTAGTTCTTGTATTTGAGAATAATGTCAATGTTCTGGTCGGAATCCTCTGCTGATCTAATTTCTATTTCTTCCAGCTGATATTTCTTAATACTTTTGATATCATCAAACAATTGACAGATTGACTTCTGATTAACCAAAATTGATTGTCCACTGTAGATACCAAGTGTTTTATTTACTTTATTTGCAGTGCTTCTGTTTAAATTATCGTATTTCAAACGATACAGTATTAGAGTTTCGTTTTCAAGTGAATCAGGGTAATTGATATTGATATTGGAACATGTATCTTCACTATCGTTTAAGATTTTATCATTATTCTGTCCAATAGAAGAGTATGTATTTAAATTAAGTGACAGGAGTATAATTAGAATGAGTTTATTCATATTTTAACCAGTTTTTTTAGAGTAATATCCAATGCCTTGGAGTTACTTACCTCAATAAAGATAGTGAGTTATCATGAAATAAGCTAAGTAGTATATGAACCTGTGAAGTTTCTCATGACTGATATGAGCTTCTAAGGTGTATCTGTTTTAGTATAACTTCATGTATGATCAAGTAAAATTCCGAACGGGTTGCAAACGCGCTAGGGCGTGAGTGGTCCGAAGTCCTTGCATAAACAGGAGAGAAGTCAGAGGTTTCGGCCAAGCCGAAAGGACTCGAAGACTGAATGGTCTTTAACGCAATTACCAAATAAATAAATTTAAATTTTATACCATGTCTGTTAAATTGTGATTTCAGTTCATCACAATTCACCAGTAGTTCATCACAATTTGGTATATATGAACTAAATTCGTCACTTTTAATGTAGAAATTTGAATTTAAACAGGAAAATGAATAGTCATCTGTTTTTTTAAGAAAACCTTAGTTAAAACTCCGTAACAGCGTTTCATCAGAAAAAATGATATCAAAAATATTTAAACTAATCCTCTCAGTTATCAGCTTTTTCTTTTTTTGTTTCAATAGTCTGGAAACATTCTGTCAGCAAGACCATTTAATCAATTATTCGATTGATGAAGGTTTGCCAAGCAATCAGGTCTACAAGATTATTCAGGATGAAGGTGGTTGTTTGTGGTTTTTAACGGATAAAGGTATTAGCAAGTATGATGGTTATGAGTTTAAAAATTTTACCAGTGAAGATGGATTGTCAGCCAACGTAATACTTCAGGTACAGCAAAATAATGATGGCACCGCCTGGTTATTAGGAATGAATAGCTCGTTAACCAGGTTAAATCTTTCAACTAATGAATTTCAACCCTATGAATTTAATGATACATTGACCAGGTACGCCAATCAAGCTATGATTCCAAAGAAATTTATCGTCACAGATGAATTTCTTTATATAACATATTTCTTTTATTCAGATTATCTGAAAATATCTAAGTCAGGGCAAGTTTTAATGTCTCCAACACCTGCTACTCTAAATTGGAAGTCAAATCATTTTTTAACGAAAGAAAATTTTTATTATCAGTCCGACTTAAGACTTGATGAAACCGATATAATGATAAAGGATTCTACGGAAGATGCCAAATCCTATGATTTAGGTTTTTTTATGGAAGATCAAAAGGTAAAAATTTTAACCTATAGTAATGATTCTATTATAATAAAGAGGAGAAATGGTACTATAAAGATCCATCAGAAAAATGTTCTGGAAGGAGGTGTTATAAATGATACTGTATTTTGGATGGGTAGTGAATATGGAGGCGTTAAGTTTTATTCTTCAAAAACTGGTCAGGTACTAAGTCATTTTTTAGACAATGAGAGCGTTACCTACATGTTCCCGGACAACTATGATAATTTATGGTTTTCAACTCTTAATTCAGGTATTTTTCAAAAACAAAACGCCTTTATTAAACAATACAAATTTCCCCTTCATCAGGACAAAAGAATACATAAATTAGAAGCTGGTATCAGTGGTAAATTACTTATTGCGCATTACAATGGAAATATTTCGGAGATAAAATCAGGGAGGAACAGCTCTATATACCAATCAACTTTGAGTAAACCATCATCTATCATTTCTGTTAACAATGAAATTTACTTTAGTTCTGATGCCTGGATATTCAAGTATAGCAATCAGGCAAAGGTTACTAAAATTATTAATAGTACGGCAAGGAATATTTGCGAAGTGGATAATAAAATTGGCGTATGCAGTGTTCGTGGATTTAGTTTTTTTAATGAATCTCAATCGTTTGTATCACATTATTTGGATTATAGAGTTTATGATGCTTTGACCCATAACGGTTTAAATTGGTTTGCAACAGATAGAGGGTTGATGTATAAACCTAATAATGGAGATACCATGGTTTTGGAAAGCAGTAAGATTTTTAATAAAAGAGTAAACACCCTGTCAGAGTTTAATCATTTTTTGGTTTTAGGAACCAATGGTGAGGGGGTTATTATTTCTTCAAACGATTCAGTTGTCAAAAAGATCAGCGGGAGTGCTTTGGGGAGTAATTATATTAATAACCTTTATGTTGAAAACGATTCTGTGTTATGGGTTTGTACAAATTCAGGTTTAACACGCCTCGCGTTTAATGATGATTTATCAGATTATACCTCCAAAACACTCCATCAAAAAGATGGATTGCGTTCACCAGAAGTAACCAGTGTACTGGTATTAAATGATACGGTGTGGATCGGAACAAAAAACGGATTGTTTTTTATGGATAATCAGGTTTTTGATCAACCCTATCAATCAAAAAAATATGGTCTGAGGATAAAGAGCATTAGTGTCAATGATAAAGTTACAACATTTGCTGAGCCGGTAAACTTGCCTTATTACCAAAATAAATTAACTTTTCACTATACTGCCGTTCTTTTTGACCAGCCCAACCGAACTTTGTACCGCTATAAATTGGCTGGGCTTGATAAGCAATGGGTATACTCAAGAAACAGAAGTGTCATCTACCCTAATTTGTCACCAGGTAACTATGAATTTGTTGTCCAGGTTAAAGGCGAAAACGATTCATGGATGGAAAACACGCAAACCATTCAGGTTGTAATTTCGCCACCATTTTGGAGAACCTGGTGGTTTATTTCAGGCACTATCATTATAGCATGTTTAATTATGTACTTGTTTTTCAGGTTAAAAATTCTGCTTTATAACCGGGATTTAGTGAGGGAACTATTAAGGCATTTATTAAAGCGAATCAGAAAACATCAACCCTATATCATAGTCAAAGAGGGTAACAGGGAACAGGGATGTGAAAATTTTTTGCCATCATATTAAATACGTGAAATCAGATGGTAATTATATTGAAATATACCATGATGATGGCAAAGCAGTGGTCAGGTCAAAGATTACGGCATTTTTGGATATTGTTCCGGATCCTTTAGAATATGTTCAGATCAGGAGGTCTTATATTGTTCGAATTGACAGAGTGGAACAAAAAAGTAAAAAAGAAGTCATTATTGATAGCCAAAAAATCGCAGTTGGCTCTACCTATTTAACTGCCCTGGATAAAATTAAATTATAGCCGGAATTTAATTCCGTTTAGTTCATCACATTTTATTGTAAGTTGACAACATTGGGCTTTTTACCAGCCTTTTAAGCTATTGTTACAACATAGTTTTGCAGAAGTTATTAATCAATTAAAAATATTTTATGAAAACAAAATTTAGCTTATTTGGCCAAAACCGTTTTGCCCGATTTTTTACATTGGTCTCATTACTATCTGTAAATTTTATCGGATACTCTCAACAACCACAATGGTATATCAAAAATACCGAAAATGTAGCTGTACCAACAGGGGCTGCTTCTAAACTAATTGACTTTAGAAATAACCCTGTATCAGTTAACAGTACCAATACATTAATATCAAACATCAGTACTGCCATTTACGAACAAAAGGAGGCAGACAATGCCATTTATGACGAAAATGGTAATTTGGAAATCTTTATTGCACATGATGAGGTTTTTGATGCAACAGGAACCAATATTTATCGGTTGACAGATGAAAATTTTGGAACATTTTCCAATCCTGGATTATTATGGCTGAACGATTATGATATGGCCGTATGTAGAGTACCCTTGTCTTGTACAAAGTACTATATTTTCAGATATTCTAATGATGGTGGTGTGACTAAACTACACTATTATATTTATGATATTTCGACCCATACCTTTGTAGATCCAACCGGTGCTCAATATGATAATATAAGTATTGGTAATGGAGATGTTGACGGTATTAAGATAAATTTACCAAGTGTAAATCAAAATGGGGAAGTAACAAACCTTAATTTGTCTATCTCAAAATTAAACAGTGCGAATGAACGTTTTTTGTTTTTTGACAATGAACATGGCGTATCTATTGCAACTATCACCAATTCAGGTGTAAATTATTCGGCATATCCCTGGAGCAGTAATCATACCAGTGGTTATTTGTTTCCAAAGCACCTTTCAACCAATTACGCCATCAGTGGCTCTCCTGTATGTGAAACAGAGGTCATTCAAGTGCCTAATGACGGAACCTATCGTGTGACCAGAACATCTGAAACCAGTGGTGTGACCAAAATCTATGTTATTAATGTTGAAAATAACGGGTTGATTAATGCTACTGACCCTTATCATGTCTATACGACTGTTGGACAAGTTAAGGGATTGGAGTTTTCACCGGACGGAAATCACTTGTATATTTCTAAAACTGAGCAGCCATATCTTCAATATGTTGATGTGACCAGCCAGACAAATCCAATCACTGATTTATTATTGCCTCCTTCATACAACAGTAACACTTATAAAGAAAACTTTAAAATTGGATCAATTGAAATGGCACATGATGGTAAAATGTACTTTGCCAGTAATAGCGGTATGAGTAGCTTCAGTGATCCAAACCATCCGGTGAATGCATCAATTGCGTCAAATTGGATCAATAATGATATTCCTGTTATAGCCGATAAGATGATTTATGTTGTAGGAGGAAATCCTCAGGGAATCGATCACGATTTAATTCCTTTACCAGAGCAGGTAGATGGAGAGTTACTATATACACCAATTACTGCCGGACCATTTATAGGTTGTGGAAGTGCTATACCAACCGGATGTGTTGAGGATTATTTCGGATTTGAGTACTTATGGTATGATAACGGAGTAAATGTAGCTTCGGGACCTTGTTTTACTCCTCCGGCTTATGGTATCTATCAACTTGAGGTCAGAGATGAAAACGGATGTATCAAAACTTATGATGTGAGTTTTGAAAATGATCTTCCCGTGATTCCTGAGTTAAATGATGTTGTATATTGCTCGTTAAATGGTGAACCGGGATTGCTTGGGTGGTTCGGTGAGTTACCATTTATGAATGAGGTAACCGGAATTGACTGGACGGTAAATGGTAATCCTGTTTCAACAGGGCCAATTGATTTTCAGATCCCATATTCATTTAATGGTGTTTATACAGCTACAGTCTATAGTGCCTGTGGGTCACAGACGTTTAGTTTTACTGTAAGTGATATATTGCTTCAATATGTTGGTCATCCCCTGGCATATTTTGATACCAAACCTGGACAACCTAATTTTGGTTCGGTTACATTTGAAGCTACTACAACCGGACCTAATTATAGCCATGAATGGCACGTTATAAAAAATGGTAATTCTTCGCCTCTTTCATACAATGATCATGTAACAGACGTGTTTCAAATAGGAGATGTATTTACTGTTCAGTTAACAGTAATTGACTATGCCTGGTGTAAAACATATAGATTCACTGATTCGTTTATTCCAGGATTTAAATCACAATCAAATGACAACAACCACAATGGTTTAGAGTCAGATTTTAAATTGAGCATTTATCCTCATCCGGCAACCGACATTTCTAATGTGGTTATCGAAAATGGTAATGCGGAACAGTATTCAATGCAAGTGATCAATTTAGATGGTAAAATTGTCATTGATCAACAAGTTGCAACCAATTCCAGGATTGATTTTTCTCATTTAAGCAAGGGGGTATATTTTATCCAAATTTCAGATGGTGTTGAAACCAGAATGCAGAAGATGATTAAAAATTAGATTGAGAGAGACTGGAAGTCTGAGGTCTCAGCTCTGCTGAGAGGACTCGAAGACTGAACAGTTTTTTAAAAAGAAATAATGTAGTTATAAGTTAAATAGAATAGTATAATGCATTATCTGCAAAGGGAGTCAATATTTTGACTCCCTTTTTTCAACTTTCATAACCTGTTGAAAAGTCTGATTCTTAGAAATAGGAAAAACGCGATTCACTATTTACCTTCGTTATTCGTTCGAATAAAAACAGTTAATAGTGGCAAAAACGGTAAAAAAAGTGGCGGAAACGCCTTTAATGAAACAATACAACCAGATTAAAGGAAAATACCCTGATGCCATGTTATTGTTTAGAGTAGGTGATTTCTACGAAACCTTTCGGGAAGATGCCGTTCAGGCTTCAAAAATCCTGGGCATTGTTTTAACAAAAAGAAAAAACGGAACTGCCGCTGAAATTGCTTTGGCAGGTTTCCCTCACCACTCACTGGATACATATTTACCCAAATTGGTTCGTGCCGGGCTACGTGTTGCCATCTGTGATCAGTTGGAAGATCCTAAAATGACTAAGAAAATAGTGAAAAGAGGGGTCACGGAATTGGTCACACCAGGGGTATCGTATAATGATAAAGTTCTGGAAGGTAAAAAGAATAACTTTTTAGCAGCCCTCCAATTTTCCAAAAACGGAATGGGAATTGCTTTTCTGGACGTTTCAACCGGTGAGTTTTTGGTAGCTGAAGGTAACAGAGATTATATTGATAAACTCATTCAGGGATTCCAGCCGAGCGAAATTCTATTCGAAAAAAGTAAACAAAAATTATACAGTGAGCAATTTAGTGATAAAGCCTACACCTATCAGTTAGAGGATTGGGTATTCACGAATGATTTTGCTCAGGATAATCTGTTAAGTCATTTTGAGGTAAAGTCCTTAAAAGGCTTTGGTATTGAAAACTTACCAAATGGTATTATTGCGGCCAGTGCAATACTACATTATTTGTCCGAAACACAACACGACAAGGTAGGGCATATCAAAACCATTTCACGTATTGAAGAGGAGAAATATGTCTGGCTGGATCGTTTTACCGTAAGAAATTTAGAGTTATTGTATTCCGCTCACGAAGATGCCACGACCCTGATTGATATCCTGGACCGTACGATTACACCTCCAGGTAGTAGAATGCTAAAGCGTTGGATGATCCTTCCACTAAAGGAAGAAGCATTGATTCAGGAACGGTTGGATATTGTTTCTACTTTTTTAGAAAATGAAAACTTTAAAGAAACCATTCAATACCAATTAAAGGAAATTGGAGATTTAGAGCGGATTATATCGAAGGTGGCTACCGGAAGAATTAACCCTAAAGAAGTGGTTCAGTTACGTAGGGCACTTACTGCAATTGTTCCTATTAAATCGGCTTGTAATGATGCCAAATCAAAACCATTAAGTAAACTGGCTGACCAGTTAAATCCTTGTGATGACCTCAGACAGAGAATTGAAAACGAAATAGCCGAAGACCCTGCTATTGCTATTGGAAAAGGGCCGGTTATAGCCGAGGGGGTTAATGCCGAGCTGGACGAGTACAGATCGTTATTATATTCCGGGAAAGAGTATTTAGAACAATTAAAAGACCGTGAAATTGAACGAACAGGCATTCCAAGTTTAAAAATTGCGTTTAATAATGTATTCGGTTATTATATCGAAGTTAGGAATACACATAAAGACAAAGTACCGGAAGAATGGATTCGAAAACAAACTTTGGTTAGTGCAGAACGATATATCACAGAGGAGCTAAAAGAATATGAGACCAAGATATTAAGCGCTGAAGAAAAGATTCATCAAATTGAAAGTAAGCTATTCACAGATTTGGTACTGTCAATGGCTGATTATATTACACCGGTACAACACAATGCAGTTTTATTGGCAAAATTAGATTGTTTATGCGCTTTTTCTCAGGTTGCCATTGAACAAAACTATGTTAGGCCTGAGGTCAATAATAGTTTGGTATTAGATATTAAAGATGGTCGCCATCCGGTAATTGAACAACAGTTACCAATAGGAGAGTCTTATATTGCCAATGACGTTTATCTGGACAATTCAAGCCAGCAAATTATTATGATTACAGGGCCGAATATGTCCGGTAAATCAGCATTATTACGTCAAACAGCCATTATTGTTTTAATGGCTCAAATGGGGTGTTATGTCCCTGCAAAATCTGCCAGAATTGGGATTATAGACAAGATATTTACAAGGGTTGGCGCTTCTGATAATATTTCATCAGGTGAATCGACCTTTATGGTTGAAATGAATGAAACCGCCAGTATTTTGAATAACCTTTCGGAGCGTAGTTTAATTATTTTAGATGAAATAGGAAGGGGTACCAGTACTTATGATGGAATTTCTATTGCCTGGTCGATTACCGAATACCTTCATGAAAATAATATTGCACAACCTAAAACATTATTTGCCACCCATTATCATGAATTAAATGAGATGACAAATTCTTTTAACAGAATTAAGAATTTTAATGTTTCTGTAAAAGAGATTCAAAATAAGATCATTTTTATGAGGAAATTGGTTCAGGGCGGAAGTGCACATAGTTTTGGAATTCATGTGGCTAAAATGGCCGGAATGCCACGACAGGTGTTGGATAAAGCTAATATTGTACTGAAGAAACTTGAAAAATCACATTCCGGTGATGTACAGGAAGAGGTAAAAGCGCTGGTAGCAGAAGAAAATATGCAGTTAAGCTTTTTCCAGTTGGATGATCCGGTTCTGATGCAAATCAAAGATCAAATTGAGGCCATTGATATTAATACATTGACCCCTGTTGAGGCACTAATGAAGTTGAATGAGATTAAAAAGTATGTCGGAGCCAAATAAAACACTTTGAAAATGATAGAAAATTTCAAAATATACTGGCAAAAGTACCCACTGAGAAGTTTATTAATTATTGGTTTTATTGTTCGGTTGGTAGCAATATTATTCTCTCCCGGATATGCCATGCATGACGATCATTTTCTGATTATTGAGCCTGCAGTTTCATGGACGAAAGGTCAGGATTACAATTCCTGGTTGCCGTGGAGTCAAAATACCGATAATCCTGTTCCGTCCGGTCATAGTTTTTTCTATCCGGGTTTGCATTACCTTTTCTTTTCAGTAACAAAGTGGCTTCACATTACTGATCCCAAAATACAAATGTTGCTGATTCGTTTTATTCATGGTGTTTTCTCACTGTGTACAATTTATTCTGCTTTCAGAATCACTGATAAAATTGCTACACGAAGAGCGGCTATTATTGTAGGAATTGCAATTGCCATTGGTTGGGCATTTCCATTTTACTCGGTCAGGAATTTAGTGGAGATGGTTTGTATTCCATTTTATCTATATGGTTTGTGGTTAATTGTAAAGTCTGACTTTAAAGATGGCTGGAAAGCATTTTTACTGGCCGGTATTCTATTTGGAATTGCATTTTCAGTAAGGTTACAGCTGGCTGTATTCTATTTGGGATTTGGTTTATGTCTGCTCATCATGAAAAAGTGGAAGGGCAGTATCAGCTTAATCATAGGCTTTGGTATTGGTGCTTTTCTGTCACAGGGTATTATTGATTATTTTATTTGGGGAAAACCATTTGCAGAATTAATTGAATACATCAATTACAATAATAGTGATGCTATGTATGATTACGGTGGGCGTTGGAACTGGTATAAATATATTATGGTGCTTACCTTTTTCAGTATTCCGATTCTCGGTGTATTTTGGTTGGTTGGTAATGTATTGTCAGCCAGAAAATACTTCTGGTTATCCGTACCGTTGATACTTTTCTTATTGTTTCATACCATGTATCCGAATCAGCAGGAACGTTTTATTTTTCCAATTTTACCTCTTTTTATCATTTTAGGAGTTGCCGGATGGGAAGCATTCAGAGAGAAAAGTCGGTTTTGGAATAAAAGAGCTGGCTTATGGTCAGGGATAAGTAAAACCGCCTGGACAATTAATATCATTATATTGATTGGAGCTGCCACTTATGCCACTAAAACCGCAAAAGTCAATGCGGCTTATCATTTTTACGAGTTGAGTTCCGATCAAACTATTAATATTTTGCAGGAAGATTCTTTCGGTAAAGACGAATGGTATTTAGGAGATGCTACTGCATTTCCAAGGTTTTATGCGGGTGATAAAAAAATTGTAACATTTGAAATTAATACCCCTGCAGACCGCCGTAAATGGGAGGAAAACCAAAGAAAAGCAGATTACGTCCTGTTACATGGAAAGAGTTATTTGGATGAGAGGCTATCCTTTTTCAAAAAGTATTATCCCGATATGGAAACTGTGACTACCTACCAATCCAGTCCGGTTGATCGTTTCCTGCATTATATGAACCCAAGAAACCGAAATGCCCAGGTAATTATCATTAAAACGAATGGGTAGGCTTATCTGTATTCATGCCAAATAACCCCTAAAATTCACAAGCTAGTTCCAAATTTCCTATATTTGTATTAGTGTTCAGGTTAAAACCAATATTGTCAATATTAACCCTGATGGCATATTTTATGTCGTTAGGACACAGTTTTATACCTCATCATCACCATGATGAAAACACTGAACATCACCACCATCATCATGCTTCTGATACTGAGGAAGAGCATGATCATATAGCACATCACGATCATTATGACAACGACCTTTTAGATTATTTGGCTTGTGTTTTTGGTGAGCACCATTCCGGTGAAGATTGTATTACCTACGAGGAGATTATTACCGGAAAGTCTACTCAAAAAAACAAAAATGCCACGCCTTATGAGCTAAGTAATCCATTTTTACTTGGTGACATTACCTTTTTTCAGAATAACCATTATCAATTTGATCTGTTGGTGACTGGTTCTACGGTAAGTGGTGTTGGTAAAAGGGGTCCGCCTCAAGCCTGATTCAGGCAATATTCCATTTTAATATTTAATATGCCTTTCCTTACCCATTGGGGTTTGGATGAATTGTAATTTATGTCAAATTTCTCAACTGTGTTGAGATAATCATAGGATTATAATGTTAAATAAGATCATTTATTTTAGTATAAAAAATAAGTTCATTATAGGACTTTTTACACTTGGACTCATTATTTGGGGATTGTATTCAGCAACAAAGCTCCCTATTGATGCCTTACCGGATATCACTAATAATCAAGTCCAGATTATAACCACTTCTCCCAATTTAGCGACACAGGAAGTGGAAAAATTTATTACTTATCCCATTGAAATTGAAGTTAAATCAATTCCGGATATCATTGAACTTCGTTCAGTGAGCAGATTTGGTTTGAGTTTAATTACCGTTGTTTTTAAAGAAGACGTTGATATTTACTGGGCCAGGACTCAAATTACCGAACGCTTAAAAGCTGCAGAGGAAAATATACCAAAGGGTTTTGGAGTACCCCAACTGGCACCTGTTAGTACAGGTTTAGGCGAAATATACCAATATGTAGTATATGCCGAGGAAGGTTATGAAAACGAGTACAATGTAATGGATTTAAGAACCATTCAGGATTGGATAATTGTCCCCCAGATTTTAGGGACCAAAGGTGTTGCTGAAGTCAATACGTTGGGCGGAAAATTAAAGGAGTATGAAGTGTCCGTTGTTCCTGATAAACTCAAAAGTATGAATGTGACCATGGCTGAGATATTTGAAGCCTTACAACACAATAATGAAAATACCGGAGGGGCTTACATTGATAAAAGGCCAAATGCATATTATATCAGGGGAGTGGGTATGGTTAACAACCTCGAGGAAATCAGGAAAATTGTAATTAAAGTTGAAAATCAAATTCCTATTCTGGTCAGAGATGTCGCAAAAGTTAATTTTGGAAACGCCATTCGGTATGGTGCCACTACCAGGGATGGAACCGGAGAGGTAGTGAGTGGTATGGTGATGATGTTAAAGGGTGAAAACAGTGCTGATGTGGTTTCGAAAGTGAAAGAAAAAGTAGCCAAAATTCAGGAAAATTTACCTGAGGGTGTTCGGATTAAGCCTTTCCTCGACCGGACCAAATTAGTCAATAATGCCATTGGGACGGTTCAAAAAAACCTGATAGAGGGAGCGCTGATTGTGATTTTTATTTTGGTTTTATTGATCGGAAACTGGCGAGCAGGTTTAATTGTAGCATCAGTTATCCCACTGTCGTTGCTTTTTGCCATTGCATTGATGAATTGGTTTGGGGTAAGTGGTAATTTAATGAGTTTAGGGGCAATTGATTTTGGATTAATTGTTGACGGTGCGGTTATTATTGTGGAAGCTATTGTGCACAGCTTGCAGAAAATGCAAGGTCAATCAGAAATTTCCCATAAAGAAATGGATGATTATGTCTACAAGGCTTCTTCCAAAATCAGGACCTCAGCAGCTTTTGGTGAAATAATTATTTTGATTGTTTATCTGCCAATTTTAGTACTGGTAGGTATTGAAGGGAAAATGTTTGGCCCAATGGCTCAAACAGTGAGCTTTGCCATATTAGGTGCATTTATATTGTCACTCACTTATGTTCCTATGATGTCTGCCTTGTTTTTAAGCAGAAAGGCACAAAACAGAAGAACAATTTCAGATAAAATAATGGCTTTTGTGAATCGTCATTATCAAAAAGTTTTATCAGGAGCGTTGAATATTAAGGCTGTCATTGTTACTATTTCTATAGTATTATTTTGTGGTGCTTTTGTATTGTTCAATAAACTGGGCGGAGAATTTATTCCAACACTCGAAGAAGGAGATATTGCAACTCATATTATCATTCCACCGGGAAGCTCTTTAGAGCAGGAAATTGCAACTACCACTAAGGCTGAAAAATTATTGCTCGACAATTTCCCTGAAATTGAACAGGCCGTTTCAAAAATAGGAAGTGCTGAAGTGCCAACCGACCCAATGCCAATGGAGGTTGCAGACCTGATGTTAATCATGAAACCTAAAAAAGAATGGACATCTGCTAAAACCAAGGAAGAAATGATGGCAAAAATGGATGCCGTTCTTTCTGAACTTCCAGGGGTAACAACCGAGTTCACTCAACCTATTCAAATGCGGTTTAATGAATTGATGACTGGGATAAGAAGTGATGTCGGTATCAAAATATTTGGGGAGGATATTGATTTACTGGTCAGTTATGGTGATGAAATCGTTGATATTGTTCAATCAATTAAAGGTGTTGAAGACGCCAGGGCTGAAGTCGTATCAGGTTTACCGCAGATTTCAGTAAACTATGATAAGGATAAGCTGGCTTTGTATGGGTTAAGTGTAGGTGATCTTAATCAAATGATCAGAATGGGATTTGCGGGAGAAAAAGCAGGTGTGGTTTATGAAGGAGAAAAACGATTCGATTTAGTCGTCAGGCTTGAAAAATATTCAAGAAATGAAGTGGATGACTTAAGTAATATGTATGTGACATTACCTTCGGGAAGTCAGATTCCTTTGGATCAGGTGGCAGATATTAAATTGGAAAGAGGCCCCGCACAAATTAGCAGGGAGCAGGGAAAACGAAGAATTATTGTTGGGTTTAATGTCAGGAACAGAGATGTTCAAACTGTAGTAAATGAAATTCAGGCCAGGTTAAAGTCAAAGGTAGATTTACCTGTTGGTTATTATGTTGAATATGCCGGACAGTTTCAGAACCTTGTTGAGGCCAACAGAAGGTTATCAATTGCAGTACCTGTCGCTTTAGCTTTCATTCTGGTACTATTGTTTTTTACATTTAAAAACCTCAAACAAACCTTGCTCATTTTTACGGCAATTCCTTTAGCAGCTATTGGAGGTGTGGTGGCATTGTGGCTACGAGGAATGCCTTTTAGTATTTCTGCCGGAGTAGGCTTTATTGCACTTTTTGGTGTGGCAGTTTTAAATGGAATTGTCCTGATAGCTTGTTTTAATCAATTAAAAAAAGAGGGAATGACTGATATTATTGAAAGAATAAAGGAAGGCACTAAAATCAGACTCAGGCCAGTTATTATGACTGCTGCAGTAGCTTCATTAGGCTTTTTACCAATGGCTTTAAGTACATCAGCTGGTGCAGAGGTTCAAAAGCCACTGGCAACGGTTGTAATTGGTGGTTTGATTACAGCAACTTTGCTGACTTTGATTGTATTACCGATTCTGTATTATTATTTGGAAAAAGGAATCAAAATTAAGGCAAAAGGAAACCGGAATATAATGGCCTTGCTGGTTGTAATTGGTTTCCCTTCCGGCTTAGCTTTTTCCCAGGATCAGGTGTTTAGTCTTAATGATGCTATTGAATATGCTTTAGAGCACAATCAAAATATACAGGCATCACAGTTAAACATTAACTGGAATCAACAAGCCGAAAAAACAGCATTTTCAATACCAAAAACAGAAATCAATGGCACTTTTGGTCAGATTAACTCTGTTAACTTTGATCAGTCGTATAGTATTTCTCAAAGATTTAATCCTTTTTTAATTGGAGTTAAAAAAGAGTGGCTGGCTGCTAATACCGTAAATAGTGAATTACAATTGGAAGCTAAAAAACAGGAGTTAATCCTTCAGATCAGAACAACCTGGAATGATTTACTTTATCTGTTAAGTTTAGAAAGTCAGTTGTTAATTCAGGATAGTTTGTTAAATGATTTTGCGAAAACTGCAGAAATCAGATATCAGACTGGAAATGGGAATGCATTGGAAAAGTCTACTGCTAAGCTGAAAGCGTCAGAATTTAAGTTAAAAATTAATCAGATAAAAGGAGATATACTTATTCATAAACAAAGGTTAGGCTTATTCTTGAATTTACAAGAAACATTTAAAGTGGAGGATAGGCAGTATAAAGCAGAGACATTTGATTTGATGGTCGATTCTGCCGATTTAATAAAAAATCCATTAATGAATCTAATGCTTCAGGAAATTGAGCTCGCAAAATCAGAAAGAAAGGTGATCCGGGCTGAATTGTACCCTGATTTGAATCTGGGGTATTTTATTCAGTCAATGAGAGGATATCAGGATGTGAATGGTTTGCCGGTACAATACGGTCCTGCACCTACCTTTCAGGGAGTGAGTGTTGGTATCAGCTTACCAATTTTTTCAACCAGTGAACGAACTAAGGTTAAAATGGCAGGTACGAAAGTTCAGATTCTTGAGAACGAAATACTTTATAGACAACAAGAGATAAGGCAGCAGTTACAGGTGGAGTTAAACCTGATGGAAATTTTAGGAAGCCAGATTGAGTACTATCAAAATGAAGCATTAACAAATGCTGATTTGATAGTATCCAATGCCTATAAAAGTTATAAACAGGGCGCAATATCTTATGTAGAATATAACCAAGCCTTAAATACTTCAATTGAAACAAAAAAAGCCTATTTGGAAAGCTTAAAAATGTATAACGAAAAAGTATACAACTTAAAATATTTAGTGAATCAATAATATTAAAATCATGAACAAATTAACAATAAGCAGTATTGTTTTGGGAACCATAGCCGTTATTGCAATACTCTATTTTGGAATGATAAGGACGGAAAATTCTTCCGGTCAGAAAAAAGAAATGACAGATGATCATGGGCATGATCATGCTGTTGGAGCAGGGAAAACAGTCCATTTAAATAAAGCTCAAATTGAAAACTCCAACCTGGCATTTGGGTGGTTCGAAAAGAAAAATTTGAATGAAATTATTCATGCGAGTGGATATACTGAATTACCTCCTCAAAATGAAGCTGATGTTTCGGTTTTTGCCAGTGGAATCATTAAAACAATAAAGGTGATTGAGGGAGAATACGTCAAAAAAGGTCAGGTTTTAGCTGTTATTGAGAGCCCTGAATCAGCAAAAATTCAGGAACAATATCAGGTTTCAAAAGCCAACCTTGATTATTTAAAATTGGAACATGAACGTCAGGTTATCCTGACAGAGCAGGATGTGAATGCAAAAAAGATGCTTCAAAAAATTGAAGCTGAACTTAAGGCAGAGGAAGCCATTTACAATGTGGCAAAGAGTCAATTAAAATTATTGGGTTTAAATGGAGAGGGGGATATCACCACAGTGGTTCCTGTAAGAGCTCCAATTTCAGGCAATATTACTAATGTTTTGGTTAAGATTGGTTCATCTGTTGAACCTGGAAATGCTTTATTTTCTCTGGTTGACAATTCCGAAATGCATGTTGATTTGTTGGTATACGAAAAGGATTTGTACAAAGTTAAAATCGGACAAAACGTGAGATTCGTATTGACTAACCAGTCTAATAAGGAGATTGGTGGAACGATATTCAATATCGGGAAATCGTTCGAGAATGAAACCAAAACCGTTGCTGTTCATGCCGATATAGAGGAAAGCACGATTGATTTAATTCCGGGAATGTATGTCAACGCTCTGATTGATGTGGGAACAAGCAAGGTGAATACACTTCCGGAATCGGCGGTGGTTAATGCTGAAGGAAGAGATTTTATTTTTATTACCGATCTGTCACACAACAATCACGGTCACGATCATTCGGATGGCAGTCATCACCATGATGATACAAATGAGGAAAGATTATTTAGCAGAATTGAAGTCAAACGTGGTGAAACGCAATTAGGTTATACGCAAATTACATTGCTTGAAGATATACCTGAAGGCTATAAGATTGTAACAAAAAGTGCTTACTACCTCCAAAGTCACCTACAAAAAAGTGAAGGAGGAGGAGGACACTCTCATTGATGAAACTAACTTTAGTTATTAGTGTCAGAATTTGATAACAATATGGGCACCTTGATTATTTTCATACTCAATGCTGCCATTTAATTGCTCAACAAGAGAAATCACTATCTCAAACCCAAGTGAACCAATGCTCTCAAAGGTGAATCCTTCCGGAAGGCCAATGCCATTATCTTTTACACCAATAATATGCTGTCCGTTGGACTCAGAGACATTGATATCAACTTTGCAGTTTTCTATGTCTTTCCGATTGGGGAAAGCATATTTTATTGAATTTGACACTAATTCATTAACGATTAGCCCAAAGGGAATTGCAGTTTCAATACTGACTTTGTTATTAATAACCGGGTCAATATCCAGAGAAATTTGATGTCCAAATGCAAATGAGTCCTGAATTAGTTCCACAACAGATTCAAGGTATTCAATTAAGTTAACATGTTTGGCATCTGTTGAGTTAAACAACCTTTCGTGAACTAATGCCATTGCTTTAATCCTGTTAATGGTTTCATTAAACTTATCCGACATATAGGAATCGTCAAGATAGTACGACTGAAGGTTTAACAAGCTCGTAATAATTTGCAAATTGTTTTTAACTCTGTGGTGAATCTCCTTTAAAAGGATTGATTTTTCTTCCAGAGATTTCATGATTTCCTGCTCAGCTTGTTGTCTTTCAAAAAACAAAGGAATATCGTAGTTTTCACTACCTTTTTTAGTTGCTTTTTCTTTATCAAGATATTCCTGAATTTTATGGGGTGGAGCCATTACAAAAGTGCAGTTTTTGTCTCCTTTTGCTCTGCACGATATTTCTACGGCAGTTAAAGGGATACCAAAACTTTCGGCACACCAACCAGATGAATAACCAGAGTTCATAATGCAGACTGGTTCTTCAGATTGAATGCCTTTTCTGATCCATGAGTCTGCTTCAAAGGAGTGAGGATGGTTATATTTCAATAAAAAATGGTCATCCGGGCTGGGGTTACCTTCAAGGAGTTCAACAGTGGCCCAACCACTAAATGCAAAATGAACCGGTCCAGCCGTCATTTTGGACAGCGGATCCTTAAGATTTAGTTTCTGATGCATGTTCCTGCCATCTTCCATTCCAATAACATGAGCAATATCAAACAGGAAATTCTGACCAACCCTAAAAGCCTCTTTTTTGCCTTTATAAGCAAATAAGTCTTCTATCTTTTTTAGAAAATCAATCGATAATGATGAAGCTCGCATTAAAACGTAGCGTTCTCCCTCAATATCAATTGAAGCGTTTGACGGATCCATTGATATTTTTTTAAAATAATCACTGACCAGTTGTTCGGCTTGGTTAAAAAAGGAATCGAGTTCCTGAGGGTGTTTAACAGTTCTTTTAAAGGGTTTATATAAGTTTTGATCTGCTTTTAGGGATTTATTCTCTTTCTCAAGTTCTTCAATTCTTTTTTTTAACAGGGATATCTCTCTTTCAAATTGTGAGCTATTCATGTATGTATAGGGTAGGTAAAGGGGACTATCCTAATTTAAGCAAAAAAACCGAAGAATAATATTTTATTCGACCAACAACCATTTTGAAGACCTGAATGAGTTTGTGGACGACCGGAATCCCGAATTACCAAATTCTGAAGTCCAATTCAATATTCTGAATCCTTGAATTAGGTATTTGTTTACCCCTTGAAAGGGCTTTTACCTTTTCAACCACATAGGTTTGAAGTTCACTGAGTTGAATTTCACCATCCTTATCAAGGTCCGCCAAATTGTTTTTAATACCTGTTAAAAGGCAATAGGAAAACAAACCATTTTTCCACTCATCACTTTCCAGAGCATATTCTGCGCCACCTGCACTGGATAAAACGGTGGCTCCGGTACCCCGGCGTAAATCAGTAAATAGTTCATTCATCATTTTTCCCGGACTTGCATTTTCTTCCTTTAGTCCAACTGATTGTCCGGCAGATCTGAAACTAATCTCCTCTTCGCTATCCGTTTCTTCTTCTGAAAAGAAAATTTCATCTTTATCGACTTCTCCACTGTGGCAGGTATCCATAATCAGTATTTTTCTTCTGGCAGTAATGCCATCTAATAATCCTTCAAGTTTTTCATAAGGTAATCCTTTAAGTTTCGGATTTGAAAAATCCATAGGATGAGTGGCAAAATAATAATCAAAATTCTCATCCAGAACACCGTGTCCGGCTACAAAAACAATTACAATATCATTTATTTTTGCCTCACTGATGAATGATTTTACGGCAGCTACACTTTCGATAGTCACTTCCTCATCTAAAAGTGTTTTAACTTTAATGTTTTGGTAGTACTGATTGGCATTGGAATTTAACAGGCTGGTTAAATCACCCGCGTCTTTGGCGGCATAGTTCAGATTATAGTTAGCATCTTTGTATTTTGAAGTGCCAATGGCCACCAGATAAACATTTTGCTTATCATTCTCAGCTTTATATCGTACATAAATGGTTTCAAATAAACTTTCATATCCACTTTTGTTTCTGCAGGCTACCTGAATTTTATTAATACCGTTAACCAGGGCAATTTTAGCCTTTGTTTCATAGTTTTTTTTCAAGCCCAGCGATTTTCCCTTTTTACCGTGCAAAGGCACATTATTCACCCAGATATTATACGATAGAAGTGCAGTTTGATCTTTAAATTTTAAATTAAGATCAAGGGTTGGTTCACCTGCTACTGCCGGAATTAATTGAGGGTTTATAATTTCAGTAACAGGCACCGAAGACAAATTCAAACCGGAAACAGTACTGAGTCCAAGTTTTTTAATCCTTTTCTCATAGGCTTTATGATAAAGTTTAATTAATTGCTCATCCTGGCAATTTAGTTTTTTTAATACCAAATCCGGACGGTTATATACCGCATCAAATTGCTCGAAAGGAAAAGCCTTATTACCTATTCTAAAGGTAACGAGATCAAATCCTTCTTTAGTCACTTTATAGTAATTTTCGTGTGTTTTAATAATTGAATTATCTCCATTGGACACCAACATGATTTCATCTTCACCATTTTCAGGATTGAGGATGAAAAATTGACCATTAATTAAAGTCACTCCGATTTTACCGTTGGATTTTGTTGAAACCTGTGACACCATTTCAGGTTTTAGCGGGATACTTTTTACTGTTTTAGAATCAATCAGATTTTCAAAATACAGGTACCCGTCTTTGATTGTTGCAGCATAATTACAGGGCTTATTTACAGGGAGCGAATGTCCTTTTATTTTAAGAAATCCTTCACTAAATACATCAAATGTTTTGGTATCATATTTTTTGATTCCCGAAAAAGTATTAATAATCAAATGTTCCCCATTTTCAGTAAAATTGACATAGGTACCATGGGCATAGCCAATATTTCCGGGGAGGATATTTTCAAATACCAGTTGCCAGTCCTTAACACGCCAAACAAAAGTTTTACTGGTGTTAAAGCAAACAGCCAGATACTGACCGTCTGGCGAAAAGGCCATAGATTGAGCTTCATAAACAAATTTTAAACGTTGTACGGATGGTGAAGGCGTACTTAGTTTTGTTACAAATAGTTTAGTTTTTAAATCTATTATCGAAACGGCTGAATCACCAGAACCAATTACAGCCATGTATTCATCATTGGGTGAGGTTTCAAACTTATTGATAACAGGTTGATACGAAAAAACGGTTCCGGCAGGTTCCGGCCTTCTGTTTTCAAAATTGTATAACCTGATTTCATCATGTTTAAGTTTTGTAATTAAGTATTTACCGGTACTCGAAAACGAAATATGATCCTTTTCAATAGTATTTCGCTTTAACACCGTTCCTGCAATCGATTTTGCTTCATTTTTACCAAGTGCTGCTTCAATATTTCCCGAAGCTACCTTAAGAGCTTTATCCAGTAGTTTGGCTCCCTTTTTAAGGTTAAGAGTCTTAGCTCTTGGTGGAATCTCCCTTTTTGGTTTCGGTAGCGTAAAGTCACCATATTTTTCAGCAATATTCAAATCCCAAAATGTCAATATTCTGTCACCTCCCAAAATAACCAGTTTGTTTTTTTGAGGATGAAAATCAAATGCAAATGTGGGGTTAACTTCTCCTTTTAAGGTCTTGTATATAATGCCTCGTTTAATATCCCACAGTTTAATAATTGCTGTTGCTTTTCTTCCTTTTAAACTTTCGGTATATCGTGTTCCTGAACTGGCAATTGTGTTCCCATTTGGTGCAATTCTTATTGCTTTAATTGGTGTGTCATTGTCCTTCCCCGACCCCTTAAATTCATATAATAAATCGCCGGAGTGTTTGAATATTTTAATGGTTTTATTCCCGGTTGAAATGGCAAAAATGGAGTGTGCCGGATTACTGTCGAAACTGCTAATAATTAAACTATTTGTTTTAATTTGTTTGGATTGACTAAGATTAGTCACATCCCATAATACAATTTTTCCTTCACTGCCAGCCGAAATAAAGTGTTTGGATTCAGGAATGTAATCGAACCCGATAATGCTAATCGGATGAATTTTTTTCTCAACAATTTTGACCTTTTTTTGGTAATCATAAACCACTAAAATTCCACCCTTTTTTGCAATGGCCAGTTGATCACCGAATTGTCTGATATGATTAACGGCAACGCTGCTGCTAAATACCATCTTCGGGTTATTGAAAGTTGCCAAATTAAATTGATAAACCATACCATTATCCAATCCAGAAAAAAACATGTCATTATCAACCTTAGTGATACAGTTGGGTTCGGCTATCATTGTTGTGGAATCAATTAAGGTCCAATCCAGAATATTCCAAAGTATGATCCGTTTATCCGCTCCCGCACTGATGAGCTTTTCACCTGTTTTATCAAATTCAAGTGATACTAATGCTTTATCATGTCCTTGAAGTGTTCCGATAATTTTACCACTTTTAATATCCCAAACCTTTATGGTATGATCACCTTTCCCACCAGTAGCCAGCAGGTTCCCATCAGGGCTATATGACAGAACCTGAATGGTGCCATTATTTTTTTGTTGCGTAATAACACTGATATCCTGACCATTAATTTGGTTCAGTAACAAAAAACTGATGAAAACGAGGATGAACTTTGCCATTTGTGTTCCGGGTTTTATAAATTGGTGCTTCTACAAAAATATGCTTTTATTTGAATTGTAAGGTTGATGTTATTCTTCCTAAGAAATTTAATCAACAAATTACTTAACTTTGTAATATGGAATTTCCGATAGAAAATAAGGTAGAAAAAGCAAATATTCACCAAATAGACTTATCAGATTACAGTTTTACTGAAGTTTTACTTGAATTTGATCTTAAACAAGGTTTGTGGCAGGAAGCCATTATTAAAGAAAAAGAATTCAGAGCCTTTGTTAAATCTCACGATTGGGAGAAATATAAAAATCATCACGTTGCATTATTCTGTTCGGTTGAAGCCATTGTACCTGCCTGGGCATTTATGTTAGTGTCAACCGAGTTGATTAAAGCCGGAGCTGAGGTTCGTTTTGGTAATCCGGCAGAGGTATTGGAAGATTTGTTTTTTGAAAAATTGGGAACCATAAATGTTGATGAATTGACTGGTGAAAAAGTAATGGTAAAAGGATGTTCCGATATACCCGACCCAAACAGGGCTTATGTTGAATTAACCGCATTATTGGTTCCGAAAGTTAAAAGTTTGATGTTTGGGGAGCCTTGTTCAGCCGTTCCGGTATTCAAGAAAAAATAAATTGTTACTTTTTTCACTCATGACGTTATTCAGCTATGCCTAAAGTTTTACTTCTTTTGACAAGCCTGATCAGTTTTTTTTCGTTTGGATTTGATACGGAGAAAATTCTGGCTCAAACCAGGCATAAAGTAGAGCGCGTTGACTTGGTAAAGTCTGATAAAGTCACTCTGATATCATCCGATTTTGCCAATTCCGGGATTCAGTCGATAGGGTTAAGGGATAAAATTGCCAATCTTCAGATTACGAAAGTCTATTATGTATACACAGCTTATAAACGTAGTGCCAGTTTCGATCAGCTTGCATTAGATCGTAAGCGGTTTAAAATGTTGGAAGAAAATTATCCCGAAATATTTATCAATCAAAATTTTGAATGGGAAATTATTGAACAAACCGGACTATATGATCATCTGAAGGGGAAGTCCTTCTTTCATGGATTTATTCTGATTCACCGGCCCCTACCAACAGAAAAATTGAGGCAGGAAGAATTAAATTTTGTAATGAATGTTTTAGATCATCCAGGCATGCCGATACCAGATGAGGATAATGACCCTATTGCTAATCAACTGAAAAAAGAATCGGAAACGGATAAAGAGGAAACAAGTGAAAATAAAGTTTTCAAAACAGCTGAATTTGATGGAGGCGATCAGGCTTTAACTGATTACATATTAATGAATTTTGATACACCAAATGAAGTTTGGAAAGACAGGAAAGATTTTTGGGCCAATTTCGATATGATTTTGGATGAATCAGGTAAGATAACTGATATAGTATTTAATGATGAGTATAGCAATGGAGTTAAAAAAGCAATAGAAAAAACAATGTTAGGTATGCCTGCATGGCATCCTAAAACTATTGATGGTCAGAATAGTGGAGATACGGTGAAATTTGAGTTACGGGTATCTTATTCACCTCATGTAAAAGGGATGTACCTGAAAAATGGAAAGCCACCGCGTTTGGCACATACAGCATCAGGGCCTGAAAACCATGAGGCTGGTAAAAAAGCAGAGACCATGGAAGTATCAAATACAAGCCCGGTATTTAAAAGTTTAACATTATTAGCTAATTCCGATAATATAGCTTTGGTTTTAGATGTTACGGGTAGTATGAAGTTCAATATTTCAAACGCAGCACAATGGGTCAGAACCAACAAAGACCAATTGCCGTTTTCAAGTTTTACAGTATTTAACGACGGAGATGGAAAACCTGATAAGGATAAGGAAATAGGGACTACTGGTGGCATATATACTACAGGTTTTCACAGTGAGTTCAAAGAGATAGTAAGAAAGGGAATGTCGGCTGGAAATGGAGGAGACTATCCTGAAAATGATATTGAGGCAATTCTGTACGCTATACGTAAGGATCCGTCGGCAGATGAAGTTTTGATTATCGCTGACAACTTATCGCCTGTTAAAGATATCGAATTGTTATCAAAAGTGAATAAACCCGTTTCGGTTTTGGTTTGTGCTTTAACCAAAACTGTTCATCCGCAATATCTTGAAATTATCCTCAAAACCGGAGGTAAATTATATTATGACGGTGAAGTCATTGATTTTTCTACCCTAAAAAGAGGTGATACCTTTAAGGTAAAGCGGGTCACTTATATATTTAACGGACGTAAAATAACGGAGGTTTAGTTCAATTTACTTTAAGCCTGATTTCCTTTGAAAAGAAGGCGAAATTCACTAATTTTGCAACAAATAATACAAACTATATGGCAGCAAAAAATGATGCAGTCCTTGCGGCAGTTGATACCAAATTTAAGACAGAAGTTTTAGAAGATTTCAGATTAGCCAGAATCTCCAGAGAAACATCATTGTTAGGAAGGAGAGAGGTGCTGTCCGGAAAAGCAAAATTTGGGATTTTTGGAGATGGAAAAGAGGTCGCTCAACTGGCAATGGCCAAACAATTCAAAAATGGTGATTTCAGGTCCGGATATTATAGAGATCAGACTTTTATGATGGCTATTGGTGCATTAACCGTAAAAGAGTATTTTGCTGCATTATATGCTCATACTGATTTAACGAAAGAACCGGCTTCCGGCGGGAGACAAATGGGAGGCCATTTTTCTACCAGAAGTTTGAATGAAGACGGAACCTGGAAGGATCTGATGTCACAAAAGAACAGTTCTGCCGATATTTCTCCAACTGCTGGTCAAATGCCACGTTTGGTTGGGTTAGCACTGGCCTCAAAAGTTTACCGACAAAATAAAGAATTGCATAGCATGACCAGTTTTACCAATAAAGGTAATGAAGTTGCCTTTGGAACAATTGGTGATGCGAGTACATCTGAAGGCCCTTTTTGGGAATCAGTAAATGCAGCTGGAGTACTTCAAATTCCATTTGCAATTTCTATTTGGGATGATGGATATGGTATTTCAGTATCAAGACAATATCAAACCACAAAAGATAATATTTCTGATGCTTTGTCAGGAATGCAACGCACAAAAGACACACCAGGATACGAAATATTTAACGCTAAAGGATGGGATTATCCGGGATTGTGTGAAACTTATGAAAAGGCAATAGCCTTATGCCGGGATAAACATGTGCCGGTGATGATTCACGTTACAGAGGTTAATCAACCACAAGGACATTCTACATCAGGTTCACATGAACGTTACAAATCAAAAGAACGGTTACAGTGGGAAAAAGACTTTGACTGTATTGAAAAATTTAAAGCTTTTATAATCAATGCCGAAATTGCTACAGCTGAAGAATTAGAAGACATTGAGAAAGAAGCTAAAAAAACAGTTGCTGCACAAAAACGTGAAGCATGGACAGAGTTTGTAGCAGACCTAAAAGCTGATATTAATGCTGTACTGCCACTCATGGAAACCATTGTAAATGAAAGTTCAAATGGTGTATTTGCAAAGCAAATATTAAATGCGTTAAAAGAGGAAATGACACCGATCAGAAAGGATATTATTTCTTCTGCTAAAAAAATATTGAGATTGACACGCGGAGAGGAAAGTCAGGCGAAGAATGACCTGATTAAATGGCTTGAGGACTCAAGGTTAATAAATGCGGACAGATATTCATCTCATTTATATTCACAATCGGGAGAATCACCTCTAAAGGTAGCACGGGTTGCTCCTGAATATGATGAAGAGGAAATGATTGATGGCAGATTGGTTTTAAGAGATAATTTTGATCATATATTCAAGAACAGACCTGAAGTATTAACATTTGGTGAGGATACCGGTAAAATTGGAGGGGTCAACCAGTCAATGGAAGGGATGCAGGAGAAGTATGGAGAACTGAGGGTGTCGGATACCGGAATCAGGGAGTGTACTATTATAGGACAGGGCATTGGTATGGCCATGAGAGGACTAAGACCAATTGCTGAAATTCAGTATTTAGATTATTTGCATTATGCCATTCAAATATTAAGTGATGATCTGGCAACAGTACAATACCGTACCAAAGGAGGCCAAAAAGCACCATTGATTATCAGAACAAGAGGTCACCGTTTGGAGGGCGTCTGGCATTCAGGATCACCAATGGGTATGATCATTAATGCCATTCGTGGAATTCATGTTTGTGTACCAAGAAACATGACCAAAGCGGCAGGTTTCTATAATACTTTAATCAAATCAGATGATCCTGCATTGGTCATTGAACCACTTAATGGGTACAGAGTTAAGGAAAGAAAACCTTCGAATTACGGCGAGTTTTGTGAACCACTTGGTATCCCTGAAATTACACGTGAAGGAACTGATGTTACTATTGTGTCATATGGCTCAACATTTAACTTGTGCACGATTGCTGCTCAACAATTAGCAGAGGTTGGTATTTCCGCAGAGTTGATAGATGTACAAACATTAATTCCTTTTGACATTAATCAGATGATTTCAGAATCATTGTCGAAAACTAATAAATTAGTTATTGTTGACGAAGACTGTACCAGTGGCGCTACCGCTTATATCCTTGATCAGGTTTTGGTTAAACAAAAGGGGTATTACCACCTGGATGCAGAACCTGTGACAATTTCTGCTCATGACCACAGACCGGCTTACGGGACTGACGGAGACTATTTTTCGAAACCAAATATTGAGGATATTTTTGAGAAAGTATACGATCTTATGAGAGAGTATGAACCAGGGAAGTATCCTTCTATTTACTAATGGTTTGAGTTTTTTTGAGTATATTTAACTGACATTAGTAGATGACAAAGGCTATTGGTAACGTGCCATATATAGCTATTGTTCTCACTTTTGGACAATTTAATAAAAGAAAAGTTGACTTACGATAACGGAGATGATAATGTAGTAGGACTGCTTAGAAATGAGAATTACTTAGATATCATTAATTCTTTTGCGCAAAGTTTAATGAGTGCAAATTCGATTAATGAAGTGGCATGGTGTGTGACTGAAAATGCTATTTCTCAATTAGGGTATTACGACTGCATTGTATATTTGATTGATGAAACCAACAAAAGGTTGGTTCAAATGTCAGCGTATGGCCCTAAAAAAGACTATTATTTAAAGCGAATAAAGAAACCAATAGTCATTAAACCGGGGGAGGGTATTGTAGGTTCGGTATTTATAAGTGGTAAAGGAGAAATTGTGAATGATACATCACTCGATCCACGATATATCGAAGATGATGCTCAACGGTTTTCTGAAGTAACAGTTCCAATTATTATTGATAACCAGGTAGTAGGCGTCATTGATAGTGAGCATCCCAATAAAAATTTTTTTACCGAGGATGATTTTAAACTGTTGACAACCATTTCCAATTTAGTTTCCATTAAGATGGAAAAAATCAGGGAAAACCTGAATTCAAAAAATGAATTGGAGAGTATCCTTCACGTTAAAACTAAGGAATTAAAAACAGCCAATGAAGATTTGGTTGAACAAAACCGGGTTAAGGAAGTTTTGATAAAGGAAATACATCACCGGGTAAAGAATAATATGCAGATCATTATTAGCCTCTTAAACATGCAAATGAATGTGGCTAAAACCGAAAATGAACGCATGGTTTTTAAGGAATGCTCGGATCGGATGTACTCAATTGCAAACATTCACGGAAAGTTGTATTTTGAGAAAAATGTACTAAAAATACCAATCGAAGAATTCTTATATGAATTAGGATCTACACTGATTGTTTCCTATTATTTATCGAAAAAAATAGATTTAGTTCTCGATATTGATGTTCAGGATGTCAGTCTGGATACAGGAATTCCTTTAGGGTTAATCGTAAATGAATTTATGACCCATTCCATTAAGTTAGGATTTCCCGAAGGTATTCAGGGCTTTGTAAAAATACGAATGCGACAAAACGGAGATAAATTCATTGTCAATTATTCTGATAATACAGAAGGATTTGATCCTAAAAGCGGAGATGGTAGTCAGGTCGGAATTGAGTTAATTGATATTTTGGTTGATCAATTAGATGGCGAGTTGATATCTAAAAAATCTGATACGGGAACCCATATTAAATTGATTATTCCAAAATAAAGCAGGCTGATTAAACCTGCTCTATTTTTTTATAAGACTCTAAATTAGTTAATCCCCAGTTTTCCAGTTCTTCTTCACTCCATAATTCAGGGAAAAATATTCTTCTTTGATATCTTGGATGCATGTATTTATGCCAGTCACTTCCACCGGTTGCTTCAGAATTACCTTTACCACTATCAAGGTATTTGGCAGCGGCATTATAGTGATGCATTACCCAATTGATATTTACAGTATGGTCGTAATGACGCATAGCATTGATTAAAGGAATATCTTTTTGATACGCTTCAGGTAATAATTTAAATTTCGTCCAAAGATTAATTGTATTGTATTCTTTCATCCATTCCACCAATTCTATTTTATACTTATCCTCAAAATTGGTCAGTAATTTACTCTTTGCACCTGTTTTATGATCCTTTCCGGCTGCCTGCCAGTACATATGTTCAAAGGCATGCTCATAAGGTGTATTTCGGTCAATATTGGCTCTGAACCGGTAATCAATCAGATTAATTAACTCAGTTGAGGCAATCTCAATTTTACGATATTGAGCCGATTGAAAACCGCTGGCAGGGGTTAAAGTATCCCTGAATTTCATATACTGCGACACTTCCATACCTTCACCCATAATGTCGAATGAATTGGAAAGCATATCAAAGTAGCGACTAACACGCATCAGGTGCATTACAAATTTTTCAGGTTTGATATCTTCAGTATGAGAGATTTGTTTCATCTCCCATAGTATCATTTTAAATAACAGCTCATTGATTTGGTGATACATGATAAATACCATTTCATCAGGGAGTTGTGTACGCTGTGTTTGTAACCCAAGTAGTGCATCTACCTGAATAAAGTCCCAATAAGTCATTGGCTCGGCGTATAATAATCCGGTCAGGTGCACATTGGCATCCTGCCCCATGGCCGCATATTTTTTATCGATTGCTTCTAAAATTTCTTCTCTTGTCATAATTTTTAATTGTTAATCATTTTCATTTTTTTGCGAAATCAACTAACAATCAGGAAAAAGGTGACTTGATATTCAGGTATTCTGCTACTCCGTTTAAGAGCTGAATACATTGTCTTATTTTAGAAGGGTAATGTTTCATTTGATTTTATAATGTCTTGAAAATTTGATGAACCAGATCGTCAATTTTATCTGTATCCATTAGCGTTTCAATATCATTTTCTTTCATGATGTCTTTAATAAAGGAATCTTGTTTCATTCCTTTATCCCAGGCTTCGGAGTAACGGATGTTGCTAAATGTCACCTGAGAATACAAAGGCATGTATTTTTCTGGGTATAACTCCTGAATCCGGCGTTCAAATTTTTTCTGTAATAAAAACTCAGGATCTGCAACATAATCCCGCATTACATAATAATTGTGAATTGATAAATCCTGAACGGCATCCCCGTCAGGTTTACGTAGTTTTTGATACTCTTCAAATACTTTAGGCCAGTCTTCATTATGCTTTTGCATTAACTCCCACATCACAGTACAATCCTCAAATCCTGAATTCATACCCTGACCATAAAACGGAACGGTTGCATGAGCAGCATCACCCATCAAAGCTGTTTTTCCAACTGTCCAGGGGTAACATCTGATAATGGCGAGAGAAGAAAGTGGATGGTCTTCCCATGATTCACTGATTTCAGGCATTAATTCATAAAAATCCGGGAATTTATCTGAAAAAAACCGATCAACTGCCTCTTTTGAATTTAATCTGTCAAAGGCATTATCATGTCCTTCAAAAGGCATAAATAAGGTACAGGTAAAACTACCATCTTCATTTGGAAGTGCAATTAACATATACCGGCCTCTCGGCCAAATATGAAGTGTATTAACATCCAGTTTATATGATCCGTCAGGGTTGGCAGGCAATAAAATTTCCCGGTAGCCATCCTCAATATACTTTTGAGAATAATCAAAACGGGGTGACTTTTGCATGGCTTTGGTTCGAATGGCAGAAAATGCACCATCCGTACCAAATACAACATCTGATTGGTGTTCGTATTTCTTGCCGGTATCCATATCTTTAAGATATACGATTCCGTTTTTAAGATCTGCTCCAATGCACTTTTGATTGTATTTAATCTCCGCTCCTCCAATTTCTTCGGCAATATCCATCATGGTACAGTTAATTCCTGCTCTGGATACAGAAAAGATAGCTTCACCATCTAAGCCATAAGGTTGAAAAGTTAAATTGCCTTCAAGGTCATGCATGGTTCGGCCATACATGGGAATGGCAATTTTCTCAACTTCTTTTTCCACACCAACAGTCTTAAATGCTTTCCAACCCCTTACTGACAATGCAAGATTGATAGATTTACCAGCAGAAATATCTGCTTTTCTTAAGTCACTTCTGCGTTCAAATATTGTGACTTTATATCCGGCTTTTGAAAGATATACGGCCCAAAGTGAGCCTACTAAACCAGCGCCTACAATAGTAGCTGTCTTCATTATGCTTTTAGTTTAGGTTCTTCCATTACAGTACCACAGTTATCACAAGTGCACAGTTCAGTAGTGGAATAGAATTCTTTTAATAATTTTGGTAATTGCTCAACAATATCTCCAAGGTGGAATGGAGCTTTATGTAGCTCATTATTGCAATTTTCGCAATACCATGAGCAATAATCCAGCTCATGTGGTTTACGCATTCTTTCAATAACTAAGCCAACAGTATTAGCTGGTCGTTGTGGAGAATGAGGAACCCGTGCCGGCAATAAAAATATTTCACCTTCTTTAATTTCAACCACCCTTACTTTTCCATCTTCTATAATAGGCAGTGTAATATCTCCTTCTATCTGGTAAAAGAATTCTTCTCCCTCATTGTAATGAAAGTCTTTTCTTGCGTTTGGACCTCCCACTACCATAATTATAAATTCAGTGTCTTTATAAACAACCTGATTACCCACAGGAGGCTTTAATTTGTCCCTGTTGTCATCTATCCATTGCTTAAAATTAATAGGTGGTAATATCATAATTTTCAAATTTAAAAGGGAGAATGCAGTGATCCTCCCTTTGTACAGTTTGTAATAAATATTAAAGTGTTCCTCTTAAAGCCTGCTCCCTTTCAATTGATTCAAAAAGTGCTTTAAAGTTTCCTGCTCCAAAACCTCTGGCTCCCATTCTTTGTATAATTTCAAAGAAAAGGGTTGGTCTGTCTTCAACAGGACGTGTAAATATTTGTAATAAATAACCTTCTTCATCTGCATCAATCATAATACCGAGGTTTTTTAAAGTTTCAATATCCTCTTTTAACTCATGATTATGTTCCATTAATCGTTTAGGTACAGCTTTATAATATTCATCAGGAGGTGTCGTCAAAAATTCTACTCCTCTTGATCTCATTCCTTTTACGGTTGAGATGATATCGTTAGTTGCAACAGCAATATGTTGTACACCAGGACCTTCATAAAAGTCTAAGTACTCTTCGATTTGAGACTTTTTCTTTCCTTCAGCCGGCTCATTGATAGGAAACTTAATTCTACCATTTCCATTACTCATCACTTTACTCATTAAGGCTGAGTATTCCGTATGGATTTGGGTATCATCAAAAGACAGGAAGTTTTCAAATCCCATCACATCTTCGTACCATTTCACCCAGGTATTCATTTCACCCCAACCTACATTACCTACCATGTGGTCAACGAATTTTAAACCTAATGGCTCAGGGTTGTATTCTGATTCCCATGCTTCAAAACCAGGCATGAATGTACCTTTATAGTTCTTTCGTTCAATAAACATATGAACCGTTTCGCCATAAGTATAAATTCCGGCTTTTACGATTTCACCATGCTCATCTTTTTCAATCGTAGGTTCCATATAGGATTTTGCCCCTCTTTTTGTGGTTTCTTCCCATGATTTTTTAGCATCATCAACCCAAAGTGCAATCACTTTAACGCCATCACCATGTTTTACAATGTGTTCGTTAATTGGGTGTTTTGAATTTAGAGGAGTTGTTAAAACCAACCTGATTTTATCTTGTTTCACTACATAAGAAACAGTGTCCTTGCTACCTGTTTCAAGACCTCTGTATGCAAATGATTGAAAACCAAATGCGGTTTTATAGAAATGCGCTGCTTGCTTTGCATTTCCAACATAAAGCTCAACATAGTCCGTACCTAAAAGTGGTAAGAAATCCTGTGCGCCTTCAAATATTTTTTCTAATCCGTAATCTACATTTTTTATATCTGCCATCTTCTACATTTTTTTAATTAATCAATAATCCAACTTTTATAGTAGTCATCTACTTGTAATTTTAACGCCTCTTCAGTAATCATCATAGGTCTGAAAGGGTCAATCATTACTGCGAGCTCTTCGGTATGGGTTTTACCAACACTTCTTTCTATAGCTCCTGGGTGCGGACCATGTGGGATTCCGCCGGGGTGCAAAGTAATTTGTCCCTTTTCTATATTATTTCTGCTCATAAAGTCACCATCTACGTAGTATAAAAGCTCTTCAGAGTCAATATTACTGTGATGGTAAGGAGCAGGAATAGATTTCGGATGATAATCGTAAAGTCTTGGTACAAACGAACAGACTACAAAACCTTCAGCTTCCCACTGCTGATGAATTGGAGGAGGCATATGAATCCGACCTGTTATCGGTTCAAAATCATGAATTGAAAAAGCATAAGGGTAATGAAAACCATCCCATCCAATAACATCAAACGGATGGTTTGAATGGGTGTATTCCCAAAGCACTCCCTGCTTTTTCGAGATAATTTTAAACTCTCCCTTTTCATCATGTGTTTTCAAATCTTTAGGTAATCTGAAATCACGCTCACAAAAAGGTGAATGTTCCAGTAATTGTCCAAAATTATTACGATATCTTTTAGGCGTAACTATTGGACTGAACGATTCAATATAAAGTAATCGGTTTTCTGTACCATCAAAATCAATTTGATAAGTTGTACCACGAGGAATGATTAAATAGTCACCATATTTAAAATCAAGTGTCCCATACATAGTATTCAATTTTCCTGAACCTTTATGTACAAAAAGCATCTCGTCAGCATCACTATTTCTGTAAAAGTAATCTTTCGAAAAACCTTTTGGGGCAGCCAACCCGATATGAAGATCATTGTTGACAAAAAGTGTCTTTCTACTTTTAATATAGTCGTCCTCTTCCGGAAGTGAAAAGCCTTTTAAACTTAAGGCTTTCATATTTTTTTCTATTGCAATTTTAGGTGAAATATCTTCCATCCTCTTCACTTCGGTAACTACCGTTGGAGGATAAAGATGATAGATCAATGAAGACATTCCGACAAAACCAGCGGTACCAAATAGCTCTTCCTGATATAGTCCGCCTTCCGGTTTTTCAAATGTTGTATGTCTTTTAGGTGGGATATTTCCCAAAGTATGATATCTTGGCATACGTTAAATGTTTATTATAAATATTTATTCTAAGTAAGTTTTGATTGAAATTTCAAGTCAAAATCACTCTGGGTTCCTGATAATCAAAAACCTTAAATAGCTTAATAAACCAGACCATGTATGCTTCATAACACTTTTTTGGCAGTGATAACAAATATACAAAAAACTTATTTAAACCGGGCACTGCATTAATCAGGATAAATTAAAAATAAAATTTATTTTTGCATTGAGCAAAAATTAATCATGAACTAAGTGTTAAAAATTCATGAAGGCTCTAACAGAAATTGGAGACTAATAATGTGAGTCTTGCAATTAAAAAGGTAAATTTAGAAACAGATGAAGAAAATATTGGTTGTTGGTTCGGCTGGACAAATTGGGACTGAATTAGTATTATCCCTTAGGGCTCAATTTGGAAACGAAAACGTTATCGCATCAGATATTAAATCCCCGGGAAATGCTGTACTAAACTCAGGCGTTTTTGAAGAATTGGATATTATGGACAAGGATCGGTTAAAGGTTATTGTCGAGAAGCATAAAATTAATGAGATATATCTTTTGGCCGCCTTGCTTTCAGCAACGGCTGAAAAACATCCTGACTTTGCCTGGAAATTAAATATGGAAGGGTTATTTAATGTTCTTGATTTGGCAAAAGACAAGGTGATTGATAAAATATTTTGGCCAAGTTCAATTGCTGTTTTCGGACCTACAACACCACAGGATGATACGCCTCAGGTTACTGTTATGGAACCTACAACCGTTTATGGTATTAGTAAACTGGCCGGTGAACGCTGGTGCGAATACTATCATAAACAGTATGGTGTGGATGTAAGAAGTATAAGGTATCCGGGATTAATCTCCTATTCGTCATTACCTGGAGGTGGAACAACTGATTATGCTGTTGACATCTATTATTCGGCACTTAAAGGTGAAAAGTATGCGTGTTTTTTGAAAAAGGATACAGCATTACCAATGATGTTTATGGAAGACGCTATTCGGGCAACAATCGGCTTGATGGAAGCTCCTGTTGAAAATATAAAAGTAAGGTCGAGTTATAATATATCAGGTATTTCATTTACTCCGGAACAAATATTTGAAAGTATCCAGAATCGGATACCGGATTTTCAAATAGAATATAAGCCTGATTTCCGTCAGAGTATTGCCGATACCTGGCCTAAAAGTATTAATGATTCTGAGGCGTTTAAAGATTGGGGTTGGAAAGCAGAATATGATCTTAATAGAATGACTGACATTATGTTAGAAAATGTGAACATTGAACAGCTGGATCAAAATTAACATTAGCTTCAAAATTTATAAAATCAAAAAATTGACAGATTTCAAAAAAAGTCGTAATTTAGAAGGTTATAATTACAAACGAGTATGAAGAACGTTTTATTATTACTTTTTTTGACCTTTTCTGCAATATCAAATGCATTACATTTTCCCGCTAAGGTCAGTTCAATAATTTTTCAAAACGAGACTGAAATTAATCAGAAAGACAGTCAGGGGAGAAAGCAGGGACGTTGGGTCATTTTGGGTAAGGATAAACCTTATAAAGGTTACCCTGATGATGGTAAAATTGAGGAAGGTAATTATAAGGATAACAGAAAGCATGGTACCTGGATTAAGTACTATAAAGATGGTAAAACACCCAGGGTAATTGGTGAATTTAATAATGGCCGTCCGAAAGGTAAATACAAAAAAATGTATACCAGCGGAAAGGTAAAAGAAGAAGGTACTTTTGAGAACGGTAAACATAAAGGTAAATACACTAAGTTTTTTGAAAATGGTCGTTTAGCTCAGGAAAAGAACTTTAATGAAGCCGGGCTGGAAGAAGGTACCCAGAAGTACTATTACCCAAATGGTCAGGTAGAACTTGAGTTAACAAAATCAAATGGCGTAAATACAGGAAAATCGTATCGGTATACGAAAGACGGACAACTTGAAGAAGTGGTAACTTATAAGGAAGATGGAAAGGTAGCATCCGTTGAGGAAAAAGAGATTACTGAAATACCAACAGGAGGTGATGAAGAAGGAACAGGAGGACCAAATGGTTCGAACGGTAATATGAGAGGGATGGTATTTGATAAAAATGGTTACAATAAAGTGTACAATGATGATGAGGAATTGTGGTTAGATGGTAAGTTTAAAAATGGAAAACTGTGGGATGGGAAACTTTACAAATATGATTCTGATGGCATTTTATTGAAAATTGAAGTCTGGAAGAATGGAAAATACCATTCCGACGGGCAGTTATAAGAGTTACTAAAAAATAAGTAAAATATTAGAGAAAGCGTTCTGATTAATCAGAACGCTTTTTTTATTTTTGACACTTAAATCTATTCAGATGGAAAATAAATTACAAGTATACAACACCCTGACAGGAGATAAAGAGGAATTTATCCCGATTAATGACCGTTTAGTTGGAATGTATGTATGTGGACCAACCGTATACAGCGACGTTCATTTGGGGAACTGTAGAACGTTTATTTCCTTTGATATGATATACCGGTATTTACAACATATTGGTTATAAGGTCAGGTATGTTCGAAACATTACTGATGCCGGACATCTGGAGAATGATGCAGATGAGGGAGAAGATAAAATTTCGAAACGGGCAAGACTGGAGCAATTAGAGCCAATGGAAATTGTACAGAAGTACACTGTTGACTTTCACGCTATCATGGAATCCTTCAATAGCTTGCCACCCAGTATTGAACCAACAGCTACAGGTCATATTATTGAACAGATAGAATTGGTGGAATCGATCATAAAGAATGGCTTTGCATACGAGAGTAACGGATCCGTTTATTTTGATGTTGAAAAGTATAATCAATCGGAAAATTACGGTGAGCTTTCAGGTCGGAAAATAGAAGATTTGATTTCGGGAACCAGGGACCTGGATGGCCAATCAGAAAAGAGAAATCCACTGGATTTTGCCTTATGGAAAAAAGCCTCACCGTATCATATCATGCGTTGGCCTTCGCCGTGGAGTGATGGCTTTCCGGGATGGCATCTGGAGTGTACAGCTATGTCTACAAAATATTTAGGTGAACAATTTGATATTCACGGTGGGGGAATGGATCTTAAATTTCCACATCATGAATGTGAGGTGGCTCAGGGACAGGCTGCAAATAACAAACGACCTGTAAAATATTGGCTTCACGCCAATATGTTGACATTAAACGGGAAGAAGATGAGTAAGTCTACTGGTAATACCTTACTACCACGTGAGTTATTTTCAGGAGATAATACCTTATTGGAAAAGGCTTATCATCCTATGGTGGTTCGCTTTTTTATGATGCAGGCGCATTACCGCAGTATTCTGGATTTTTCTTCGGAGGCTTTAAATGCTGCAGAAAAAGGCTTTCAGAAATTGATGGCAGCTATGGAGACTTTTAAAGGCGTTAAAACCAGAACGGAAAGTTCGCAACAGGTTCAAGGTTTTGTGGATAGTTTTTATAATGCAATGAATGATGATTTCAATACACCTGTTTTAATTGCTAACTTATTTGAAACTGTAAAATACATTAATAATATTAATGATGGTAATGCCACTATTACAGATGATGACAAGGTAAAACTACTTTCTGAAATGGGAGGGTTCATCTACAATGTATTAGGATTAAAACCGGTTTCAGATCATTCGGATTCAAAATTGAATGCTGTAATGGATGTTATTTTAGAAATCAGAAAAAACGCCAGAGAAAATAAAGACTGGACAACATCTGATTTGATTCGGGATAAAATGAAAGCGGCAGGAATAACGATTAAGGATAGTAGAGATGGCACTACATGGACGGCTTAAAACTTAAAAATGAGTTTAGATCGGAGAGATTTTATAAAGCTTTCAGGCCTTGTATTCCTCGGGTTAAAAAATAATAGTACTTTTGACGAAAATTTTAGAAAAGATAAAATGAGCGATATAAAAAAATTGGTAAAATTATTTGAGCAAAAATTTGTAGCGCACCCATGGCATGGTGTTACAATTGGCGAACAATATCCAAACGAAATTAAGGCTTATATTGAGATTAATCCAAATGATCAGATTAAGTATGAAATCGATAAGCCAAGTGGGCACATTTTAATTGACAGACCGCAAAAATACTCCAATATTGTACCAGCTTTATACGGTTTTGTACCTCAAACTTATTGCGATAATCTGGTAGCTGATTTTTGTATGGAAAAATCAGGAAGAACCGACATTATTGGTGATGCCGATCCTTTAGATATTATTGTTTTATCAGAAAGGAATATTGATCGTGGAAATATCCTTGTAGATTGTATTCCTGTAGGTGGATTCAGAATGATTGACGGAGGTGAAGCGGATGATAAAATTATTGCCGTTTTAAAAGACGACCAGGCTTATGGTCATATCCGAAATATTGAGGATGTACCTTCTAAAGTGGTTGATCGTGTAAAACACTTCTTTTTAACTTATAAGTCGAATCCAAATAACGACGGATCGGATAAAAAAGTAGAAATAACACATACTTACGGACGAGAAGAGGCATTAGAGGTGATTAAATTGTCAAATCAGGATTACCTGAATAAATATGGTGATGTAAATGCTGATTTTGAATCTGCTCTTGAAGGTTTATTGAAGTAATTAAACTTTGAAAACATATTGAAAAGCAGCATCCGAAAGATGCTGCTTTTTTTGTACCCCGAGCAGTGTGCATTGAGCGACTTGTGCTGAGCCCGGCCGAAGTAAGTCGAAATAGAGCCGAGGGGTACAATTTTCTTTATATTGTGATTGCATGCTTATTTGCATCCGCCCATCACTAAATTTGGCACAAACCTTGTTGCAAATAAGGAAATCGCAAAAATTAGTCTTATGAAAAATTATTTTATTGCAGGCTTGGTGGCCTGTTTAGTCTGTTCATGTACAGTAGTTCAACCTGGTCAGGTTGGTGTTAAATCCAAGTTTGGAAGATTATCGGAAGATGTATTGGAACCCGGACCTCATTTTGCCGCTTTTGGCACCAGAGTGATTATTATGCCGGTAGGAACAAGAAACATTGAAATCAACCTTAATTTACCGAGTAAAGAAGGGTTAAACATCAACTCCAATATTTCAATTCTTTATCGTATTGAAAAGGAAAAGGTACCCGTTATCATTGCCGAAATAGGAAAAGGCTATGAACAAATTATCCGAAATGTATTCCGGTCTGCCTCAGCTGATGTTTGTGCTAAATTTATGGCAAAGGATATGCACTCAGGTAAAAGAGCTGAAATTGAAGGTGAAATCAGAACAAAGATGGCTGAGGTATTAGAAGAGCGAGGTATTATTATTGAAGCAGTGCTCTTAAAAAACATCTCTATGCCTGAAGGCTTATATAGCTCAATAGAAGAACGTTTAAAAGCGGAACAGCAAGCATTAAGAATGCAGTTTATTGTACAGCAGGAGAAACTGGAAGCCGAACGTAAAATTGTGGAAGCTACAGGGGACAGGGATGCTCAGTTGATATTATCGGAAGGGTTAACACCTGAAATTATTCAACTCAGAAGTATTGAGGCCTTTTTGAAATTATCAGAGTCGCCATCTTCTAAAGTGATTGTCACTGACGGTAAAGCACCTTTTTTGATACAGGAAGGAAATACCACTAAAACAGATTCGGAGTAAAACATTAAAAGACTTACTCATATTGTCAGGTTGAGTTTTTTTACCCAGAGTGAAGTCGAGGGGTAAAAAAATATCGGGAACGACATTTTAACAGATAGCCGTTTTATAAATCTGAAGAAGTAGTGCAAGTAGAGAGAAACCTCTACTTGCTACTTCAATCTTAATACTTTCAACTTATATTCTACAACGGAATATTCCCGTGCTTCTTTTTAGGCAGGTGAGATACCTTGTTCTTTAACATATTAAAAGAGCGAATCAGTTTTTTACGGGTTTGTGACGGCTCAATTACCTCATCAATATAACCATGACGCGCTGCATTGTATGGGTTAGCAAATAGTTCAGCATATTCGGCTTCTTTTTCTAACCATTTTTCTTCAGGATTATCTGCTGATTTGATCTCATTTCTAAAAATAATCTCGGCTGCACCCTTAGCTCCCATTACAGCAATTTCAGCTGAAGGCCAGGCAAAGTTCATATCAGCTCCAATATGTTTAGAGTTCATTACATCATAAGCACCTCCATAAGCTTTTCGGGTAATAACAGTTACACTTGGTACCGTGGCTTCACAGAAAGCATACAATAATTTAGCACCATTCGAAATAATACCATTCCACTCCTGATCGGTTCCAGGTAAAAATCCAGGTACATCTTCCAATACTAATAGTGGAATATTAAAGGAATCACAAAAACGGATAAATCGTGCTGCTTTGTTTGAAGATTGGATATCCAATACTCCTGCTAAGAAAGCAGGTTGATTGGCAATTACACCAATACTTTGTCCTGCCATTCTGGCAAATCCGACCACAATATTCTCGGCATATTTTTCCTGAACCTCATAAAACGAATCTATGTCAACTAATTCAGTAATCACCTCGCGCATATCATAAGGCTGATTTGGATTTTCCGGTACAATGGTATTTAGTTTTTCCCTGGTTTCATCACCGGGAGTATATTCGATTCTTGGTGCTTGTTCTTCACAGTTTTGAGGAATGTAAGACAATAATTTTTTAATATCCCGGATACATTTAATATCATTTTCAACTGAAAAATGAGCTACACCTGATTTTTCAGAATGAGTAGATGCTCCACCCAATTCCTCTGAAGTTACTTCTTCATGTGTTACTGTTTTAACTACATTTGGTCCGGTAACAAACATAAATGATGTATCCTGAACCATATAGATAAAGTCGGTCAGGGCAGGGGAGTAAACAGCACCACCGGCACATGGTCCCATGATAGCCGAAATCTGTGGAATTACACCTGAAGCCAGTGTATTTCTGTAAAAAATATCGGCGTATCCACCTAATGAAACCACGCCTTCCTGAATTCTTGCGCCTCCGGAATCATTTAGTCCAATAAAGGGAATACCATTTTGAGTGGCCAAATCCATCACACGACAGATTTTTTTGGCATGAACCTCAGCCAGAGATCCTCCAAAAACAGTAAAATCCTGTGCAAATACATAAACTGGTCGACCATGAACCTCACCATAACCGGTTACTACACCATCTCCCAAAAATTTACTTTTATCCAGTCCGAAATTTGTTGATCTATGCTCGGTTAACATCCCGATTTCTTCAAATGAACCTTCATCTAACAAGAGTTCAATTCGCTCTCTGGCAGTTAATTTTCCTTTTGAATGTTGCGACTCAATTCGCTTGTCTCCACCTCCCTTTTTGGCCTCTTCTATTTTTGCATTTAACAGATCTAATTTGGATGTCATAATGTAGTTAAAATAATGAAAGGCTAAAATTAAACTTATTTATTGTTTTTGTAAGTAAAGAAATTAAAAAAGTGTAATTTACTACTGTTTTTTCCATCAGTTGAATTTAGCAAAATGCGTATACATGAAAAGTATTAAATATGCGGAAGAAAAGAACAACATAATTAACCAAAAAACTAAATGATGAAAAAAAGTCTTATTCTATTCCTGATTTTACATTTTGGATTGTCGGTTCAAGCGCAAAATGTAATTATTCCAGATGCTAATTTTAAAGCATGTCTGGTTGGCAATTTGGATATAAATACAAATTCTGATACAGAAATTCAGGTTTCGGAGGCAATAGCTTATACAGGAACAATTAATTGCCAGATACAGAATATAGGAAATGTGACAGGCATTGAAGAATTTATCAATATAACTGGGTTAAACATTTTAGTTAATCAAGTTGACTCAATTGATTTAAGCAATAATGTGCACCTGACATTTTTGGAATGCTCAGGTAATTTTCTTACAACACTTGACCTTAGTGCTAATATGGCTTTAACCGAGTTAGGCTGCGAGGCAAACCAACTTACCGATTTGAATCTAAGTCAAAATACTCAACTCACACATGTTAATTGTGCATACAATCAATTGTCTCTTCTTGATATCAGCTTGAACTCCCAGTTGGAGTATATTAATTGTTCAAATACCGAGATAAATGTTTTGGATCTTAGTAACAAAACTTCACTCAAAACAGTACTTTGCGTAAGTAATGAGTTAACTGATCTTGACGTGAGTACAAATACTCTCTTGGAAGAACTTCAATGTGAAGATAATCAGATTACGAGTCTTGATTTAAGTTCAAATGTGGAATTAGAATATCTCAGATGTTCACAAAATCAATTAACAGAACTAAATGTTAAGAATGGAAATAATGTAAATGTTCTATACTTTTTTGCATTTGAAAATCCTGATCTGATATGTATTGAGGTGGATGACCCTATTTGGAGTGCTGATAATTGGACTAATATTGATTCCACTGCATATTTTAGTAATGATTGCAGTTCACCTATGGGGATTGATGAAAGCCATTTAGCAACACAACCCTTCCTGTATCCCAGTCCAACCAATGGTATACTTTTTATCGAAGGGGACGATTTTGATTATTCAATTTATAATTCGATAGGAGAATTGGTTCTTAGAGAGTATTATGAAGGACAGAGTTTTATTAATGTAGAATCTTTACCTTCAGGTTTGTATTTTCTTATTAAAGAATTTGATGGCATGACTGAAACATTAAAATTTATAAAAGAGTAGAAACTAATTAAGGGAACTGTGTAACAATATCAATGATATTCGTTAAACAATAAGAAGATTTCTCGCATATTAAATTTTTGGAATTACTTTTGCTATACTTCTAATAGAAATTTAGACCATGCGTATATTATTGTTTATTCTTTTAATGATTACAGGTGGATTTTCGTTTACTCAAATGAGTATTGAAAAAACCAGTCATGATTTTGGTAATTTATATGCCAATGCGCAAACCTATGTCGATTTTGAATTCAAAAATATTGGTCAAAGTAAAGCTTACCTTTTAACTATTGATAAACCAAGGGAAGTTTATTATATCTATTCCTCTAAACTTATTCAGGCCGATAGTACAGTAACCGTAAGGTTGAAAATTAATGATAATATCAAAGGTAAATTCAATTATAAAGTTGATGTTCACTTTAGTAATAGTAATAAACCGGTTACCCTAACACTTACCGGTAATATTAAAGAGCGAAGCGATAATCCGTTAACCGCGTGTCCGGATTTTACAGCGGCACCACCAAAAGATGGTTTGGCTCATTTCGAGGTTACAATAAAAGTAGTGGACAGTTTAACCCAGGAACCATTAAGAAGAAGCCGGGTATACTTAATTAATAATGGTACTATGGTTGGCGCTTATTATACAAACGCTAATGGTATTATTCATAAAAGTGTGCCGCTTGGCTTATACTATATCACGGCAGAAAAATCACCTTACAAATCAAATTTCCATGAAGGTTATCTGAATTTCCAGGATAACTATGTCAAGATTGAATTACAAAAAGAAAAGATAGATGATCCTGTTATTGAAGAGCCTGACAGAATAGTAATTGTACCGGATATTGAGGAACAGGAAGAAGAAGAACCGGAGGTTGATGAAAGTGAGGAAGACGACACAATAATAGTGATTGAAGAGGAGGAGACAACTGAAGAAATGGAAGAAACAGTTGAAGAGGTTGTGGTGGAAGAAATTGAAGAAGAATTAGTGGAAATTGAAGAAACCCCTGTTGATAGTTCTGATTTTAACAGTAGTTTATTTGTACCTAATAATATTGTATTCATTGTAGATGTTTCTTCATCCATGAATCAAATGGGTAAGATGGATTTATTGAAATATGCCATGATTGAATTGACAAAGATTTTAAGAACTCAGGATAAGGTTTCCTTAATTGCTTATTCAGGAAGCGTAAGAACTTTATTTGAATTTGAATCGGGAGCGAATAAAGATGAAATAATCACTAAGGTCAAAACATTGAAATCGGGTGGATATACTGATGGAGGAATGGCCATAAAAGAAGGTGTTAAACTGGCTAAAAAAGGATATATAGAAGGCGGAAATAATCTAATTTTTATGGTAACTGATGGCGCTTTTAATAAGGGGAGTAAGGATTATATGAGAACCATTGAATATACACATAAAACAAAAGATATTAAGTTTTCGGTTGTAGGTGTTAAAACATCCGATTATCTGACTGGTCATATGACAAAGATTGCCGCTAAAGGTGGGGGAGAATATGTAAGAATAATCACAGTTGATGATGCTCAGAATAAGCTATTCGAGGAAGTTAAAAGAACATCAATCAAGAACTAGAAATTTCTGAATTCCTTATAAATGGCCTCTACCAGGGCCCGGCTTCTTTTCATTGCTTTTTCCGTATCGTTTTCCTGACTGTATGATGATGAGATTAAACCTTCATTAATGGTATGATAACAGGTATATCCACTGGTGTCCAGTAAACCAAACGACATGGTTGAAGTGAGCAATGCCCATTCAGGAACATCAGGGTCCAGTAAATCTTTGGACCATCTGAAATCGTTATGTGGCAGTCCCATTTGTTGTAGTAATGTTTTGGCAATATCACTTTGCGATCCAATTTTATCAATCGTTTCACCTTTGAATGAAGTTTTTAGCGCTCCACCCCAAATCAGGAGTGGTGTATGATAAAATTCAGAACTATAAACATCATTATTCACATGATTTGTCTTACCGTGATCCGCCACAAAAACCACTATGGTATTATCAAAGTCAGGTAATGTTTTAAGTTGGTCGGTAAACTTTTTCAGTTCACGGTCAGCATAAATTAAACTGGTGACATAACCTTCCGAACCTTGTGGGTAACCTTTGACGTATTCCATTGGCATATCATAAGGGGCGTGAGTACTTTGAGTAAATAAACCGTAGATATAAGGTCGTTTTGCTGATTTTAACTCATTTAAAAAATAAGGGAACATGGCTTCATCATGAATACCAAGTTTTCCCTTGGGTTCAATGCTTAAATCATTTTCATCAATGAGTTGGTCAACTCCCATTTCAGTAAGGTAACCTCCGATATTGCCATAGGCTAATGCGCCCCCAAAATAATAAGATGATGAATAACCCTCAGATTTTAGGGTCTTAAATAACGAAGGTAATTGCCTGCATTTGGCTGATTCAGCTGAGATTGAAATGCCCGGAATGGTGGGATACCCACTAAAAATTGAAGTATGCCCTGTTTCAGAAGTGGTTGAAGTGGCATAAAATTCTGTAAATAGAAGGCCCTCTTTTGCCAGCTGATCGAACTGAGGTGTAATGCCTTTTTCTCCTCCCAGAGCACCAATCATCTGTGCTGACCAACTTTCCAGAGTAATAAAAATAATATTAGGTCTCTGGTCATTTAAAATTTGAGTGGTATCGTTTTGGTTGTATGAATAAAGTGAATTTGTGATTGATTCAATATCCTGATCATCTAACCGGTTATACATGCCTTCAATATCTTTCTTGAAATGCTGGTGCGTCATGTGAATGAAGTTCCATATTGAATTAACTGAAAGGTCGTTGACGATCTGACTTTTAGAAAAATAGGCATTGGTTGCACTAATCGGGATTTCCTGTACTCCTCCTCTTAATCCAACAATAAAAAGGAAAGCACCAATGAGAAGAAAACTAAAAAACTGAAGGACCCTTTTAATCAATACCGGACGTTCTTCGGTTTTGTTTATTTTTAAAATAAAGAATCGGTAAAGCAGATAAAAAACAATGAGTTGAAGAACCAGATAGAGTAAAAACCACCAGGTAAAGTTGCCTGAAGAGGTCCTGAATATTTCGGAGGGTGTTTCAAAATGAACAAATATCTTGGAAGATAATTTAGTCCTCCATTCTGTATAAGATACCAGTTCGCTTGAAAAAATGATGGAAAATATAATAGTTAAAAACCAAATAGTACCATGGATTATTTTTAACCAAATCGATCTGAAACGCCCTTTGAAAAAAATTAACAGTGCAATAAAAACAAATGGAATACCCATTGCATAGGCAAAACTGGAAATGTCCATTCTTAAAGCATGGTAGGGCAGGCTTAGAATTTCGGTAAATCCTGAATTAAAGTCAGAAAAATAATGAATATAAAATAGAGCCCTTTGAATGGTAAAGAATAACATCCATACCACAAAAAGTCTTAGAATAAATTGAATTGAAAACCGCACAGATTATTTTGAGAATTCAGCTAATTCACTATATGATGATAATTTTCCTTTTTTGTCATACTGCTCACTCCTAACAATACCTACTGATTTTGATACCCAGTCTATCGAAGAAGTGGTCATATTCATAAACCCCATATTAAGGTCAGTTTTATAAGTCAGTTTAAGGCAGTCGAATGTACCTGCATCCGTGGTAATGCTTTCAGCTTTTTCTACCTTTCTGTCGTAAATTTTAATCTTAAGATCCATAATCTTAATCCCGCTGGTATAAGCTGTTAAATTAATATTGGCATCCTTAAGTGTAGATCCAATGTCGATTGTACTTGGAAATTCAAGCTCATCCTGGTCAATTTTCACCTCCATGGATTCGTTTAAACCATTCATGGTTTTTTGTGGAATTAACCGGTTCATATCCATTTTAAGAATATTGTCTTCACAGGAATAAGTAAATGTAAGGCTGGTAGTATCTTTCTTATCATTCACTGGTCTTGAAAGAATAGTATAGGCTGTACCATTATCTGTATTGACCTCATCAATGACTTTTACTTCAGATGATGATTGTAATTTTCCTTTCGCGTTATAATTATTAGTCACCCATCTCATTCCTTTTTGTAGTGGATAGTAGGTGTCGCAATCCTGATGCCGGGTATTGAAGCTAAGCATTAAAATAGCAGATAGAATTAGAAGGCTGATTTTTTTCATAGTTAATTTATTTAACAGAACTGAATAAAAGCGTTACAAAATTAACACCTTTTCAATTTAATATTACTATTTTTGTGGTCAGAAATTATTTATAAGCAAATATAACATCAATGGCGCATACAACTACCGAATTAAGTGAAATTATTGAAAAATTAGGGATTGCATCTGTTAACAGTGGTGCATCAACAGGTCAAAACTGGTTAGAAACAACAGGAGAGAAGATAACATCTTACTCACCGGTTGATGGGAGTTTGATTGCTTCCGTTAATGCAGGGACGGCTGAAGATTATGAAACATTGATTAAAAAAGCGAATGAAGCTTTTGAAATATGGAGAGTAATGCCTTCTCCTAAACGTGGTGAAGTTGTTCGTCAGTTAGGTGTTAAATTGCGTGAATATAAGGAACCACTGGGAAAATTGGTATCTTATGAAATGGGAAAATCATATCAGGAAGGTTTAGGAGAAGTGCAGGAGATGATTGATATTTGTGACTTTGCTGTAGGGTTATCCCGTCAGTTAAACGGATCCACGTTACACTCTGAAAGAATTTCTCACAGAATGTACGATCAGTACCATCCATTAGGAATTGTAGGAATTATTTCTGCATTTAACTTTCCGGTAGCAGTATGGTGTTGGAATACAGCTCTTGCCTGGATTTGTGGAGATGTTACCATTTGGAAACCATCAGAAAAAACACCTTTAACAGCTATTGCTTGTCAGAAAATTGCTGCTGAAGTATTTGCTGAAAATGATGTACCTGAGGGTGTTTCCACTTTAATTATTGGAGATGCTGAAATTGGGAAATTAATGTCTGCCGATAAAAGAGTACCTCTTGTTTCTGCTACAGGGTCTACAAGAATGGGACGATCTGTTGGAGAAACAGTAGGAAAAAGATTAGGAAAATCATTATTAGAATTAGGAGGAAATAATGCCATCATTATTACACCAAGCGCTGATTTGAAATTGGTTATTCCTGGAGTGGTGTTTGGTGCTGTTGGAACCAGTGGTCAAAGATGTACCTCAACCAGAAGATTGATTATCCATGACTCTATCTATGATAAAGTAAAATCTATTTTAGCTGATGCTTATCAGCAAATCAAAATTGGTAATCCTTTGGATGAATCTAACCATATGGGACCTTTAATTGATAAAGATGCAGTTAATACTTATTTATCAGCTATTGAAAAAGTAAAAGCCGAAGGTGGGAAAATGATTGTTGAAGGAGAATCATTATCAGGAGAAGGATATGAGTCTGGTTGTTATGTTAGTCCATCAATTGCTGAGGTTGAAAACAGTTACGAAATTGTACAGGACGAAACTTTTGCACCATTATTATATTTAGTTAAATACAGTGGAGATCTTGAAAATGCCATTCAAATTCAAAATGACGTGGCACAAGGATTATCTTCTTCAATATTCACCAATAACTTAAGAGAATCAGAATTGTTCTTATCTCATGCAGGTTCTGACTGTGGAATTGCCAATATTAATATTGGAACTTCGGGTGCTGAAATTGGTGGTGCATTTGGTGGAGAAAAAGACACAGGAGGAGGAAGAGAATCAGGGTCTGATGCGTGGAAAATTTATATGAGAAGACAAACTAATACTATAAACTATTCAAACGACTTGCCTTTAGCGCAAGGGATAAAATTTGATTTTTAAATTTTTGACTAATAAATAAGTAGTAGTTTAAGTAAAGCTGCCTCACAAGTAATTTGGGGGCAGCTTTACTTTTTTATATTAACCTGTTAGTTCTTCAAAGCCCTGCTTTACCTAAGAAATTGACAAAAAACTGTAGACGTTTTGGTATATCGAACTCAGGTTATTAGCTTTGCAGTAATCATTTAATTTTTATAATGAAGGTTTTAGCAATTATTCCTGCACGGTACAATTCCAGTCGTTTTCCGGGCAAACCGTTAATCGATATTAAAGGAAAAACCATGATTCAAAGGGTATATGAGCAAACCCTTCAATCAAAATTAGTGGATAAGGTGGTTGTGGCTACTGATGATGACAGAATTTTAGATGAAGTTAAGCGATTTGGTGGAGAGGGTATGATGACTTCTGATCAGCATAGAAGTGGTACAGAAAGGTGTGGAGAGGTCCTTTCTCATTATAATGATTTTGACATTGTGATTAATATCCAGGGAGACGAACCTTTGATTAATCCTTCTCAGATTGATGCTGTACTGGCTTTGTTTTCTGATGATAATGTAAAAATTGCAACAGTTGTCAAAGCAATGAAATCTATTGAAGACATACTTAATCCAAACCGTATTAAGGTTGTTTTAAATCATCAAAATGAGGCCATCTATTTTAGCAGGAGTCCAATTCCTTATATTGCTAATTTTCCAAAAGAAAAGTGGCTCACTAAAGCAAAATTTTGGAAACACATTGGGATATACGCCTGGAGAAGAGAGATTTTACAGGAAATACTAAGTACTCAAGCTACTGATTTGGAAAAGCAGGAATCTTTGGAACAACTGAGATGGATGTACTACGGATATCCAATTAAAACTGTTGAAACCGATATTGAAACACCGAATATCGATACACCGGAGGATTTAAATAGGGTTTTAGCCGTTTTAGGATAAGAAATATTTTTTTAAATCAATTTTGTTTAATACTTTTACAAAAAGTTTAAACATAATGAGATTGTTGCTTTTTATATTGTTGTTAATATCGTTGCCAGTATTGGCACAGGATAATGGTATCATAAAAGGTCGGATCTTCAATGAATTGACAAATGAACCCATACCATTTGCAAAAATTTTGATTGAAGGTTCAGAAACAGGTACAATATCAGATTTAAAAGGAAATTTCGCCCTCAAGGGAATCAAACCGGGATTCTATAATATTGTTATATCCTTTTCGGGTTATCAAACCAGAACGATAACCGAAATTAATGTGACCAATGTTAAGCCGGTAGTGTTGGAAGTAGGGATGCAGGAAATGGTAAGAGATTTGAAGGAGGTGGAAGTCAGGGCTAAACCATTTAGTGATAATGAAGAAAGTCCAATCAGTTTGATCAATATCAGTGCGGAGGAAATCATGCGTAATCCTGGCGGAAACAGAGATATATCGAAGGTACTGCAGTCTTTTCCAGGTGTTGGTGCAACTGTAGCGTTCAGAAATGATATTCTTGTCAGAGGAGGTGCGCCAAGTGAGAACAGATTTTACCTCGACGGCATTGAAGTTCCGAATATTAATCACTTTGCCACGCAGGGTTCATCAGGAGGACCTGTTGGGATGATTAATGTCAATTTTATAAGAGAAGTTGAATTTTTTTCTGGTGCATTTCCTTCTGAAAATGGAAATGCTTTAAGTTCAGTGATCAGGTTCAAACAAAAGGAAGGGAGTTATGAATCATTAAACGGGACATTAACATTGGGCTCAAGTGATTTGGGGCTTACGTTGGAAGGTCCATTTGGAAAAAAGAAAAAGTCATCCTATTTATTATCAGTCAGACGGTCTTATCTTGAATTTTTATTCAAGGCATTGGCTTTACCTTTTTTACCCGCCTACAATGACTTTCAATATAAACAAACCTATCGGATAAATGAAAAAAATAAATTGGTGATTATTGGTCTTGGGGCAATTGATCAATTTAGTTTAAATCAGACGGTAAACAGTAATATTGATGACCCTGAGGTGATAGAGAGAAATGAATATATTCTGGGTTACCTTCCGGTGAATACGCAATGGAATTATGCCGTAGGTGCAAAATGGATTCGTTTTGTGGGGAATGGATATCAAAATTTTGTATTGAGTAGAAACATGTTGAACAACAATGCAATTAAGTACCAAAATAATATTGAAGATCCCGATAATAAGATTCTGGATTACAATTCACGTGAAATGGAAAATAAATTCCGTTACGAACATATTTTCAGGGTAGATAAATGGAATTTTAAATATGGTTTCGGACTGGAAACAGGAGCTTACAGTAATCAGACATTTAACAAGTTAGTTGCGGGAGGTTCTCCTGTTATAATTGATTTTGACTCTAAGTTGAACTTTTTTAAATATGGATTATTCGCACAAACGAGTCGTACCATAGGAAACCGTTTGATATTATCGCTTGGAATACGTGCAGATGCCAATACTTATTCTTCTGAAATGAATAATTTACTAAATCAGTTTTCACCAAGACTGTCTGCTTCTTACGTGATTAACGATCAATGGAAGATTAATAGTAATGTGGGTCGGTATTTCCAACTCCCTGCCTATACTGTGATGGGTTACAGAGATAATACAGGGACATTGATCAATAAAGAGAATGATCTCCGGTATATCCAATCTGATCATGTGGTTTTAGGTCTTGAATACAAACCTTCCGATTACAGTAAAATAACAGTTGAGTCTTTCTATAAAAAGTACAGCAATTACCCTTTTCTCATTAATGATAGCATCTCGCTGGCCAATTTAGGAGGTGATTTTGGAGTGATTGGGAATGAACCGGTCAGTTCAACATCATTCGGAAGGTCATATGGTGTAGAGTTTTTTGCTCAACAAAAACTAAGAAAGAACTTTTTCGGGATCATTTCTTATACTTATGTTGTATCCGAGTTTTCGGACAAAAATGAGGAATTAATTCCCTCTGCCTGGGACGCCAGACATATTGCTTCAGTATCTGTTGGCCGAAAATTTAAAAAAGACTGGCAAGTGGGAGTTAAACTCAGATTTTCGGGTGGCGCACCATATACACCTTATAATACCGGATTGTCTGCATTGGCTCAAAATTGGGATGTTGCTCAAAGAGGGATTCTTGATTATTCAAGACTTAATAGTGAAAGGTTGAGATCAAATCACGGCATGGATATAAGGATTGATAAAAAATGGTATTTGAAGAAAACGGCCTTGAATTTTTATATCGATATTCAAAATATATATAACGCTAAAGTTGAGCAACCTGATTATTTTAATGTGATCAGAGACGAAAATGGTAATCCGGTGATAGAAAGTAATACACCAAAAACATATCAATGGAAATTAATTGAAAATGTTTCCGGAACAGTATTACCTTCAATTGGAATCATGTTTGAATTTTAAAAATATGAATTTTATAAAAGAGAGATTTTCAATAAAGGATTTAGAAAATTTAACAGGGATAAAAGCACATACAATTCGTATTTGGGAGCAAAGGTACAACTTGTTGAAACCTAATCGTTCTGATACAAATATCAGGACATACTCCGGTACTGAATTAATGAAATTACTGAATATTCATTTGTTAAATACTAATGGGGAGAAAATATCCAAAATTGCAAAATTGTCACAAGATGAGATTAATGATAAGTTAGCTCAGTTGACTAAAATTGAGGATAATTATTTCGGTAAGCAGGTCAATGATTTAATCTTGTCCATGTTGAATTTTGATTTGTCCACGTTTAATAATATCTATGATAATGCAAGGGCAAAATATTCGTTTCACGAAGTGTTTATTTCCATTTTTATTCCTTTGTTGGATAAGATCGGTGTACTTTGGCAAAGCAACTCCATCAAATCTGCACATGAGTATTTTATCTCAAATTTGATTAGGGAAAAAGTGTATTCTGAAATCGATCGTATTAAGCCACCTAAGCTGGGATTATTGGATAAATCCTCCCTCTTTATTGTCTTTTTACCGTTAAACGAAATTCATGACCTTGGCTCATTGTTTATTTACTTTAAATTATTGGAACGCGGTAAATACGTGATTTATCTTGGACCAAATATTAGCGAAAATTCTTTATCAGTGCTGGATGAATTAGATAAAGGTAAAACAACCTATATCATTCATGGTACAACACAACCTACAACAGATAAAATGAGTGATTTTGTAGAGAATATCAAAAATATACTGACAGATGATGATGTTGTTATTTTTGCTGGTCGTAAGGCTGAAGAATTAGCCAATTATATCGGTAAAGATAAACGCTTTATTACCTTGACAAAACTGGACAATCTGGGTCAGGTAATAGATTAATACAATAAGTTGATCTGGATCAGTCAGATTAAACGGAATTTTTCTACATTTGGTGTACAACTGAATTCTAAAAAACATGGCAAAAATTAACCTCGCTACTTTACCTACCAAAACAATGGACCGGGAGCAGAAAGAAGCCATTAAGGCGGAAAATGAAAAAATGGTTCAGGAAATAGTCGATTTTCAGAGGCGACTGTATGCGGATGGAAGACACAGTATGTTAATCATATTACAGGGGATGGATGCAGCTGGCAAGGATGGTGCAACGAGAAAGGTTTTTAGTGGTGCAAACCCACTGGGGATAAAAGTTAAGTCATTTAAAAAACCAACTGAAGAGGAATTTGCGCATGACTTTCTGTGGAGGGTTCACCAACATACGCCTGAAAAGGGTATGATTCAGGTTTTTAATCGTTCACATTATGAAGATATATTGGTACCCTCGGTTGAAGGCTATTTTTCAGAAGATTTTATTGAAAAAAGATATGATCAGATCAATAATTTTGAAAAATTATTAGTGGAAGGGAACAATACCACAGTACTTAAGTTTTATCTCCATACCTCTAAAGAAGAACAGTTTGAAAGGTTGACAGAAAGAATTGAAAATCCGTTAAAACACTGGAAACATAATGATGGAGATTGGGAAACGAGGGAAAAATGGGATGAGTACAGGAAGGTGTATCAAAAAATATTTGAAAAATGTGATGATCCAAAATGGCATATTATACCGTCGGACCGAAATTGGGAAAAAGAGAATTATATAGCCAGAGTGGTATTAGCTGCTTTTAAGAAAATGGATTTAAGATATCCTGAGTTAAAAACAGAATTATTTACCGATAAAGCTAAATAGCGTGAATTAGAATAAGGTTTACATTAATTTCCACAATGTTCACAGTACTGAGAGTCGGGATTGTGTGCATACTCAAAATTCTTAGAGTACATTTTTGAGATCGTCTGCTTTAATTCCTCATGAAAAATACTAATTATCTCATCTGAAATTACTGAGGAATCCTGCTTTTTAACAGTTGTGTTTTGAATCCAGCTCTTGATATTAATCATAGAAATAATTCCTGCTGTGAAAGGTTGTTTATCAGGATACATTGCCTTAAACATTGAGGCATACATCAAAAGTTGAATCCCATACGACTTCTTATTATCTTTAAAAACAGGTTCAAAGCTCTTTTGACTGATTACTTTTTCGGGAAACTGAACCTTTTCCGGATCACATTTCCCACTTTTATAATCTATAATTCGGTACATTGAACCATAGGCATCAATCCGGTCGGCTTGCCCTTTTATTTTGATTGTTTTCTTCACGCCATTAATTTCCCACTGATAAGTAGCCTCAATATCAGCTTCCAGGTTTTGAATAAAAACGGGAAAATCAATTTGTTTGAGCTCCTGTATTTGCCGATCAAGAAATTGTTCAAGAAAAGTAGCAGAAACTTCAAACGATAGTTTATTCTGGCCGTACTTTAGATCCGTTTTACTGAATTTTTTTAAATATTCTTCTTCAAGGTATTGATTAATATTTTTCTTTTCGGACTCTAGTACAGGAATAGAAAGTGCCAGGTTTTTATCCAGAAAATTAACTTTGAAAATGCGCTCTAAAACCTGATGAATCATGGTACCAAAGGTCGAAGATTCTATTTCTTCTTCAATTTCGCTCTCCTCCCTTAAATTTAAAATGTAAGTATAAAAAAAGTCAAGTGGACAGCGCAAAAAGGTATTCAGAGCCGAAGGTGATAGTCCGCGCTCAAACAGTGCGTCCAGCTTTTTTTCAACTTCTGCTGTTACCGTATAAGTCGTCTCAGAAGTATTTGAGAGCTGATCTTCGGCAGAGTAAGTATAATTTTTAATTTGATGGTCAACAGACTTGTCCAGTTCGTTTTCGAGCTGGGTAATAAATCTGCTTTTTTCTCCACTTACCAATCCGTCAGGACTGGAGTTGTAGGCCATAAATACTTTTTTTGACCGGTGTAATAATCTGTAAAAATGATGGGCAAAAATAGCATCCCGGTCTTCTTCCACCGGTAATTTATGGAACAACTTTAGTTCACGAATTAACAGGGAATTACTAAAATTATTTTTTGGTAAATTACCTTCATTTAAACCTAAAACAATCAGGTTCTCAAAATCAAGTGTTCTGGTTTCAAGAATTCCCATAATCTGTAATCCTGAGGTTGGGTTTCCTAAGAAAGATAGTGATTCATTTTGCCAGAACTGATAAAGCAGCGATTTAAAGGATTTTAAATTCAACCCATGACGATATTTAGAATAGATCCTTTCAAATTTTTTAACACCTTTTGAAAAATGATACAATATTTCCAGTTCAATGGAGTGATCCTGTACATTATTTTTAAAAGATTGGTACAATGTTTCGATAAGAGATTGTATGGCTTTAAGGCTCTTGTCGGCATTTTCTTTCCAGGGGGTAAATATTGATTTGAGACCAGTAAGTTCAGGGAAAGCCTCAATAAATTCATCCGGATTAATATAAATTTGGTTTGTCGAAACAATAGTATTCGTAAAGCGATTAATATCAGAAGATTTTCCCAGTATTTGTTGAATAAATGCGTGATCCAGAAACTGTAGAGTGGTTTTATAATAAAGTTTGTCGGTGCTGAATTTTTTAGCATTTTGCTGACAGTCAAATATCAGATCCACTAAGTTTTTAATGTGAGAAAACTTAATAGGATAACCCATGGTAATATTTGCTTTATCAATAGTATGCGGTAAGGACCGGCTTAATGGTATTAATAATGATTCATCTGCCAGAATAATGGCTGTACTGTCAAGTTCTTCAGTTGTAAATTGAGATAAAATCGACCCGGCAAGTTTGGTTTGTGCAACCTGCTGAGCAGTTTCAACAATTTCGATCTGTTTGGGTGCACCATTGATCAGATTTGGCGCTTTTTTTTGCCAGGTTTCGGGCAATTTACGGTAAAAATGACCAGCTTCATGCTCTTGGTTATCTATATAATGTGCATCAACATCAAAAAAGGTAGTTGCCAGTTTTTTGAATTTTAGTTCCGCTATAATTTTCTTTTCAGCTTCAGAAAATGCATTAAACCCTACAAAATAATAATGTTGGAACCGATCCGGATTCTTGAGGCTGCATAAGTTGGCAAATTGCTGGTAGGCCTTTCCCTGATAGGTTGCTCCAATTTCGTTGAGCTTTTCATTAAATAGTTGGTAGTAACGGGGCAATTTTTCCCATAAGTCTAAAAATTGTTGCTGACCTTTTGATAGTGTTTCAGCATCAAAGCTCCAGTTGTCAATGTCCTTTATGTTTTTTAGGTCCCGGAATATATCCTTTGGGTTGACCAGATATCTGTCAATTTCATCAAAGTCGGAAAGAATAATTTTAGCCCATTTCAGAAAATCATTAAAACTCTCAGACTTTTCCCTTTCAAACCTGACATAGACTTCGTAAAAAATAAACAATAATTCCGTCTGGGAAAGAATTTGCAAAGGCGTGTGTTCATCAACCCACTCATTGATGGTTGTTATTTTAGGTGAAAAAAAAGAATGTCCAATATGCTCACCTAAACTTTTCTGAATGTATACTGATGCCCTTCTGTTAGGAATTATAATAGCAATTTTTTGCAAATCATCCGAATGATCAGAATAAATTTTTTCGACGACCTCTTGTATAAATGTTTGCATTTAAAGGAGTTATGACTAATTAAAAAAGTTTGTTTTGTAATATGCAATCCCAATGCCTTAAAAGTAAAAAAATTAAAAATATTCTTATAATTTAATCAAAGTTAAAACAAAATGATTAAGTTTGTGTCAACAAAATGATTAATTATTCGGCATGACAAAATTAGAAAAAGGAGATAAAGCTCCTGATTTCAAAGGGGTAGATCAGAACGGAGAGCCCATTGCTTTAAGTGATTTTAAAGGTAAACGTCTGGTATTGTATTTTTACCCAAAAGACCTGACTCCCGGTTGTACAACACAATCCTGCAATCTGAGAGACAATTATTCTGAACTGACCTCAAAGGGTTTTGAGGTAGTAGGTGTAAGCGCAGATGATGAAAAAAAGCATCTGAAATTTATTGATAAGTACGAGCTTCCTTTTAAATTAATTGCAGATACTTCTAAGACCATTATCAATGATTTTGGGGTATGGGGACCTAAAAAGTTTATGGGAAGAGAATTTGACGGTATTCACAGAACAACATTTGTAATTGATGGTGAAGGCACCATTGAAGCAGTAATTCCCAAGGTAAAAACCAAAGTACATGCTGAACAGGTTTTAGAGGTTTTAGGAGAAAATTGAAAAAAAAATTTAAGGACGTAAATAGATTACGTTCTGGCAAAGTTGCTTTGTATTAAAATTAAAAGTTATGGCAGAAGTAAAAGAAGTAAACAAAGAAAAATTAAAAGCATTACAATTAACGTTAGATAAGATTGAAAAGTCTTATGGAAAAGGAACGGTGATGAAGTTGGGAGATGACGCAATTGAAGATTTGGAAGTCATTCCATCAGGTTCCGTTACCCTTGATATGGCTTTAGGTGTAAAGGGTTACCCTAAAGGAAGAATTGTTGAAATATTCGGCCCGGAATCTTCCGGTAAAACAACCCTGGCAATTCATGCAATTGCTGAAGCACAAAAACAAGGTGGTATTGCTGCTATTATTGATGCAGAGCATGCATTTGATCAGTTTTACGCAAAGAGTTTAGGTGTAGATGTTGAGAATTTATTAATCTCTCAGCCGGATAACGGAGAGCAGGCGTTGGAGATTGCTGATAATTTAATCCGATCAGGAGCAATTGATATAATTGTAGTGGATTCAGTAGCGGCACTAACGCCAAAAGCTGAAATTGAAGGAGAAATGGGTGATTCCCAAATGGGATTACAAGCCAGATTGATGTCCAAGGCGTTAAGAAAACTTACGGCTTCAATTAATAAGGCAAATACCACTTGTATTTTCATCAACCAGTTAAGAGAAAAAATCGGGGTAATGTTCGGTAATCCTGAAACAACTACAGGAGGTAACGCCCTTAAGTTCTATTCTTCAATTCGAATTGATATCCGTCGTTCAAGTCAGATTAAAGATGGAGATGAAGTAGTGGGAAACAGAACAAAAATTAAGATTGTAAAAAATAAGGTAGCACCTCCGTTCAGAAGAGCTGAATTCGATATCATGTATGGAGAAGGAATCTCGAAAACAGGTGAAATACTTGATATGGCAGTAGAGATGGGAATTGTGAAGAAAGCTGGGTCGTGGTTTAGTTATGGTGAAACTAAATTAGGGCAGGGAAGAGATGCTGTAAAAGCATTAATTGGTGATAATCCTGAATTAGCTGACGAACTGGAGGCTAAAATATTTGAGGAATTAAATAGTGACGGAACAACCGATTAATTTTATCATATATATTCTTCGGATTATTCTGATGTGAGGTTTTACTTCATGCCGAAGCAATAAAAGGAGGTGAGCAGCATGCTGTTCCCTCCTTTTTGGTTTTATAGTGTGTATTTCTAATTCTTTATTATGGTGTGATATTAGTTATCATTTATTTCGTACAATGTTACAGCCATTTTGATATCTTGAATTATTATTCCTTTTTCCCTTAAAAAAGTCAATATTTCCTGGGTAGTCGCATTATATAATTTTTCTGATCTCAATTCGGTATTATGAATGAACATGTTTTGTAGTGATTCATCCGCCATATATAATTGTTGCGATTTTGTCTCAAGCAAGGAAACAAACATGCTAACAGGAGTATAAACATTTTGTGCACCCATCTTTATTTTACTTTTATGCTTAATAAATTCATTCTCTTCATCTATTGACATTAGATTAATTTGTTCTTCACTTTTTACACTATCAAGTTTAATAGAAAGGCTCTCCTGAAAGCTTTGTTCTATTTCTGCCATAGCTTCATTGATATTGTCCGCTTTTTTCCAATAGACTAAGTCGTAAAGGGTACTATCGGATGTATTATTTCTAATCCAAACAGGAGAGGGAAGACCATGTAAAAACTGAAATATATTTTCGAGTTTACCACCGTAATAGGTCACACCAACATAGTTTTTATAAGCTCTTATTCCATTTCCACCCCAACTGTCACTTAATGATGGGCGAATAATAAAATGATTAATAAGGTGTGGTCTGGTATCCGTGCTGTTTCCCAGCATGATTCTAACACCATTGTAAAGTGGATCTTCACCCGGACTAAATCCTCCATTTACAATTATCTTTTGATTGTTTTCATGTAAATTTTGACTTCCATTTTTTTTAGGAAAACTAAGAGAATCAGTAGCTATCACTTGATCTATCATTTCTTCAGTTACACTATGGCCCTGATAAACAATATTACCATTCCTGTTAATGATATACATTTGTGGACGGTGTTTAATCTTATAGTCCTTAAAACTTTGTCCGTCATCATCCCTGGCAATATAAAAGTCGACTTCAATTTTATCTAAAAAGTTTTCAAGATTTTTGACCGGATCATCTGTCACTGCAATAAAGGTCACCCCCTTATCTTTGTATTTATTACTTAAGCGGTTGTTTTCAGGAAATGCCGCTACACAGGGACTGCACCAAACTGCCCAAAAATCTAATATTATAATATTACCCTTAAGAGTAGGTAAGGCTCCATTTTTTTTGGTTTTTTGGTAATATACTTCTTCAATATTCAATTCGGGTGCTTTTGTACCTATATTGATTTGCGTATAACTTTTGATAGGATTAACTGAGGCTAATATCAGTAATAATAATACTTGTTTCATATTCTGAATTAAAAATTTGAGTGATACAAATGTATATTTCAGATTAACTGAATACAAGTGAGATAGGTCTGAAACTAGTGCGAAATTTGGGTGGAAAAAGGGACTAGTCCTTTTTAAGATCAGCAATATCTTTGAAGTTTAAAGCTTCTTTTCGCCCTTTGATATTTAACTTTTTATAAATATTGGTTAAATGGGTTTTTACAGTGGAAACCTCTATATGTAACATTTCTGCAATCTCCTTGTTTTGGTATCCTTCAACAAGTGATGCCAGAATTCTTTTTTCGCCAGGCGTAAGTTTCGCAATTAAACTTTCAGAACTTTCACCATCAGAATCGTTATTTACTACATGATTTTTATTGGTGAATGATCTGTAAAATAGTATACAACCAGTTGCTACAAATAGAATGATGCTGGTATAGAACATTATGTTTATGTAGTTCGATTTTTCATTCTCCTCAATTCTTTTCAGGAGTGTTATTTTTTTCTCAAATGCAGTAATATATGGCGTAGAGTTTTGAGGGTTTTCCTTTAAATCAACGAGTAAATTTGAGTAAAAATCCTGATCCTTTGAAAAATCATCTTCTATATTAAAATTCTGTAGTGTGAGCAGTTTTACCAAAGGAAATTTTGTTTTGCCACAAAACTCTTTCAGCATTTTTATATACTTACTTTGGTACAATGCCCTGATTTTTTCAGATTCATTAGGTGGTACATTAGTGGCAGTGCGTAGATTTCTTAGTGCATGTTCAAGCTTTATAATATCCTGATTTTGATCTGATAGGTCTCCGGTAACCACATAATCTAATGAACTAAGACAGCAATCTTCGGTTTCAATGTTTATTTGAGATTGATTATTTATAATTAGTAGCAGGTAATTCCGAGGGTAACCAGAGAACAATACATTTGTTCCCTCTCGTGTAAGGTATAACCTCACAATTGAATTTGTTTCAGGCAAGAGATTCCCCTCCAAAGTAAAATATCCTTCCTTATCGATACTGGTGGAATTTATGATTTGATCGGATGAAATATGGTTAAATGGAACATCAGGTTCTACAAGTGATAAAAACAATTGATCAGACCATAAACTATCATAATTAGCAATTCTACCTGAGATTTTATACTGAGAATAAGCTGGTTTTACAGGCAATAGAAATATTAAAATAAAAAAACTTAAGCTAAACTTTATCTTCATGTAGTTATTTTTACTGGTCACAAGATATATTTTTTCAAATTGCTATCTGTAGATATTACCTATGTATTTTGAATTCAAATGCAGTTACCCTCAATTAATCAAGTGAGTTCATAATCCTGATAGGAGTTAGAATAAAATGAACTATCTAAGTACATTAACTATACCGTTTGCATATTGTCTGTTATCATGTAAATGAGTGTCAAACTCTATTTTCCACACATAAACACCTTGTGGCACCTCGCCACCATTTCCATACGTACCATCCCACCCTACAGAAACATTATAGCTTACAAAAACAATTTCTCCCCACCGATTATAAATTGTTAACTGATAATCGTATGGATTGTAACCGGAGTAAAATATAATGTTGAACTCAGGGTTATGTTGATTATGATCAGGAGTAAAGGTGTTAGGCGCGTAAAAAATAAGTTGCTCATTTAGTATTATTTTTTCCCACGTTGTATCCGTACAACCAAAATCATTCATAACAGCTAATTCAACTTCAAAAACCCTTGATTTATTATTTGGAAATGCGTGAGTCGGAGAATGTAAGTCACTGGTTTCAAAATTGTAATCAAAATCCCACAGGTAAGATGATGCACCTATGGATTCGTTTGAGAAAAACACCTCAGTGTCGAGCCTGTCAATATAAGTATGAGAAGGGGTAAATGCGGATATGGGATTAGGATGAATTTGTATGTAGTTATTGTAAACAGAATAATTATCACAACCGTTTTCAGATATAATTTCAAGTCCAACATCAAAAGTCCCGGCTGAGCTGAAGGTATAAAAAAGGGTATTATTACTAAAAATTGTATCACCTTCTATTGACCATATATAATTCGTACTAAAGTTTAAGAAGGGACTTGTAAAAGTTATTTCTGATCCCACACATCCACTCAAAATATCTGATGAAAAAAGAACTTGGGGTAGCTGCTCGACAGAAATTTCAACGGTATCAGAATCGGTGCAACCGTTTGAATCAGTGCCTGTAACAATGTAGGTATCACTGAGGAGAGGAGTGAAGTATACAAATTCGGTAACGTTATTGGTCCAAACATAGCTGTCTGCTCCCTGCACTGACAGGAAGGTAGAATCACCCTCACAAATTAAAAAGTCTGGGTCGGTTATTACTTCGGGCAAACTATGTACTTGTACCTGTATGGAATCGGATAGAGTCTGATAACAACCGGTTGGACTGGAATCCTGTACCTCTAGGAGATAATAGTTAAAGGTGCTGTCAGTTTGAGTAGGGATAGGTATCTGAATAGTATCCCCAACAGATGTTACAGTTTGATTTATTCCTCCGTTTACATTATATGTGAATGTATAGGGACTTGCACCATTACTTCCTTCAATTATAACCTGAGGTTGAGTGTCTCCGACACATACCTCTGCTGATCCCATTATTGATGCTATTGGAGTAGGGTCGACAGCTACTATAATAGTATCACTTAGACTTTGAGAACATTGTGAGGGACTTGAATCCTGCACATTCAATAAATATATATTATAAACACTATCAACCAATGTGGGAATCTGTATTGTTGCAGTATCATCAATTGAGACAATGCTGCTACCTGGGCCTCCGTTAATTTGATAAGTAAAAGTGTAAGGAGGGGTGCCGTCAGCTCCAATAAATGAGATAATTGGTTCAGGGTCTCCGGTACAAACAATAACATCACCAATAGCTGTAGCTGTTGGGATAGGACTCACATCAACAGTGACTGAGCTGGGCTGAACCTGGCCACAAGATAAGTTTTGGACATAAGCCAAATTGAAAACGTATGTACTATCAAATTGTGTGGAGACTGGAATTTGTAGAGTATCCCCGGTTGTAAAAACAGTCTGATAAGGTCCACCAGTTACATAATAAGTAAAAATATAGGGGTCTGTAGCATTATTATTACTTCCCTCTAAAACTACTACAGGTTGAGGATCACCAATACATAGGTTTGCCGAACCATTAATTGTAGCAGTAGGAGTAGGTTCAATTACAACTGTAGTAGATTCGTTGAGTTCAGTGAAAACACAGGGAGGAGGACTTGAATCCTGAATATTTATCAGGGAAATGACATATATACTGTCATCCAAACTTGGAATAGACAATACTGCTGTATCTCCCAGGCCAGTTGGAGCAATAGTTTGAGGTACTCCACTATTAATCTGATAAGTAAATGTATAGGGTGGAATACCATTTAGTGCTATAATATAAACCGTTGGGTCAGGGTCTCCCTGACAGACTGAGGTATCTCCAGCAATAGTAGCGTAGGGAGCGTCATGAACTGTAATCTGTTGTAAGTCTGTGTCATAACATTGGCCTGATTCCAGTAGAAGTGATGCTTCAAAAGTTCCTTGTTGAGTATATATATGCCCGGTTTCGGCATTAAAGTCTGTATTACCATCACCAAAGTCCCAAAAGTAACTATCTGTAGATGATAAAGTTACAGAGCTGTCTACAAAAATAATAGAGTCGCCAAGGCACGCCACGGAATCTATCAAAAATGAAGCTACCGGATTGTCGATTATCTCATAATTAAAGGTGTCAGGAAGCATTGTACAAGCATTTGTCATTGTGATGGTCGCGATTGTTCCCGGGGGCCCTGTAGGAATAAATGAAGGAATATTTCCGGTTCCTGAAGGAGGTAAGCCAATAGAAGGATTTGAATTTTGCCATGCGAAAGCGGCAGATGGATTAGTAGCCTGACCGGGACAAACAAATTGGTCAGGTTGAGGCCCGGGAGCAATAACAAAGTTTTCAGTAATAGGAAACATATTACATCCATCACTGGTAATCATATTGTTTCCACTTATAATAGTAAAAGAGAGCGGTACGTTTTGAGGAAGCCCTGTATAATCATAATAGACCCAGTCATCAAAGTCGTTTGCTCCGCCAGGGATTGTACTTGATGGACAACCAGCAACGTAAGTTAAGTTGCCAAAGCATCCTGGAAGGCTGTCAGCAGGAGTATCGAGTAAACTTCCCGCTGGTGAAGCGGTTTGTGAAGTTGTAGTACCATTAATTGTAACTTCAATAGTCATTGTGGTTGAATTGGGGTTTACATCACCATGCCAGTGCTCGACCCAGATCCTTAGATCTCCATCACAACTAAGGCAATACCGAACCTGCACAGAATGGGCCATCACCTTGCCATAAATCAGCAAAAACAAAAAAGACAGTAAGCTTTTTTTGATAATTAACCTATATCCTCCAAACATATCGGTTCTGCTACAAGTATAATTCAACAATTAGTTAATACTACTTAAAAGAAGGGAAACAGACTAATCTATCTTCGTTTTCAAAAAATAGTAAGAACGTGTCAGTTACGTGAAAATACAAAATATAATCAACAGTAGAAAAATAAGCATAAGCTTTTTGCTGATTCAACTGTTTGACGGCAGTAAGATTTTGTAAAAGCCTATGGAGGAAGGTGGAAATAATCTAAAGATTTTTTTTGACAGGATATGGTATCATATTTGTGCAAATTATCTATTTTTAGCTGATACCATATATGAAGAAGAAGAATCGCATTAAATCAGCCGTTACATTAGCACTTGGTTTTGTGTTGTGGGCGGTAGGGTTCTATTTATATCACTACGAAACCACAAATCACATTTCTGAAAAAACGGTTGAGAGTTTTGAAGAACGGTTACATCAGAAAGAGAAGAAACTTCATGTAAACCTGAGAAGTTTTGTAAGCGAGGCTGATTTTACACGGCCTGTATCGTCCATTTTTGAATCGGCAAAACGATTTAAGGAAAAGAATGACCTGGATTTATTCGTTTATAAGGATAATAAATTGGTGGTATGGACAAACAACAGTATCCCGCTTCCTTTAAATGATCCTGAAGACTTTACAAGGGAAGAAGTTGTACATCTGAAAAACGGATGGTATTATATTAAACGGATTTCTAATGATAACTTTGATATATGTGGTGCCTTTTTAATTAAGCAGGAGTTTCCATACGAAAATAAAGACCTGAAAAATAACTTTTCAAGTGAAATCAGCTCAAATTTAAATGCAACATTAAACCATACACCCGGAAAGTTAAATGTCAGAAATGAGGAGGGCGAGTTTATTTTTTCGATTCAACCTGCAGAGGAATACCGACCAAGACCTGTGGTTGAGTTAATTGCCTTTTCATGTTATCTTTTTGCTTTATTTATTCTATTGCAATTACTAATAGCATCAAGTCAGGTCATTCTGATCAAAAAACCATACCTTCTGGTCATTTTTCCATTGCTAATCATTATTGTCAGGATTGTTTCAATCTGGCAAAACTGGTTTGGCAGTTTTTCAAAATTCGAGTTATTTAACCCCGAATTATTTGCTTCATCTGCATTGATTCCTTCACTAGGTGATTTGATCATTAACCTGTCCATTTTTTTCTTTTTGGTCAATTTTTTAATCAAAAGAACCAGAAACTGGTTTGTAAACGGGAATGTTAAGGCCAAACTAATCGGTTTCATTTTACCTTTATTCCTGATCAGCTTTTTTATCGCTGCTCAAATCAATGATATCATTTATGCATTGGTTTATGATTCTAAGATCAATTTCGATCTCGAAATGTTGTTCGATCTGGACATGTACAGTTTGATTAGCGTAGCCTTAATCGGATTTAGTTTTTATACCTATTTCAGATTCATTCAATACATTATTATTCAAGTCAAAAAATTGAATATTGAATGGAATAAATTGGTCATGATCTGGTTGGTGGTTTCGGGGTTGTTTTTCATTCTTGACCAACTTGTATACGACTGGGCTTTACTAACATCACTATGGCCGATTATTTTATCGGGTGGATTATTATGGTACGAGCGTAAAGACCGGGGATACAAATTTATTCATGTCATCAGCATTTTAGCTTTTGTAGCCTTCTATTCAGGATATATACTTGAAACTTATAGTGACGATAAAGAAAAAGAGGTTCGGAAAATTTATGCCGAAGGTATTGCAATAGATGCAGATCCGATTATAGAGTTTGAGTATGATTTGATTCAGCAGCAGATTAAAAAAGATGGATTTTTAGAGCGATTTCTCGTTGATGATTTTAATGAAACCATCTTTATTGACAGCATTGAAGACCACTATTTTCATAAAATGAAAAATAAGTATGATTTGGTCTTCCATCTATTTGGCGAAAACAAGGTAAAGCGGAGTAAACCGGGTACGATCCCAACTACCGGTTATGAAAAGTTAGGTAGAATTATACAGAATAGCGGGATTATTTCATCAATCAATCCGAATATTTATTTTATAAAAAACAATACAGATAAACTCAGCTACATTATCAATTACCCTATAGAAAATCAAGGTAAGGCAATAGGACATATGATGGTAGAAATGCGGTCGAAAAAATTCCCTAAGGAAATAGGTTTACCATCTGTTTTATTGGAAGATGAAGATTTTTCAAATGTTGATTTAAAAAACTATTCGATCGCCAAGTATGTCGATAAGAATTTGGTGAGTCATATTGGAGATTATGATTATCCTTTTATCCCTGATTTCTGGCAGCGTTACCTCAATCAGTTTTCAAACTCTGATGGATACAGTCATTATGTTTATTCCGAAAATGATGAGCGAATTACAATATTGTCTAAAAAGAGAAGCACCGTAATTACTTCATTTACCACTTTTTCTTATTTGTTGATTTACTTTGGTTTGATTCTGCTTATTCCACTCTTTTTCGGTTACATCTCAGAAAACAGAATCAGGTTGAACAGTTTGTCATTAAATTTCAAATTTCAGGCTGTTCTGGTAGGTCTTATTTTATTAACCCTGATATCCTTTGGAATAGGTGCTGGAACCTATGTTGTACAGCAGTATTCTCTTAATTCCAAGAGTTTGATTAAAGAGAAATCCCGTTCGGTAGAAACGGAGTTACAACATAAAATGGGATCTGAAAGCGAGATTAGTTCAGACCCTTCAACCTTGGAATATTATTTGAAAAAATTTTCCAGAGTTTTTGTTACCGATATTAATTTATATGATTTGAATGGAAGCTTACTTGCCTCATCTCAGCCTAAGATTTACTCGAAAGGTTTGATTTCGAAAAAGATGAACTTTGAGGCTTACTATATGATGGACCTGAAAAAGCGAAACGAGTTTATCCATAAAGAAAAAATAGGAAAACTTGAGTATTTATCGGCATATCTCCCATTTGTAAATACTAAAGGTGATTTATTGGCTTACCTAAACATTCAGTACATTTCTAAACAGGATGAGTTAGAAAATCAAATTTCAGGTTTTATCCTGGCAATTGTCAATATCATGGTATTAATGTTAGCTTTTTCTACCTTTTTAGCCATTATTTTGTCAAATCGTTTAACCTCACCATTAAAGTATATCCAGGAAAGTTTAAAAAGCATGAAATTGGGGGCCAATAATGAACCGATTTATTATGAAGGTAATGATGAAATTGGCAGTTTGGTGCAGGAGTATAATCAAAAGGTAAGTGAACTGGAGCGTTACGCTGCGCAATTAGCTAAAAGTGAAAGGGAGAGTGCATGGCGTGAAATGGCTAAACAGGTGGCACATGAAATTAAAAACCCACTCACACCAATGAAACTTTCTATTCAGCATTTAAACCGATCAATAAAATTAGCTGATGATGATTCGGAAGAGAAGCTAAAACGTGTTTCTTCATCATTAATTGAGCAAATAGATGCCCTGACCAGGATTGCTAATGAGTTTTCAAACTTTGCCAAAATGCCAAAGGCCCAGGAAGAAGATATTAATCTGACTGAAATACTTGAAAGTACGCATGCTGTTTTTGTTGAAGGAGATCAGGATTATATATTGACTTTTGAAGACAAAACGAACAGCGAGCCGGTCATTTGGGCAGATAGGAATTTGTGTTTACGGGTCTTCAATAACCTGATAAAAAATGCTATTCAATCATTGCGTTCGGAAGAAGAGGGACGAATTAAGATTATTTTAACAGAAGAGAAGGACAGGTATGTTGTAGAAGTCAGGGATAATGGTATTGGTATTGATGATGAGGCGGCAGATAAGATGTTCATTCCTTATTTTACTACAAAATCAACTGGTACGGGGCTGGGATTAGCTATGTCAAAACAGATTATAGAAAACATGAAAGGGTCAATTTGGTTTGAGACAGAATTGACAAAAGGAACCAGTTTTTTTGTATCTTTCCCTAAAAACAATAACTAATGTCAACATACCCTCTTATTATTGCTGTTTCGGCAATTATTATCATCTCTTTTATCTTCAATATTTTTGCCAAACGGACCAACATACCTTCGGTATTGATGTTGATTGCATTAGGAGTATGTATCAAAGAGTTTTCAGGGCCTGAATTTTCAACCAATACTTTCGCTGATCCGGGAATTCTTGAAATTATTGGGAATGTAGGTTTGGTTATGATTGTTTTGGAGGCAGCATTAGATTTGAACCTAAGGAGAGATAAGCTAGGCTTGATTTTACGCTCCTTTTTTGTTGCTTTACTGGCTCTGGTGGGCTCATCATTTGCTATAGCATACATCATTATATTTGCTATTAATGAACCTATCAGTTTGTATCAGGCATTAATTTATGCTATTCCGTTGTCCATCATGAGTTCTGCCATTATTATTCCAAGTGTTGGCGGATTGAAGGGATCGAAAAAGGAATTTATGGTTTATGAAAGTACCTTTTCTGATATTTTGGGGATTATGTTTTTCTACTTTTTGCTGGAAGCCGAAAATGGAGCCGGAACAGGAGAAATTGTAACTGATATTGCCATTAATGTTGGCCTTACAGTATTGGTTTCGGTCATATTATCCTATCTTTTGGTTTATATATTCCAAAAACTTACCTCACAGGTTAAACTGTTTTTGGTCATCAGTGTGTTGATGCTGCTGTATGCATTAGGTAAAACTTTCCACCTTTCTTCTTTACTGATCATTCTTACCTTTGGATTAATCCTCAATAATACGCCAATATTTTTCAGAGGAAGACTGAGTAAAATTGTCAACAGGGAAACAGTTAAGCCCATAATGCACGATTTTCACACCCTGACTTTAGAGTCGGCATTTGTGGTTAGAACATTCTTTTTTGTGTTATTTGGGATGTTTATTTCCCTGGGGTCGATAGTTGATTGGAAAGTGGCATTGATTAGTATTGCAATTGTAGCAGCACTATATGGTGTTCGCTTTATCTTGTTAAAAGCTATTGTACAGCGGGATATTGTACCACAACTTTATATTGCCCCAAGGGGATTAATCACCATTTTACTCTTTTTTGTAATTGATAGCCATGTAGATGCCAGTGGAATCAACCATCTAAAAATTCAGGGCTTTGATACCGGAATTTTACTCTTTGTTATTCTGATTACAAGTATTGTAATGACTATAGGCCTGATTGTTTACAGAGGTGATAATGTCAAAGATGTATTGTTGAGTCAAATGCCGGGTATTAAAGTCGATAAAAATCAGGATGGCCAAAATGACGACTTTGAAGATACGGTGCAGGATAATGTAGAAGACCAGGGATTCAACAAATTCTAAAAATGAATAGTAAGAAGTCGGAGGTTTCTTTTGGGTCTAGACATCAATTTTATTTTGGTCAGCAATTATTGATCAAACGAAAAAGGTTCTTTTCTGAGGAGAAAGAAGTATTGGTTTTAGATTACAATAATATTGAAAGCTTCGAATATGGTTATACTATTGCAAAAGGAGGGTTAGTATCAATAATATTGCGCAGTATTGCATGGATATTGTTAACCGCCGCTTTAACCGTAATTAATCTTTTTAGTGACTTACCTGATTTCAGAAAGAGCGTTTCGGTTACTTATATTGTTAATGATGGAAATGAACTTGCAGTATCTCATTTTTCAACTCGTTTAGAAGAGGGAGATATTAAAAAAATGAATGAGTTGCTATCGGAAAAAAGAGCAAATAATGTTTAATTGCTATCGGAACAATTCTAACCGGCACTCATTTTCTTATTGAGCATCAGATTTTTTTAAAAGATCGAATTTTTGAGTGGACAACTTAACCATCTCATAATTTTCAGGAACTTCACCATTCACTGGAATCAGATAATATTCTCTGATGGTATTACTGCGGTCAACATTAATACCCAGGTACCTTTGCAGGTATGAAAAACTGGTCCAGTCGCTATGGAAATGAGGATGTATTGACACTGTTGTTTGTGGTTCAATGATCTTACCAATTTGGTCCATGTCATTAAATGTGTCGTGATCCCTTCCTACTGTCCCTGTGTTTTTTATTGTCAGATAAACACCCGAAGCAATGGCAATAACTGACAAACCATATAGCACCTGAAATCCAATTTTAGAAAGAGAAATTCGTTTTGTAAATCCATTAACCATACCTGACAAAATAAATCCAAAACTTAATGCAAAATAAGGTAGTGCCGGAATAAGGTAAAAAGATGAAATTTTAGGACTGATCATCAATGGTAAGGCTGCAGATAATCCTGTAAGTAAAAACAATAATGTCAGTTTAATTGTAGATTGATGCTCCCTGATGAGGTAAAGTGCTTTTTTACGGTAAACTCCAAAAATAATAGCGGAGATGATCAGTAGAGGAATCAACTCGTTGAAGAGATTTTTGAGTAACCCTAACCGTGATCCAACCCTGCTTTTTCCGGATATACTGCCAATAACCTGAATATCTATATAAGATGAAATATTATGTAGCGCATTGCTGTTGAAAAAGAAAAACAGAAATGTAATTGTGCCGGTAATTAACACAAGTATACCCGTATCAATAAGGAACCGTTTGAATGTATAATCTGTTCTGAAAGCAATGAAATACAAAAAGAAAAACCCCAGAGGGAACAATCCGGGAAATCCTTTTGACAAGAATGCACATAATAGTAAAACACCTGCTAACCCAAACATTAGATAACGTTTTACTTTGCCCGAATGAATTGAAATGAGAAGGAGGTAAATAGCAGTCATACTAAATACGCTCATTGTATTTTCCAGTAGGTTATTATTAAATGCCCAGGAATTTTTAGGGGTAATGATCCAAAACAAAACAGGTAGCCAGTATAGTGATTTTAATTTTTCATTTGGAACAACTTTTCGCCAGATCAGGATAATCAGTAAAATGGTAAAGCAGGCCATGATGAATGAAAATAGTTTTTCACTAAAAAAAGCCCCATTAAATAATTTCATAAAAAGTGCTTCCATTCCAAATACCAGAGGTGGATGCTCATAAAACACCGGATAAATAGTTTCGGAAAAATAGGGAAGCCAAAAAGAACCGATACCATTGGCCATATTATTGGAAACGGAGGCATAAATCAATCCATCAAAGAAAAGGCCATGCTGAAAAACCTTTGAAAAAAAGAGTAATATAAAAATGCCCAGCGTAATTAAAACAAATGGGGTATCCTTTCTTATCATACTGCTTTAAAGGTAAATAATCCAGCTTTATAAGTACTAATTTCTACTTTTTTTCTTGACGTAAAATTTTCTCCATTTTACGACCTTTTGCTAATTCATCAATCAGTTTTTCCATGCGTCTGCATTGCTTGTATACTTCAAATTCATCCTCTATTTCCTCAATCCGATAACCACAAACAACACCCTTAATTAAGTGTGCGTTTGCATTTATTTTAGCTTTTTGAAAAAAGGTTCCGAAACTTGCATTTTCATCAATAAATGCTTGTAATGCATCCTGATCAAAACCGGTAAACCATTTAATGACGTGGTCGAGTTCTTCTTTTGTTCTACCATTTTTCTCAAGTCTGTTCAGGTAAAGTGGATATATGGTTGAAAATATCATATTGGCCACCTTTTCATTTTTTTCTGCTGTAACTTTCATTTTTATTTGATTGGTGCTAACAGGTAGATAAAATCAGGAAAGAATTGATTTTGGAAATTTATTTTCGAATCAATTGAACATTGCCCTGATATACATCAGTAGACCCGTCAGGCTTAACACCTTCAACAATTGTAAAATAAACGCCTTCCACGCAAGGTTCACCTGCATGCGTATGGCCGTCCCATGATCCTTTTAATCCATGGAAGCGATATACCAGGCCTCCATGTCGGTTATAAATACTACACGTAATATTTTCATAACCTGTGCTTTTCACTTCAAATACATCATTGACACCATCATTATTAGGTGTAAACACATTTGGGACATCAATACTCTGACTATAACCTGTTGCAAATGAGGCTATACTAACTATTAATATGAGGACTCTGAGTTTCATTAACTGTCACTAAAGGTATGAAAAATATATTCTATTCGGTTATATTTAGTTCTAAATTTGCCGGATCCCCTTTGTCAATTGCCGGTACGCCTTCTTTCATCCATACCGGAATGGGTTCATCTTTCAGATAGTAATCAAAGAACTGACGCATTCTGATACTTAAATCCTCTTTATTGGCCTTTTGTCTCAGGTTATGGTCATCACCGGTATAGTTTAACATCCACACCGGTTTATCTAAACGTCTCAGCCCCACAAACATTTCAATGCCCTGATACCATGGTACAGAACCATCAGCATCATTATGCATAATTAATAATGGGGTATTAACTTTAGGCAATCCGAATATTGGAGAATTTTCGATATATAGCTCCGGACAGTCCCATATGGTACACCCAATTCTGCTTTGTGTTCTTTCATACTGAAACATTCTGCTGAGTCCGCTGTTCCATCTTATTCCGCCGTAGGCAGAAAACATATTACTGACAGGAGCTCCAGCCATTCCACATGCATACTTATTGGTCATTGTAATCAATTGAGCAGTTTGATACCCTCCCCAGCTTTGTCCTTGTAATCCCAGCTTGTTAGTGTCTATCCAGTTATACTTATTGGTCAGATAATCAGTTCCACTCACTATACAATCGTAAGCAGATTGAGCGGGATGACCGGGTGTATACAAAATATTAGGAATAAAAACAATGTACCCGTTACTGGCATATTCAGTTGGGTAGACAATTGAAGCGGTTGGTTTTGGGATGTAATGAGAATGGATTCTGTCATCATATTTTTCATAAAAATAAACGATCATAGGGTATGACTTTGTACTGTCAAAATTTTCGGGTTTATAGAGTAGCCCTTCCATTTCAAGTCCCTTATAAGTTTTCCAGTGAACCAGATCCACGGTTGCCCAATTGTAGTCTTTTTGTTGAGGATTGGTATAAGATAATTGTTGAACTTTGGTAAAATCAGGATCTGTAACATAGAGCTCAGGATAATTTGATAAGTTCATTTTTCTGAACATTAATTTGTCCGATTTTTTTGCCTTTTCAATATAGTAAAAACTATGTCCACCCTTTAAATATTGCTTGGAATCAATCTTAGTAAGAGTAGTGATAAATTCAGATTTGGTTTCTTTTTCAATACCGATCAGTGCAGTATTTTCAAGATCAATATAAGCCGAATCATGCTCAAAATTGTACAAGTCGTAGTAGACTTGATGGGTTAACCCTTTTTCTTTTGAAAGGCATTCCGGCGGTGTGATATTAACCGGATCAACTAACCACAAATCGAACTCACTGGAAATAATTACTTTTTCCTGATTATCTTGTTTTACCCAACCAATTACACCAAGTGGATAAGGGTTATAAGGGCTGCCGTTATTGTCAGAGTAGAATTTATGATTACTGATCTGTCCGGTTAAGTTGATTTTTTCTTTGGTACCTGTTGCCATTCCTAACCATGTGGAGTCGTTTCCATTATACCAAACTAAGAATTCACCTGATGGAGAAAGGCTCGGAGTATAACCCTGATCACTAATGACCATTTCCTTTTCCCCTGTTTTAAGATTGATGATACCGTAGTTGGATACCCACGGGAATTCCCATGAGTACGATCTTTTTTGTTTTTCGTTATTGGATATCAGTGCATATTCAGACTTTGACTTCCTGTTGATTCTTACCCTTTCAAAGCTATTGTTTTCAAGGTGTACTAAAGATTGATTACCGGGGTAGAATGCAGTTAAAAATTGTTCTTTTTCATCATATTTAAGGTTACTCAATTGCTGAGGTTGCAATCGCTTATCAGTCCACGACCAAATATCAACATTCGCTTTTTCCGATTTCAGAAGTGTATCTTCAGGTTCTTGCTCTACTTTTTTATTGGTTCCAAAATAAATTGCTTCACCATCATATGAAAAATAGGGCGCTCCGAATTCCGAAACGGACCAGCCTTCTTTAAGTCCTTTGGTAAGTGTATCAACAACTATATCGGCATGGGGTTTACCGGGAGACCAATATGCTAAGCTATAGGTTTTGTTCTCGTTAGTGTCTGAAGAAGTCAGGAATACAAGTTGTGCTTTTTGATCGTCAAATCGGGCTGATTTAATGGATAATTGCTGATTGAGTAGTTGTATATGTTTTTGTTGATCAAAATCATAGATCCAAGCACTCAGCGTATCGGTTTCACCTTTTTCGCTGGTAGTATAAGTCAGGTATTTTCCAGATTTATTAAATTGATAATCTGTAACCTGATGAATAGTTTCTGTTTTCCCTGAAACAGGATTTAGTAAAGTTAAGGTATGTCCGGTGGTTTCAACTCTGTCACAGCCACGCCTTTTCTTAAAAATTTGCCAAAACTTATATTTCGGACATTCTGCCCTCAGGTCTTCAGTACTTAAATATGCTAACCAGTTGCCTTCGTGAGCCAGTTGGTACGATTTTACATTTGGTATTTTTAAAATTGAATCTTTTTCAAACCAGATGATACCAAGACTATCTTTTGGAAATTTATCGCGTTTTGTTTTTGCCAGTTTCAGATTTCTAATGGTGTCATAACCTGGTTTAATAATGAAGGTAGCAAACAAATCTTCATAATGAAGCTTCGCTTTCGTTCCTTTTAAAATGGAATCTTTAAACTCGTTTTCCGTGGAAAGGAAGTATAGATACCCATCCCCCTTACCAGGCTTTATTTGATAACTAACAAATTTTCCGGAAGGTGTCCAGGTTTCATTGGATAAGGTTTTCCAGGAATCATATGCATCATTATTTATGATTTTTTTTTCTTGCTGGGCCATGACAGTACCAAGGCAACACAGGGACACTATTAAAAACAAAAATCTCATACTAAATAAGTTTTTTTGATATTATTATTCCTCAAGTTTAACAATCTGAATTTGATCGTCAAAATAAGGTTTGAAAGCCATATCGTAAATCATTTTGTATGATTCTCCGCTGGGACTTTTATAGATATGGGTATGGTATTTTTCATTAAAACCATAGGCTCTTATAATTTCCTTCGAGATAGGGGAGCTACGGTAAATTTCAAATAGCTTCTGGAGTGTAGTCCAATTTTTATGGAGTACTTTATTAATAGTCTTAACCTGAATTTCTTTAGTTTTATTCTCCTGGTTGTGAAATGCGTTTTTGCATTTTGAACTACAGAATTTTTGGTTAGATCTTCCTTCAAATTCTTTTTCGCAGAAATAACAAGTTCTCATAAGTTTATAAACGGTTTAAAACGTAATATAAACAAATATATAAACTTATTTAAATTGAGGTCGCCTATTTTTTGTTTATCTTATGATTTCCGCTTTTTCAATTCTATCTAACCAGTTATCAACGTTTAAGGCTGAACCAACATTAAAGTCTCCAATGCTTTCTCTTCTCAATGATGACAGATAAGCACCTGAATTCAGTTTTTTACCAAAATCGTGCGCAATACTTCTGATATAAGTTCCTTTTGAACATTGAATGTCGAAAAAAACAACTTCGTTTTCAATTTTGGTAATTTCAAAATGATGAATTGTAATGTTTTTTGGTTTGAGTTTCACCTCTTCCCCTTTACGAGCCAGATCGTATGCTTTTTTCCCATCTATTTTTTTAGCAGAAAAAATAGGTGGCATTTGATCTTGCTCTCCCTCCATTGATTTAGCTGTTTCATAAATCAAATCTTCGGTAATGTGATCAGTAGAGTAGGTCTGATCGATTTCACTTTCCATATCGTAAGAGGGACGTGTCGCGCCTAATGTTATTGAACCGGAATACCTTTTCTCAAGCCCCATAAATGACTCAATCTCTTTTGTTTTTTTTCCGGTACATAAAATGAGTAACCCGGTGGCCAGCGGATCAAGTGTGCCGGCGTGGCCTACCTTAATTTTCTTAACGCCTAGTTTATGTCGGATTTTCCACCTTAACTTATTCACCACCTGGAAAGAGGTCCAATGTAAGGGTTTATCAACCAGAATGATTTCTCCCGATTTAAAGTCGAACTGATCCATATTAGTTAAATAACGAATAACCTATGGCTACAAGGCCAACAATAAAACAGTAAATTGAGAAGTAAGATAACTTGGAATTTTTTACCAGTTTAATCATCCATGTACAGGCCAGTAAGCCTGTAATAAAAGCAAAAATAAAACCAATAGTTAATGTCATGGCTGGAATAGAGCTTTGCATAAATTCATCACTCATGGCATCTTTTGCTATTTTTCCAAATATTAAGGGTACCACCATCAAAAATGAAAACCGGGCTGCTTTTTCCCTGTCCACACCTAATAAAACGGAAGTAGATATTGTTGCTCCTGATCTTGATATACCCGGTAAAATGGCAACCGCCTGAGATATTCCAATGATTATAGCATTGGTAAATGAAACACCTTTATTGGTGTTTTTTGCGCGATCCGCCAGGAATAAAAGTCCACCTGTTAGCAAGAGCATACATCCCACAAATAATATTTCTCCTCCAAAAAAGGCTTCGATTTCATCATTAAAAAGCACACCAACCATGGCAGCCGGTATCATTGATAAAATAATTTTAATGGAAAATTGAAATTCTTCATTCCATTTAAATTGTAGTAATCCTTTGAAGATTTGAGCTAATTCTTTTCGAAAAACAACTACTGTACTTAAGGCTGTTGCAAAGTGAAGTACAACAGTCATTAACATACTTTCCTGCGGCATTGAATCGCCACCCATAATAAATTTAGCCAATTCAAGGTGGCCACTACTGCTGACAGGAAGAAATTCGGTTAATCCCTGGATAATTCCAAGAATTATAGCCTCAATAACTGACATAGTGCTGGCTTATGATTTTCTTTTTTTCATAATACCATAGGCTACAAGAGCGTATCCGGCAATAACAAGGAAAGGTGCCAACGTAATTCTTATCGGACTAAAAAGTTCGTCTTCATTAAAAACATTTGGGTCATCAGAACCACCACCCATCATTAACAAAAATCCTAGTAATGATATTCCAAACCCAATCAGAATAAACAGTTTATTGTCCTTACCAAATACAAAATTATCTTTACTCATAATAATTATTAAAGCTTTAACCGTATAAATTATCCAACTTTAATCGCAGGTATTTTCTGAGCGATATACTGGTTGAAATTACAGTAATTAATATTCCAAATAATATAATTCCACCTAAAACCATAAAAAACAGGTTAATGTCTGTCATGTATATAATATTAGGCAGAAATTGTTCTACTAAAATTAAAAATCCAAATATCAGAGCACCGGCAATAAATCCTGAAAACAAGCCTTGCCATATGGCTTTCCATATAAAAGGTCTTCGAATAAATCCTGGTGTAGCCCCAACCAATTGCATGGTTTTAATGGTAAATCGGCGGGAGTGTAATGCTAACCTCACCGTATTGTTAATTAATGCAATAGCTACGATTAATAATAATAGGCCAACTAACAGAATGAAATAAACGAATTTTTTCATACCGGCATTAATATCATTAAATGCCTCTTCACGGTACGACACTTCATTGATTTTACCATTGTATTTCTGCATGAGTTGAGCCTCAATTTTGCGCATACTGTCCAAAACAATATATTCCTTTTTAAGATTCAGGATAATGGACTGGTCAAGTGGGTTTTCGTTACCAATAACACTTAGAGCAGAATCTCCCACCATATTTTTGGTAATTTCCCAGGCTTCATCAGCCGATCTGTAAAAAGCCTTTTGAGCATATGGTTGAACCGCTATCTCCCTTTCAAATTGTTTAAGTTCAATTTCGTTGACTGTATTATTAAAGAACAAGTCAACTTCAAGCTCTTCTATTTTTTGATCTTTTAAGGCGTTTATGCCAAGCGCAATCCAGGCGGCAATTCCTAAAACGGACAGCACCAAAACAATACCAATTATGGTCGAAGCATACGCTGTTCGTATTCCACTTTTATTTGATTGACCTGATCCCATTTTACTGCGCTAAAATAGAAATAAAAACCGGGTTTACATTTAATGGGTAAGCATTAAGTGCAACTATTTAAGGTTTTTTATTGATTTCAGCACATGCAAATTATTGAACAATAATTGTTGTGGTATCCATTAAATAGGCACCAAAATAACCAAGAGCATCTCCTGACATATTTGAAATCGGGTTGGCCGGAGAGGCAGCAAAAGGACCGGTACTCGTATTGTTAACTAATGAATAATAATAGTCGTAGTTAGCATTATCCATAGTGAATAGCTCAATATTAACCACATCACCCGAATCTAATATAGTGGCAAAGAAGATACCCTCATATGGTTGCCCATTTCCAAGTAAGTCATTACCGAAGTAGTAAGTCTCATCTCTTTCACCATTCACTGTTAATATAAACCTGTAGTTGTCTCCGGTCGAAATCGGGTCATCAAACTGGTAGCCTATAAATCTTGTTGTATCATTAGGGTTTTGTGAAAATGTAGAGCCTTTGATGGTTTCAACAAGGTTAAGCTGAGGGACAAAACTGGAAGAACTTTGCGCAGTTATTTCCTGTCCTTCGGCAACCACCTTTAGTGTATAATCCTGATTTTCCTCTACTTTAAAACCTGGAAGAATGTATTTACCGGCTTCACCAGAATCCTCAGTAAACGTATAAACCGTACCATTCTTGTTAGTAATGGTCACATCTGCATCTGATATTTTGTCAAAGGTGTTTTGGGTATAAACATTACTTGTTTTAGACAATTTAATATAATTTCTGCCTTCAATGTTCGAAGTAAATGCTTCAACCACAATTTTTCGGTCGGCATCATTAAGTTCTACATCAATTACTTTTTCACATGACATGAATATAGTAGCGATAAGAAGGATTGAAAGTGTTTTTAAAGTCTTCATAATTAAAATTTGAAATTATAACTTACTGAAGGAATGATTTTGAACAAGGCCAACCGGACTGCTTCAGTTTCACCGGTATCCTCATTTTCTCTAAAAGTAATGGAGTAGGCATTTTCACGCCCATATGCATTATATACTGAAAAATTCCAGCTTGATTTGAATCGTCTTTTTACTTCAGTTTCTTTACCGGTTTCAGCATCAACAATAATTTTTGTACTCTTATTATTTAGCGTTAAACCAAGGTCCAGTCTGTGATAATCCGGCATTCTGTATCCGTTACGTTCTGTATAATAGTTTACAATCTGGCCGTCAACTTCATACTTCCCACTTGGGAATGTTACAGCATTTCCGGTGTAGTAAACCCAGGCAGCTGAAAATGTTAAACGCTCATTTAAGGTATAAACACCTACAACGGAAACATCATGTGTTCTGTCCTGTTTAGCTGAAAACCATTCTCCGTTATTAATGCCGTCAATTTTATTTTCGGTCTTAGAGATGGTATAACTGACCCAACCGGTAAACTGTCCTCTTCTTTTCTTTAAAAGGAGTTCTAATCCATAGGCTCTTCCAATACCGAACAATAATTCACCTTCCACCAGAGGGTTCAAAGTAATTTCTGCCCCATCTCTGTAGTCGATTGTATTTTGAAGTCCTTTGTAATAAGCCTCAGCAGAAAATTCAATTGTATTTTTCATGAAGTTACGGAAGTAACCAATTGAGTATTGATTAGCAATTTGAGGTTTAATTGTGTTACTGGATGGTAACCAGATATCAGTCGGTGTTGAACTTGTTGAATTTGAAATCAAATGCAAGAACTGATACGTTCGTGAATACCCACCTTTTAATGAACTGCTTTCATTTAATACAACGTTAAAACCAAGTCTTGGTGAAAGCCCGTGATACGATACAACAGGTTCGTTGGTATTGTAAAAAGTAGTGTCGGTAGTGTTTCCTTCTTCGTCAAATGAGAATATTTCACCTGGTCCGATTTGAGTAAAATTAGAATAACGTAAACCATAAGTCAGTGCAATACGATTATTTAATTTTTGATCGTTGGAAATATATGCTGCAGATTCAACCGAGTGTTTAACGCCAATATCATCAATTGAAAATCCTAAACCTTCACCTATTTCAATGTCTCCCGGTCTGAATGTGTGGTGGATAACATTAGCTCCAAATTTCAATGTATTATTGGAGTTTAGGTAGTAGGAAAAGTCTTTTTTAATATTGAAGTCCTGAATTTCAGATCCGATTTCAAAGGTATCGTCGCCAACACCAAAGCCTATTTTATAGTTGTACTTACTATAGATAAATGTTGCGTTTCCGAATAGCTTACTACTATAAATATGGTTCCATCTGGCAGTTGAGGTAACATTCCCCCAATCGAACTGGAATTGTTCTCCAAATCCGAAGTTATCTCTACCCAGGTAGCCTGAAATAAATATCCTGTCTTTTTCGCCAATCCTGTAATTTGCTTTAGCATTCAGATCGTAGAAATAAAGTGAAGAGGCATTGAGGTTTTCATTGCTTGAGAATCGCAGGAACTGATCTACATAAGTTCGCCTTCCCGATACAATAAAAGAACCTTTATCTTTTACAATTGGTCCCTCAACAGTTAACCGGCTGGAAATAACACCAATTCCCCCACTGGCGGAAAATTGTTTGGAGTTCCCTTCTTTCATTTTAATATCCATAACAGAGGATAATCTTCCTCCAAATTCAGCAGGAGCTGCGCCTTTGTAGAGTTTAACATCTTTCAGGGCGTCTGAATTAAAAACTGAGAAAAAACCAAGTAGGTGAGAGGCATTATAAACAGGCGCTTCATCCAAAAGAATCAAATTCTGATCAGCACCACCACCTCTGACATAAAACCCTGAATTACCTTCTCCTGCAGATTTGACACCTGGTAAAAGTTGCATGGTTTTCATGATGTCTTTCTCTCCAAAAAGTACCGGAATCGTTTCTACATCTTTTACACTGATTTTTTCCACTCCCATTTCAGTGGTTTTTAGGTTTTCACCTAATTTTTCTCCTGTAACCTCTACTTGTTTTAGCATTTCAGCTTCAGGAACCAACTCAACACTTTTTTTTATGTCTTCGGTTAGGTCAACCTTAAAACTTTGAATGCCATAACCAATAAACTGGTATTCGAATGTATATGTTCCTTTGGGAAGCGTTAGGGAATAGAAACCATATACGTTTGATATGGCTCCTTTACCTTCAATTTCTTTTACCATTACCCGTGCACCGATAATATCTTCTCCTGAAGAGTTATCTTTAATATTACCGCTAATAGTAAAATTTTGACCGAATAATGTAAAATTGAGGATTAAAAGAGGAATTAAGACTAATTTTCTCATTTGATTTTAATTTACGGGGCAAATTTATATACAAATAATTTAGATTGATTCAAAATAAATTGAAATTTGCTAAAAATTAACATTTAAGCAAAAAGAAGGCGGGCCGTTATAAACGACCCGCCTTACACTTAATTTTAAGCTTGATTTAATTAATCAAATAATTTTTTGAAATTGGCATATCGTTGAGTATTGTCTCTTCCCGGAGCGCAGCCATTTTCTTTTGCCCATTTGTGGTAATTTTCAATTCTGTTAGCCGGATTAGGATGTGTGCTTAAAAATTCGGGAGTACGTGCTCCACCGGAAGCCTCTATTTTTTCAAAGAAACCTGCTCCACCATCAGCGTCATATTCTGTCCCACATAAGTAATGTACCGACATTTGGTCTGCTTCGGTTTCATGAGCACGGCTAAATTTCAAGCCAATTACGCCTGCAGTAATTTGTTTTAATGCTTCTCTGTCGCCTAATAATGCTTCGTTTAAAATTTGAAGACCGGTAGATTTTGTCATTTGACGTGTGGAGTGTCTGAGGTCGGCGTGTGCCATTTCATGTCCCATCACACCAGCTAATTCATCTTCTGTATCAAGATATTTGATAATACCAGTATAAACATAGATGTATCCTCCCGGTGTACAGAAAGCATTTAAAGTTGAATCATCTTTAATGATTCTTAATCGCCATACGAATTCATCTTTGTGTTTAACTTTTCCGGTAGCGAGTATTCTGTCTCTCAGGTTGTAGATGAATTTATAAGCTTCAACATTCGAAGCAGAATCCAAAACCGGGTACTCGGCAGTTGAGGCATCAATTTGACCGGCTACCTGCGCTCCCAATTGTTTATCTTGTTCAATCGTAAATAAATTTAATCCTCCGCTTGGTAATTTATCTTTTTTGGTATCGCCATCATTTTGAAATAATGAACAGCTGGCCATAAGAACGGAGACTAAACTTAAGGTGATCAGTTTTTTCATAGTGTAAAATTTTTGTAAAAGTATATATTCTATATAAACCATTCAAATTTCATGCACAAAAATTGAATTCCGAATCCAAGCAGCATTCCAAGCAGAACTTCAGATGGTTTATGAGCCTTTAAAAATATCCTTCCGGCACAGACCAGTCCTGCGATAAGGATCAAGAACAAGATGAAATAAATATTGTAATTAACCTGGTTGTTAAAATAACCGATTAAGGCTCCGATTATGCCAAAAATACCTATGGCATGTAAGCTTATTTTAGTATAAAAATTCAGAATAAAGCTGATGAAAATGGTTAATGTAACCGAAAAAAGGTAGATCAGGATATAATTATAATTGATATTATCCATGATCATTACCCTTAAATAAGTATAGCAAAAAACAGCATAAATCAGCATGATGGCAATGGCATAAGAGCGCTCAGTTTTGGTTTCCATTTTAAGGGATTTAACCAGTTTGCTCCAGATCATAATTAATATACTGAGGCCTGGTGCTACTATCAGCAGAGTGATAAAAATACGGTAAATTCCCGCTTTCATAAGGGGGTCAACACCATATAATGAGGTGTCAATTAAACCGGTAGACGCTGCAGGTAAAGTAAACAGAAAGTAAATGCCCAAAGTGGGGAGGAAAATGGGATGAAAAATATAACTGAGGGAGTTGAAAAAGTACTTGATCATATCTCTTTTCGTAATCTGGCAACAGGAATATTAAGTTGTTCCCGATATTTAGCAACCGTTCGTCTTGCAATATTATAGCCTTTTTCCTTTAATAATTCGGCCAGTTTTTGATCTGTTAAAGGTTTCTTCTTTGTTTCTGCTCCAATAGCATCCTCAAGTATTTTTTTGACTTCACGTGTACTTACCTCTTCTCCACTGGTTGTTGATAAGGATTCGGAGAAGAAATACTTTAGTTTAAAAGTACCAAATTGTGTGGCAATAAATTTACTGTTAGCCACCCTCGAAATAGTTGAAATGTCCATATTCACAATTTCAGAGATATCTTTTAAAATCATGGGTTTTAACTTGGTTTCATCTCCGGTAAGGAAAAAGTCATGCTGGTATTCCAGTATGGCATTCATGGTAACCAATAATGTGTTTTGTCTTTGCTGAATGGCTTCAATAAACCATTTGGCAGCATCCAGTTTTTGTTTAACAAACTGCACAGCTTCTTTATTCGATTTGGAATTACCACCTTCGGCATAAGTTCTCAACATATTTTCATAGGTCTTACTGACTTTGAGTTGAGGTGCGTTTCTGCCATTCAAGCTTAAAATCAGGTTCCCATCTTCTTCACTTAAAATAAAATCAGGAATAATTTGTTGAAAATTCCTTGAATTAGTTGATTCCTTTAATGAGTTACCAGGCTTTGGATTTAACTTTGTAATCTCGTTAATGGCATCTTTAAGGTCGTCATCAGAGATTTCAAATTTCTTTTTGATTTTATCGTAATGCTTTTTGGTAAATTCATCAAAGCTGGTTTCAACAATTTTTTTGGCGGTGTAAATTGAAATATCACCATGGTGTTTTCTTTCAAGTTGCAATAACAGGCACTCTCTTAAATCTCTGGCGCCAACTCCTGCAGGTTCAAAATCCTGAATCACAAACAAAACATCCTCAACCTCTTCTTCCGTTACAGAAATATTAAAACCAAAAGCAATGTCATCAACCAATGCAATTAGTTCTCTTCGTACGTAACCGTCATCATCAATATTACCAATAATGGTATTGGCAATGACTTCTTCTTTTTCGTTTAATCGTCTCAATCCAAGTTGTGTAACTAATAAGTCGTGAAATGATTTTCCGCCAGATAGAGGTATCACTTTGTCATCATCATCCGCAGAATAGTTATTAGATGCAGTTTTGTATTGGGGTAAGTCATCATCCAGATAATCATTAATATCAAAATCGTCATCAGATGATTCTGTCTCACCTGTATCGTAATCATCAAGATCAGTGTTTTCCTCTTTGCCTTCTTCGAGAGCAGGATTTTCTTCAATCTCCTCTTTTATCCTTTGTTCAAGTTCCATGGTGGGAACCTGCAATAGCTTCATTAACTGAATTTGCTGAGGTGATAACTTTTGAAGTAATTTTTGATTTAATGATTGTTTTAACATAATTATTTGCGATTCGAGACAATCAAATTTACAAAAAAATAGCATACAATCGAAAAAAGGCGCGATTTTTGATAGGAATAAATTAATTATTTCTTTTTATGGAAGTAATGCCATGCTGTCATCCAAACTTTAAACCCTAAAGTTTGAGTCATGAAAACATTACTTTCCTTACTTTTTGTCACTTTCCTTTTTTATAACACAAATGCCCAAAATGAGGGAGTTATTGACGTAGTGGTTTATTCAGAAGACTCAACTGAGGTTGTTCCGTTTTCAAGCGTTTGGATCTCTAAAAATGACAGTGTTATTAGTGGGGTAAAATCTAATATTCAAGGGAAGACAATAATTAATTGTGTTGCTCCGGGCTATTATTCACTTCATGTTGAACAGGTAATGTATGGCTATCAGATATTTGACAGCATACTAATTCTTTTTGATTCAACGATTCATTTTAATGTTTACCTGAAGCAAAAAACAATGGTGATTTGCGGTGGCTTACCCAATCCTCCGGAACCATTTCAATATATTTACGATTACGAAGATTATACATTGAAGCAGTTTGATCAGGTTCTGATTGGGATTGAATCAGTAGGTTTTGAAGAAAATACCGAAATTGTCACTGGTGGGCGATTGACAGATGATATAATGTTTATTGTAGATGGCTTACCATATCGGGATATGAACAAACTGCCGCTAATGAGAATCAATTCGATAAAGCAATTTGTAAATGGCTTGCCAGCCAAATATGGCGATACAACATCAGAAGTTATTCTTATACAAACAAAAGGTTATTTTGACCTTTATTATGAATGGAAATCAAGGTGAAGAATTATTCTACTTATGGAAAAAACAATTGCTTCTCATCCAATAGAGTGAAATCAAAAAGAATAAAAGATGAAAAAAGTAATGATGAGTATGGTGCTGTTGGTTATGGTATTTGTAGCGAATGCACAAAATGGAGATGGCACAATAATGGGGTATGTTTATGGCAGTGATTCAACAAAAGCAGTCCCGTTTGCCAAAGTATGGATTGATTATAATGGAAGTGTATTGGGAGTAGTGACAGATTTAAATGGTAAGTACAAAATTTCAGCTGTAAAACCCGGGGAATACAATTTACATGGTGAAGCATTACTGGAAGGTAAAAAATCAATGACAGGTATAGTCGTTTATTCCGAAAGCATTACAAAACTGGATGTTTATTTGCCGGGTAATATGTTGAAGGAAATTGATGTGCCGGCTAAGCCTCTTCTTCAGGCTGAAAATATCAACAATATTTCAAGGGAATTAATCAAAAAAAATATCAATATTCAGGATCCGGTCAGGATGATCAGTGATATTATATCAGATATACAGGTGGATCAAAATAACCAAATGATTATTCGTGGATCAAGACCTGGAGATGTGGTTTATTTTGTGGATGGTGTTAAGCAAACTGAAATGCAACAGGTTCCGGGAGTAGCCATCAATTCAATTACCGTTTATACAGGTGGAATACCCGCAAAATATGGCGATACTACCGGAGGAGTGGTGATTTTAAACACCAAAAGTTATTTCGATTTATACTATGCCTGGAAAGCTCAACAATAATTTTTTTAAAATTTTTTATGGAATGTTGAAGACAGAAGCATCTAACCAATAAGAAACGATAAAAATGAAATTTATGAAAAAGCTAATCACAATATTATTGACGTTTGTTGCCGGCTTAACTTTGAATGCACAAACCGGAGACGGAACAATTATGGGGTATGTATATGGACCCGATTCAACTACAATAATGCCTTTTGCTACTGTATGGGTTGACTACAATGGTGGTAAGCTGGGTGTAAAGTCGGACTTAAACGGAAAGTATAAAATTTCAGCAGTAAAGCCGGGGACCTATAATTTACATGCGGAGTTGAGTTTAAATGGAAAAACCACAATGACAGGTCTTAATGTATACTCTGAGTCTATTGCCAAGCAAAACTTATACCTGTCAGGTAACGATACCTTAACAGCAGTTGTGGTAACAGCTGATAAATTACTCAAAGATGATCATATCAGTACTATCTCACTGGCAGATATTAAACTTAGCCCGAATATCCAAAACCCAAAGGCTATGATTACTGACTTTAATTCTGATGTTAGGCTGGATCAAAATAATCAAATGATTATTCGTGGATCAAGACCGGGAGATGTGGTTTATTTTGTTGATGGAGTTAAACAAAGAGACCTGCAATCAGTGCCTGGGGTAGCAATAGCTTCAATGTCCGTATATAGTGGTGGAATTCCGGCTAAATATGGCGACACTATGGGTGGTGTGGTGATCATGAATACCAAAGGTTATTTCGATTTATATTACGCATGGAAAGCCAGACAATAAAACAACTAAAAGTTTGCTATTATAGAGAAAAGTAGTATATTTGCAGCGTTAAAATAATTATTTATAAAAACAGAGGGGACAAAGAGTCCCCTCTTTTTGTAGCAAAAAATGATATCAAAACAACAAATAGAGGCGCTGGCCAATGAACGTATTCAGGAGAGAGATCCTGAATTGTACATTGTGGCGATAACCATTGGAAGTGGGAACCAGATATTGGTTGAATTGGATCATGAAAAGAAAGGTGTTTCTATTGAAGATTGTATGTCGGTCAGTAGAAATATAGAGCACAATTTGGACCGTGAAATTGAAGATTTCTCACTTGAAGTTGCCTCGGCAGGTTTAAGTAAGCCATTTAGAGTTTTAAAACAATACATTAAAAATATTGGCAAAACCGTAAAGGTGAAGTTAGGAAGTCATGGTAGTGTTGAGGGGATTTTAAAAGCAGTAGAGGCAGATGAAATTGTTGTGACCTCAAAAGAGAAAGTCAGACTTGAGGGTAAAAAGAAAAAGGTATGGGAAGAAACTGACCATATCATAAAAATGGAAGACATAAAAGAAACGAACTTGGTAATCACATTTTAATAAAAGTAGAACATGAATGCGATAGATTTAATAGAGTCTTTTTCGGAATTTAAAGATTTCAAGAACATTGACAGAGAAACAATGATGAGCATCCTTGAGGATGTATTCAGGTCAATGATGAAAAAGCGATATGGAACAGATGAACATGTTGATGTTATTATAAACCCTGACAAAGGAGATTTGGAAATCTGGATCAACAGAGAAATTGTTCCTGATGGTGAGGTTGAGGATGAAAACCTAGAGATAGCGCTTTCCGAAGCCATTAAAATTGAACCTGATTTTGAAGTAGGTGAAGAGGTGGCTGAAGAGTTAAAATTAGATGATTTCGGGAGAAGAAATGTATTGTCTTTGAGACAAAATCTGATCTCAAGAATCATGGAATTGGAAAAAGACCATATCTACAAATTATATAAAGAAAGAATTGGGGAGATTGTTACCGGGGAAGTTTACCAGGTTTGGAAAAGAGAAATTTTAGTTTTAGATGATGAAGGTAATGAGCTGATTTTACCAAAAAGTGAGCAAATCCCATCTGATTATTTCAAAAAAGGAGAGGCGATCAGAGCTGTAGTGGCAAAGGTTGACCTTAGAAATAACAATCCGGTAATTATTTTATCAAGAACAGCTCCTGAGTTCCTTGAAAGATTATTTGAATTGGAAGTACCGGAAGTATTCGACGGATTAATTACAATAAAGAAAATTGTAAGAGTACCGGGTGAGAGAGCAAAAGTAGCAGTAGAGTCATATGATGACAGAATTGATCCTGTAGGAGCATGTGTTGGAATGAAGGGGGCAAGAATTCACGGAATTGTCCGGGAGTTGAGAAACGAAAATATTGATGTTATTAATTATACTAATAACGAAAAATTATATATCCAGAGAGCATTGTCTCCGGCAAAAGTTACTTCTATTGAACTGAATGAAGATTCAGGAAGAGCAGATGTATTCCTAAAGCCGGATCAGGTATCTTTAGCCATTGGAAAAGGTGGATTTAATATTCGATTAGCCGGAAGGTTAACCGGATACGAGATAGATGTTTACAGAGAAGGTGCTGAGGATATTGATGATGTTGATTTATCAGAATTTACTGATGAAATAGAAGGATGGGTAATTGAGGAATTGAAGTCAATTGGTTTGGATTCTGCGAAATCTGTTCTTGAAATGGAGGTAGAAGACTTAGTGAAAAGAACTGATTTAGAGCTTGAAACACTGGAAGATGTAGTTAGAGTTTTAAAGGCAGAGTTCGAATAAATTACTTTTCTTGATTAAATTAGCAGGATAAAAGCAAGATATATAAATAAAAATAGGTTTATTTACAGCTGAAAAGTTTATGGCAGGTACAGCAAAAAGATTAAATAAGGTCGCCAGGGAGTTTAACGTTAGTATTTCTACTATTGTTGAATTTCTTGCAACCAAGGGTCACGAGATAGATTCTAAACCAACCACTAAAATAGAGGGGGAGGTTTTGAGTATCCTGGAACAGGAGTTTGCAGATGATAAATCTGCGAAGGAGAAATCGCAGCAAGCCTCTGTTAAAAGAGAGAAACGTGAGACGATTTCTTTAGAGGATATGAAATCCTCGGAACAAAAATCCAATCCGGTTCAGGAAGAGGACTTTGATGTTGAATCATTTAAAAGTTCGAATGTAGCAGAGAAGGCAACTGAAGAGGAGCCAGCTAAGCCGGCAGAAGAAAAAGCTGAGGCTGTAGAAGAAGAACCATCCAAAGAGGTGATTGGATCGGGAGATGTAAAAGTATCGGTTGTTGGAAAAATTGACCTGTCTTCCATTAACCATAAAACGAGACCTGATAAAAAGAAAAAAGTAGTTAAAACTGAGGACGAAAAACCTGCTGAAAAAAAGTCCGAAACTGCTGCTGTTAAAGAAGAGAAACCTGTAGAGAAAAAAGAAGCGCCTAAAGCTGAAAAGTCGGCACCAACTGTTGAAAAATTTGAGACCAAGACTCAGAAATTATCGGGACCTACTGTTGTAGGAAAAATAGAGTTACCGGTTGAAAAGAAAAGAACTGATAAAAAAGCGGCTGGTGGTTCGGCAGATGATAAAAGAAAGAAACGTAAGCGAATTAAAAAAGTAAACGTTGAGAATCAGGCTAAAAACAACCAGAACAGAAATCAGGGGCACAGAGGTAAAAAAGGATCAAAAGTTGAAAAGGCGCCTGCAACTGAAGCTGAAATCCAAAAGGAGATTAAGGAAACACTTGCAAGACTGCAAGGTGGAGGAAAGAAGAAAGGGGCTAAATTCAGAAGAGAAAAAAGAGATTTAATTGCTCAAAAAAGAGAGCAGGAACTGGAGCAACAGGAATTAGAAAAAGGAATTCTGAAATTAACTGAATTCGTAACCGTTTCTGAACTTGCCAGTATGATGGATGTGTCCGCTACAGAAGTAATCGGATCGTGTATGTCACTTGGTATTTTTGCTTCAATTAACCAGCGTCTGGATGCTGAAACCATTCAATTGGTAGCTTCGGATTTTGGATTTGACACGGAGTTTATTAGTGCCGAGGTTCAGGAGTCTATTATTGTTGAAGAGGATAATGAAGAGGATCTTTTACCAAGAGCTCCGATTGTAACTGTAATGGGACATGTTGACCATGGTAAGACATCTTTATTGGATTATATCAGAAGTGCTAATGTAACCAAAGGTGAAGCCGGAGGAATTACACAGCATATTGGTGCTTATTCGGTAACCGGTGAAAGCGGAAAACAAATTACTTTCCTGGATACACCGGGTCACGAGGCCTTTACGGCCATGCGTGCCAGAGGTGCTCAGGTAACAGATATCGCCATAATTATTGTTGCGGCTGATGATGATGTGATGCCACAGACAAAAGAGGCTATTTCACATGCTCAGGCTGCAGGTGTACCAATGGTATTTGCAATTAATAAAATTGATAAACCTGGTGCTAACCCTGATAAAATAAAGGAGCAATTATCGCAAATGAATATTTTAGTGGAAGACTGGGGTGGTAAGTACCAATGTCAGGAAATTTCTGCTAAAAACGGACAAAATATTGAAGAGTTACTTGAAAAAGTACTTTTAGAGGCAGAGTTATTGGAATTAAAAGCTAATCCAAACAAAAATTCTACCGGTACAGTGGTTGAAGCTTCACTTGATAAAGGAAGAGGTTATGTAACAACTGTTCTGGTATCTGCCGGGACCCTAAAAATTGGAGATTTCATTATTGCAGGACAACATTACGGAAAAGTAAAAGCCATGCATAATGATAAAGGAGAATCGGTACGTGAGGCAGGGCCTTCAATTCCGGTTTCAATCCTTGGTTTCAATGGTGCACCTAGTGCCGGTGATTCTTTCAATGTATTAAGTGATGAAAGAGAAGCTAAGCAAATTGCTGTTAAGAGAGAGCAATTAAAACGTGAGCAGGGCTTAAGAACTAAGAAACACTTAACGCTTGATGAGATTGGAAGACGTTTAGCGGTTGGAGATTTCCAGGAGTTGAATGTTATTGTTAAAGGTGACGTGGATGGATCTATAGAAGCCTTGTCTGATTCATTACAAAAATTATCAACTGAGGAAATTCAGGTGAACATCATCCACAAAGCTGTCGGACAGATTTCAGAGACTGATGTGACATTGGCTGCAGCTTCAAATGCAATTATTGTTGGTTTCCAGGTACGACCATCTGCTCAGGCTCGAAAATTAGCCGAAGGTGAAGGTATTGATATCAGATTGTACTCTGTAATCTATAAAGCAATTGATGAGATTAAAGAAGCCATGGAAGGTATGTTGTCTCCGGATATTAAAGAAGAGATATTAGGTACTGCTGAAATCCGTGAGACATTTAAAATCTCTAAAGTTGGAACTATTGCCGGATGTTTTGTAACTGATGGAACAATTATCAGAAACTCTAAAGTAAGATTAATCCGTGACGGTATTGTGGTTTATACTGGTGAGTTGGATTCTTTAAAGCGTTTCAAAGATGATGTTAAAGAGGTGAAAAAAGGTTATGAATGTGGTTTAAGTATCACAAAATACAATGATCTTAAAGAAGGTGATATAGTTGAAGCTTACCACGAAGTAGAGGTAGCTAAAAAACTATAAAAACCGAACAACAAAATATAGCTCGAAAGAGGCTGTCTTTTTAAGACAGCCTCTTTTTTTGCAATAAAAATTATTAAAGAGACAATAAAAACAAGCTAAGCCTTATGTGCATCAGCCCGGCCATAAAAATGAAGACTGAGTGAGAGACATTGATCAGGCCTGTGATACTGTTCTTGTCTTCCTGATTTTGGGCTGCCCCCTTTTGTTTATCAGTATTTCAAACACGTTCAGATTCGAATCCTGATTTGATTAATTTATGATAACATAAATCAGGATTTTTTGGTCAAAAATCTATAAAATATCTGTCAAAAAACCAATTTTACCTACGACAAATAGCTAAAAAATATAGACGAATCACTGTTTTTTATCGATAAAAATTGCTGTTCTCGTGAAATTCACTATCTTTGTCGTTGAAATTCCGATATTTATGATGACAAGAATATTTTTAATTTCGCTTTTCTTTAAATCTGCCCTTTTGTTTAGTCAGATTGATACACTTCATTATTTTCCCCCACTATTCGGAAGACTTAATGTTGATGATCATTATATAGCGATATCCACATTGTCAGCAAACAATGTTTTTGTTGACATTAAATCAGGAGACGGTACATTAATTCAAAATGTGGTAGTCTCTGCAGGTAACCCCTCTCTTACCTTGTTAGGTTCAGGCTCTTCGAGTCAGGGAATGATTGATGTTAATGGTTTAAATTCAGTAAATGCTTCTGATGGGATAGTTGTTACCGCTTCTGAACCGGTTTTTGCAAACCTGCGTCACGTACAGGCTGCTCAGGGCTTATGCTTAACAGGAAAGGGATCAAACGCAATGGGAACCTCTTTTCGTTCAGGCCACTTGTACAATAATCAAAACATGAAGCAGGTAAAGGCACATTTCATATCAGTAATGGCCACAGAAAATAATACGGTTGTTGATTTTTCAGATTTTTCTCAAAATGTCATTTTTAAAAATACTTCAGTATCAAATAATACATCTGATCCTATCAATGTGACTTTAAATCAAGGAGAATCGTATGTTATTGCTGCATATGTTAATGAGTCGGGAGCAACTGGTAACAGGAATGATATTAACGGGACAAAAATTTCGTCTAATAAACCTATAGTGGTTAATACAGGATCGTGGCTTGGTGGTGGAACCGGAAATGGCAGAGATATAGGTGTAGATCAGATTATTCCGGTCTCTGGAATAGGTAACGAATATGTATTTAAGGAAGGGGACGGTCCTTCATCAAACGAACGACCTTGTGTTGTGGCGGAATATAATAATACTCAGATTTTTGTGAATGGTGGAGCCTCACCGGTTGCAACGATTAATGCAGGGGAATACTATCACCTATCAAACAGCAGCTATGCTTCGAATGGCAATATTTATATCAATACCTCTCAACCTACCTATATTTACCAATCTCTTTCAGGAACAAGCAGTGCCAGTAACGGTTTGACCTTTATACCACCGATAAAATGTTTTGGGCTAAAAGAGGTAGAGATTTCTAATATAAATTTAGTTGGAGTACCTACTGTATCAATAACATCAAGAGCCGGAGCAAATGTTTATGTTAATTATAGTGCTACTCCACTTACAGGTGCTTTACCTGTTACAGGTAATCCAAATTGGGAAACATATGAAGTGTCAGGGGGTACCGGGAATTTTCATGTCAGTTCTGACAGCACAATTAATGTTGCTTTATTAACTTTAAGTGCCCCGCGAGGATCTGCAGGATACTTTTCGGGCTTCTCCAGCTTTAACGAAGTTGAAAGGGGAGATACATCAGATTTTGTGATGTGTACCGATAGCGTCAGTTCATTTATTAAGCTAAATATAGAAGGGCCATATCATTCGATTACGCCAACGTTAGTCAATCCATTAAATGGTGGGAGTATTACTGTAAATAATGTTGTTAATGATACGATTTACTATTCTTATCAAAATAATTCACCATTAGGTGTTGTAGATTCTGTAGAATTAGAAGTTTGCAAGGTACTGGATTGTATAGGTTCTCAGGCAGACACTTTGTGTACCACATCTAAACTTGTTTTTACCAAATATGCAACTATTAATCCGGGGATTGGTGATTCGGTTGTGGTATGTGCAGACACCAGTTCTATAAACCTGATCGATTTGGTTTCCGGTAACCCCGGAACGGGATATTGGGTGGACGAAGATGAGTCGGGATTACTTTTTAATGGTACGTTTCAAACCAGTCTGGCCTCACCGGGCATTTATCATTTTTCATATATTGTAAATGGACAATATGGTTGCTACGATTCGACAATAGTCACACTTAATGTTTTTCCATTAAACAGTACTGAATGTTGTCCTTTAGACCCTGATTTTTTGATTTCAAATGTTTCTTGTAACGGAGGGAATAATGGTTTTATTCAAATAATAGATAATAGTGCTGTTCAATTCAGCATTGACGGTGGAACAACATTTCAAAATTCGGGAAACTTCCAAAATTTAGTGGCCGGAACTTATGCTGTAAAGGTTGAATTGGGATCAAATTGCTTTTTTGATACAACTATTATTATTACAGAGCCCCTGCCATTAACATTAACAGTTGATATTGATTCTGTTTCTTGCCTGGGAGCTTGTGATGGAGAACTTTTAGTCCAGGGTAACGGTGGAGTTTTACCATATAATTATCAGATTACGGGACAATCTACACAATCCACTCCAGGTTTTACAGGGCTTTGTGCCGGTAATTATGGCGTGACCATAACTGATTCACACAATTGTACAGTAAATACAAATAGTATTATTAGCGAGCCGCCATTATTGTCAGTAATATTGGATTCTGTTATTGATGAAACTTGTGGTAATGCGAATGGTTCAATTACTGTTATTGCTAATGGAGGAACACCAAATTACCAATATTCGTTAGACAATGTCAACTATCAAACTTCACCTGTTTTTTTAGGATTATCAGCCGGAACACATTTGCTTTATGTAAAAGATTTTAATAATTGTACGGTACAAATGAGTACTGTTGTTAATAATCAGTCAGGACCGGTTCCGTTTGTAGATAGTTTAAAAGATCTTTCCTGTTTTTCAGGTGCAAATGGATTGGCAATTATCGGAGTAAATGGTGGGACACCTGGTTTTCAGTTTACTCTGGATAATGGTATTCCTCAATTGTCAAATGTTTTTAATACACTGATTGCAGGAAATCATACGGTTACCGTTATTGATGCTAATGGTTGCGAAGACAGTATTAGTTTCTCATTAACTGAGCCAACACCATTAAATTTATCTGTTTCAAGCGATAGCACTACATGTTTTGGAGATTGTAACGGTCAGGTTTACCTGGAGGTATCTGGCTCTAACCCACCTTATAATTATAGTATCGGCGGAGGGTTATTCAGCCAAAATGCATTTTATCAGTTTGATACTATTATTAATTTATGTGCTGTATCCAATAGCAATGTTATTATTAAAGACAGTTTGGATTGTTTAATTAATACGTTTATTACGATTAATGAACCCGATTCAATTCAAATCAATACTTCACCTGTTGATCCGACCTGTTTTGATTATTGTGATGGGGCGATAAGTGTTTCTGCAAGTGGAGGAACGGGTAGCTTTGAATATAGTATCGATAATGGCTTGACTTTTCAGTCGGGGGGGCAGTTTAATAATTTGTGTGATGGTAATTATGACATTTCAGTCAGAGATATAAACCAATGTATCATATTTGATACATTAAGTATTGATGAACCAGCAGGTTTTGGCATTGGAATCGTAAACGTAGTTCACACTACATGTGGTAATTCCGGGGGAGAAATTGAAGTGGAAATACTGGGGGCAGTTAATCCGGATTACACTTTTACAAATCTGACCACAGGTACAGTCGTAACAGACCCAAATACAGCTACATTTACCAATTTAGTGTCGGGTGCTTATACTATTGAGGCAGTTGACAATAGTGGTTGTGTTGATACAATGCATATTGGGGTAAATGATAATAGTCTCACTATTGTTTTAACCCCTGTTTCGGTAACAAATGTACCCTGTTATGGTGATTGTACAGGTTCTTTCACTGTTTCGGCAACAGGAGGAATTCCGCCATATCAATATTCAATTGATGGAGGGGCATTAGGTAATTCAAGTACTTTTAGCGGTTTGTGTGCCGGTCAGTACCTGGTGTTGGTTCAGGATATGGCCGGTTGTATAGAAACCATTCAGCTGGAAATAACAGAGCCAGATGAATTGTTATTTTCGGAAAATGTAACAGATTTGACCTGTAACTCAATTTGTACTGGTCAAATCGATTTTTTTGATATCTCAGGAGGAACACTGCCATATACATTTAGCATTGATAATGGTTTAAATTATGTGAACGATTCAAGTTTTACAAACCTTTGCGCCGGATCGTATAATTTGGTAGTTAATGACAATAATAATTGCCAGACAACCGCATTTACACAAATTTCAGAGCCAACTGCTTTAAACGGAAATTATGCTGCCTATAATCTGACCTGTAATAATACAGGTGATGGAATCATATTATTATCCGCCTCAGGCGGAACCCCAAATTATCAGTACAGTATTGATAACGGGCAAACTTATTCATCTGCCTCAACTTTTACGGGATTAGATGCAAGCACTTATTATATCGAAATATCAGATAATAATAATTGTACGTATACCGATTCCATTGTTGTGACAGAGCCTGCCCCTAATGTACTTACTGTTACAAAAACAGAAAATATTTGCAGCGATATGTGTTCCGGAGAACTGATTCTGAACACTTCAGGAGGTACAGCTCCTTACCTTTACAGTATCAATAATGGGGTTAATTTCCAAAGTACAACTACTTTTAACAACTTGTGTTCTGGTATTTATCAGTTATTGGTCACGGATAATAACGGCTGTCAGATTAGTACTACAGATTCTCTGGCGTATATCGATACACTTACCATGAATATAACAAGTACCGATTCTTACTGTAATTTGCAAAGCGGTACCATTGATATTGTTGCACAAGGTGGAACACCCGGGTATACTTATTCGATTGATAATTTGAATTACGTGAACACTAATTCATTTAGTTCATTAAATGCTTCAGTTTATGATGTCTCGGTAAAAGACGTTAACAGCTGTTTGATTGCCAGTCAGGTGACGATCTCAAGCTTTCCACCTCCGGTAATTGATTCAGTCAGTACCGTTTTGCCTTGTCATGGTGTATGTAATGGTGAAATAGCCATTTATGCAAGTACAGGAACAGGACCATATGAATTCTCAATTGATGGTGCTAATTTTCAAAGCAATAGTCAATTTAGTAACGTTTGTCCCGGAACTTATACCGTGACAGTAAGAGATGCCAATGGATGTACTGCTGATTTACCATATGTTTTGTCTGAGCCGGACACAATTTCATTTAATGCAAATGTAAGCCCTATTCTTTGTTATGGAGATAATTCTGCAATAATCAATGTGATGGCTCAGGGAGGCATTGGACAATTATCATATTCAATTAATAATTCAGTACCCGGAAGTCTGAATAATTTTACTCAACTTGGTCCGGGAAATTATACCATAGATATTACTGATGGGCTTGGTTGCACTGTTCAATTTGATACCATAATTACCCAACCTTTTCAAATGCAGTTAACAATGAGTGCAACCAGCCCATCTTGTTTTGGATTCTGTGATGGTAGTTTAGAAGCAATGGTTTCAGGAGGTACAGTGAGTGGGTCATATAATTATACATGGTCTCAATTCAATTCAAACACTCAACTTCAAAATAATGTATGTGCCGGATTATATTCAGTAGTTGTTCAGGACGATAACGGATGTTCTGTTGATACTGTAAACTTTGAGGTGACTCAGCCTGATGAGATTGAAATTGATAGTATTCAAATTACAGGAGTAGATTGTTACGGTTTACCATCAGGAAGTAATATTGCAGCCTATCCATCTGGCTACCTTTACAGTTTTGATGGATTAAATTTTTCAGTAAGTAACCAGATTAATAATTTGGCAACTGGAAATTATACTGTACATGTTCAGGATTTTAATGGTTGTTCGGGTGACAGTGTTGAAGTATATATTCCAACGCCTCAGCCATTAATCGGATACGTTAATCCTGATCAGGTCATTTGCCCGAATGATATTGTTTCTGTCTCCGCAATTCCAATTGGAGGAGTACAGCCCTATCAATATAACTGGAATAACGGATTGAATAATCAGGAAACGTTTTCTGAGTCGGTTCCAAATGATACTATCTATTTTGTTGAAATAACAGATAATAACGGATGCACTGTCCAAACCGATACTTTTACAGTGACTACTTCTGTTCCACCTGCCATAACAGTCAGTAATGATACCGTGGTCTGTTCAGGTGAAATTGTAAACTTAACTGCTACTCCTGATAATCTTTTGGAGAATTATTATTTTAATTGGAGTACAGGTTCTGATGATACGCTTTATACTATTTCACCATTAATAACCAGCGATACCATCATTAGTATTTCAATAACAGATGAATGCGGTCAGATGGCTATTGATACCATTCGGGTTAATCTGTTCCCAGAACCTGTTTTTGATTTTCAATACGATAGCTTAATGGGATGTTTACCATATGAAGCAGATATACAAATTGCCATATCGCCTGATAATATTGCTGGTAATATTGATTGGAAAAGTAGTTTGGGAACCATTGAAATGATGACAAATACTAATCTGGTAATAGATTATTCTGTTCCGGGAGTCGATCAGATACAGGCGTCCTACACTTCGTTAGATGGTTGTTATTATGAAAGAATATTTGACAATTATATCAAAGTCAGTACTTCTCCGGTGGCCAATTTTTCTTATACACCTAAGCAGCCGGATACTTATGATGAAAATATCCAGTTTATCAATACGTCATCAGATTATTCAATAAGTAACTGGACAATTAGTTCTGATGAATTTACTACCCGTGATTTAACTTATCCTATTCAGGAAATTGGTGATGTTTATATGCCTTTAAACGCTTGTCTGGAAGTATCAACAGCTGATGGTTGCTCCGATAAAATTTGTCAGTCAATACAATTGGTGGTTGATCAGCAGGTATATGTTCCAAATGCATTTACACCGGATGAAAGTTCCAACTCAATTTTTAAGGTCGAAGGGGAAAATATTGACAGGTATGGATTCCATCTAGCCATCTATAATCGCTGGGGAGAGATTGTTTTTGAATCGTTTGATATGGACAGCGGTTGGGATGGAACCTATCATGGTCAAAGGGCTATGGCTGGGGTATATATTTGGAAGGTTGAGGCCGGCTTAAAAAGCAGCCCTGGTGAGGTCAACGATTTTTCCGGACATGTAACCTTGTTGAGGTAATCGGGAGATCAGGTAAATATTTTTTATAACCATAAAACCGCTCTCTTTTTTTCTTATTTTTGAGGTACTTGTGAGCATAGAAAAGTCCCAAAATAGTATTACAGAAAAGTTGGCAGAACTTAGGGAGCAACTGTATGATGTTTCAGCAAGGAATCCATTTATTCACATTAATCAAAGCAAATTATACTTCAGTAATTCAAGTGAAAGCTCTGAGAAAAATAAATTGGAAAAAATCTATCGGAAGCAACAGTTTTATTTGAAGGAGTATGGATTAGAAACCACTTTATCTATTACCTTATTTATAAAGTGGAAATTGCCGTCAAAGACCAGGTTTTATTGCTCACCATTATTGTATAAGCCCGTAAGGCTAAAAAGAACTCAAAAGATTACCCTTGAACATGAGGTGATTGAAGAAACGGAACTATGGCAGGTAAACCCTGTTATTGAATCAGTTTTTGCCAGGTTTTTTGATCTTGAATTGCTAAAAGAGGTCGATAATCCCGAAGTATTAATTCAGCAGATTACGCAACATTTTAATACGGAGCAGGATGCAGTTGAAGTCAGTGAATCTTTATCAGAGTTGGAGAGGTGGGAAATTATTTCAACCCCTGCGGTAGGTACATTTAACTATAAAAAGAGTGTTCTAGGGTTGGATTACGAACAAATTATTAATTCGCCAAATACAACAATTAAGGAGATATTAGGATTTAATCAGTACTTAAAAAAGGAATCAGTTAAGAATAATCTGGAGGCCTTACCACTTGACAGTTCCCAAAAAGAGGTTGTTGCCCGGGCAGTAGATAATAGTCTGGTTATTCAGGGACCACCGGGAACCGGAAAATCACATACTATTGTGTCTCTCATTCAACATTATACAAGACAGGGAAAAAAGGTACTGTTTGTTTCTGAAAAGAAGTCAGCACTAGAGGTTGTGTATCAAAGGATGGGTACTTTAAAGCAGTGGGTGGCTTATTTTGATGCAGAGGATAAACCTAAAAAGAGCTTTTATAAATCATTAAAAAAGAGTTTTGAAGCTGTTTTGGAGCCGGAGGAAAGGCCGGAAGCAAAAGATCTTTCTTTTGAACTGTACCAAAGTAATAGTTTAAGTTATCCAGCACAGTATATTGCTCCCGGCCAAAGTGTTAAAGCTTCGTTATACGATTTGGAGTGTTGTTTAACAGAAGCTGAATTTAAAAATACAGATTATCACCACCAAAGTCAGGTGCCTGATTTCAACTCCTGGCAAATGTTTCGGGATGATCTGCTGTCCATTGAAAGAATCGCACTGAAAAAATGGAGTATTAACTCAATTGGGCAATCTCCTTTTCTTCAAATGAATCCCGCAGTACTCCAGGAAGAAGAATCAGTTGGGAGGATTAATAAACGACTTTTGGAGCTTAAGGAAATTGTTCAGACTGTTCAGGCTATTCAAATGAGATTTAACCTGACAACTGATTGGGACACATTTATCAAATATTGCATCAGTGCAAGTATTTTGAATATGGTGAATAAAGATCAGATGGATATTTTACTCAAGGGATCAAAGCTTTACAAATCGTTTGACAATTGGGCAAAGAAGTATCAACTGACTAAAGCCAGGCTAAAAAAAACAGAATCTTTAAATACCTTATGGGAAAAACAGCCGTCAATTGCTGAAATCGATTTGTATGAAATTCAAATGAATACAAGGGGTTGGTTTTCCGGAATTAAAAGAAGGAACTTCCATCAGCAATTTTTCAAACCATATAAAGGAAACGTACCGTTGACAAATGCCGGACCAATTCTGGAAAATTTGAAGAAGGAACATCAGGTCTACCATGAACTTCAGGAAATCATCATAAAACTCAAACATAACCTTAAGATTTTTCATCCGGACAAAGAAATTGACAATATTTTAGAGATACGTAAACGTTTGGAAGGATTGTCTCACGACAGTTATCAGGTTATTTTAGAGCGGGAAAATACTGGAGAATGCATTAGTACATTGGCAGATATGCATGTCAGATTGGGGAATTTTAACAGAATAAAAAGCTATTTATTTCGGGATGAGTTACCTCAGAAAACAGATGGTTTGTTACAATATATTAATGCATTTAATAGCAGTACCGGTTTGCTTCAGGAATACCTGCCAGAAGTAAAACTATTGTTAGGGATTCCTTCTAAAATTTTAAGGTTTATTCGTCTGAATCCATTTTTAATAGCAGAGTTGGAATATAAAATTTATTACCATACCTGGCAAAAGGAAAAAAGATTTGAACCTTACCTTGGGGAGCTTACCGGAGCAAGTTTATTGAAGGATATAAACCACTTTAACAAACTTAAAAATCTGGAGTTTAAAAAAATAACCGGAGGTTTTTCTAATTATCAGAGAAGGCAGTGGAAGGATAGGGAGAAAATCAGTAGCAGCCCGAATGCCAAATTAACGGAAGCGGAAAAAGCACTTAAACAAAATTTTAAACAATCGAAACGTGTTATTGTACATGAAATTAATAAACAACAGCGCCATCTACCGGTAAAAACCTTGTTTGACGAAGCAGACGATATTTTGTTAATGCTTCAACCGGTTTGGATGATGAACCCATTGGCAATATCGGAGCGTTTGCCAATTAAAGAAAACATTTTTGATGTGGTTATTTTTGATGAGTCCAGCCAGATTCCATTGGAAGATGCCATACCCACGCTGTTCAGGGCTAAAAATGCTGTAATTGTCGGTGATAGCCAACAAATGCCTCCGGGCCAGTTTTTTAGTTCCAAAACAGATTCTGTTTCGTTACTCGATCAGGCTGAACCTGTTTATCCCTCAACCATGTTGAAATGGCATTACAGAAGCCAACACCCTGATTTAATCTCATTCTCCAATCAGCATTTTTACGATAATCAACTACAGCTATTTCCACCAACACAATCAGATTATCCTATTAAATTTCATTATATAAAAAATGGCGTTTTTGATCAGAATGTCAACGAAATGGAAGCCGCTGCAATAGCGACCAGACTTTCAGAGTTGATTAAGGAGACCAGAACGGATATTGCTGTTATTGCATTTTCACTTGAACAGGAAAAATGTATTCGAAAGGCCATCACCAAAACCGGTTTGGAATTGCCGGATACGGTTTTGATCCGAAATCTTGAAAATGTACAGGGTATTGAAAAGGAAATTGTACTCATATCAATAGGCTACGCCAAAAATGCAGAGGGCAAGCTGAGGTTAAATTTTGGACCAGTGAATCAAAACAGGGGAGAAAACAGACTCAATGTTTTATTTACACGTGCCATTTCAGGAATGGAGGTCTTTTCGTCGATTGTCAGCAGTGATATTAGCCTCGGTGATAATAAAGGTGTAATGGTACTCAAAGACTTTTTAAACAGAGCACAACAGAAAGCTTTTACGGGAGAGTTTGAATCAGAAGATCCGCTCACCAATATAATCCACAAACTCTTATCCGATTCAGGTGTTAATTTTTCATTTTATGCAAAGCAACAGGGGTTGATTTTAAGCTGTTTTATCCATCACGACTCCAAAAAAATATTATTGGTTAATCCGGGAGTAGATACTGAAGTAGCTATGGATTTAAGTGCAGTAATAGCCGTTCTGAAAAAGCAGTTTAAGAGTATAAAAATTGTGTTAAATAACGACTGGATTTCAAGCCCTGACAGGGTTAAAAAGGATGTGGTTGATTTTTTTGCATGATTTGCTCAGGATTTCTATAAAGCATTCAAAGTTGTCTACCCGAGAACAAATTACACCCTAAACCCAAACAAACACACATCATCCAATTGCTCTTCTTTACCTTTCCAGTCGTTAAATGCAGTAAGAACTGCTTTTTCCTGCTCCGACATTGGTTGGCCAGCCATTGAAAGGATTAATTTTTTGAGGTTCGAGGTTTTATACTTCTTATTTTTTGGTCCACCAAACTGATCAGCAAAACCGTCTGAGAAAAGGTAAAACTGATCTCCCTTTTCAAATGTTAGCGTCCGGGTGGTAAAGGGTACTGATTTTTCAAATTTCCCTACCGGTTGTTTGTCAGGTGCATGAATAATTAATTGCTCACCCTGTACTTGCCAGAGTGGATTATTAGCTCCGGCCCATTTCAATTGATTGGTGGTACGGTTCAAAACTCCAATACTAATGTCCATCCCATCTTTGATATCATGCTGTTCACTCGAAAAAGTTTGAGAAATCAGGGTTCTGACTTTGTCCAGAATTAATCCGGGACCGGTGAGTTGATGTTCATATATGGCAGCATTGAGGGCATTATGACAAACTACACTAACCATGGCTCCAGGCACACCATGCCCCGTACAATCTGCAACAGCGAAGTATACGGACTGATCGATTTGTTCAAACCAATAAAAATCACCTGCAACAATATCTTTAGGCAGGTAGACTAAAAAAGAGTCTGGAAAAAGTGAGTGGATATGAGATGGTTTAGGCAGAATAGCATTTTGAATCCGTTGGGCATAGGCAATACTATCAAAAATTTCCTTGTTTTTGATTTCTATAACCTCTTTTTGTTGTTCAACATCCTGTTTTTGTTCACTAATGATAACATTAGCCGCTTTGGTTTTTTTGTTATTGCGGTAAATTACAATCAGGAGAACAGTCAACAATGAAGCTACAGTACTACTGATAATCAAAATCCAGTACTTGGTTTTACGTTGTTGTACTTCTTCCAGTTTTTTGTTATCCAACTTGACCTGAATGAGCTCATTTTTATTGTGGAGATTGGCAATTTCCATTATTTTCTCATTGGTTTGATATCGTATTTCCAACTCATTGATATTATCTGAAGATTGTTGACTATTCAGTTGGTCCTGCCATTTTACAAATGCCTGCAGATTGACAAATGCATTTTTATAATCAAGGGTTTCGCTGTACAAGTCAGCCAGGGTTTGATAAACGGAAACCTTGTTTTGGATTAATTCCATTTCCAGGATTTTTGGCTTCAGGTTTTCTAAAATCAGAATCGCGGCAGTTGGATTAGAAATCCGTACCATTTTAGCTTCAATAAAGGCAGCATCAATTAATCCGTCCTGATCATCAATACCGGTATAAAACGTCTTGGCATTCTCAAGATATTGTTTTGCTGTTTTAAGCTCTTGCTTTACAATGTAAAAATTGGCCAGGTTGAGTTGACTGGAACCAATAATAATGAGGTAGTTGACAGCCCGTGCAGATTGCAGGGCTTGTTTTGAGCAGTAAATAGCAGAATCGGTTTTGCCTTCCTGTTCAAAGCAAGTGGCTATATTCGAATAGCTCAAAGCTATACCGATACTATCATTTCTTTGGGTAAATAAATCAAGGGCTTTATTGTAGTAAAACCGCGCTTTTTCCGAATTACCCTGGTTAATGTAATTAACACCTATATTATTATAGCCATAATTTTCCCATTCAATATCACCGCAGGCCTTGAGGTTGGTAATACCATCCTGAAAATGCTGAAGACTTAAATCCAGATCACCTAATTTAGTATAGTAACTGCCTATACTCAGGTGGTATCGGCCCAGGAGTTGAGTATGGTTCTCTTTTTGTGCAATATCATAGGCATAGTTAAAGGCCTGGTAGGCCTCTGCGTACTCTGAATTGTAAAAATGAATCCATCCCCGGTATATTGAAGCAAATCCCTTTCCAGGTTCATAATGAATAATATCCGATAATGAATCAGCCTGATGGGCATAATGTAGTACCATTGAAAAATCGGACGACATTGACTCCCATGCCAGCTGATTTAATGAATCAATTGCAGTTGTTTTTGGTGCGGAACGGGCAAAATTGGGGAGTAGTACGATACTCAGAACTAAAAAAAGCCTCATAAGCTGCTAAGATAGAAAATTTGAACTATTTTCTTAAAGCTGCAAGTTCGCGTTTCAACCCTTCAATAATCTCATCTTTGGCGTTGATCAGCTTGTCTTTTGTAGTAATCACATTGTTCTGATAGTCGATAATAATGTCTTTATCAATGCATTTCTTGCAATTACCTTTGTTATAAGTCGGATTATTTTCATTGACCATAGCCTCTTCAGGAATAAACATTTCACCTTTACCGGTAGTCAGCCAAAAATAATTAATGTCAAGCTCATTTGCAAGCAATTTAATTTTTGAAATTTTCATGGATTTCCTGCTAAACGCAGAACCGATCGAAGATTTAGTGACACCCAGAATTTCACCAAGATCTTTGTGGTTCAGGCCAAGCTTGCGCCTGGCTTCATCAAGTCTTTTAATTATTACTGCAATATCATCCATTTACCTAAAACAAATTAAAGCAAAATAAAAATCCCAAAAGAGCTGTAAAAGTTTGCGTTTGAGATTTTTATTTATATATTTGTATCAAAAATTAAATACAAATCGCCAGTTGATTCGGTAAACAGAATCAATTACAAAATTAAAGTCTTAACCCGCATTGATTGTATGTGATCAATGCCTATAATTCAGTTTGGCGACTGTATTATAAAAAGGGGTGTGGCTATTGTTGCTACACCCTTATTTACCTTTAACAAATCTAGTAAAAAAATTGCTTTTTTGGGTTTAGAACCCTTTATCATTTATGTTAATTGTGAAATAATAACTTGTAAATCAGGTGTTCTATTAAGCCGAGGAATGGCTAACACGTCAAAATTGGTTTTCCTTTTCTCAGTTTTTGGTTAATCCAATCTATTTTCTCAATAATTCCAATTCACGTTTGAGGCTTTCAATAATCTCATCTTTGGCATTGATGAGCTCATCCTTTGTGGAAATCACATTATTTTGAAACTCTATAATGATATCTTTATCAATACATTTTCTGCAATTGGCCTTGTTATAAATTGGATTATTTTCGTTGACTATACCGGAATCCTGAATAAACATTTCACCTTTACCGGTAGTGAGCCAAAAATAATTGATGTTAAGCTCATTAGCGAGTAATTTAATTTTTGAAATTTTCATGGACTTTCTGCTGAAGGCAGAACCGATCGAAGACTTAGTGACACCCAGAATATCACCAAGATCTTTATGATTCAGACCAAGTTTACGCCTGGCCTCATCAAGCCTCTTAACTATTACTGCAATATCGTCCATCTATCAAATCAGCTAAAACAAAATAATGATCCCAAAAGAGCTTTCAAAGTTTGCTTTTGAGATTTATGTTTTTACATTTGCATCAAAAATTAAATACAAATCGCCAATGGTTTTATAAAATGAACCAATACCAATAAAATCTTAACCCGCATTGATTACATACAATCAATGCCTATAATTCAGTTTGGCGACTGTTTTATAAAAAGGGGTGTGGCTATTACTGCTACACCCTTATTTACAATAGCAAATCTAGCAAAAAAAAATTACTTCCGTTGCTTTATAATGTATGATGTATAGGTTTGGTACAGAATAATGTACTATAAATCAGAGATGTTTTCCAGATCAGGGAATCCATTTGATATCCTTAAAATTGGGTTTTCTCTTTTCCAAAAAGGCATTTCGCCCTTCCTTAGCCTCATCAGTCATATAAGCCAGACGGGTGGCTTCTCCTGCAAATACTTGTTGTCCAACCATACCATCATCAGTTAAATTCATGGCAAACTTCAGCATTTTGATTGAAGTAGGCGATTTTCCTAATACTTCCTGTGCCCACTCATAGGCAGTATCTTCTAACTCATCATGAGGAATAACAGCGTTAACCATTCCCATTTCATAAGCTTCCTGTGCTGAATAATTACGACCTAAAAAGAAAATTTCCCGTGCTTTTTTCTGTCCCACCATCTTAGCAAGATAAGCTGATCCATAACCACCGTCAAAACTGGTTACATCCGCATCAGTTTGTTTAAAAATAGCATGTTCTTTACTGGCTAATGTCATATCACAAACCACGTGCAAAGAATGTCCGCCACCAACAGCCCAACCGGGAACTACGGCAATGACAACCTTAGGCATAAAACGAATGAGTCGTTGTACTTCAAGAATATTCAACCTGTGCATACCATCATCTCCAACATAACCCTGGTGACCTCTGGCTTTTTGATCTCCACCTGAGCAGAATGAATATACACCATCCTTAGTAGATGGCCCTTCTGCTGACAATAAAACCACACCAATAGAAGTATCCTCCTGTGCATCATAAAATGCTCTATAGAGCTCGGAAGTGGTTTTGGGTCTGAATGCATTTCTGACATTCGGACGGTTAAAGGCAATTCTTGCCACACCATTGGCTTTTTTATAGGTAATATCTTCGAATTCAATGGCAGTTTTCCAGTTAATCTTTGTCATGTGATCTTATTTTGATACACAAAACTAAACAATTCTATTGATTAAAAATATGATCGACAGGATTGAGCTAACATTATGTTAAGTTCAAGAAGATTATAATTAATTGTTATTTTTTTTAAAACTGTTGCACTTATCGATATTAAATGTATTTTTGGAGGCCTCATTTTTTATTGAAGGGTTAATAAATTACTGATATTTTAAATGAAAAATAAATATGTAGACCTTGTGGATCAGACCTTTGACTTTCCACAAAAAGAGTTTAAGTTATCAGAAGATAAATTTGAACTTCAGTTTCATAATATCGATTTAATGGAGCTGGTGAAGACCTACGGAACGCCGTTAAAGTTTACTTATCTTCCAAAGATTTCCGAAAATATCAACCGGGCAAAACTTTGGTTTCGAAATGCGTTTGAAACACACCAGTATAAGGGTGAATACCACTACTGTTATTGTACTAAGAGTTCTCATTTCAAGCACGTGTTAAATGAAGGTTTAAAAAATGATATTCATATTGAAACCTCTTCAGCCATTGATATGGATATTGTCACCCATCTGAAAAACCAGGGAAAAATTTCAAATCAGAACTATATTATATGTAATGGATTTAAACGGGCTGAATACATTACGAATATTGCCAATTTAATTAATTCAGGACATCAGAACTGTCTGCCCATTATCGATAACTTTAAGGAAATTGCATTATTGGATAATGAGATAAAGGAAAAATATCAAATTGGTATTCGAATTGCCTCTGAAGAAGAACCAAAATTTGCCTTTTATACCAGCAGGTTAGGGATAGGGTATAAGGATATTGTTCCTTTCTATAAAAAAGAAATCAGTAAGAATAAAAAGGTTGAGCTGAAAATGCTTCATTTTTTTATTAATACCGGGATCAGGGATACGGCATATTACTGGAATGAATTGGCCAAATGTTTAAAAGTATACATTGAATTGAGAAAAGAATGTGATACACTTGACAGTTTAAATATTGGGGGAGGCTTTCCTGTAAAAACCTCATTAGGGTTTGATTTTGACTATCAATACCTGGTTAGTGAAATTGTGAATCAGATTAATACTACCTGCCTTGAAGCGGGTGTTCCCGTTCCTGATTTATTTACCGAGTTTGGTACATTTACTGTTGGGGAAGCCGGTGGGGCTATTTACGAAGTCTTACACCAAAAACAACAGAATGACAGGGAGAAGTGGAATATGATTAACTCTTCTTTTATAACTACACTTCCTGATACCTGGGCCATTAATAAGAGGTTTATTATGTTGCCAATTAACAGGTGGGATAAAGAGTACGAACGGGTACTGTTAGGTGGGTTGACTTGCGATAGTGATGACTATTATAATAGTGAGCAACATTTAAATGCCATTTACCTGCCAAAATTTAAAGCTGACAAACCACTCTATATAGGTTTTTTTAATGTTGGTGCTTATCAGGAATCTGTCGGAGGTTTTGGTGGTTTACAACATTGTTTAATTCCACATCCGAAACATATTTTAATACAAAAAAATGCAAAAGGTGAAATAGAAACCATGCTTTTTGCAGAAGAACAAAAACCAAAAGATTTTTTAAATAAACTTGGCTATCATGAACAGTAAAACATACGCAGGTATTCCCGAGAAGTATGCTCAACCTGAGAAATCGAAAGTGATATTAATTCCGGTTCCTTACGACGGGACCAGTACCTGGCAAAAAGGAGCAGATAAAGGGCCTGAGGCTTTTTTGGAAGCTTCTGAAAATATGGAACTATATGATATTGAAACTGATTCGGAAGTTTACCACGAAGGGATTTATCTGACACCACCAATTACTGAAAATGCGACACCACAAAGTATGGTGGAGGAGGTGCATAAAACAGTAAAGGCCTACATCAAAAAAAATAAGTTTGTCACTCTTTTTGGAGGAGAACATTCCGTTTCTATTGGATCAATCAGAGCATATAACGAATGTTTTGATGACTTATCGGTATTGCAGATTGATGCACATGCCGATTTAAGACCAGAATATCAGGGCTCGAAATATAACCATGCCTGTGCTTTATACGAGGCGAATGAGAATACCAATTTGGTTCAGGTTGGGATTAGAAGTATGGATCACTCTGAAAAAAGAGTCATGAATACTGACCATGTATTTTTTGCACATGAAATGGCGGTGGATGATTATTGGTCAGATAAGGCCATTGATTGCTTAACTGAAAACGTATATATCACCATTGATTTGGATGCGTTTGATCCGTCAATTTTACCTTCAACAGGTACGCCTGAGCCAGGAGGCTTATTTTGGTATGAAACACTGGACTTTTTAAAGGATGTATTTGACAGAAAAAATGTAGTTGGTTTTGATATTGTGGAATTATGTCCAAACCCTAACGACAAATCTTCGGATTTTCTGGCAGCAAAGCTATATTATAAATTATTAAGTTATAAATTTAAAATTAGCAATAATGAGTTCTAGTCGTCCGATATCAGATTTTATTGAAAAGTATTATTTACATTTCAATGCCGCCACTGTAGTTGATGCTGCGAAGGCTTATGATGAACAATTACAAAACAATGCTAAAATGCTGGTGTCATTGGCGGGAGCTATGAGTACTGCAGAACTGGGCAAAATATTTGCCGAAATGATCCGACAGGATAAAGTCCATATTATTTCTTGTACAGGGGCAAATCTTGAAGAAGATATTATGAATCTGGTAGCCCATTCACATTATAAACGGGTGCCGGAGTACCGGGATTTAACGCCACAGGATGAATGGAATTTGCTGGAAAAGGGGTTGAACAGAGTAACAGATACCTGTATTCCGGAAGAGGAAGCTTTCAGACGATTGCAACAACATATTTTTGACATATGGCAAACAGCTGAGCAAAATGGGGAACGTTATTTTCCTCATGAATTCATGTATAAATTATTATTGTCAGGTGTACTGGAACAATATTACGAAATTGACATTAAAGACAGTTGGATGTATGCCGCGGCAGAAAAGAATCTGCCAATTGTAGTTCCCGGTTGGGAAGACAGTACAATGGGTAATATTTTTGCCTCATACGTTATGAAAGGTGAACTAAAGGCCGGTACAATGAAGTCGGGAATTGAGTATATGACTTATCTGGCTGATTGGTATACTTTAAATTCAAATAAAGGCGTTGGCTTTTTTCAGATTGGAGGAGGTATTGCAGGTGATTTTCCAATATGTGTGGTACCAATGTTATATCAGGATATGGAGCAAACTGATACACCATTTTGGAGTTATTTCTGCCAGATTTCAGATTCCACTACCAGCTATGGTTCGTATTCAGGAGCAGTACCCAATGAAAAAATAACCTGGGGGAAACTGGATATTGATACCCCAAAATTTATAATAGAATCGGACGCTACTATTGTAGCTCCCTTAATTTTTGCATATTTGTTAAATTGGTAATAACCTAATCACCCCTATGATATGAGCAAGCCAAAAATAATTAAAGACTATGTGAAGCTTGATAAGGCGACCATAGAGCAGATTAAATTAACGTATCCCTACGGTTTTGAAGAAAACCTGATTGTATTTGTAAACCGGGAAGGTAAAAATGTAACTGCCCTTCCATTTGAAACAGATGATCGTTATTATTTGATTAGAATGACTGACGAAGAAGCCATTGCTATTATTGAAGATGATGACGATTACGATAAAGATGGTAATCTGGATGCTGAGATTAAAGCGGTTTATGAAGAAAAACACGAAGAACTGGTCAAGGAAGAAGAGTAGAAGGATTGCTTCAGGTTTTTCATCAGGGATTTTTTTGTAATTGTATTGATTCGCAGAACTGCGGGAAAGCAGTTTTGTATACTAATTCTATTAACTAAAATATTTAATAAATGAACCTTAAAATTGATGATAAAACCTACGAAGCAATTGCTACAATAATTCATAGTGATCAAAGCCCGGTTGGTATTGATGCCAAAAAAACACATATTCTGATTCTAAACAAACTGGAAGAGATTTGTAACAGATTGGAGAGGATTGAACAAAAGCTGAAAGATTAATGCAAGAGGGTATTATTGATGAAAATCTTGATAAATCAGAATTTGATTCGTCCTTAAGTTTTGCAATTAAATGGTGGGAGAAGCGTCGCATTTGGTTTAATTTGTCAGTAGGGTTGGCTGGATTATTTATAGTGCTGATGCAGCCCTTTTCATTACTGCTTTTCGACATTATCGGAATCGTTGCATGGGGTGTATTTGCTAATATTCTTTATTCATTGGGTTTTCTTCTTGAGGTTTTCGATAGATATTATTTTAAGGGTAAAATTAAGATGTTTAGATTCAGGCTACCATTGTTTATCATTGGTGTTCTAGCATACACATTAGTAACATTACTGTTTTCGATTAACTATTTTTTCGTGATATCTCCTCATCTTTAAGGGTTAAAAAGATTAGTATTAGGATTTAAAATCATTGACATCCGCAGAATAATTTATTCTTCTATATTTACTTTTAATTAAAACAACAATGGAACTAATCACGGAAAGAATAAAGATGAGATTGGTCAACGCGTCAGATTTAAAATGGATTCATGAATTGAATTCACTTAAAGAGGTTGACCGTTATAATACATTGGGAATTCCAGAGGATTTCAATACTACAGAGTCCGTTATGATGCCCCTGATTGAAGCCAATGTTGAGGAAAAAGTTATGAAATATACCTTTGTTATTGAAGATAGAGACTCCAATCAACCCATAGGGCTTTTAGGTTTTTGGTTAGACAGGGAAAAGTATAAAAGTGCTGAGGTTTGGTATAAATTATTTCCGGAGTACTGGGGAAAGGGTTTTGCTACTGAATCGGTTAACAGGGTATTGGAATTTGGATTTGAGTCATTAAAACTACACCGTATCCATGCCGGTTGTGCTGTGGATAACATTGCTTCCGTAAAAGTATTGGAAAAAGTAGGAATGACTTTAGAAGGTAGAGCCAGACAAACCTTACCACTCTCCACCGGTTGGTCTGACCATTATAATTATGCGTTATTGGAGTCTGAATTTAAAAAGGGGTGATATGATAAGATGTTTAGGGTTGATATTTGTAATCTTGCTTTCTTCTTGCAGCTCAGACAAGAAGACTTCAGTAAATCTTGACACCGGTAATAAAATGGGTGAGTATATTAGTACTGAAATTCGTGCGGAGTTGATTCGACCTGATGGCGATACATTGAAGCTGGATGTACCTCAAGGCAAAACAGCAGATGAGGTATTATCCTTTTTTTCAGATTCTGTTGATATGAGTGGGCAGTACATGAATGCCTTTATTGTAGTAGCGGACACCGGGCAAGATTATTTCATTTTGCGGGAAACTATGTTGACTTTAAGTTCAGGACTCGAATTTGAAATAGATACTATGGGAAGAGGTTATAATTCCGAATTGGATTTAATTGCCTTACCCACTGATGACCCAGACGAAATTTATACTGGAAATTATTTTCCAAGACGTTATAATTCCCAATCCCTAAGTCTGGAATATTTATCTTACTATGATGCTGATACTCATTCTGATGATAAAACAATTGCAATTGTTGTTGCAATTACTGATAGCCAGGAAGAAGCTGAAATATTGCTGTCCAAATTAAAACCGCAATTCCTGAACGCGTATATTCAGGAATCTGAAATTTATTTGGGTTGTATGCATTGATAGAATTAGCACAAGCAATCAGACTTTTATTGCGAGATTAATTTTTTCTGAAATACACCAAAGTCAGATTTTATGGTTAAAATTATCAGGCCTTTTTCGGGTACAACGATTTTCAATTTGTCTTCTAAATCGATTATTTCTAAATCGATTTCCGAACCAGTCATGTTATGTGCAATAATCTCATAGTTGAGTAATTCAACCTCTTTTTTAAGATAAAAAATACCTCGACCAGGATTTGGATAGATCATCATATCAGGGTTTAATTTTGTGACAGATGAATGATCAGGCTCCACATAGCTGGTTATTGCTGTATTGGTCACGATCGGATCATTGAAATCGAAGAAAATATGAGCCGTGTTTTCAATCAATGTTCCATCATTTAATCCTGAGATTGGCTTAATACGATATTGAAAATAGCCTTTGGATTCAGGTTCATTAGTTGTACTGTCAGGTAACATAATGTCAGGGAAATATACTATAAGTTTATCTCCTGTCAGGTTAAAATGATTGGCATGTTTATAGCCAATAACCTCAAATGTCGATAAATCTAAAAGAGACGATAATGTATCCTCTAAACGAATATTAAAGGCTGGTGCCGTACCGGTATTTTGAAAATTAATAGTATAGGTTAACCAGTCTTCATAAAGAGGTAAAACTGTTTTTGGATAAACTAGTTTATTGTTTGGATCATACGAATTAATGACCTCATAACAATATGAATAGGAATTGTTAACAGGGGAGTTATCATTAATGACTGGTGTGGTTTGCACATCAACACAAATTGAATCTCCTAATTGAGCGGTTGTATCAGTCTGAAAAGTTAATATGAAGTCATTGTGAAAGTCAATATTTCCAAAATCTGTGATTGTATATGTATAAGTGGAGCCTGAAACGACTGGTGTCAGGGCATTTATGCCAGGTCCTGTGTAAGTTACTGGTCCGATTACTGTTACTGTAATTGATCCGCTGACTCCATCCGAACAGGCTAAACCATACCAATTAGACATATCGCCCGCATGGATATTCATTTCATGAGGTTGTCCGGGAAAGACCCAGCCAATTGTGTTAATGGATTGTGTACCAATATCAAATCCGCTATCGCATTCAACGGGAAAGTTTACATTATTTATGAGTGAATCAATTGAATTTAAGGTGAACGAAGAGTCTGCCCCGGGGAAATTACAATTGACAGTATATGGTTTGTTAATTGTATCAATTTCAACGGTATAAGTTCCTGAGGTGGCATTAAAAAAATAACGACCATTCACTAAGGAATTAGTACTTTCAATCAAGAGTCCGTTATTATCGTAAAGTGATACAGGTACATTGCTAAGTCTTGGTACATTTGCAATATTATTGGTGCAATTCCCAGCTGTATCATCAATAACATAACCTTCAATGCCCTGAACAGTCGGGCAATTATTAGGATTATTAACAAGGTCTCCAAACACACAGAGAGGCATAGAGGTTAAAAATGGCCATATAGACATGGCCTGGACATAGTTTGGAATACAGGTAAAATTATTTCCGGCTAAGTAAACCGAAGTTATATTTTCAGGAATAATCGGTAAACAATCAATTAAGTTGTTTTCTGCATCCAAAAAAACTAGAGTATTAGGTAGTTCAGGAAGGGTATTTAAGAGGTTATCATTAACATAAAAATATTCGATCCCGGTTGGTAATGCAGGAAGAGAAACCAGTGAATTCTCCCTGACGTCAAGAGTGCTGCTTATGTGTAATGGAAGTAAGGGTATTGAATCAAAATTACAATCTCTGACGTTCAGGCTAACCATGGTGTCAGGCAAATTTGGTAATATTGAAAGTAGTGTACTTCTTGCGTTTAAATTAACTAAAGACTGTGGGAGTGATGGGAGTGATGAGATGTTGTTCCATCCACATTGTAAGTTTTCTAACCCTGTTGGCAAAACAGGAAGGGCGGTTAGGTTACTATTGTAACAAGAAAGTATTTTCAGTGATGGAGGCAGATTTAAAATCGTCCCTATCGGATTGTTCCCAATATGAAGAGTTTCCAACCCATTAGGCAAGATAGGAAAACTTGTTAAGCCGCAGTCATTGATGGCACATGTGACCAGTGAACCTGGGAAAGAAGGTAAAGGTAATAGAGGGTTTCCGCTACCGTAATACTCTGTTAGTCCAGCCGGTAGAGCAGGAATGGATGTCATATTGGGATTATTTGAGCAATATAGAGAGGTTAGGGAAGCAGGGAGATTCGGGATTGAAATAATCTGATTGTTCCAAAAATCCAGATGGGTGAGTGTGGAGGGTAAGGAAGGTAAGGTTGTTAAGTTATTACTCCCACAATGTAAGCCCTCCAGATTGTTGAAATATTGAATACCTTCAAGATTGGAAATAGACATGTTTTCGCAGATAACGAGAGTACTGTTAACTATATCAGTGCAAGTGGTATCCATTTGGTTTCCCACCATACAATTGGGATAATTATTTTGCAGATAGGTTACAAAATTGGGATCAGGTATTGTCACAAATTGTGCAGATACAGTAATCCATACATTTAAGATAAGGAGAGTGAGGATAGTTTTTAGTTTCATAATATTGGGCTTAGTGGAAGCGGGTTAGTAAAGTCAAACATGACTTGGCAACTTTTAAAAAGTGCTTATTATTTTGACGGGAATTTTACAACTTGGTTGCTTCACTAACCTTTTATGAATTAGAGATTAAAGGCAGTAAATTAAGTGAAGCCTTCTGACAAGTTCGCAAATAACGGTAGCTGATGGACCTGTATTACTGGAGTTGCAACAAAAAGTATTATCACCGCCACTTAACCCTAAAATAATGATCATTCTTTTCATAAGATGAGGGAATAACCTTAAGAATTTCTTTCCTGATGGCATCAATCAAGCCTTCTTTAACAAACGTATTGTGACTAATAATACTGACTTCTCGTACCGGGGTTGGATTGTCGAAAGGTCTGACAAGTGGATCTTTAACATTAACCGTTAAATCCGGTAATAAAGTATAACCATCATAATGTGATACCATTCGTTTAACCGACTCAATGGAACTACTGTCAAAAATAATTGATTTGGAGGCTTGTTCCTCATCCGAAAGGCAAAGGTTTAGTACTTGATTTCTGAAACAATTACCCTTATTGAGTAACCATAAATTAGTTTGCTGTTTTAAATCCTGAGTCTGAATTGTTTTTTGATTCAGCAAGGGATGATTTTCCGACCCGTAGAATACAAATGGTTCATAATAAAGCGGAATTTCCCGAATCGTTTCGTCTTCAACAGGTGTAACTAAAATCCCTAAATCCAAATTTCCTTTTTTTAACCTGTTGATAATGGTTTCACTTTTTAACTCTTCAATTTCAAGAATAGTATCAGGGTAATTTTTGGCAAATTCTTTAGCAAATAATGGCACGAGATAGGGCGCTACAGTAGGAATAACAGCTATTTTAAAATGACCTTCCAAACTCTCTTTTTCAGAGCTGACCATTTCTTTTAACCCGGATACTTCCATCAGAATCTGCCTGGCTTTGGCAATCACTTTTTCTCCGGCTTCGGTTGTTTTTAATGGATGTTGTTTCCGGTCAAAAAGTACTATACCTATTTCATCTTCTAATTTTTTAACCTGAATTGTTAGGGTGGGCTGAGTTACAAAGCAATGTTCAGCTGCCGTTACAAAGTGTTTGTAGGTATCCAGTGCAATGATATATTCTAACTGTTGAAGGGTCATATAGATTTTATTTATACAAATATAAAAACTATTAATTTGATATAAAATCTGATTGCAATTAGATTTGTACTATGAAAATTTCAGGGATTAATGTTCGGACATAGCATTATCAAAGTTTTTAGAGTATTTCATCATTTTTTCATTAGATCACCCGAACATTTTTCCTGAAATTCTTATATGATCTGCTGAATTTCACATAATGAATGGTAGTAACCTCCAGCCTTAATGAGCTCATCATGCGTACCTTGTTCAACAATTTGACCTTGCCTTAATACAATGATTAGATCGGCATGTCGGATGGTGCTTAACCTATGGGCAATGACTAGTGATGTCCTGTTATGCATTACATTATCTAATGCCTGCTGAACAACCTTTTCAGACTCTGTATCCAGCGCTGATGTAGCTTCATCAAAAATCATGATTGGAGTATCGGCTAAAACTGCTCTGGCAATACTAATTCTCTGTTTCTGGCCACCGGATAGTTTATTCCCTCTGTCTCCTATATTAGTATCATAGCCGTTTTCAAGTCCTTCAATAAACTCATGGGCATTGGCAATTTTAGCAGCTTCAATAATACGTGCTCTATCGGCTTCTGTATTACCAAAAGCAATATTGTTGGCAATAGTATCATTAAATAAAACCGATTCCTGAGAAACAATACTGATCAGGCCTCTTAGGTCCTTTAATCTGATATCCTTTATATTGACACCATCAATGGTTATGTTTCCCGATTTAACATCATAGAACCTTGGAATAAGGTCGGAAATGGTTGATTTCCCGCTGCCTGACTCTCCAACTAATGCTACTGTTTTCCCTTTTTCCAGTTTAAATGAAATATCTGTCAACACCTTGGTATCCTGATACGAAAATTCAATTGAATTCAGTTCAATGCTATTATCAAATTCAGTTTTATTAATAGCCGAATCAGTTTCAATTATGGTATCTTCTATATCCAGAATACTGTCAATTCTTTCTAATGAGGCTTCAGCTTTTTTAAAGCTGGTTAAACCGTTTGCAACACTGCTGATTGGTCTTAATAGCTGCGAAAAAACAACGATAAATGTGATGAACTCACCACCACTTATTTCACTATCCTGTTCTAAAATAAGATTACCGCCAAACCATACAATACCAAGCATGATCGCTGCTCCTAAAAACTCATTTAATGGTGAGGCCAGATCCTTTTTCCTAAAAGCCCTTGTACTCAATTGTTGATGAAGGTGATTATGTTCCGAAAATCGCTTTAAAATGGCTTTTTCTGCTGTAAATGCTTTAATAATCCTAACCCCACCAATAGCTTCTTCAATCAGGGAGAGTACATATCCCATTTTTTCCTGTCCTTTTACAGAGGTTCTTTTTAAACTTTTTCCGATTCTAGAAATCAAAAAACCGCTGATAGGTAGTAGAATTAACGAAAACAAAGTCAGAGGAACACTCATGTAAAACAGAAATATTAAGCTGATGGCAATGGCCAACGGCTCCCTGAACATGATTTCCAAAAGGTAAACCACAGCGACTTCAACTTCATTTAAGTCGGAAGTCATTCGAGATAGTAAATTACCCTTACGTTCATCAGTATGATAGGCTATGGGTAAATGAATAGCTTTATAAAACAAGCTGTGCCGTAATTCCCTTACTACAGCCATTCTCATGTATGACTGATGGTATACAGCAGAGTATCGGAATAGGTTTTTCAGAAAAAAAGCAATCAGTACGGTAATGCAAATAAATCCAAGAGCACCTTTTAAACCGTAGTCAGTTATGAATTCTCCCATCTTATAGTCATATAAGGACCCAAAATAACTGAAAACATCTTTTTTCGTTTCCCAGCTTGGTACCGGCATACTTGTAATTTCCTCTTGCTTTTCAGGATTAAAAATGAGATTTAAAAAAGGCATAAACAGCACCAATGAAATCAAATTAAAAATCACGAAAAGGAGGTTGCTGAAAATGGTTAAATAAGCAGATCTTCTTTGGCTAAAAGCCAGCTTAAAAATTTGAGTAAATCCTTTCACGGCTGTAAAGGTAAGTAATCTATAAATAATATTAAGCCTTTGAAAATGGATCGTTTGAATTTTTGTACTTTTGTGGCATGAGTACCTTACGTCAAAGAAAAATCAATTCTATTTTAGAGAAAGAACTGGGAACAGTATTCAGGGAAGAGAGCAGAACATTTTGCCTTGGAGCTATGGTTACCGTTACACAGGTGAATATTTCTCCTGATATGACCTACGCAAAAGTTTTTATCAGCATTTTTGGAGGTGCTAAGGATGCTGATGAGGTATTTGCACATATTAAGGAACATGCCGGGTATATCCGTAAAATTGTAGGGAACCGGTTGGCCAAATCACTCAGGCGTATCCCTGAATTTGATTATAAGATTGACAATTCTTTGGATTATGCTAATGAAATAGACGAATTACTAAAAAAATAGTGAATTCATCATTTTTCATAGCTAAACGATACCTTTTTTCCAGGAAATCCCAGAATGTCATTAATATCATTTCAGGGATATCAATTTTTGGTATTACCATTGCCACAGCAGCAATGGTAATTGTAATCTCAGCATTTAATGGTATTGAAGGTCTGGTTATTTCATTATTTAATTCATTTGAGCCTGACATTAAAATAGAATCGGTTCATTCCAAAACGTTTTCGCAGGATATTATTCCGGGTGAGATTTACGCTGATATTGATATTGCTAATTACTCAAATGTCATAGAAGAGACCGTTATTTTTAAAAATTACGAGCAATTTGCATTTGGAAAAATTAAAGGTGTAGAGGAAGAATTCCTTGATATGATTGACATGCCAACATACCTGATTGATTCAAGCAGAGGGTTTTCAGGGAATAGTCTGATCAGGGACGGGGAGCATTTTGGCGTAGCCGGATATATTTTGTTTCAGAACTTAAGCGGCTATATTTATGATATTCCGGGGGAGTATGAACATTTAACAATCTATTCGCCAAACCGGAATGAAAAAATAAAGAGAAACAATATCAATGCTTTTGGTACTACCCGTATTCCCATTGCAGGAGTGTTTTCATTTAATAACAGGGTTGATGAGAATTATGTGATCATTCCAATTGATCTGGCAAGTGAAATATTAGCTTACGACCGGCATATATCAGCTGTTGAATTAAAGGTAAAAGAAGGGGTGGATATAGAACAGAAGCGAAATGCATTTAAAGCTATTCTTGGATCCGATTTTTCTGTTAAAACAGCTTATGAACAAAATGAACTGATCTATAAAACCAGTAAAAGTGAAAAATGGTTAACCATTACACTTCTGGGCTTTATATTTTTTCTGGGTACTTTTACAATGGTAGCTTCTATTACTATGTTAATTCTGGAGAAGAGAGACAATATTTTTACCATGCATGCTTTTGGTGCAAATGAGCAACAATTGAAGAAAATCTTTTTCTATGAAGGACTTTTGATTAATGGCATTGGTATAGTTTTTGGACTTGGAATCGGGATTTTAATATGTTATTTGCAAATAAATTTCGGACTGTTGAAAATGGATGGCGGATTAGTGGAATATTTTCCGGTTTCAGTAAAAATTTCAGACATATTTTTAATTTTGGGAATCACTATAGGTATTGGCACAATTGCTGCCTATTTACCAAGTCGGATTTTGATCCGAAAAACAATAAATAAGTAAAATGAAAAAAATTGTATTAGTAAGCTTTATGCTGATTGGGTTAATTGGGTTTTCGCAAAACCGGATGACCGCAGAATTGTTATGGAAATTAAAAAGGGTGGGAGGAATCCAGGTATCACCCGATCAAACAAAAGTTCTGTATACTCAGAAGTCGTATGATTTAATGGCAAACAGTGGCAGGAATGAGCTGTTTATTATGGATTTAAAGACTAAGGCTATTTCTAAAATTCCGATTGAAAAAGAAAATGTTTGGAACGCACAGTGGCACCCGGATGGGAAAAAGGTAGCTTTTTTAAAGAATGGCAGGTTTGGTGTAAATGTTTTTGTAGTTAATCCTGACGGGACAGGTCTTAAACAGGTATCTAAAATCGAAAATGGTATTAATGAGTTTAAGTATTCTCCAACGGGTAACAGAATAATGTTTACTAAAGATGTTAAATTATCACTGGTTCACTCTACCGATCTTGCGGTTGACCTGACAAAGTCGGACGCTAAGGTATATGATAACTTGATGTACCGCCACTGGTCAAATTATTTTGACGGGACGTATACTCACCTTTTTATTGCGGCTGTTGATAATGGAATGATGGCGGGAACAGGTATTGATATTATGAAAGGAGAGCATTATGACGCGCCATTAAAACCATTTGGAGGTTTGGAACAAGCTGCATTCTCTCAGGATGGAAATTTATTAGCCTATACCTGTAAAAAGCTAAAAGGTCGTGATTATGCCATAAGTACCAATTCTGACATCTATGTTTATGATGTGATTAAATTGAAAACAAGTAATTTGACAGAAGGTATGATGGGGTATGATACAGAACCTTCTTACTCTAAAGATGGAAAGCATGTTGCTTGGTTAAGTATGAAAACAAATGGATTTGAGTCTGACAAAAACAATATAATGATCCAGAATCTTGAGACTGGTAAAAAGCAAAATTTAACTGAAAATATCGATCTGACTGTATCATCATATGTCTGGAGTGACGCAGGAGATAAGATTTATTTTAAAGCTGTAAAGGAGGCCACATACCAAATGTTCGAATTGGATGTAGCATCAAAGGAGGTACGAAAAATTACTGACGGAATGCATAATTATACATCAATAGACTTTGCTGGTGATTATTTGATAGGAGGAAGACAGTCAATGAATCATCCTACTGATATTTATAAGGTGAATATTAAATCTGGTGAGCAAACACAGCTTACAGATGTCAACAAGACCATTTATGATAATCTTGAGACGGGAAAAATTGAAAAGAGGTGGGTAAAAACAACCGACAATAAAAAGCAATTGGTTTGGGTAATCTATCCTCCGGGATTCGATAAAAGTAAAAAATATCCTGCATTACTGTACTGCCAGGGAGGACCTCAAAGTGCTGTATCTCAGTTTTTTTCTTACCGTTGGAATTTTCAGTTAATGGCAGCAAATGATTATATTATCATTGCACCTAACCGAAGAGGGTTACCAGGCTTTGGCCAGGAATGGAATGATGCAATCTCAAAAGATTGGGGTGGTCAGCCAATGGATGATTATTTGTCAGCAGTTGATGAATTAAAAAAAGAACCGTTTATTGATGAAAAAAGAATTGGAGCAGTAGGGGCAAGCTACGGTGGATACTCGGTTTATTACCTGGCTGGTATTCATGAAAAGCGATTTGCCTGTTTTATTTCGCATTGTGGATTGTATAATCTGGAAAGCTGGTATGGTACTACAGAAGAATTGTTTTTTGCCAATTATGATATTGGTGGACCTTACTACGGTGAAAGAATGCCTGAGGCCTACTATAAATTTTCACCGCATAGAAAAGCACATAAGTGGGATACACCTATGTTGATTTTCCAGGGAGAAAAAGATTATCGTGTACCAATGGGGCAGGGATTAGAAGCATTTCAGGCCTTACAACTAAAATATATTGAGAGTAAGCTGATATTATTTCCGGAAGAGAATCATTGGATTTTATCACCACAGAATGGGGTGTTCTGGCACCGGCAGTATTATGCCTGGTTAGGAAAGTATTTGAAATAATAAATGAAAAGGGACATCAGCAATGGTGTCCTTTTTTTGATTACTCTCCTTTAATATCCCTGATCCGGATTACATTTTTAATAAAGTAAGTAAAAATAGGGTGGGGGATATCTTCGGTTGAATTCATTTGAGGGCAAAACATAGTAAACATAAAAAAGTTGAGTTGTTTTGCCATTAGTATTTCAGGATCAAAATATTGGTTTCGGGCACCAATTTCAAATTCTTCAGCAAGGATATCGGAATATTGAGGTAAAATTGAATATCGGGATGAGCTGAATTCAATAGGTCCGCGGTGAATATAAATCTTTTCACAGTCGGATTTTAAATTGGAGAGGTTTACCTGTGTAAAATGATTGCCATCTACCAGGTTGTCAGAAATGATCTTTTCACCAGTATTATCATAACCCAATTCTGAAAAATGTGTCTGAACCAGAATTTTGAATATTTCACCTGTTCCCAGAACCGGAATGTCCAGTGATTTTAACCTCTTAATGATTGAATTAAAGAAAAAAGGTTTGTTAAATGGTCCCGGGGCAATAAGAACCCCATCATATTCCTGTACTTCAGCTTCACTAAACTCGCAAAATTCATGCTCTCCAAACCAAAAGAAATTGATAGGCTGATCTAAGATTTTTTCAACGTGTTGTAGGGCCTTATTGGTTGCATTATGTGAATGATACGCAAAATTATAATTTCCAATAATGGCGATACGGATTGCTTTTTCCATTAAAATTCTTAATTCGCTCACTAAGTTAAGAAAATTTGAGGAATTAGAACTTTTGCACTTTTATTATAGCGTTAAGATACTAACTTCATATTGTTAGGTTCTATTGAAATGTCCAGACTTTTAGTAGGTAAATACTTCTCTTTACTTAAACTGAATACCTTAGCCGTTAAGGATTCGGTGTTCGTATATTCATATTTTAAAAAGTTACTGATTCTGACAAACCCCAGGTGGTAGTGCCTGTACATTACTTTATAGAGCAAGTCCCCGTTCAAATGTTTTGTTTCAAGTGTCAAATCTAACATTGTTCCTTCACTAATATGATGATAAACATATATCATATCAAAATGACTGAGCTGACTAACAGTAGTAATAAAACGAAATCTATCCTGTATTTCAGTTTTTCTTCCTAATCGTTGAGCAAATAAATTATTCATAATTAAGCACCAATTTGTATATAAGAATTATTGAAGTGAAAATCGTAAATGGCGTGATGAGCCGAGTCAAAATTGTATTCGATAATTTCTGTACCATCTTCCATGAATAGTGAAGTAATTTCTTCTGATTTTAATTCAAACCCGTTAGCAGTAATTTTTGAAAGTATTCTGTTCAGGTCAGACTGAGAAATGATTAATTTTGTATGAATACATTTCTTTTTAAATTGCAGTTCGCAGTTAATTTGAGCTTCTGTATCTCCCTTTTCGTAAGATATTGAGTTTACATTAATCTTGTCGTAAATTGTAATTAACTTTTCCATTTTATTGCTGTTTTTTATGTTAACAATACAATGATATTTTGCCACAACGTAATCTATTTACGTTGTAAAAAAAGAATGGATAAATTAACTTAATTATTAAAATGTGTTAGATTTACGACAAAAAGAAAACTACGACATGAAGCATATTCTTGTAATAGGTGCAGGGCTTTCTGCATCATCAATGATTAGATATTTGATTAACAATGCAGGAGAGGAAAATTGGAGTATTAAAATTATTGACAGGGATGAGGATTTGGCCAAAAAAAAGACAGAGGGAAGTGAATATGCCGAGGGAATAGGTTTGGATGCATTACAACAGGATTTAAGATTACCTTATATCGAATGGGCGGACTTAGTCATTTCAATGTTACCTGCCAGATTTCATGTTGAGGTTGCTAAAGATTGTATTACCTGTAAAACCAATTTAATAACACCTTCCTACATATCGGATGAAATGAAGGCGCTTAATGAGGCTGCTGTTGAGGCAGGAATTATTATCATGAATGAGATAGGGGTAGATCCCGGAATTGATCATATGAGCGCTAAAAGGGTATTAGATCAGATACAGAACAGAGGAGGAGAGATGCATATTTTTGAATCGTTTACAGGAGGATTAATTGCCCCTGAGAGTGATAATAACCCATGGAATTATAAATTAACCTGGAATCCGAGAAATGTGGTTTTAGCAGGGCAGGGTAGTGCTGCAAAATTTATCCAGGAAGGAAAATATAAATATATCCCTTATCATAAGCTATTCAGACGGACAGAGGTTGTAGAGATAGATGGTTTTGGTCAGTTTGAAGGATACGCAAACCGGGATTCTTTAAAATACAGAGATATTTATAATTTGAACGATATTCCGACAATCTACAGAGGGACGTTCAGACGAAAGGGATTTTCAAGAGCATGGAATGTTTTTGTACAGTTGGGAGCCACTGATGATTCTTATATACTGGAAGGTAGTCAAAATATGACTAAACGTGATTTTATCAATTCTTTCTTGCCTTTTAACCCTACCGATTCAGTTGAGTTAAAATTGAGGCATTATCTCAAAATTGAACAGGATGATTCAATCTGGGATAAATTAGTATGGCTTGGTATTTTTGAAGATGTAAAGTTAGATTTAAACAAAGATGTTACACCGGCTCAGTTTCTACAGCGAATAATTGAGGATAAATGGAAACTTGATCCGGGAGATAAGGATATGATTGTAATGTGGCATAAATTTGTTTACAAAATTGACAATGAATTTGAAGAGATAAATTCTTCAATGGTAGTAATTGGTGAAGACCAAACTTATACCGCAATGAGTAATACGGTTGGTTTACCTATTGCAATTTGTGCTAAAATGATCCTTAATAACACTATTGAGTTAAAGGGAGTACAAATTCCTATTCACCAACAAATATATGATCCTATTCTAAACGAATTGGAAACTTATAATATTAAATTCAGGGATAAAGAAATCACCCCTCCGGTATTGTATTAAAAAATAAAAGGTCCTAATCGGGTACATGATAACAGGACTGTTTTTTTAAAACTTAATAATTGACTAACAAAAAAAGGCCGTTTCAAATTTGAAACGGCCTTTTAAATTTATTGTGTTAGAATGATTATTGCTTAATCACTCTTACTTTTTCAGAAGTGGTTTCAGAAGTTACTTCAACCATATATACCCCAGCTTCTAGCGCTGACATATCGATTGTGTAATTACTGTCGTTTGTTACATCATTTCTGAATACAACTTTACCTTGTGCATCATATACTGAGATTAATGCATTACCTTCAATATTTACATTTGAAATAGTTAATACATCACTTACAGGGTTAGGATACACTTCTAAAGTACTGGTTACATTGTTATCCAGTCCAAGACAACCATCATGTAAATTAATAGTTACCACTGCAGTATCATTAGGGCATGATCCGCTTCCCTCAACAATATAGTAGAAAGGATATGCTCCATACTGAACACCATAGGAATAGAATATTCCACCTGAGACATCATATATGCCGCTAGGATCAACCCATGTTCCTCCCATTTCTGCAATACCGTTTAGGTGATTAAGAAGGATCACTTCTTCAATATTACATTGTGAGAAACTACCATCCATACCTGCGTTTGGAGGTGCGGAGGTGTTAATTGTGGTTTCGACCGAATCGGCACCACAGACATTGGATATGACATACTCAAATGAATATGATCCGTTACCAGGAGGTAAGCTGATTATACTATTGTTTCCTGAAATAACCTGAGTTGGATTTGTAATACTTGGGTTGTACCATGTTCCTGTAGTTGATCCATAGTTGTCAATGGCATCAAATAAATCAAATGGCTCACCATCACCACAAAGGTCAAGTGGATTTGCAACACCGGCATCAGTTGATGGAATATCAGTTACAGAGATACCAAATGGTCCAGGATCACTACCGTTTTGAGGTGTCCATGTTTCATCATAATGGTCAACCATTACATAGTATTGCTGTCCTGGATTCAGATCACATAATAATACTCTTGAACCATACTCAAAGTTAGGGTCATTAGCATTCAATGTTCCAAATGCAAAACTGTTAGCTGCTAATAACTGGAAGTTATTCAAGATAGCACAGTTTCCTGTTTCGTAAACAGCAATCTCAGTTCTTTGTTCGAAGCTCTCTGTTAAATCATTTACAGTAGATACTTCTACCTTACCTGATGCAGGCGCTTTAAATCTGAACCAAACCGGGTCAGTTACACCTTCTTCAGGGTTATTCCATGTTGCATCAACATACCAGCTAAACTCATCATGAGAACCATTTAATAACGGCTCAATATTTTGCTCACCATTTAATGTTGCACCAAAGTTAGTGTGTAAGTTAACACTTCCGTCCACTAATAATTCGATAGCACCACAAGCCTGATCATTCGTCAGTAAAGTAGAGAATGAATACGGTCCTGACCATAATGAAGTTCCATCTAATCCACCACAATCGGCTTGTACATAGAATTCATAAGGTGCACCGGCATTTAATCCTGTAGCGTAAATATTACTTGTTCCACTTGAAGTACCTGATCCTAATTCATCACCAATTCCAGGTGTAAATCCAGGGATACCCCACTGAATATTCCAGTCAGTTTCACTTGCACCTGGTTGCCAGTCTAAAGTAGCAGCAGTACCAGTGATATTAAATACATCAAGGTTATTAGGTTGAGGACAAGCTGCTAAAGTAGTAAAGCAGTAAGGTCCTGCCTGAACAGAAGCTGAATCAGGTCCCATTCCACAGTTAGATTGTACATAGTAGCAGTACTCTGTTTCAGGAGTTAATCCTGTTAATATAGCATTATTAGATAATACCGGAGAAACAGTTCCTGATCCTGGTGCAAATCCTGACGGTCCCCATTCAATGGTCCAGTTATTTGATGTCCCGTCAATATTCCACTGAATTTGTGCAGAAATTGTTGTCAGGTTAGTAACTCCTAAACCAGTTGGTGGAGGACAGTAAGTATTAGTTGTAAAGCAGAATGGTCCTTCCCATTCTGAAGTTCCATCAGGTCCGCAATCAGCCTGAACATAGTAGCAGTATTCTGTATCAGGTGATAAACCTGATAATAAGAAATCAATATTGGTATTAGCACTTACAACTGTTCCTGAACCTGATAAGAATCCAGGCTCTCCATATTCAATATTCCATGCTGTTTCAGTTCCACCTGCATCCCATGATAAAAGATAATCAAATGCATCAGCAGGATCTGGAGAAACTTCAGAAGCTGATAAGTTATCAGGAGCCGGACAAGGACAATCTGTTGTAAAATCGATTGGTCCAACCCAGATTGAATATTGAGTAGGCGTATAATTATCACATACTGCTCTTACATACCAGTGATAATCAGTACAAGTAGTTAATCCCTGCACCAGTTTACTGGATTGTAATTCAGTAGACTGTGTTCCGGCACCGATAATAGTACCAAATGGTCCGTATTCAACTTCCCAAGAGGTTTCTGTAAAACCAGGGTCCCAATCCAACAATGCTGTTGTTGTCGAAGGAGTGGTTGTTATGTTTTCAGGAGCCGGACACAATGGTAATGTTGTCATTTGATGTGGTCCGTCATAACAGCCTGTATTATTTCCATTGGCATCACATACTGCGATATAATAATCGTAAGTAGTTTCAGGTGACAATGTATTAGGTAAAATATAGAATGAACTGTTAATAGAATCGATATTAACAACTGTTCCTGAACCAGGAGTAAATCCTGATGGTCCCCACTCAAGTGACCAGCAAGGCTCTAAACCTGCAGGCACCCATGAAATTACACCACTGGTAATTTGAGGCGCAGCATTGATTCCGGTAACACCACCTGTAATTTGAAAATCAAGGTACCAATCAAATGGGTTACTTGACCAACGGTCAGTCCACTCAATATAATAGGTTGTTCCACCTGTTACGCTGACATTGGATACCTCAGACGCATAGTTAAAACTTCCTGTAAACATTGGACAAAAATCATCACTGTTTGCGACTTGGTTTAAAGTACCACAGGCTCCGTCATATACAAATAGTCTGGTATCTTCGCCTCCAAAGCAAGACCCTACAGTTAAGAGACCATCACAAGTGGGAGTAAAAGAGTACCAATCCGCATTTCCGTTAGAGTTAGTTCCAACTGCTCCGCCACCGGTAGCAGGCCCATCAGCAGTGTAGGTACCACTGGACACTGATACAGCTGTTGCACAGGTTTCCCCTTGTCCAAAAGCTGTACCCATTCCAGTAAGAACCATACTGAAAATTAGGTAAATTTTTTTCATAATTAATAGTTTAATAAATTAATAGTAACATCCGAAGTTATAAAATTAATTGCATTCAAACAAATGCTGACTCACATTTATAACGTTTGAAAATAAGTAATGACAACTTGGGTTTTATCGACTAGTAAAACGGGTTTGAACGTACCAAGGTTGGGTGGTATCAATTAATACCACAATGTTTAAAGTCTACTTGCTTGTCAATCAGCTTAAAAAGTATAACCGGACTCAGGAAATTAAGAATCCGGTTATCAGGTTAATTGTTCAGACCTATCCACTTTAGATTGGAATTATTACTGGCAATAATAAAATATGGTTTGTCACCAACTTTAATTAAAGCCATATCTTTATCGTCTTCATTTGAATGAAATCCTGATTCCAGTCCTCTTTTAGGTGTAAATTTTCCTTTACCATCTCCCAGAAGCACTACTCCGGAACCACCATCATATCGTACAGTTTCTACTTCTGCTCCATAATTATTTCCAATGCCCACAATATCTAAATGCCCGTCTTTGTTAACATCTATTACATGTGAAGCGTTGATTGGAGAAAACTGTGCCAATGCCGGAAGTGCTTGTGACGAATAACTTCCTTTCTCATTACTCAATAAAACAGTCGATTTAAAAGTCGTAGCTGAGTAATGCAGGGCACTTTCTAACATTTCTTCACCATAAAGTTTCGTAATATCAGCTTCGGCAAATTCACCATAAGTTCTGAATTTACTGGTTATAAAAGGCATTTGCTGGGAGCTGCATTCTCTACCTCTTACCGGATAGCAGACATTGTTCTGGTATTTAGCCAATACAATATCATAAGTTCCTGTTTTATCAAAGTCGTTGAGATAAATTTCCAGCGGATGTTCTTTGGTAGGATGAAACTTATTATTGGTACCTAAATTACCAACAACATAATCGTTTTTCCCATCACCGTTAAAATCTCCTTTCGATATAGAATACCACCAACCAATGTCATTACTGGTTCCCATTTGTTCAGTTACATTTGTAAATACCGAATTTGTATTTCTAAAGAAAGAGACCGGCATCCATTCACCAACACAAATTAAATCCTCGTCTCCATCTCCATCAAAATCGTCAAACAACATATCTGTAATTAATCCAGGTCCCAATAAATCTTTTGATTCATTAGAAATGTCTCTGAATACGCCTTCTTCATTTCTAAAGAGGAAACTTCTTGGTGGGTAAGGATATAGTCCCGGAGTTTGTCGTCCTCCGATAAATAAATCCAGGTCACCATCATTGTCAATGTCAGCTGTGGCTATTCTTTGGCCCGAAGTTACGGTAGCCGGAGGGAGACGCCATTTTGTTTCATTCTTAAAGTTACCCTCACCATCATTAATGTACAATTGATCCTGATGTCCCTGAGTATTGAGGTCATGCTCATTACCACCACTTACAACATATAAGTCCAGATCACCATCATTGTCAACATCAAACATTTCTGAATCCATTTCTTCTCTTTCGTCCTCTTTTTGCCAAGGTCCTTTTTTCAGAGCAAACTGCCCGTCTTCCTGTTGGATATATAACTGACCTACTCGTAACCTTGATCCTGAAAGGTAAAAATCTTCCAGTCCGTCACCGTTTACGTCTCCTGTTGAAACAAAAGGCCCTAATTGTGACATTTTATTTGGCAGAAGTACCTCCTTGACAAAATCGTCAACGAAATGCTCATCATGCCTAACCTCAGTCATTTTATCAGTAGCATCAGTAAACAGTTTAGGGGAATCATCTTTTTGCGGAACTGTTGCAATTAAATCACTGGAGTTATAGTTAACTTTTAATACCTGGTTGGCTTCCACATCTTTTAGTATTGTGGTTTTTCCGTCAACCCAGTCTATTTTAATCTCATCAACAACAGTATTCTCAGCAATTCCAAAATGAAGTATATTTTCAACAGATGAGATATATCCTCTGGTAACCTGTAATTCCTGATATTGGATACCATCTTTGGTTGTGATTTGAACTTTAGCACCCAATTCAGCAAAATTACGTGAACCAATAGGATGAATTCTGATATAATTGTTCTTCGAATTTAAATCGTTTCTTAAAACAACTGACTCTTCGTCAATATTATTGAGTACAAGGTCTAAATCACCATCATTATCTAAATCCGCAAATGCTGCTCCATTTGAGTTCACCGGAAAATCCATTTTCCAGTCTTTCATTTTTTTATCAAAATGGTAGTCACCATTATTTTTGTAAATATAATTCTGAATTTTTGTAGATGGCATCAACTCTAATTTCTGATCAAATGAAGCATCTTTTAGTGCCGGATTTTTTAGCTTTTGCAAATAGTCATTATCTCTAGAGTCCTTTCGGTATCCGTTAGAAATGAAAAGATCTTTATGGCCATCATTGTCGAAGTCAACAAATAATGGAGCCCAACTCCAATCCGTTTTTGACACACCAGCTGACTGCGATATTTCGGAAAAAGAACCGTTTCCGTTATTCAGTTGTAAGGTATTAAACATATATTGGTAATGGAAACCAACAGCAACAACACCCCAGAATTTCTTGGTGCTCATTCCTCCCATGTTTTTCTTAGATCTGACATGATCTTCACTGGCCATATCAACTGTCATGATGTCCGGAAGTCCGTCATTATTAAAGTCACCAATATCATTACCCATAGCAAAATTGGAAATGTGCTTCAACTGCTCATTGATTTTATTGGTAAAGGTTCCGTCACCATTATTAATGTACATTTGGTCAGGAGCCATATAATCATTAGTGATGAAAATATCATCATAACCATCACGGTTAATATCAGAAATGGCAATACCAAGTCCGTAGGAGTGATTTCCTATTCCCGCTTTTTTTGAGATATCAACGAATTTACCATCAACGTTTTCCAATAAAACATCTGCGTCAGGGCTACCGGACTCAATCAGTTCATTAATTTCTCCAACGGTTTTTCTTGGAGCACCAGTAATATCCTGGGTTGGATGATTCATTACATAAAGGTCAAGGTCACCATCATTGTCAAAGTCAAAAAATGCGGATTGTGTAGTCATTCGTTTGACGTTAACACCATATTCTTCACCTTTTTCGGTAAAGGTGTTATCCTTGTTATTAATCAGTAAAAGGTTTCCTAATAGATTTTTGTCAGCAGGCTTTCCTGATCTGCTGATGTAAATATCGACCCATCCGTCCATATTTACGTCAGCCATTGTCACGCCTGTGTGCCATCCATTAGTAGCCTGATCACCGATAGCTGTCTCAGTAATATCCTCAAATTTCAGGTCCCCCTTGTTTAAATATACCCTGTCCGGTTGTTGGTTTCCTGTAAAATAAAGGTCTGATAAACCATCATTATTAATATCTCCTACTGCAACTCCACCGCCATTGTAGATGTACTCGAATGTGTAAAAATTAAAAGAGTCTGTTTCTACAATATAATTTTTAAAGTCTATACCACTTTCTTCTTTGCTCAATTTGGTAAAGAACATTTTTTCTTTAAAGACCTCTTCTTTAACTACAGGGTCTTCTTTTTTTTCAGAATCCCCGGAGCAAGCAAAAAGAACGAGAATTACTGAAAGCAAAATAAGGTGTTTCATAATTAGAACTATGTTAAATTAATTTCAATTATAGGGTTAAGAAAGCCACTAAAGTTATAGATTTATTTTGAATAAAAGATACTTTTTTGTTAAAAAAAGGCTCTTAATTCCATCCCTCCAGAGTGTATAAATTGTGAAGATTCAGATTTTCTTCCGTTATAATTAAAGTTTAATTGGAGGTTATTTGCAATTTTTCTCTGGTAGGTTAATCCCCATGAAAAATTAACACCAGGTTTAAACGCATTTAACATTTCAAATGCTATTGGTGTGCTTGCGAGTGCATTATACTCAATTAGAATATATTTAAAATTTGAAGTCAGGCTTCCTTTTTTGGCCTGGTTATATCTGATTTCGGTACCAATGTCATTAATAACTGCTTTCTCGTTTATATCTGACCGGTTATCCTTTATCGAATATTCGTTAATTAGAGCTATTCTAAATTTAGTGTTGGGTTGATATGAAACAGCAGTTTTTAAAGCATTAATTGTAAAATCGTAATTTCGATTGCTGGCGTACTCACTTGAAGCCTCCTTGTTTCCTGTATTGTATTCTGTGGACAGATTATATTTTTTGGCAATATTCCATCTCAGCTTGATTTTTTGAAGATCCTGACTTTTAAAATCGGTACCATTAGTTAAAACAAATTTCGAAGAGTTAATTTGAATATTATATTCTAATCCAAACTTAGGATTAAGCCGGTTAAAGAAAACCGTATTCCTGAAGTTGGAATTCGTTTGGATTAAGCTGGAATCTGCAATATCTAATCTAAAGGGGTTAAATGCTGAAAAGCCATCTTCGTAATTGGTTTTCCTGTTGGTTCTAAATACTGTTTGATTACTGAAAAGACGAATGACATTATGAATTCCGGTTGTTTTTTTTATGAGTCGTTCCGGTTTTAAAAAAATGGTTTGAGCCAGCTGGTTGCCATAAGTTCTGACATAGTCGTTTGAGACAATTGATACTCTGATGTATTCTGCCTGGTCCTGAAATTGCGCGACTTCAAATTCCCCCAAATCCTTAATGCCATCTCCATTATAGTCAATCCAGGTATAAACGCCCTGCCCTGTATTTACTTGTAAATATATAAAGTCTCTCTTGAGTTCAAGACCTGAATTAATTTCATAAAAAGTCTTTGTGGTTAATCCTCCTTTCCATAAGAAAAGTTGATGCCCCAATCTGCCCAGAATTGTATTTTCCGGTGCCTGGTTAATTAAATCTTTTTCAATAATATGTAACTGACGGTAATTAATATTGAGCTTTAACTGGTTGGATTTGTTTTTTAGGAAATGACTGGTTAATCCAATATTATCTGCTTCGGCGGATGTGGTCAGATGGGTTGAATCGGGGTGCCAGTCATAACGTTTTTGATAATAAAATTCATGAAAATTAGAAGTCGAATCACCGGTTGAGATGAATGCCTTTACATCATAAAATTGAAAAGAACTGGATTGAAGTGCATCTTGATTAAAGATTTGATTGCGCTCAAAGATATCTTTTACACCCACATTGAATGTCTTCCATTTTTTTGAAATCCAGGCCTGGTGTTTAAAGTATTTGGTATTTTCCAAACCTGATGAGAATAAATAGTTCCCATCAAATCGCATGGTAATACCTTTTGTGTTGAATCTGAATGCCACATCATTTTTTAAACCGGAATAATCGTTACCCCACGTCAATTGATTTAACCCTAAACGGATGGAGCCTAATTCCTTTTTAGCCAGGAATAAATTGGCACTTGAAATGTATTGATTACCTGAGTAATTTTTATTCCGAACGTTCCAGTCCCGGTCAAATTCGGCACTACGAAACCACTGAATTGGCACAAAATTACGGTCATTCAGTTCAAAGCTTGCGTTGGAGCCTAATGTAATGTCCTTGGATTTAAAGTCTTTCTTTTGAGATAGGTCCCACTTTAAACCATAGCCCCTGTTATCAGATTGATGAAGGTTTGAAAAGGTATTGAGGTCAGTATTTGACATTGCCAATTCAACAGCTGTACTGACGGTTTTTCCAATTTGATATTCTGTTCCGACAGTTACCATTTGTTTTTTTTGAGGAGGTATAACCAGTAAAACGGGCTCGTAGGAGCCCTGCGGCGTGCCTGATATAGGTTCTTCCCACTTAAAAACTTTTCCGTTAGCCGTATATTTATCAATACTGTAATTGCCCTTTTCTTCACCAACAAATCGAAAAGTGGCTTGATACATAGCACTGTCCGGATGATTTGTAAAAACTAAAACGGAATCATAGCCTAATGAATCTTTCAGGTAGTACATGATTCGGTCCTCATTAAAATCGACCTGATTAATACTGGACAGAAAAGCATTGGAGATGCTGTCACCAATAAAACTCAGAACCTGCTTTTGTTCTGCATTAAGATCTTGTTGAATAGGTTGGTTTTTGGCATCCTGCTCAGAATAATAATTGAACCAAAGTCGGTAGTTATCTGATTCTACACTGGCATTATAAGCAAATAACGAACGGGCATAGTTCAAATCGGAATATTGAAACTCCACAATAATCCGTTTATCTTTTGTGATTAATTGGTTTGCTGTAAAAGTAAGCTCTCCTGAGTTATAATTTATAATGTAGTCATATTCCTGTCCCCGCTTTAATAACTGACCGTCAATATATATTTTTTCTGTTCCGGCCAGAATGATAATATTTTGTTCGTTCTCAGCACCCACAAGTCTGTAAGGCCCCTGATTACCCTCTATCCCCTGAATAATGTTTCTTGCAAACTTTCCCTTTGAGAAAGCACCACTTATTTTATGTTTAGCTTTGGTTTTGTGTTTAGTAGCGGCAAGTTCGTGACGGTAGTCAATCGATAAACCTTGTGTTCTTTTTTGATAGTTTAAGAAATAGCCTTTGGGTTTGTTGAGCCAAAAGTCACCTCCGGTTACGGCAAAATTGTCGTTATAAAGTTGAAGGAAAACCTGGTCAAATTCTTGAAGTTTTTGGGTGTTTCCTTCCGGTTGAAAAGGAATATTGTTATCTGAGATTGATCCTTTAATGTAAAGGTAAGGACCTATTTTACCATTCAATTGTAAATTTAAGGTAGATTGAAATGAGAGGTTCTGGGCATTTCCAATTGTAACTCCTCTGGAAATACTACCTTGCTTTTCAAGTTGTGAATCGCTGAAAAAATCTACTGTTTCGAAAGAGGGACTGGCCTTAAACAGAAAATTTTCATACGAATTGGTATCAGTATACTTAAAGATAATCGAATCTGATTTATGGGCAAAGGTCTGGTTGAGATTAATTTGTAATAATTCATATTCAAAATCAATATGAATGGTATCTGTATTTTTAAGTTTTAAAAAGAATCTCGATTTTATGGGATCAAAAAAGTAATCACTCTTTCCAAAATCCACAGTCGAAGATGATGCAGAAAAACTTGATGCGATAATAGATTGGTTTTCCAATACCAGGGTATCTCCGTAAAAGGGGATTGATCTTGATATTTTACCTGAATTTTGAGCATAGCTATTCCCGGGTGCAAAGAGCACCATAAGTGCAATAAGATATATCACTCTTTTAACTCTCAAAATAGCGGTATGCTCTGTTAACGTAAATAATATCGTGAAATTACCTTAATTATTGAATAAAATGGAGGTGTTTGGCTTATTAATTCTATTTGATTATGCAGTCCGAACGCTTGAATGATATTGGTTTTCAAGAGGGCAACATTACTCATGTTAAGGAAAGTGGAACGCTTGGAGTTCCAAAGTTGGAGGTAAAAAAAATCGCCAAATACTAAGGTAAATGACGATTAACAATATTTTTAAAGAAAGTGATTTTAATGAATAACCAACTTTTTGGTTTCCAAAATATCCGAATTATTTTTTATTGAGTAAAAATAAACACCTGGTGTCAATGCTGAAACATCTAACTGATTTTTTCCATTTACTAAACTAATGTTTGAAACCATTTTACCGCTAAGGTCAAAGATAGAAGCAGAATAGTTTGAAGTTGAATTTTGCAGCACTATATTTAGTACTTCATTTGCCGGATTTGGATAAATTGAGATATCAACGGACTTTTGTGGTTTCACTGATAGAAAAGCATTGAAAGTAACGTCAATAGAATCAATGGCTACATCATTCTGATCTAAAATATAATATCTGAATTTTGCGGTTCCGTTAACATTATTAGGCTTGTAGTGAACTTGTAAAATACCTTCATCATTGTTCGCAAAAATTAAATCATCAGGAGCGGTCCATGGATTTTGAGCCGATACAACAGAGTCAATATAACAATTGCCAAAATTTTGCCCCCAACAAAAATAGTCAAGCGTATTGGCAACATCCTGTAGTTTCAGTCTTTTAACTGTTAATTCAAGTTGGTTTCCGGATACATTTTTTAAGTCAAAATAGTAGCTCATCTCTACCAGGTCGCCTGTAGCGTAGACTTCGGTTCCTGATATATCATTGGTTGTACCTTCGGCATATATTTCAATATTCTGGGCAATTGCATTAGGTGATGATAAAATACAAAAGCACGTAAAAAGGGAGAATAATGTTTTTTTCATGATTTTCTTTATTTAAAAAAGAATCGCCAAATACTAACGTAGATGGCGATTAACAATATTTTTAAAGTAAGTGATTTTACTTAATAATCAACTTTTTGGTTTCCAAAATATCCGAATTATTTTTAATGGAATAAAAGTAAACACCTGGTGTCAACTCAGAAACATTCAATTGGTTTTTTCCATTCACTAAGTCGATATGCGAAACTTCTTTACCAACAAGGTTAAATATGGAAACTGAATAATTTGAAGTTGAGTTTTGCATTAAAATATTTAATACCTCATTTGCAGGGTTTGGATAAATTGAAATGTCAACTGGTTGTTGCGGTTTAACCGATAAAAACATACTGTAAACAACATCAATAGAATCTACAGCTACATCATTATCGTCAACAAAGTAATATCTGAATTTTGCAGTTCCCTCTTCTGTTGGATTGTAGTAAGTGTGAAGAATACCTGTAGCATCATCATCAAATGTATAATCGTCAGGAGCTGTCCATGGGTTGTGAGGTGACACAGCCATAGCTTCATAACACTGTCCTAACAGTAAGCTTTGACCCCAACAGAAATAATCTGTTGTACCGGAAACATCCTGTAATTTCTGACGGCGAACAGTCAATTCAATCTGGCTGCCGGATACATTTTTTAAATCAAAATAGTAGTGCATGCTTGCATCATCACCAGTGGCATAAACCTCTGTTCCTGAAATGTCAGTAGTCGTTCCTTCAGCATAAACCTCAATCTGAGCAGACAGGCTAAGTGATGAACCAATAAAAAGTAAAGCGAAGTAAAATTTTTTCATATCTCCAAAAATTAGTTGTTTCCTAAACAAATATAAGAAAAAAAAGCCGTGTATAATAGCTTTTGGACTCAGACTTCCGGAGGGTAATTATTTAGGAATCCAACTCTTTCACTAATAATAATGTTAAAGTAGAATCCAATAATGGAAAATGCTTTTTCAGTTTATACAGCCGGTTTCCGTGGTGTTTGATTTTTTTGGATATCAAGAATAGAGGCAATTTTTAGACTGTTGAGTTGGTATTATTTTTTTACATTTGCTTTGTAGTCTTTTTGTTTATGGTTCGGTTTTTGTAAAACCATACATCAGAATAACAATTTAAATTTTTAAAACAATGAAAAAAGTAGGTTTATTATTAGCAGTTAGTGTATTGATTGGGTTCTCGTTTGCATACAGAAACAGTGATCAGGAAACTGAGGGAAAAACTTTGCCGGCAGTTCAGTTAAAAGATATGGAAGGTAATACAATCAATACAGGTGAGTTGTCAAATGATGGAAAACCTGTAATTATATCTTTTTGGGCTACGTGGTGTAAGCCTTGTAAGTTAGAGTTGAGTACTATTCATGAATTGTATCCTGACTGGCAAGATGAAACTGGTGTTAAACTTGTGGCAGTTTCAATTGATAATGAAAGAACAAAAAATATGGTAAAACCATTCGTTAACTCATCAGCGTGGGAGTACGATATTTGGATGGATGTTAATAGTGATTTTAGAAGAGCAATGGGTGTAAATAATGTACCTCATACTTTTTTAGTTGATAAAAACGGTAAAATCGTTTATTCTCATAGTGGTTTTGTACCAGGAGATGAAGAGTCACTTTACGACCACGTTTTAGAATTAGTAAATTAAAATAAATGACACTTAAACTACCCGAAACATTTAATTTAAAACGGTTCACATTAATTTCTTTTTTTACATCACTTGGTTTGACCGGTTTTGGTCAGATGGGGAGTGGTGGTACCGTGACTGGTAATATTGAAAGTATGTTTCAGTATTTGCAGGACGATTCCACAATTAATGCTTTTGCCCCGGAACAAAAGGGTGTGTTGAATTCTTATGCTAATGTCAACTATTCTTTAGGAGACTTTAGAGCAGGCGTAAGATTTGAAAGTTATTTACCATCAATTGCCGGTTATCCTGCTTTTTATTCCGGTACAGGAATAGGTTACAGATTCGTAGAGTATTCAAACGAGAAGTTATCTGTTGTAGCAGGAAACTTTTATGAGCAGTTTGGAAGTGGTTTAATTCTGAGGTCATATGAAGCAAGGGCTGTTGGTTTAGACAACGCCATGGACGGTGCTAAAATAAAATTTAGTCCTGCTAAAGGGGTGCATCTAAAGGGAGTTTATGGTAAAATGCGATATAATTTCAGTGAGGGTAGAGTTAATTTATCTCCGGGGATTGTGAGAGGGCTTGATGGAGAGGTTTCTTTGAATGATTTGGTACCTTCTATGGCAGAATCAAAATTAAAAGTAGCCTTTGGTGGTAGTTTTGTCAGCCGTTATCAGGGTGGTTTAAATGATACTTTGGTGTTACCAAAAAATGTCGCTTCTTATGGCGGAAGATTAGATTTAAAATACAAGAATGTGTACTTGAACGGGGAGTATATTCATAAAATTAATGATCCGTCGAGCAATAATAATTACATCTATAATTCCGGACATGGTGCCTTGGTTAATATGGGCTATTCCCGAAAGGGGTTTGCAGTATTACTTTCTGCCAAGTCAATCGATAATATGTTTTACAGAGCTGATCGAACAGTAGAAGGGAATCAGTTAATGGTATCTTTTTTACCGGCTTTGACTAAAAACCACACCTATAATTTAGTGGCTTCACTTTATCCTTATGCATCAGTGCCTAGTGGTGAAATTGCCTATCAGTTTGATTTATTGTATAATATTCCAAGAAAAACTACCTTGGGAGGGAAGTATGGAACAACTATTAATGTAAATCTGGCAACTGCATTTAAACCAATCAGACATGCATCAGAAGGTGATTTTTCAAGAGATGCAATAGCTTATGTGGGTAGACCATTTGACAAAAGTGATAGTTTATATCACTTAGATTTTAATGTTGAGATCAAACGTAAGATCAATAAGAAATTTAAACTGGCAGTATCGTACTACCACTTTATATTCAATAATGACGTAAATGAAGTGACTAAGCTGGCAAAGGGTTATATTAAATCTGATATTTTTGTTCTTGATGGTTCTTATAAAATCAGCAGAAAACACAATATAAGAGTGGAATTACAAGGGCTATTTGCAGAAAAAGACAGAGGGGATTGGGCTACAGCATTGGTAGAATATACTATTTCTCCAAAATGGTTTTTTGCTTTTATGGATCAGTATAATTACGGAAACCCGGTAGTAGAGGACAGACAACACTTTTTACTGGGATCATTTGGTTATACTATGGATGCTTCCCGATTTATTTTATCTTATGGTAAGCAGCGGGAAGGAATTTTATGTATTGGTGGAGTATGTAGACCAGTTCCGGCAACAAATGGTTTAACATTCACATTTACCACTACTTTTTAAAAAGGGGATTATGAAAAGGATTATTTTTTTAGGTTTGTTATCAATCACATTGCTTTCAAATGTATCATGTGATAAAGTGACCAAACCATATATTGTTCAAACGGAATTAGATACCAGCTTATATCCTGGTGTATTTTACGATTATGTAGCACCAGAGTTTGAGCCGAATACAAATACTGAAAGAAATGTATTAATTGAAGACTTTACTGGTCATAAATGTGCATTTTGTCCGGCCGCTGCCGAGGAAGCTGAAAATATTGCCGCTGCTAACCCGGGCCGGGTTTTTATCGCTGCAATTCATGCAACTCCTTCGCCTGCGGGAACCGGTGTTTTTCAGGATACCAATGCAACCGGAAAATATACAAGAAACTTTACAACCACTGAAGGAAAAGATATAGCCAGTACGCTTGCTGGTGGAGATGATTTTGCGAACCCTACAGGTTCGGTTAACCGAACTTTAAATGCCAGTAATGAAATATTTCATCAGGCCGGAACATGGTCAGCTACAACAACAAATTTGTTAACGACCGGCCTTATGGTTAATATTCAGGCAAAATCAAATTATTTCCCTGAAACTAATGGTATTTACATTCATACTGAAACTGAATTTTTAGAGGACATGGATGGAGAGTATTCCATTGTAATATATGCTATTCAGAATAAAATAGTAGACTGGCAAAAAGTATTGAGTGCAGACGTTGAAGATTATGAGCATCATGATGTTCATATTGGTAATGTATTTGCAGGGGAGTCGTTTGGAAGAACACTTACAGGTGATGAAGTTCGAAAAAATGACAAATTCACTAATGATTTCTCATATAAAATTCCGGATGGACTTGATGGAACCTCAATGCACTTTTTAATCTACGTTTATGATAAGGGGTCAAATGAAATCTTACAAGTGATTAAACATAATTTCTAAAAATCAGCACAACAAATCCGCTGAATTAACGTACTAATAGCCAATTGGTAGTGATTGTTAATAAAAAAAATACTGAAAAGTAGCCATTTATTCAATCAAATGTGTAAATTTGGGAGACACCCCCAAAAAAATCTTTAAGTAGTATGTTAGAACTATGTAAGGAAATTCTCATCAAGGTTAGTTTTGATAAGATACTCTTTCAAAAAGAACTCAATAAAGCAATCAAGTGGATTAAAACATCTGAAGAAAGAGAAAAACTAAAGACCTGGTGTAATTCTAAATTTGGTAATGTCTATCCTGAGGTGGTTAGACTGGCGTTTACCAAAAAGTAAAGTATTAATAATTTGTCCAAATGAGTGTTTTATAAATACTCATTTGGACTTAAATAATTTTCCACATAGTCCTTCACACCTTCTTCTAAACTGTAAAAAGGCTGGTCGTAGCCACTCTCAATTAGTTTTGACATGTTAGCCTTGGTATAATACTGGTATTTGTCTCTGATGTCTTCTGGTGTATCAATAAACGATATGTTCGGTTCAATCTGCATAGCATTGAATGTGGCTTTTGTCAGGTCCAAAAATGAACGGGCTATACCAGTTCCCAAATTATACAATCCGTTTTCAGGCTGTTTTGACATTAAATACATACAAACGTTGGCTACATCCTTCACATACACAAAATCCCTTAACTGCTCTCCATCTTTATACTCAGGGTTATGAGACCTGAATAATTTCATTCCACCTGTTTTTGTAATTTGATTAAAGGAATGGAATACAACTGAGGCCATTCTGCCCTTATGAAATTCATTAGGGCCGTATACATTAAAAAACTTAAGTCCCGACCAAAAAGGAGGTGTTTCAGTTTGTTCCAATGCCCATTTATCAAATTCGTTCTTTGAATCGCCGTAAGGATTAAGTGGTTTTAATTGATCAATAATATCGTGATTATCATCATAGCCAAATTCTCCCAAACCGTATGTTGCGGCACTACTGGCATACACCAATGGAATTTGATTTTCAACGCATAATTGCCACATTTTTTTAGAATATTCAACGTTAAGTTCATCAAAAATAGCTTTGTCAAACTCAGTAGTATCCGTTCTGGCTCCCAAATGGAAAATAAATTCTATTTCCGATTTAAAGTCTTCAGCCCATTTAAAAAAATCCTGCCGGGGAACTTTAGCAATAATTGATTTACCTACCAGGTTATTTACTTTTTCCTGTTTGGAAAAGTCATCTACAACTACAATATTCTGGTATCCTTTTGCATTTAATTCACTTACAAGGCATGACGAAATGAAGCCTGCAGCCCCGGTTACAATAATCATATTCTGTTCTTTTAAGACAATCTGTCAGATTTTACGCAAAGGTAAGGTATTTGTACAATCCCTATCTAACCAAATGTTAAATATTTTAAATTTGACAAATAGGGATAAAATAAATAAGTAAATTTGAGTATAAAAACAGAAAATAAAATGGATAATAGAATATTAGATAACTATAATAATGACACAGTTGTTAGGGGGGAGTTGGCAAAATCCTTTATGTCGAATGTATTTTCATACATGACATTGGCATTGATTATTTCAGGAGTTGCTGCTTATGCATTTGGAACTATAGATTCACTCACCTCCTTATTACATAATGCTGATGGTTCAAGATCCGTGTTAGGTTGGGTCGTTACATTTGCGCCATTGGGGCTTGTTTTGTTAATGGGATTCAGATACCAGAAATTTTCCTTTTCCGGAATGCTGGGAATATTCATTCTCTTTTCCTTTTTGATGGGTGCAAGTTTAGGTTACATATTTTTTTACTACAGTTTAGGTGCTTTAACGACAACCTTTTTGGTGACGGCAGGTACTTTTGGTGCTATGGCAATTATTGGGTATACTACAAAAACGGACTTAACTAAATTTGGCTCCATTTTGTATATGGCTTTAATTGGTTTACTAATTGCCATGCTGGTGAATTTCTTTATGGAATCTTCAACAATGGATTTTGTAATAAGTGGAATTGGAGTCCTTATTTTTACGGGTCTTACAGCTTATGATACGCAAAAACTTAAACACATTGGAATGTCAATAGATGGAAGAAGTGAGGATGGTAAGAAGGCTGTTATCATGGGGGCATTAAGTTTATATCTTGACTTCATCAATTTATTTTTGTTTTTACTCAGATTTTTAGGTAGAGATTAATCAAAAAAATTAAAACAAATGGGAGAAGAAGGTTTAGGAATAGGAACGGTTTATTTTATACCAATGCTGATCGGGTTCGTATTTATGGGAATCAGTTGGTTTGTCAGTAGCAGGTTAAAATCTAAATTCAGGAAGTATTCAAAGGAAAGGTTAAATATTGGTCTTTCAGGACGGGAAGTTGCTGAAAAAATGTTGGAGCAACATGGTATTTATGATGTGAAAGTGCAAAGTGTAAAGGGACAATTAACCGATCATTATAATCCGGTTAACAAAACCGTTAATTTAAGTGAAGCTGTATATAATGAGGTGAGTGTTGCTGCAACCGCAGTATCAGCACATGAGGTAGGTCATGCTGTGCAACATGCCACAGCTTACAGTATGTTAACTTTAAGATCGAAATTAGTGCCAATCCAGAATGCAAGTGGTATGATTATGAATATTATTGTAATGGCTACTATGTTTGGAGGTTACTTTTTATATTCTGTATTTCCGGTAGACTTGGTGATCTATGTTATTATTGCGGCGCAATCGGTGGTGACTTTATTTGCATTGGTAACCTTACCGGTAGAATTTGATGCCAGTAACAGGGCTTTGGCCTGGGTTCAAAACAATGGTATTGTCAGCAGCCATGAATACGACAAAGCAAAGGATGCCCTGAAGTGGGCCGCCATGACTTATGTTGTAGCTGCTTTAGCAGCAATTGCAAACCTGGTGTACTGGGTAATGGTACTGCTGGGGAACAGAGATTAGAAGATCGATAAATTTTAGACAATAGATTAAAGAAAACGGCCGGGTTAACCCGGCCGTTTTTTAGTTAAAAACAATAATTAGTGAAGATTGAGCAGTGTACTTGTGGGTGCCCTGACATTTACCTGCCTTATTTATAAATGGAAATGGTTTGAATCCGCGTTTAAAATTACTGAGAGTAAGTTCGTCAGAAATATCATGGGGTTCGTCAGAATTTTATTGTTGAATCGTTGTGTCGGGTATAGATTTGTATTAACAAAAACAATTTACCATGAAACGATTTTTACAAAGTGCTAAGAAAATAACTTTCAACCTTATCATTGGGTTGACAGTATTGACTTTTAATAATTCATTGATTGCTCAAATGAATGTTCAGTTTGCAGATACACTTGAACAAACGCTGGTTAATTTTGCAATGGATAATGGTATGCAAGGTGTTACCGGAGCTGTAGTTTTTCCTGATGGATCGGTATGGTCTACTGCCCACGGAAACTATGGTAATGATCCACTGGACACTGATATGCTATACGACATTGGCAGCAATACTAAGTCAATGATATCTGCAGTTATGCTCATGATGGAAGATGATGGTTTGTTATCAATAGACGATACCTTATATCACCATATCGGTGTTGTGGATAATGTCCCTTCCGGTATTACATTGAAACAATTACTTTCTATGAGAAGTGGTTTATCAGATTATACACAACATCCTGATTTTATCGATTCTGTTTTATTTAATAATCAAAGTACGTTTTGGACGCCTGATAGCTTATTGTCTACCTTTTTGCTACCCCCAACAGGTGTTGCAGGCGTATCATTTAACTATTCTAATACTAATTATTTGTTATTGGGAAAGGTTATAGAAGCAGTAGAAGGTCAGCCACTCCATACCGTATTATATAATCGTTTATTTTCTCCATTTGGATTGAATAATATGTACATGGATACTTATGATACCTATACTCAGATAAAAACGGGTGCTTTTTTAGGCCCCGGAGTTGCGAATTACTGGAATCCGAATATGTTGTATGCTCTGATGAGTGCAACATGGGCTGCCGGGGGTATAGTGTCAACGCCGGAAGATTTTGCAACCTATTGTCGTCAATTATTTAGGGGAGATATTTTAAGTCAGGTGGCATTTGATAAAATGAAGACAGGAACTAATTTTGGTGGTGGAAACGTTTACGGTTTGGGAATTGAACGAATCCAATATAATGGAAGACCATATTATATTCACGGTGGAGCGACTATGCAACACTCGGAAATGAGCTATAGTGTTGAAAGTGATTTTAGCGTGGTGGTGATTAGTATAGATCAGGGGTTTTATGCAGAAACCCGTGATTTACAACAAGAACTTATTGATATTTTGGAGTATGCAGTTCATAATGTTTTGTCTGTAGAAGAACAGGTAGAAGTGAAATTGAATGCTTATCCTAACCCTAGTCACGATCAGATTTTAGTGGAGTTACCAAATGAAATTACAGGAGAAAACACTAGTTTTGAAATTTATAACATTGCTGGTAAAAAGGTACTTTCAGGGCAATTTGATAATGATCAATTATTGTTTTCTAAAAGCGAAACAGGAGAAGGTGTATTTATGATTCAGGTCATCAGCGATCAAAAAGTAATAAGCACGCAAAAGGTTGTATTTTATTAAGAAAAAATAAAGGTGGAAATTCAAACAGGGATCAAAAGATTTAATCGAAGTTGGCGAGAAGAGAATAAGCATTATATTCTTTGGATATTGGGAGGCCCTCTGCTTTTCATTTTATTGGATGCTATTATCATCTTGTCAACAGAGGTTCCCTGGACAACATTAGTTCGAAAAAATGCGCTGGTTTTTTACTATGAATTAGTGTTTATTCCGCTTTTTACAGTTAATGTCATATTTGCCTTTAAGAAAAAATTCAGTCACTATTGCCAAACATCTTCACAACTCATATCTCTTAAAACATCAGCTATGGTTTTGGGGGTAATTGTTGGAACAGGTATTGCGGAGCTAATCTCCCATCAACTAGGTGTGATTGATGATGACTATATTGGTGTTGGTAGTTTTAACCTTTCACCGGTGATGACCAACTTTGTGACAAATGTTTTCATCAGTTTTGTAGTAGGCTTACCTGTTTTTTTAAGACAATCCAGTGAAGAAAGAGGAGAAATGAAATTATTAGAAAAGGAACGGGAATTGAGTAAGGCTTACGAATTAAAAATTAAGTCGGAACTGGATGCACTCCATGCTAAAATCAATCCGCATTTTTTGTATAATTCACTTAATTCAATTGTGAGTTTAATCCATGAAGATCCTTATAAGGCTGAAAAAATGGTCTTGTCTTTGTCAGACTTATTCCGATACAGTATCAATTCAAAAAACACCAATTTTGCAACAGTTAAACAGGAAATAGAATTGGTAAGAACCTATCTTGAAATTGAACAAGTGAGGTTTCAGGATCAGTTGGCAGTAGAAATAAGTGTTCAACCGGAAGCTAATGAAAGGGAGATCCCTAAATTTTTAATCCAACCTTTGATAGAAAATGCCATTAAACATGGAACCTCAAAAATTACAAAAGGATTGATCAAATTGCTCATTAGTTTATCTGAAGATGAACTTTTTATCATTGTTTTTGATAATGGGCCTAATTTCCCGGAAAATATTAATTCCGGATATGGTTTGAAAAGTACGGTCGATAAACTTGATCTGCTATATGGTAACGCCTATAGTTTTAAGATACTAAATAAACCTGAAAAAAGGATTGAAATCTGTTTGCAAACCAATAAAGTGAGACATGCAGAAATTTAAAGTTATTATTGTTGAAGATGAGTCGTTGGCGCGTCAACGACTTAAAAAATTGTTAGCACCTTATGGGAACCTTATAGAGATCGTAGGAGAGGCTTCTAATGGAGCTGAGGGATTAGAGTTGATTTCATCAATAAAACCAGATTTTATTTTCTTAGATATTCAAATGCCGGTGATGAATGGTTTTGATATGGTGTTAAAATTACCTTACCAGCCTTATATTGTGTTTACCACAGCATTTGATGAATATGCAATTAAAGCTTTTGAGGAGAATTCGATCGACTATTTACTCAAACCTATCAAACCCGAACGTTTGGAACTCACTATCGATAAAATGAAAAGTGTCATGAAAAAAGATACTGGTACACCTGTTAGTGAAGACAATTTACGCACTTTATTGGCTCAAATGATGCCTGAAAAAAAACTGGTAAGTATCACAGTTCATTCAGGTGATAAAATTACGATTATTAATTTGGATGATATTGCCTTTTTTCAGGCAGAAGATAAAATGACTGTAGTGTATCAACCAACAGGTAAGAAGCATTTAATTTCACAATCATTAAGCCAGTTAGAAAAGAAAATTCCGGATCATTTTATGCGAATTAACCGGTCGTATATAATCAATGAAAACAATATTAAAGAAATAAGAAAGGGTTTTAACGGCAAATTCGTTTTTTACATGAATGATACGAATGATACAAAATTAACTTCAGGTTCTACCTATACAGCAGTTATTCGGAAACGACTTAAATTCTAATGAATACCTGGTCATCAACTACTGTTCAGATCTGATTTGATAGTACCTTAAATACTTTAAAATTCTCATTACTGAAACTACAAAAACATAAAAAAAGCCGGTGAATTTCACCGGCTTTAAATTTATTCAGTATCTGTTATTATTTAGATACAGTGAATTTTTTGTTAGTTCTAGCGTGAGCATTTGAAATAGTCACGAAGTACATTCCGTTGCTTAAGTCAGCAGCATCAATTGAAATGTTATTTAAACCTTCAACTAAGTTAGACTGAGTGTAAACAACTTCACCAATTGCATTGTAAATTTCAACTCTTGAGTTTGTAGCGTCATTTAATGTAAATACTACATTAGCAGCAGCAGTAACCGGGTTAGGGTAAATTGAAACATCAGTTGCTAATTCATTTTCTTCAACACTTAACTCAGATGTTGTAATAGCGAAAGGCGTTCTGTGTACGCTACCAAATACACCATTGCTATAAATTTCCATTGTGTTCAACTCATTATTTGTTAATGAGAAGCTTCCGTTTCCGTAACCAGCGTTGATTCCGTCACCGTAAGAGTCATATACAAATAAAGTATAACATCCAGTAGAAGGGAAGTTTACCTGAGAAGTATGAGCCTGAGTTCCGTTAGCAGCTAAGTTACCGTAAGGTCCACCACTTGAAACAACAGTTCCGTTATCATCAACAAATTCCCAAGTACTTTCAGATCCATATCTGTCTTGGTTAAATACAAATGTATAACTTAAACCTGAGTAAGCATTACTTGTTTCACTAATCGCTGACGTAGTCATTGAGTTATTAGTCATTACAGGGTCAGTGTTTCCATTTGCATCAGAAATAGTAACATTTAATACACCACCACCAGCTGGTAAAGCAATTGCAGGTAAAGTTACTTCTTCATCTTCGAAAGTAGCTAAGTTACCTGTCCAAGGGTGGTTTGTTTGATTTTGTCCTGCAATATCATAAGTAATAGTAGCAGCAGTTAATGGGTTGTCACCATAGTTTTTAAGTGTAATTGTAGGTACAACGTCTGTTCCACAAATTTCGTCGTAAGTCATTACGCTACTTAACTCTGCATCATCATTTGATAAGTTAGTGTAAGTTAATGGTCCGTCGTTTCCTGTAACGATTTCTTGTTGTCCTTCTGCAATAAAAGCTACAATTTCGAAATCACCTAACTCCATTGCTACATCATTTAAGTCAGCAGGAATAGTCCAGGTATACTGTTGAGAATAAGTAGTTCCCTGAGTAGTAGTTGTAATTACATCACCCCATTGTCCGGTAAGGAAATGACGCAACATGTGGTTGTGTACATAGTTACCGTTTGGTAAAATATTACCAGGGTTAAAGTTAGCAGCACCTGTTTGAGGTCCTTCAACTCCATTTTGTAATAAGGCTACAGTTAAATTTACTGAAGCTGGTGCAGTATTACCGGTAAAGTGTACTTCAACATCTACAGTTAATTGTCTTGTAACAGCATCAATAGTACCTTCAAGAGCAACGTTAGCATAAGATGCTTCGTTTAAAATTTGACTACCGGCAGTTGCCCAGTCTCCTCTACTCATCGCAGTACCTGAACCATTTTGTTGCATTCCGGCAAACTCGTGACGGTTTACAGTTCCGGCAGGGTAACCTGCTAAGTTTGATTGATTTGCTAATGCTGTACCAAATTGAGTTCTGAAGTCAGTTCCAGGTCCCTGAGGGTTAGCATAACCACCTACGTGTACATTAACTAAGAATATATCGTCTGGGCTAGTAGCTTTGAAGTCGTTTGCCTTAACGTGACCATCAGGACAAAACGTACAAGCAATTCCGGTAAACTCTTCCAGAATTACATTTTTATTTTCCGGTGTAGTACTAACTGGTAATTGTGCAGTAGCAACAAAACCACTCAATAATCCAACCGACAAAAGTAATTTTTTCTTCATCTTGTTTTAATTTAATTGATTTATACCCTACAATAATAAGGTTTTTTTGGGCTTGAGGGATTCATAAATTTATAATGTTATTGGAATCCTATATTTTGAAGATATTATTTTTGTGTGAAGTTTTAATTAAGTAGATTAAATAAAAAAAGGAATTAAAGGTATGTAGGTTCCATGTCTTTTTTATTTTTGAAAAAAATTATTTCGCATGACTTTAGAAGAATTTCAAGCAGACATCAAAATAGGAATTCCCCATTCGATTCCTGAAGCCAGACCTTATGAAAAAAATATCAACCATGCGCCTAACAGGAAAGATATTTTAAGTAAGGAAGAAAAACAACTGGCTTTAAAAAATGCATTAAGGTATTTTCCTGAATCGCAGCATGAGGTGTTAGCAAAGGAGTTTGCGGAAGAGCTTAAAAATTATGGTCGTATTTATATGTATAGGTACAGACCACATTATAAAATGTATGCCAGACCAATTTCTGATTATCCTGGAAACAGTGAACAGGCTAAGTCTATAATGGTGATGATTCAGAATAATCTGGACTATGCTGTGGCGCAACATCCACATGAATTAATAACATACGGAGGAAACGGTGCGGTATTTCAAAACTGGGCGCAATACCGCTTATGTATGCAATACTTGTCAGAAATGACAGATGAGCAAACTTTGGTAATGTATTCTGGTCATCCAATGGGATTATTCCCTTCGCATAAGGATGCTCCAAGGGTAGTGGTGACAAATGGTATGGTGATTCCTAACTATTCCCAACCGGATGACTGGGAAAAAATGAATGCACTTGGTGTTTCACAATACGGTCAGATGACGGCAGGATCATATATGTATATTGGTCCGCAAGGTATAGTACATGGTACTACTATAACAGTATTAAATGCATGCAGAAAATTAAAAGATCAGACGACTGCGGGAAAAGTTTTTGTTACAGCTGGTTTAGGAGGAATGAGTGGTGCCCAGCCTAAAGCTGGAAATATTGCGGGAGTAATTTCTATAACTGCTGAGGTAAATCCCAAAGCAACGGAAACCAGACATTCGCAGGGCTGGGTGGATGAGGTAATCAGTGACCTTGATGCATTGTGTGAAAGAGTAAAAACAGCACGGTCAAATCAGGAAGTGGTTTCAATTGCGTACCAGGGTAATGTAGTAGATGTTTGGGAAAAATTTGATAAAGAAGATATATATATTGACTTGGGTTCTGATCAGACTTCTTTACATAATCCATGGGCGGGAGGATACTACCCCGTTGGTATGAGTTTTGAAGAAGCCAATACAATGATGGCTGAGCAACCGGAATTATTCAGGGAGAAAATTCAGGAAACGTTGAGGAGACATGCTGCAGCAATTAATAATCATACGGCAAAAGGAACGTACTTTTTTGATTATGGTAATGCATTCTTACTTGAAGCAGGTCGGGCTGGCGCTGATGTAATGGCTGAAAACGGAATAGACTTTAAATATCCTTCTTACGTGCAGGATATCATGGGACCTATGTGTTTTGACTATGGTTTTGGTCCGTTCAGATGGGTTTGTGTTTCCGGTAAGCCTGAAGATTTAAAGAAGACAGATGAAATGGCTTGTGAAGTACTTGAAAATATCAGGAAAAACTCTCCTGCTGAAATTCAGCAACAAATGGCTGATAATATTCAATGGATACAGGGAGCACAGGCCAATAATCTTGTAGTAGGGTCGCAGGCCAGAATATTATATGCTGATGCCGAAGGTCGGACAAAAATTGCGGAGGCATTTAATAATGCCATTAAAGCGGGTATAATCGGACCGGTTGTTTTAGGAAGAGATCATCATGATGTTTCAGGTACAGATTCACCATACAGAGAGACTTCAAATATTTATGATGGCTCTAAGTTTACCGCAGATATGGCTATTCATAATGTAATAGGAGATGGGTTCCGTGGTGCGACCTGGATTTCAATCCATAATGGAGGTGGAGTAGGATGGGGAGAAGTGATAAACGGTGGTTTTGGAATGCTTTTAGATGGTTCGGAAGATGCTGACCGAAGATTGAAAATGATGTTGCACTGGGATGTTAACAATGGTATTTCAAGAAGAAGCTGGGCCAGAAATGAAGGTGCTATATTTGCAATAAAGAGGGAAATGGAACGGACACCGAATTTAAAAGTGACCTTGCCAAACTTTGTTGACGAGAGTCTGGTTAATTTGTTTTAATTCAATTTGGGCAATTTTTTTGCACTCCCTGATAACTAGTTGTTTAATAAGGTTGTTGGTTTTGAGGAAAATGAATGAAGAAGGTTGTACCTATGTCTAATTCGCTTTCAACTGTTATAGAACCACCAATGCTGGTAATGATCTTTTTAACCAAATAAAGTCCTACGCCATTACTTTGCACCTTTTTTTTGTTTTTAATTCGTTTAAAGGGGGCAAATAATTTGTCTTCATTTTTTTTCAAATCTATACCTATTCCGTGATCCGTAAATGCAACTACGTTCATTTGCTTTGTCCTGGTTAAAGCGATATTCACTTTTGGGAAATCGTCAGAATACTTAATAGCGTTTGTGATTAAGTTCAGGAAAACACTTTCAAATATTTTTGGATTGATCATCAATGAATCAAAATCTTTTTTAAGGTAATTTATCTCTATTTTTTCAGTCAGTTCATGAACAGATAGCAATTCATCAATACCGGTTGCAATTTGAATTTCTTCCTGATTTTCCTCAAAAATAATAGTGTTTGAGTCAGCAAATTTCAAAAAACTGGCAACAGTTTCGTTACCATTTTTGGAAACCCGTTGAAGTCTGTCAAGTAAATCCCTGACCTTATCCTCCCGAAAGGGTGAGATGTATTTTTCAAGCATTCTTGATAGTGAGTCAATATTGTGAAGCACTGTTTGCAGGTCATGAGACACATGATAATTAAAGGAATCCAGTTCGTCGTTGGTTTGTTGTAAATGTTTATTGGCTTGCTTTGCTTTTTTAGTTTCAATTTGATGTTTATGGACGTTAACGCCAATAAAATAAAAAGCCATTCCTAAAATAATCGGAGCTGAACTAATGATGTAATGGAGTAAGTTATTACTAAAATAAAATCCTATTTTGGAGAATGAAAACTCACCATAAGTGTAAAATCCATCAATTAAAACAGCACCAACAGGAAAACATAAACCAAATATGAATCCATAGATGAAGAACTTATAGCGTACACTCATTTCATTACGAAAAATTACGTTTCAAATAAACCTTGTAGTGTTTCAAGATTGAACGTTTTTTTAACGATATAACCTGCGGCCAGATAGGATCGTTCATATTGCTCATGATCGCGTTTATGGCTTGAGGTAGACAGAATATAAACCTTTGGTAATTGTGTTGTATCTCCAATTAGTTCATCAAACTCATCTAAAAATTCAAAGCCATCCATTTCCGGCATATTTATGTCAACAAGAAAAACGCCCGGAAGTGCTTCGTCTGAACTGAGTCTGTCCTTAATAAAGTCTAATAGTTCTTCGGGGTCTGTATAAACTAAAATATCGTCAAATAGCTGACTTTCTTCAATAACATCTTTATTGTAAAAGTTAGTATCATCATTATCATCTAACAATACAATTTCTTTCTCATTTATCATCAGTGAAATAGGTGTTTTATTGTAGCTAACAATTTAAGAAAATATTTTTAATTATAGCTTGTGATTTGTTATAAAGTTCTTTGTAATGAATCCCGTTTTTAATTTAAAGTTGAAAAATATGCTCGAACAAGAAAAAAATATTACATTTGTATATACAATAGTTGTAAGTATGAGTGAAAGATATTTTAAAACAGTACACCAATTGATTGTTGCTGGTCATTGGATAACCGATCAAATTAGCCGGGAGCTTAAAGAGTTAGGGTATACTGAGCCACAATTCAATGTTTTGAGAACTTTAAGGGAAGCTAATGGTGGTCCTTTAACTGTCCAGGAAATATTAGGTAAAATGGTTCAGCGAAACAGTAACGTAACACGAATTGTGGACAAGCTCATTGATAAGTCGGCAGTGGAAAGGAAAGAGTGTGCTACAAACAGAAGAAAAATGGATATTACACTGACCAAAACAGGGAATGAGATTTTAGATCGACTGGAAAAAAAAGTATCAGAGTTTCATCAACCTATGATGGCTCAATTATCACCTGATGAACTGGAAACTTTAAAAAGACTTATAAAGAAATTAATCAATAAATAAAAACCATGAAACGAGGACTAAAACAATTACAAACACCAAGAAATGGAATTCAATACATTACTGGTCCCGAAACAAGAGAGGAACTCAGTCCGTTTGTGTTTTTTGACGCAGGTACAATGATGAGAAATGATAATGGCCTGTTTATCGGTATGCATCCACATTCAGGAATTGGAATTATTACTTATTTTGAGGGGGCTAACCTTGTACATGATGATTCCGGTAAAAATGATAATATGATTCCGGACGGAGGTGTGCAGTGGATCAGGGCCGGAGGAGGTGTGTGGCATCAGGAAAACTATGTTAAAAAAAATGAAGTCAAAACAGAAGGCTGGCCATTGACAATTCATCAATTATGGATGCAACTACCTCCTGAACTTGAAGAGAGTGAAGTTGAATATCAAAATATTAAGCCGGAAGACTTACCACAGGTTGACAATGTCAAAGTTATTGCTGGAACCTATAAGAATGTTACCTCACCATTAAAGGTACCATATCAGATGACTTATCTTGATGTACAGCTTAACAAGGGAGATGTTTTCGTATTTAATACTCCGGAAACGCAAACAACAGGATTTATTTTTCCAAGGGAAGGAACATTAAAACTACATGGAGCAGATGTGCCATCAGGGCACCTAAGTATTCTGGAGAATAATGAAGGTTTGATAAAAGTGATAGCCAACAGCAATGCAAAATTTGTATTATTAATGGCTGAGCCTCAAAACTATCCTTCTGTTACATATGGTGGATCAATTCATACTAATGAGAAGGCGTTGGACAGAAGTATAAAACGAATTCGCGAAATCAAGAGTTAAAATTTTTTACTCAAACAATTGTATGTACAATTATTGTACTAAAAACAAATCGAAAAAATGAAAAGAGAAATAACAAAAATAACATCATATTCAAATATTGATAATTTAATACCGGGAGTAAGAGGACAAAGGGCTTTTCCAACTAAAACGTTCAGGGATTCAGATCCGTTTTTAATGCTTGATCATATTGGGCCGCAACAAGTTGGGAAATCATATTTTTTAGATGGCAAAAACGGGGCACATCCGCACCGGGGTTTTGAAACCATTACATTTATGTTTGAAGGCAGAATGAATCACAGGGATTCTCTTGGCAATCAATCAGTTTTATCCAGTGGGTCTGTTCAGAGAATGAATGCGGGGTCTGGAATTATCCATGGTGGCAGTATGGCTTCGCATGTTGAAACCGGACGATTTCATGAAATGCAGTTATGGGTGAATAATCCAAAAATTGAGAAAATGTCATCACCTGATATTCATAATGTGGATGAGGGAGAAATACCTGTAATAGAAACGAAGAATGGCAGATTAAAGATTATCAGTGGCAAGCTTAATGGTGCTCAGGGACCGATAACAACAAAAGCCAAAACTCAGATAGGTCATTTTATCAGTAATGGTGAAGATCATATTACGATTTCCGGAGTAAGAGCAGGGAATAGATTAATGGTTTACATTTTAGAAGGGCATGCCTACATTAATGATCAATTACAAGAACCATTCTCATTAATAAACTTTTCAAATCAGGGGGATGAAATTACAATACGAACAGATAATGCTGCCCAGGTACTGATTTTGTCAGGAGAACCTTTAAACGAACCAGTCAGTTTTGGAGGACCATTTGTAATGAATACCCAGGCAGAGATAGAACAAGCTTATGACGATTTTAAGAATGGTTTGTTTGGAGAAATAACAGAATAACTTTTACTATGAAAACTAAAGTACACATCTTGTTAGCCCTTATCACTACTCTTCTTTCAAGTACACTTATTGCCGGAGAAGACAGTTTAATACTGGATTGGAATGTCAGGTTTGGAGGCAGAATGCAAACCGGGAATTTAAGTCAGTTTGGTATCAACCCTACCGCAGGATTTAACCTTTATAACAGCAAATTCAGTATAGACCTAAATGCCAATTACAATTATTTAAATATTGGATTCAAGGCAGTAGACGATTTGTGGATGGTAGCCAATTACAGGTATAAACCACTCAACAGGGTTTATCCGCAAATAACAGGTGTTTATGGGTTCGCACATTCATATCGAATTGCTTATTCAACACATTTTGGATTAGGAGCTGGTGTTAATCTTAGACAAAAAAGTCCCGGAGATTTTTTCCGGGTTTCGGGTTTTGCGGGATATTTTGAGCAAAAATTTTTGGGAGAAAATACGCTGATGTCTCCTTCAATTGGTACACTAAACGAACTGTCCCTACCCATAAAAAAGCGGTTTCATCTGATTTGGGATTTTGCAACCTATCATTCGGTAACTGATTCTAACGTATGGGGGATTAACAATACGGTGATACTTCATTTTCAGCTCACTAAAAAACTATCATTCAATGTCAGTCAAAATATTATTTATAATCATCAGGCAGCTGACATGATCAAAAAAACTAACACCTTATTGATGTTCGGTGTTGAGTATAAATCAAATAAATAAAACAATTAAAACAAGATAAAATGACAGACTTATTAAAAGACAAAACCAATAAGGCACTCGTTTCCATGAGCCTTCCAATCAGTATTGGGATGTTATCTACTTTTTTGTTTCAGGTAATTGACACCTATTTTGTAGGGCAATTAGGGGCAGAAGCGCTTACGGCACTAAGTTTTTCATCTACCATTTATTTTTTGTTTATTGGTTTACTGATTGGTCTTTCAGTGGGCGTTTCAATAATTGTTGGTCAGTCGTACGGTGGTGGTGATGTTGAAAAAGTAAAGAAGGTCAATAATGTGGGTAGTATTTTAACTTTTGGTTTATCAGCGGTTTTATCTGCCCTGACCATTGTATTTATCGAGTCAATATTTGGCTTTTTAGGAGCAGAAGCAACTGTTTTGCCATTAATAAAGGCCTATACCATTCCATTGTTATCCGGAATGCCCGTATTAGCGGTTGGGATTTTATTTGGGAGTACACTCAGGGCAACGGGTAATATTACCAAACCGGAAGTTATTATGGGAATAGCCGGAGTGATTAACTTAATTTTTGATTACGGTTTAATATTTGGAAAATTTGGATTACCTGAAATGGGAATTCAGGGAGCGGCTTATGCCACAGTCTTATCATGGATTTTTGTTTTTACGGGTATGGTATTACTACTACTGAAAGACAAATTATTGGTCATTAAAACTAAAGCATCTGATTCTTTTGGTCAATTATTAAAGGAAATCTATCAATTAGGAATTCCTACTATTATTACTCAAATTATCGGTCCGTTTACATTAATGTATCTGACCTTTCTATTAGCCAGACAATCACCGTTAGCAGTTGCAGCATTTGGTGTTGCCGGCAGAATTGAAATGCTACTCATGATTGGTATTTTAGGAGTCAGTACTGCAATTACACCTTTTATTGCTCAGAATATGGGAGCGCATCAAAAACAAAGAATTGAAGAAGCTATTGCCTTTGGGGGGAAATCTGCTACCTATTTAGGGCTATTGGTGGCATTAATACTTTTTATATTTATCCGCCCTATAGCAGGTATTTTTACTGAAAACAGTGAAGTTATTGATTATACCGCAAACTATTTTTATTTGGTAAGTTTATCCTATTTTTCTTATGGCTTATACCTTATTACATCCTCCATATTTAACGGGCTTAAACTACCGGTGAATTCATTAAAAATAAGTTTGGTTAAAACAGTGATATTTACTTTGCCCTTAACTTTTATCGGTTCAATATGGGGAATTCCAGGTATTTTTATCGGGTTGTCAATCAGTAATTTATTAGGTGGTTTTTATGCCGGATATGAAATCAGAAAGGAATTTAAAAGAGTTGGTTCAGCGCTGAAGGATGTAAACGTTTGGAATGAGTACAAAAAGGATATATTATGGCTTTTTGGACAGAGAAAAAATGACAGCTGAAACCATTAAATACCAGCCGCCATTTAAGTCACACACTGAAAAGTCAGTTTAATCAATTAGCATAATTTTCTGCAATGGTTATTCTGTTGCCCACATGATTTTTGAGCGTTTCAACTGCATTTGAAAAGTCTGAAATGCTGTTGATAAAAGAATAATCGTTGCTTTCATTTTCCATTGAACTTTGAATCATTATTTCCAGATCAGAATAATACGTTTGCATTTTATTGTCTTCGAATACATCCGATATAAAATTATTGATATGCATTTTAAATTCGTTTTCATAACCGGGAATATTTAAAATGTAACCAATTAACGGCCAGTCATCATCATTGATTTCCGAAAATTCGAATGATAAACTTCCTCCCATTTTTCCTTCTTCAAAGGCTTCATTATTGTCCCATGGAATCCACTTAATCAAATCATCCGAAGGATCGTGGTAGAGGTAGTAATTATGAGTCATTCTACCATAAGTGTCCCAGTTTTGAATGGTCGTATTAACTGCCAGCCATTTTAAAAAGCCCGTAATATCAAAAACCTTTTCAAGGTTTGATTTCCATAGTATTGTGTCAGATTGACGGTAACTGGCATGCAGAATATCAAATAATTCCTGAATATCATTTTCACCGGTTCCACCTGTGGTTTTATTTTCAAAATCCTGTAGGTTAAATCCGTTTTCCGAGAAACTGGCACCTTCGTCTTCCGGCTTATAACAATTGCCTGATTCGTTTCCGAATTGCTTATTCAAAAGTGTTTCAAAAACAATTTCCACTGCAGTATAAAGTCCAAAATAAACGGGGCCATCACCATAATCAATGTATAATTCATAAAAGGCAGTATATGGTGCTGGTACTCCAAATTCCCGGAACAAATCACAGGCTACTTTTTCCCTCATACTTGATTGATCATTATAGTTACTACTCATTGAAAGTGCAGGGAAACCATAAAAAGTTTGTCCTTTTATTTCCGGATAATCATCTGAAAACCGATCAAATTCCAAGCGAAATGGAAGCTTTTGAACACCCGAACTATAAGCTTTAAGGCTTGAATTCCCTTTGTATCGGATACCAACCTGGTACCAGTTGGTGCCATTGAATTCAATATTGCAAGGGACATAAACCGGAGTTTCATCACTGAATGTAGTGCCTCCTCCTGGGCCTGGTCCACCAAAAGAACTTCCACCATATATATCATCTAAATCATCCTGCATAATTTCCCAATCCTGTTCCGATATTGTAATATCAAACCGATTGACTTTTTTTTGGTTAAACACAATATCGTAGTTAGGATTGGCTGACGAGGAGTGGGTTGTGGTTGTCCAGTCATCAAGCCCTTCACCGGCAGCTATAAATGTCTCTTTATAACAGGAGTTAACTGTGATAACCAAGGCGAATAATAGGATAATTTGAAAAACGATTTTCATATTATTGTTTTCTTTTTAATGTATAAGTATAATTTAAGCCAATGATATATGTTGTTTTGGGGTAGGAGACATTAAGCTCATGTTCCAGTCTGTAAAACAAACCAATTTTCCCATAAGACTTAAAATTATAACTCGTTCCAAGTGTGAACCTTAATTTGTCAAATTGACCTTCGCCACTGTCAAGTGATCTGAAAATCTCGGTAGAAAAAGCAGGGTCTAATTTCCAGTTTTTAAAATTATACCCAATACCGGCCCTAAAGCGCAAGCTATTTTTAAGCTCATCTCCTTCCAGATAACTAAGTCCAATTTCATTTCTGCTTTGAAAACGAACTCTGTAGTTGAGAGAGAACCGGCTCACACGGTGTTTATAACCAGCATCAAAATTAAACCTAAAATCATGATCAAACATCTGGTCATTATCCTTATCCAAAAGGTACCTAAGGCCGGCATTGAGGTATAAATTATTTTTAAAACGGTACTTCATGCTTAGATCAGTCAAAACCTGATCGGTGATAGATGAATTCTTATTAAGCCTGATTTGTTGATCAAATCTAAATGTTAGATTATCATTGTACTTATATTTTATTCCTGCTCTGGTCCATGTTTCCAGATCTTGTGTCACAATGCTATAGCCGTCCTGGCCATAAGAATCGTAATTGAATATAAAGAAAATGAATCCACAAATAAGTGTGATAACAGATTTCAAGCTCATAAAGGTGTTTACTTTATGACTGGTTTAATTGATAAAGGTTTAACCCGGGAATACTGACAAGAAAGTAAAACTATGTAAATGAATTTAGTAACTATCAATAGTCCAGTGAAAATTGTTACCTGATACGGGAAGTTGTTCCAGTTTAATTCTCTTTGCTGTTAGTTTAATCTGGCCATCCCTGAAAAGTCCCTCAAGAATAATTTGATCCGAACCGGATTGTTCTTTTACTGTCCAAATGAATGACCGGTCTTCGCTATCGGTTAATTTTAAATTTGTAAAATCATTGCCATATTCTAATCTGAAAGATTCGAATTGATCATCTGAATATTGAAGGATAAAGTATTGTTTTCTATGAATAAAGAAATGCTTAATGTTTTGACTTAATTGGACAGGTCTTTCGTTTTTGATTGATTTTACAGTGTATGCTCCATAAAGGTAAGGTCGTTCGGACAGGTCATCATTAAAGTTTTGTGATTCAAAATAAGGCAATAGTACTTCTAAAAAAATCAACCCAATGATTAGAGGTTTTCCAATTGAGTAAAACAACAGTTTACTTTTTGAATTTATGGTTGGGTTGTAAGTGTTTTGTACGGAAGGAATACCTTTAAAGAGGAAGTTTATAATAGGTTTGATATGGGGAGATATAATCAGAATGGCAAGTAAAAACAGGAAAAGAGAGTATACTTTTACTGAAATGTCAAAACCAAAATTAATCATGACAATATTGATGATGACCATTAACGCAATAATGCCACCCAATAATCTGGTTTTTCTAAAAAGTAATAATATTGCAGGGACAACTTCTATCAGGCCTGAAAATAAGCTATATTGATAGGAAGTCCCTATGGTTGACCAATATAGAATGTCTGGTGTTAACTGACCCAAAGGCGTAAATAAGGTATTGGGCTCAGGAAAGAAAAACTGAAATTTGAAAACTTTGTTAAAGCCGTATATCAGAAGAGTTAATGCCAGATAATACGAGATACTGATATGAAACCATTGCCAGACCAGTTTGTTTTGTTGCCATTTTGTGATTAACCACCATAGTATTGTCCCTAATAATGATATGATGGATAAATTGATGAGGTGGACATATAAACCTGTTGTATCTGAGAGTATGGTTGAGGTGCCGCTCTTCATTTGAAAAACCGATTGAATCCACCACTGGTTTACCGGTTCAAATACAGTTGAGAATAAACCACCAATATCGGGCATGATATTGTATGGAAATGGGAAAGTAAGTATAAATCCGATTGCATAAATAACAATAAATCGAATAAAAGTGAGTCTGACTTTCTCCTTGAAGAGCATTAATTTAACTGGAAAAAGGTCCTGTTTCTGAACAGAATTACAAATGACAAACTAATCATTAAAAGGAAGAGTCCAAGGACTAAGTATGAAGTTGCAAAACCAGATCCATTTGTGTTGTTGTCATTTTTAGATGGCAAAACAGGAGTGAATGACTGTTCATTATCAGTTTGTTTAACGTTTTGAACAGGCGATTCTATTTTTTCCGATTTGGTATTGGTTGAGTCAAACCCTATAAATGTAACTTTTGGTGGATAGTATTCTTCCAGATCTTGTTGTTTTGTTTGGGGCTTAAATGTTGAGGGAGAATAGACAATAGTATCTATTTGTCTGATAATTGAATCTGCGAAAATTGGAATTTTAGAGATTTGAATCAATGAAGAGTCTGAGATTTTAACCAGGGTATCTGCATAAAATGCACTGGCTGGCATAATTGGCTTTTTTTGAATATACTGTAGTTCCAGTTTCGGATCAATCATAATTTCACCAATGTTGTCAACCCCAAATGTGGGGTCAAAATTAGCCATGTCTCCACTGTGGCTTTTATGTGCAATGACTTTGGTTTGTCCAAATGTTAATGAATAGAAAATTAAAGTGATAAGGGTAATTATTGTCTTCATAAAATTAATTTTTGCCTGAATCTAAGCCATATAAACCCTGAGCAGATAGCCATTAACGCTATAATGGTTAAAACGAGGTGAAAGGCTGAAGGTAAGTTATGATTAATATCTCCTGTTGGAAGCATTTTTTCTTCTGTAATGGGGGGCTGCTGATCAAATTGGGTGGAATCAAACCCTATGAAAACAGCATTTTCATTAAAACTGGCTTTAAACAATTCATATGTAGGTGTATGATTACGAAACAAATCAGAATAACGACTGGTATCCACCCTTCGTCTGACATTTTGATCATATTCATATTGGAATGTTCGGATATGGACAAACCTTTGTTCGTCTATTTTAATAACAGTATCAACATTAAGTATCAATACAGGAACAATTCCCATATTATCATCATAGTCGTTTGCTGAAAATGCAGACATTAAACCACTGTGGCTTTTATGGGCAATGATCTTGGTTTGGCATACAGATGGTATGGCAAAACACAAAATAAGGGCCAATGAAAATACAGTTTTCATGGCCCTATAACGTTATCATATAATTTGGTTACAAATTAAATTTTTACCAATTCAATCAGGGTATCCCCTTCTTCCAAATCAGCCAATAAATTATTGTCATTTGGTAAAGCACCGAAGGCAATAGAAGTGGCTAAAACCTCATTACAAATATAAGTTTCGTTCGACTGAATGGCACTTCTGACCATTTCATTGGCATCAAAGGTTAACTGGATTTTATCCATTACATCCAAACCACTCTCTTTACGGTAATTTTGGATTCTGTTAATCAATTCTCTGGCTATACCTTCGCTTTTCAACGTATCAGTCAATGTAATATCAAGGGCAACGGTTAATCCACCCTCAGATGTTACTAACCAACCTGGAATATCATCAGTAATGATTTCGAAATCGGCAAGATCAAGGCTCACACTTTCACCATTAATGTCACCGGTCCACCCGTTATTCTGTTCAACCTGTTGGATGTCACTTTCATTCCATTGATTAACCATTCCGGCAATGGCCTTCATGTGTTTCCCATACTTTGGACCAATGGTTTTAAAGTTTGGTTTTATTTTCTTAACTAAAACACCTGTGGTATCTTCCAACAATTCAATGTCCTTAATATTAACCTCTGAAAGGATGATATCTTTAACAGCTTCAATTCGCCTGGCAAAATCCTGATCTAATACCGGTACCATAATCCTTTGCAATGGCTGACGCACTTTAATCTGCTCTTTTTTACGTAAACTCAATACCATTGATGATACTTTTTGAGCAATTCCCATTCTTTCTTCCAAGTCAGTGTCAATTGCGTTTTCATTTGCAACCGGGAAATCAGCAATATGTACAGAATCTACTTTGTGTTTACCTGAAGTTGAATTCAAGTCCAAAAACAATTGATCCAGGTAGAATGGTGCAATAGGAGAGCCTAGCACAGCTACTGTTTCCAGGCAGGTGTACAAGGTTTGATACGCAGATATTTTATCTTCAGTATAATCTCCTTTCCAGAAGCGTCTTCTACATAAACGAACATACCAGTTTGATAATTCATCTATAACAAACGATTGTATTAAACGTCCTGCTCTGGTAGGTTCATATTCGTTATAAGCCTCATCCACCTTTTTGATCAGTGAATTAAGTTTTGACAAAATCCAACGGTCAATTTCAGGTCTGTTTTCCACCTCAGGTTCAGCATAAGTGAAGCCATCAATGTTAGCATACAATGAAAAGAATGAATAGGTGTTGTATAAAGTACCAAACAGTTTTCTTTGTACTTCTGTAATACCGTCCAGATCAAATTTTAGATTGTCCCAGGGCTGAGCATTGGTAATCATATACCAACGGGTAGCATCCGGGCCATAAGTATCCAGTGTGGTAAACGGGTCAACGGCATTACCTAAACGCTTTGACATTTTTTGTCCGTTTTTATCTAATACCAATCCGTTTGAAATTACATTTTTATAAGATACTTTATCAAACACCAACCCCGCAATAGCATGTTGGGTATAAAACCATCCTCTGGTTTGGTCAACCCCTTCAGCAATAAAATCTGAAGGATACAAACTTCCGTTATCAATCAGCTCTTTATTCTCGAAAGGATAATGGTGTTGTGCAAATGGTACAGAGCCGGAATCAAACCAAACATCAATCAAGTCAGATTCTCTTTTCATAGGCTGGCCTGTAGCAGAAACCAAAACGATCTCATCTACATAATTCTTATGTAAATCAACTAAGCTATAATTGTCTTCCGACATATCGCCAGGTACAAAATCCGCCAGTGGGTTTGATGACATTACACCGGCTTTGACTGCTTTTTCGGCTTCCGATTTTAATTCTTCAATGGAAGAAATACAAATCTGCTCGGTTTTGTCTTCACTGGTCCAGATAGGAATTGGAATTCCCCAGTATCTGGATCTTGAAAGATTCCAGTCATTGGCATTTTCTAACCATTTTCCAAAACGTCCCTCACCTGTAGATTTTGGTTTCCAGTTAATATCTTTATTCAGATTTACTAATTTATCCCGGTTTTGCTCAACACGAACGAACCATGAGTCAAGCGGGTAATATAATATTGGTTTATCTGTCCTCCAGCAATGTGGATAGGAGTGCTCGTATTTTTCAATTTTAAAAGCCTTATTCTCAATTTTCAACTTTAATGTAATTCGTTCATCTACACTAAGGTATTTATTCAGATTGGCAATGATATCTTTTAAATTGACTTTTTGAATTTCCAATTCTTTGGCTGCTTCACCTTCTTCAAGGTATTCTGCTTTGACATACTCATTAGCTAAACCAAAAATATCATCCTTAACCTCAGGTCTGAAGCGTCCCTGAAGGTCGACCAGTGGAACAGCCTTTCCATTTTCATCTTTGACTAACATGGCTGGAACTCCGGCCAATTTTGCCACAAGGGCATCATCCGCTCCAAAAGTAGGGGCGGTGTGTACAATACCAGTACCATCCTCAGTGGTTACAAAGTCTCCAGGTATTACTACAAATGCCTTTTCAGGATTTTCATATGGTAGAACATATGGTAGTAATTGTTCATATTTTATTCCAGTCAGATCACTACCTAAACATTCTCCAACTATCGTGAACGGAATTTTCTTCGAATCTGCAGTATAACTCTGGACTTCCGATAAAGTTTCTACCTGCTCGTATCCTTTTCCAAACTGTTTTCCCACTAAATTCTTGGCCAATATCACCTGCATTTCCGATTTAGTGTATTGGTTGTAAGTATGTACTAAAACATATTCAATTTTTGGTCCGACTGTTAAAGCTGTATTTGAAGGTAAGGTCCATGGTGTAGTGGTCCAGGCTAAGAAGTGAGCCAATTCAATATTTGCATTTTCAAATGGTAGTGTTTGGCCTTCGGCTACCTTAAACTGCGCTACACAAGTGGTATCTTTTACATCCTGGTAAGCCCCCGGTTGGTTGATTTCATGTGAACTTAAACCAGTTCCGGCTTTGGGAGAGTATGGTTGAATAGTATAACCCTTATAAAGTAAATCTTTATCCCACATCTGACCCAAAATCCACCAAACAGATTCCATATACTTGCTGTCATAAGTAATATATGGGTTGTCCATATCTACCCAATAACCGATTCGCTCAGTTAAATTATTCCAGATATCGGTGAATTGCATGACTGTTTTTTTACAGGCATTATTATAGTCTTCAACTGATATTTTAGTACCGATATCCTCCTTGGTAATCCCAAGCTCTTTTTCTACCTTTAACTCAACAGGTAAACCATGAGTATCCCATCCGGCTTTTCGTTTAACCTGGAATCCTTTTAGTGTTTTGTATCTGCAAAAAATATCCTTAATAGAACGGGCCATAACATGGTGAATACCTGGTAACCCATTTGCTGAAGGAGGACCTTCAGTAAAAATAAAAGGGGTTTTACCTTCACGGGTATCAACACTTTTTTGAAAGATGTTTTCTGTCTTCCAACGCTCCAATACAGCTTCTGCCACATTTGGCAGGTTTAAACCATTATAAGTAGGATATGTTTTGCTCATTTTATTCTCCTCTAATTTGAAGATGCAAAAATAAGAAAATTACTCGGATTGTTAAGGCTTTAGACTGTTCTTCATTGAATAGTCTGTTTTTGGTAGCTTCTGTTACTAAAAAGACTGTATTGAGCTGATTATTATAATCGGGATTTCTGTTTCTAATTTATTACCTTTGAAACAATTGAGTAATCGTAATTAAATTAAACCTATGGCAAAATCTGTAAAAGAAGATAAACAGGATAAAAAGAAAGATAAAAAGAGCGTCCACGAAATTAAAAAGAAGGCCTTAAAAGATTATGGTCAGTATTTGATTGACCAACTGGAATGGGCTTCTAAAAAAGACATACGAAAACAATATAAAAAGTACATATTAGATCAAATAGAACTGGATAATAAACGAAAGGCTAAAAAAGCAGAAAAGAAGGCAGAAAAGGCCAAAAAGAAATCGAAAAAATAATAGTACTTAATCTATTTTTGATTGCTGGAGATTAAACTGTCAATAATATTTGATTCATAAGTATCAGATCCGTTTCCAATATAAATAAGCGTTGAATCCATAAAGAAATAATCAGTAGCGCTTATAGCATCATCTTTTGACAAAGAATCTGATGTCAGTTCACTGTATAATAGTGTTGTGCCTGGCTGAAGTTTATGTCCGTAATGAGAGTCCTGGAGCACAAAAACAGGCATGTTATAGTTTGAGTTTTTGGTAATTTGATGAATTGTTTTTAAATCATATGTCAGTGAAACGAGCAAAAACTTCAAGCTGTCAGATTTGTGCTTTTCCACAATTTGGTTGTAATAATTAATATTTTGACAATGATCAGCCCCACAGTAAGGGCGCCACAGATGCACCCAGGTAAATTTCTGATCAGCTGCAAAATGTTTCATATCATTTGAATTGATTTCGTACAGAATAGTGGAATTGTCACTACTGCTTACTTTCTGACCAGTTTTTGTGCTATCAAATGGAAGGATCAACTTTTTGTCTTTGTCACTTAAAATACGGTAATTGTTCTCATTGATTGCAATAATGCAGCCCGATAGTAATGTGACAAGTAGTAAATAACTCGGCATGTTTTTCATGTGATTGATTTTTAACGGGATGCTACACAAAGATATTGATAAAAGATTGACTTAATCGTTAATAAATGTGAATACCCGTTGTAAAGGGGGAGACTAAATATTGATCCCGTCTTTTACAGTAGATTCTACTTTTTTAAGTAATTCTTCAAAAGGGAGTGAACTAACCTGAACCGGCGCATGCATATCAATTGTAATTGGAGATCCAAGTCCTATCGGGTACTTACCAAACCGAAAGACTTTCCATGAGTTATTGACAGTTAAAGGTACAATATAGGCTTCAGGGTTATATTTAAGAATCATTTTAAGTCCGTTTTGAGAAAAAGCTCTGGGGTGACCATTTCTACTCCTTGTACCTTCAGGAAATATCACGGCTGACCACTTGTTTTTATTGATTCTTTTTGCAAAATTACCTAATTCCGCTAAGGCTTGTTTAGAATCTTTCCGGTCAATCAATGCCGCTCCGCTATGTCTCAGATTAAATGAAACACTGGGTATACCTTTACCCAATTCAATTTTAGATACAAATTTTGGATGATACTTTCTAAATGTCCAGATCATTGGTGGAATATCAAACAAACTCTGATGATTGGAAACAAAGATTAAGGAAGTATTTTCAGGAAGTGGGTGAGGAGTGTTAACTTTAACACGAATACCGCCGATTAGCAAGGCCTTTACCAGGCACCAATTCATCAAATCAACTGATTTTTTATGTGCGGTATAGCCGAAAACATTGAGCATTAACCACTGTATAGGATGAAAAATCAGTAGTATTAAGAAAAATACAATCCCAAATACCGGGGACAGAATATGACTTAGTAACTTCATTAAGCTTTGATTCGGCGCACAAAGTTACGTTTTTCTGGTTATTCAGGTTGATTTTAATTTAAAACTTTCGTTAATAAGAGAATCACTGTTTAAAACTGATTTCATTCAATACAAAGGATGATATTTATCTTTAAAAAACAGCCTGATCTACACTACCTTTAATCAATAAAAAAACAATTGACTTATGACAATAGATATCAGATACGTTAAAGCGGTAAAAAATGACAGAACAGATGCACAGGTGACAGAAAAATTAAATAAACTGTTTCATAAATATGACTGGATTACCAGGGCTATGGTTTTTCTTAAAAATGAAAACGAGCATGAGGGAAAAGATTATAAATGTGAAATCAAATTGTCAATTCCAGGTCCTCAACTGTTTGCTGAACATCAGGATATAAATTTTACTAAGGCCATTAACCATGCAATTAGCGATTTGGATGTTCAACTGACTAAAAGGAAAGAGCTGATGAAGAGGAAAAGAACGGGAAGTGAACCGGTGTTTTGATAGCAGACATATAGATTATTTTTCATAACTTGTGGAGGACAGGTAATAACATCCTCCATGAAAGCACATATAATTGTTATCCTTTTGGTCTTAATTTGCCCATTTTATATCAATGGACAAATTGAACGATTAAATTCAAAATTTGATTCACTTCAGTATTCAGCAGATTCATCAAGAGTTTTGGTTTATAAAAGGCAAAAAACAGGACTTTACGATTTGCATTTGAAACGATACCTGATAAAACCAGAGGAGCAATCAGTTAGATATTTTGAAAAATTTGATTTTTATCTTTTCAGGAAAGAAGAAGATTTTTGGTTAGGCCGATATACCAAAGAAGGTGAGGTTATCCAATTTAGGCAAAAAGAGGGACGAATAGAGTTAGCTTATCCCTATAAAGACATACCCGAACCAGACAGGTATCTTAAGTACAATAAACAGTATATAAATTTGGAGACAGGTCTCTTTACAGATAGTCTTCCTGAAAAAAAAGGTTTCTATGCTTACGGGTATTTTGTAATAGAAAAGCTAGGTCAATCGCAAATGTTGATTAACGATTACTCAGAATTTTACGGTTACCTTGAATGGGATGAAATTCCTATCATAGAAAGTTTGGGCCATGCGCGGTCGGGTGTATATAATACCCAAAATAAAAGCTGGGATATTCAACCTGTTTATGAAAAATGTACAGTCAAAAACGATCTTATTTTCTGTCTGAAACGTGACTCCTTCCCCGATAAAACGGGAGAGGTATGGGATAGTTATGATTATAATTCCGGAAAATTTAAGGTTTGGTACTCCTATGATATTTATCAGAAAGATGGTGAAAGCATAAAAATGATTCATCAGGGAATAACCAAAAATGGCCAGGTGAACCTGGGGCGTTTAATTAAGAATGGCAATTATAAAATGTATCCTGATAGTATTAATTATAAAGTGGAATATAAAGGGAAATTGGGTATAGTCAGGTTACAGTTTTTTAATGATTACTTTGATCCCGGCCATTATTTCTATTATGATACAATACTGGCTCCAAAGTATGATTATATTTATTATCATCCTGAAGATTTATTGGTTATTGCTATAGAGAAAGGAGTCGAAAAGCCATTGCTGCTGCTCGAAAGTAATGCGTTGACCAAGTTCCCTAATATTTTGTATCAGGGTAAACAAAGTTTCATCATTTCCAAGCGAAAAAAGTTTTATGAAAACTATGATTATTGGGATTGGGAAGATGAAGAGTACCTGTTCTATAGTTCTTATTTTCTAATTAATCAATCGGATACTTTCAGAATTGTGGATGATGCAGATGAAGATTATCAATCGGTAAAACAAAAAATTACCACGGACAAACCAATGGATAGGGAAGAGTTGGTGAATCGATATTACGATTATGGTTTAACCATACTGAATGATTCGCTGATTTGCATTACCAATAATAAGTTTGAAGTTTATAATCCTTATATAGGGCCAATTAAAAGTTTGGTATACCCGGAAGAAGATTCCCTTGGATTTGACCCGGATATAGGGTTTGGTTTAGTAACATACCCAACCCCCGAACCAGGCTATGACAGTACAGGGGTGTTTAACATCAATCAAAATAATTGGTTTATTGCCCCTCATTACGGTGCTTGTACGTTAAAAACCGAAGGTATTTTAATGGAAAAAGTAATTAGGGATTCTGTTGGTCTTCCGCTCAGGATTGAAAAGGAATTGATTAGGTTTTAGAATCGAAATGCTTTCGAGAAGTTATCACTCAACTGTTCAGATAAGTAGAATTCGTTTAAGTTCCCATGGTAGTTAGGGTGATCTACAATATCCATATTTCCACCAGGACCTTCCAGTATTTTTGAAATATCAATAAATATTGTTTCGTTATAAGTGGTTTTCTTATCAAATGACATGGCTTTATCAAGTTGAACAGTTCTGTACGAATCGTTATGGCCACTATGATAGGAAAATACATTTTGATAGACACCTCCTTCAAAGTATCTCCCGTCAATCATCACAAACCTGTACATGCTGTTCATTCCCCAGTAAGTGTTATTTAATACATTTAGGGGATGGTCATTATCAGAAAAAGAATCAGGGTCCGATTCATTTAAATCTTTCGGTACCCCGATTCCAAATTTAATGGCAGTATAATCGCCAGCTTTTACTTTAGTCTCAAAAGAAGCTGTACCATTAATATCTAATTCTATTAAAGCAATTTCTTCAGCTTCAATTTCCTTTCCTTTTTCATTGATAAATACTAAATCCGCCAGATAGAATTTAATTAACTCGAGGCTAATTTCCCTGTTTTCGGAATCAGTGAATTTATCAATTGGCTTAAAAGGAGTTTGATTAATTTCGGTTTGGAAATTAATTGTTACTGTAGCTGCACGTTTCTCAGCAAACTTTTTACAACTGCTGAATACTAAAAGTGCTATAACTAAAAATGAAACTGATTTGTACATAATAGAATATAAATTTTACTCTTCAAAATGAAGCATCCACGCTAATTTGGTTACTTTATCTTCAGCATCTTTTACTTCGAAATGTACCCATGCCATTGCCGGTGCGTTGTCCGGTACCATAAAATGATTATGGAAATCATGCTCTTCACCGCTAATGTCTTTTGAAAGCATAAAATCAAAGTCATGGTTGTGGTTACCATCTTTATCGCCAATAAAAACATGATAGTGTTTCAGATCGCGGTCATCTGTAAATTTAGCTTCAATATGTACTGAACTACCCCATTTGAAATTCGAGTGTTCGGTAGGTTCACTTACAGTAATTACAGGATCTTCTTTATCCTTTTTACAAGAAGTGAATGATGCAGAGAATAGTGCTACAATAGCAAGAGTTATAATTGATTTTTTCATTTTTTTAAATTCTAATTTTTATAATTGATTGTAGTTCTGTTCTATTGATAACAGAACAATTGTAAAAATTAACCGTCGGGAAACCCCGGCAGGCTAATATATAACGTAAACACATAACAATTTGTTGCAACGGTCAATCAGATCATTACAAGGATGTTTAATAAGTGCTTTTAGATAGTTAAGCAATTTTCGGGTGGGTCAAGAAATTTTGAAACCACCAGCCTTTTGTAGTTTAAAAGGTAAGGACTGGTTTTATGCTGCGTTTTGAGACTTCCATTAATTACTACAGGTAGAAGCTCGTCATATAGATATGACCAGAAAAAGGTATTTTGAGATTGCGGATTAGTTTGGTCCGTTGCTAAATCGTAAGATTTGCTGATTTGTTTTTCAAGATAACAATGACCTTTACAATTTAACTCAGGTTTGTTTTTATTAACACAATGCAAGGCTTCAATTTCATCCTGATTTAAATAAAATGAACCTAAAGTGATTAAAGGTCCAAGAATAGTTAAACTAAAAAGCCCAACTAAAAAAACGGAGAAATATTTCTTAAATGCAATGATGTTTCAAATTTAGAAAAATAATTTAACTCCTGAAAATGGTTTTATCCCATGTATTAATATGACTTATCTCAGTTTGTCAAGTAAACGGTTAAGTTCTTTGGCTTCGTTTTCAGTAAGACTTAATTTTAAGTCTAGCCTGTCATCATTTAGTACTATTTTTTGGATCAACGCCAACCCTTCAGATGTAATTTTGACAAAAACAGCACGGCGATCCGTTTGAGAACGAGAGCGCTTAATCAATTTTTTTTCGGATAGCTTATCCATTAAACGGGTGATATTAGGTGTTTTTTCAATCATCCTTTCTCTTACAGTATTAACATTGATAGCCGATTGTGCACCCTTAAGAATGCGAAGGACATTGTATTGCTGAGGAGAAATACCATATTCAGCAAACTGTTTCTCACTGATGTTTCGCAACCAACCTGCGGTATAATTTATATTTAAAAAGGCTTTTACCCATTCATCAGGAAAAGTCGATTGAATTTCTTTTGAAAAGTCTCCCATAATGAAATTAAATTATGGTCCTGTCAGGAAATTTAGCTCCTGACAGGACCTGTAAATGAGGTTATAATTGGTTTTGAAAGTTTTCAATTTCAGCAGTTAATTTTTCACTGAGTTCAGGATTAGTGATTTCATTATCTGACACATTATCATAATAAGAAGGCAACGAAAATGAACCAGTTACAATGGCGCCTTGATGAGGGTAAAGCATAACAGCATTACCAAGAACTGCAGCACCTCCTCTGCCACCTGGTGAAGTACTGAGCAATAAAGCCGGTTTACCATTAAAAACCTTTCCTCCTTGTCTGGAAACCCAGTCGTAAACATTTTTATAGCCTGCTGCATACGAACCATTATGCTCTGCAAACGAAATAATGAAACCATCCACCGATTTGATTAGATTGTTTAATTCAACGATTTTTGATGGTGCACCATTGTCACTTTCAAGATCAACCGAGAAAACAGGAAGGTCATTGTACTTGCTAATATCTACATTAATTACCTCTACATTGTTTAGTTTACTGCCGGCGTATTCTGCTAAAGCTTTGTTGATAGAATTTTTACTACTGCTGGCACCTATTGTGATTACTTTTTTCATAATTAGTTTAGTGTGATGTTTATTACTTGATCACAAATATAGTAAATTCATATTTATATACCATGGTAAATAATACCGTGGTTGTTTTTATTAACCCAGGTTAAGATTTTTCAAAAATCAAGTTGCTTTTTTTGATTGATCTTTTTTTAGTAAAATTGAATTGGCGGATTGATTCCTTATGTTATGTTCAGTGCGTGTGGGGAATATATATTATTCATTCCCCATTTTCTTTTTAATCTTATTCAACTCTTCTGAGAGCAAACTGAGTTGGTTTTCAATATCATCTTTATAGTCCGGAATCCGTTTATAGAAAACGTATTTGATTTTCCAGATTTCCTGTATATCTTTTTTGTCAAACGATTTATCTTCGATATTAGAATGGTCTGCTTTTAACACAACTTTATCTTTTAAGACATAAATTCGTCTTAAAATCAGTTTTTGATCAACTAATATTAGTACCAGGGTACCATTGATCAGATCTTTTATTTTATCTGTTGGATAGTAGTGCCCAATAACAATATCATTTGGAAAAAGACCTTTGTCATGAGAAGTCATCTCCAAATTGTTGATGGTAAATCCTCTTAATGGTCTGTCATTTTTTACAGGGAGTTTTAAGAGAGGTAGCTGTTTAACGAAACCTTCATTTTGGGAGTACTGAATATAATCTGCCAAATTAGATTCAGTTATACAAGGAACATCTGTAAACTGCATTTGAGTGAGTTTGGAAACGTCAGTTGTAATGCCTCCCTTGAACTTGAGCAGTTCATTAACGGTGAGGTCACGGGTTAAAAGATCGTCAATTGATATGCTAAAATAATTAGCAACCTTAATAATGTTTTCAATTTTTGGCTCACTTCTACCTTCTTCGTATGCACCTAAAGTAGCTCTTTTTAAGTCGAATAGGTCTGCAAAACCTTGTTGACTTAAGTTCTTTACAGTTCTTATTTTTTTTACGTTTCTTCCAAAATGTGACATAAATTGCTAATTATATTTGCAAATTAATAAATTATTTGTATATTTACGCTATAAATTTTAGCAATAGCTATTTTTGTTAGCTTTAAATAACACGGTGTGCTACCAAATATAGCCTATAAAAACTAAACAGCTAAGTTTATTAGCAAATATTATTATTAAACACAACAACTATGAGAAGAAAGAAAGATATCGGACAGGTTAATATGTGGCTTAACAGCCCTCTTTTATAAACTTTTTGTAATATTAAAGAAGCAAAATCAAACACATTAATCACAGATAAAAAATAAGATAAAACTACCCAAAATAATATGAAGGATCATTACGAAATAATCAAAGGTTACCTTAATCAACTTGATTATGACATTTCCAGCGAAAACAAGGCTGAAGGAATTATTATGATCCAGAAGGAAAGTGAAGGAATCAAAAATTTGATTCTTGGAATCGCGGAACCAATACTAATTATGGAGCAGTACATCTTTAAAATTAATCACTCCTCGGAGGCAGTGCTAAGAAAAATTCTTCAAAAAAACAGAGATATTGTTCATGGCGCATTTGTTTTGGATGAAACAGGGCAGATAGTAATTTTCAGGGATACGCTTCAATTAGAAAATCTGGATTTAAACGAATTGGAAGGATCAATAAATTCATTGTGTTTACTGCTAAGTGAATACGTTGAGCAAATTATCGATTTTTCAAAATATTAATAAAAATTTAAAACACAAACAATGAATATTTTTAGAAGACTATTTAATATAGGAAAAGCAGAGGCAAATTCTGCAATTGATAAATTAGAGGACCCGATTAAAATGACCGAACAAGGTATCAGGGATATGAAATCAGATTTGGATAAAAGCCTGGAAGGTTTGGCGCAGGTTAAAGCATTAGCTATACGAAGCCGTACTGATAAGGAAAATTATACCAAAAAAGCAGAGGACTATAAAAATAAGGCCATGTTGATTTTAAAGAAAGCACAATCGGGAGAATTGGATGCTGCAGAAGCTGACCGGTTGGCAAAAGAGGCTTTGGTTAAAAAAGACGAATGCCAACGCCATGTTGAACGAACAACTAAAGAGGTTGAGAAATTTGATGACTCCACGGCAAAACTGCAAAAGAACATTGAAAATATCAGAAGTAATATTAGTAAATGGGAAAACGAACTAAAAACCTTAAAGGCGAGGGTAAAAGTTAGCAGTGCTACAAAAAACATTAATAAACAAATGGCACAAATTGATGGTTCCAGTACAGTTTCAATGCTGGAAAGAATGAAGGATAAGGTGACTCAGGAAGAAGCCTTAGCTGAAGCTTACGGGGACATTGCAGATATTTCAAAAACGGTGGATGATGAAATAGATGCGGTTGTTGATGCCTCGGATGCGAATGCTGAAAGTGACTTACAAAAATTAAAAGAAGAGCTGGGAATGAATTCCGGCGATAATACAGAAGCTTAAATTAAAAATTAATGGACGGATTATTAATCGATATCATATTTTCTCCAATCAATATTGCATTGACGCTTTTATTGATTATCATTTTCCTGTACTGGATTATCACCATGCTGTTTGGTGTGGATTTCGATCTTGATTTTGACGTAGATTTCGACGTTGATATAGATACGGATGTTGACATTGATACCGGAACCGGTTTAGATACCAGTAGTGTTTCATTTGATGATGTAGCTAACGCTGAAATTAAGAAAGAAAACATCATTAAAGACCGCAGGAAGGAATTGAAATGGTGGCAGATTATTTTGGTGTATTTCAATTTTGTTGAACTGCCATTTATGTTCACATTCACATTTTGGATTTTATGTTGGTGGTTCTTAACAGTGTTATTTACATACTTAACCGGAAGTTACGACAATGCATTTGGCTTTGTAGTATTTGCGGCAGCAATTATTCCGTCCTTAATTTTAACCAAGATTCTAACCACTCCGTTTAAAAGATTTTTTAAAAACTTTAATAAGAATGGTGAAGAGGCTTTGGATTTGGTTGGCAGAACTGGTCATACAATATCCCGGATATCGGGAGATAAAATTGGCTCAGTCAAGCTGGTCATCCAATCCAGTCCGATTAATATTTATGGTAAATCGTTAAACGGCGAGTTAATCGAACCTGGTCAGGAGGTTCTGATTATCAAAGAATCCCCTGACAAAAAGTATTATTTTATTCAATCATATCAAACAACTTAAAATTTATGGAATCATTAGGCACAGGTGCCCAAATCGCAATTATTGCAATAGTAGGCGTTTTATTTTTAATTATTGTATTCATTGCAATTATTGCAATGTTTTACAAAAAAATCCCGCAGGGTGAGGCTCTGATTAAAACGGGATTCGGGGGGACGGCAGTTGCTTTCGATAAAGGGATGTATGTCATTCCGGTTTTACACAAGGTTGAGATTATGGATATCTCAGTTAAGAAAATTGAGATCAGGCGGATGGGAATAGATGGCTTGATCTGTAAAGATAATATGAGGGCAGATATCAAAGTGGCTTTCTTTGTCAGAGTCAATAAATCGAAAGATGCCATTGTTGAAGTGGCACAAACTATTGGTTGTGCCAGGGCTTCTCATATTGAGACTTTAAATGAATTATTTGAATCAAAATTCTCAGAGGGATTAAAAACAGTTGGAAAGAAGTTTCAATTTGTTGAATTATACGATTCCAGGAGTGAATTCAGAGATGAAATTATCAATGAAATTGGTCGTGACTTAAATGGTTATACGTTAGAAGATTGTGCCATTGATTACTTGGAGCAAACTCCGGTAAAGTATTTAAGTGCCGATAATATTCTTGATGCTGAAGGGATTAAAAAAATTACAGAACTAACAGCTACTCAAAATGTAAAAGCCAATTTAATTAAACGTGACGAAGAAAAGACGATCAGAAAGCAGGATGTTGAGGCTCAAGAAGCAATATTGGAACTGGACAAACAATTGGCTGAAAAAGAGGAGCAACAAAAGCGTGAAATAGCTAATATAAAATCCAGAGAAGAGGCCGAGACATTGAGAGTCTCTGAAGAAGAACGGTTAAAGTCAGAATCTGCCAGAATTGCGACTGAAGAAAAAATTCAGATTGCGGAGGAAAATAAGCAACGTCAGGTTATTGTGGCTGCTAAAAACAAGGAACGAACAGATGCTGTGGAATCTCAACGTGTGATTAAGGACCGGGATTTAGAAATGACCGAAAGAGAGAGAATTGTGACCCTGGCTCAAATTGAAAAGGAAAAGGCGGTAGAAGTAGAGAAGAAAAATATTCAGGATGTGATCCGTGACCGTGTGTCGCTTGAAAAAGGAGTAGTTGAAGAGCAGGAGGAAATGAAGGATATTGAGGCATTTAAGACTGCTGATCGTGAAAAGCAGGTGGCTATTACACTAGCTGAAAAAGAAGCTCAGGAACAATTAATCAAACGGATTAAGATGGCAGAGGCTGAAAAAGAAGCCGCTAAACAAAAAGCCGAAGAAATCAATATTGAAGCTCAGGCTAAGAAAGAGGCTTCCACTAAAGAAGCTGAAGCCAGAAAAATTATTGCTGAAGCTAAAGCGAAAGAAGAGGCTACAATTGGTTTATCGGAAGCTCAGGTAATGCATGCTAAGGCTGAGGCTATGGAAAAACAAGGTATAGTTGAAGCTGCCATTATTGAAAAAACAGCATTAGCTGAAGCAGCAGGAATTGAGGCTAAGGCAGAGTCTAACAAAAAGCAAGGTATTGCTGAGGCTGAGGTGATTAAGGAAAAAGCAACAGCTGAAGCGAGTGGGATAGAAGAAAAAGCTGAAGCCATGAAGAAACTGGATGGTGTTGGAAAAGAGCACGAGGAGTTCAAATTGAAATTAGAAAAAGAATTACAGGTTGACTTAGCAGAAATCAATATCCAGAAAGAAATCGCTGACGCTCAGGCGCTGGTAATTGCTGAAGCATTAAAAGCTGCTAATATTGATATTGTAGGTGGTGAAACCATGTTCTTTGATCAGATTGTAGGACAAATTACAAAAGCGAAAGGTATTGATCGTCTGGTTGGACATTCTAATAATATCCAGGATGTGAAAAATGCCATTTTAGGTAGTGATGATGTTAAAGGAAATTTACTGTCTAAAATCAAGCAATTTGCTAATAAGTACGGTATTAGTTCAGAAGATGTGAAAAATGTTTCTATTTCCAGCTTACTGCTAAGTTTGAGAAGCAAAGCCCGATCTGATGAGGATAAATCCATTTTCGATACGCTTTTCGGACTGGTGAGTGAATTGGGTCTTTCTGACGACTTTTTAAGCTAAATCAAAAACAGACTTGCAGTCTGAATTTGGATTGCAGGTCTGATTACTAACTACACAAAAAATAAACAAATGATTATTTCAACTACAGATACAATACCTAACAGAGAAATTGATGAGATTCTTGGAGTGGCCAGAGGCAGTACGGTTCGGGCACGAAATATTGGAAGAGACATTTTTGCCGGCTTAAAAAATATTGTTGGTGGAGAGATTGAAGAATACACTAAGCTTCAGGCAGAATCGAGGGAACAGGCCCTGGAAAGAATGGCTAATGATGGTCGAAAAATGAATGCAGATGCCATAGTTAATGTTCGTTTAACAACATCAACAGTTATGCAAGGGGCATCAGAAATACTGGCTTATGGAACAGCCGTAAAACTAAAATGATGGAAGATACAGTTGCATTAACAGTTTTTGGTGGGCAGGCTTTGTTTTTTGGAGCATGTCTTGTGATTCTGATTGTCCTGGCTTTCAGGAGAAGCAGAATTAAGAAAACCGAAACATTTGAGAAGAGGGATAATTAAAATGGAATGGGTAACAGTAAAAACATTTGATAACACGATTGATGCCCATTTACTAAAGTCAAAATTAGAAAGTGAAGGGATTAAATGTGTGCTGTTTGATGAGAATTTAGTTTCACTTAATCCGCTTTTTAATGTAACAGTTGGTGGCATCAAGTTAAAAATTAACGAAACTGATATAGACAAAGCTAAGGTGGTTTTGACCGAATTAAACGAAATACCTTTTGTTAATGAGGAGGGAAAAGTAATAAAATGTCCACAATGTGGTTCTGAAGAACTTTATTCAAACTTCAAATCAATGAAGGGGGTTAGGGGAGTCTTATCAGCTATAGTATCATTTTTTTTAATGCTGTTTCCCATCTACTATAAGTCGGTTTACAGATGTAAGGATTGTGGAAAGGAGTTTTAACTAAGCAGTAATGATAGTAAACAGGTAAACGAAGAATGATTAGTTCTCGATACCATTCCGAAGACTTTCGGGATCTACTCGAACTGACAAGATCTTTTTCTTTGGACTGAGATTATAACATTAAAATTGCAGTAATAAAATATGCAAAACGAAGACAATCAATTAGAAGGCGGAACGTATGAGATCATACAATCCAGACTTCAAAAACATAAAAATGATTTAATTGAGCGGTTAAAAAAACTGAACGCTTCCCGACAGTCCGTTTTTGGATCGACGGAAACAAAGTTGATCGCCAATGACAGAATCAATACCGAAAATTCATGTATTGCCAGGGATATTATTGCTTTAGGGGATGTATGTCTGTTTGGATACAACGTACATTTTGGATTAAGGACAGAGATCAAGTTATCAGATGTATTCAGTATTTACGAATTCAAGGAAAATCGTTTCCAGCAACGGTCATTGACTCTGATTAATGATAACCAGTTTATTCAGGATTTTAAAAATCAATATAAATACTACCGAAATACCTTTTTTGCCAAATTCAGTATTATTGACAATTACCTGCACATGGTATTTCAAATCAGTGAAAAAACTGAGGATATCAAAACGTTCAAATGGTTAATTAAAGATAATTCCCTGCAATATATTGATAACCGAAGTGATCATGAATACAAATTTCCGCGACAGCATGAATTCAACTGGCAGGAAACCAATTATGATATGCACCGCAATGGGACTCATCCTCATGTTTCAATACTCGACAAAGTATTTGTTGAAACAATTGGAGGTGATTTAACCATTAAAATTGAGGATAATACCAATGATGGAAAAGGGATATACAGCGAAGCTGTTGAGCATAGGGATCAGACCCTGGAGGACGGTAAGTTTATTTTTGCGGATTTAGGCAATTTGACGGTTTTAGGTATTACACCTTATCAGGAAGATACCCGCTATTTTGTCTACAACCACAAAGTGCAACAGGTTGAAAGAATACAAAGTATTCAGGATACTGCGGTACTCCTGCCGGACAATCATGGATTGATTTTTCCGGATGGATATTATCTCCAGACCGGTGAGTTCAAAAAATTTGAGCGTAGCATTGAAAAAGTAAAATTTCAGCAAAAAATAGCGGCACCAAACGGAGAAGATTACCTGTATGTATTCTACGAAGAGGACAAGGGAGATTATGTATTGATGACTTACAATATCATTGAGCAAAAAATCAATACGCCAATTATTTGTAATGGATTTACAATTCTGGAAAACGGAGAACTTTGTTACTTTAAATCGGAATTAGATGCCACTAAACATCATGTGATTCAAATCTGGCAAACACCTTATTCCAAAACGGTTCAAACTGAAGCGCACCATTCTGATTCTTTATTGTTTAAAATAGGAAATAAGGATATTGTTAAAGCCATGGCCGAATGTCAGGAAATCATCACCTTATTAAACAAGAAAGACAGTTATGAAGGTTTGTATGATGACATTAGTAAACAATCGGGTGATGTTCTGGACTCATATTACTGGATCAGAGAATCGGAAACGTCAAATCTTAATATTCCATTAGCTGAATTACAATCTACAGCAAATTCTGCGATTGATGAGTTTGAAAAAGTGGTCCAACTCAAAAAGACGGCAGAGAATGCAACGGCAGAGGTTGAATCTGAGGTAGCGGCACTTTTTGATAAGATCAAACATTCAGGGTTCAAGACCATTAATGATTTTGTAGAAACCCTTTCCAGTTTAAGGGCTGTTCAGGGAGCAACGGTCAGTTTAAAGGAGATTCGGTATACAAATACAGAGCAAATAGAACAGATTACTGCTCAGATTAGTGAACAAACCGAGCATATTTCAAGACGGTGTATTTCTTTTTTATTGGATGAAAAAGCACTTTCACCTTATCATGAGCAAATTGAATCAAAGCAAACAGAGCTTGAAGCGGTTAAAAAGGTAGTGGAGGCTAAGCAATTGGAAGAATCCATTAATCAAATGGCTACCGACCTTGAAATGCTGATTGATATCGTTAATAATTTGCAGATAGAGGACACGGCTCATTCAACAAAAATTATTGACAATATATCCTTACTATTCGCTGAAATTAACCAGCTAAAAGCGGCATTAAAACGGAAAACAAAATCATTAAATGCAGCGGAAAGTCAGGCCGATTTTATTGCACAACTTAAATTGTTTGATCAAAGTATCATCAATTTTATTGACATTGCCAATACACCGGAAAAATGTGATGAGTTTTTGACCAAACTATCTGTTCAACTGGAAGAATTAGAGGCAAAATTTGCAGATTTTGACGAATACATTTCTCAAATTATTGAAAAAAGAGAAGAGGTATACAGCGCATTTGAAACCCGAAAAAATGCATTGATTGAATCCAAGAATAAAAAGGCCATTGCCCTGCAAACAGCAGCCAATCGTATTTTAAACAGTATCAGCAAAAAAGCAGCTACACTGGATAGCAATGAGGCAATTAATGGTTATTTTGCTGCAGACCTGATGGTGAGTAAGATTCAAACCGTTATTCAGCAGCTCAAGGATCTTGATGAAAACGGGAAAGCTGAAACCTTAGAGTCTAACCTTAAAACAATCAAGGAGGAGACGGTTCGAAAATTAAAGGATAAACTCGACTTGTATGAGGATGGAGAGAATGTTATTAAATTGGGTAAATACAAATTTGGAGTTAATAAACAGCCATTAGATTTGAACATAGTGGCAAAAGATAATGGCTTATATTATCATTTGTCTGGTACAGATTTTTATGAAATGATAGATGACGAAATACTCAACCGGTCCAGACATATTTGGGACCAGGAACTCATTTCGGAAAATGAAGAAGTATATAGAGCAGAATATCTTGCCCATAAAATTTACCTCCAGGAAAATACTGAAACTTTAAAGTTGTATTCTGATGATGAACTACTCAGGATTATTAAGGCTAAAAGTAATGAGAATTACGGGGAAGGTTATGTGAAAGGGGTTCATGATGAAGATGCTTTGGCTATTCTTTCAACATTAATCAAAACAGAAGCCAATTTGGGTTTATTGAAGTATGAACCTGTGGTCCGTGCAACTGCCCGTTTCTTCTGGGAAACCTTAAGTGATGAAGTTAAAATCGATTTAGATTCACGTATCAAGGCTTCAGGAGATGTTTTAGCTGTGTTTCCAATTGGAGGTGCCGACCAAAAGGTAATCAATACTCTGGAGTCGGACCTGATACGGTTTTTGGAAGACTGGCAAATTGAAGATGTAGGTTCAGATAAAGTGGCCAGGTATTTATTTGATGAGTTATGTCAAAATAATAATTTCATTATCAGTGCCAATGCCATTGCGTTAAAAGAAGATTTTGAGACTTATTTAAAGCAGAATAATGGTTTAATTTCTTTTGAGAAAAGTATTAAATCGGTAGAAGGAAAAAAGAATAAGGTTGACCTGACCAGAGAGTGGCTACTTTCATTCGTTAATCAACAGGATAAACATGATGATTTTTACCTGGATGAGGTAATAGCATTGGTTCTGTTTAACGGTACTATTAGTAAAAAGATCAACCATATCCCTGCCAAAGTTACTTTAGAAACTCTAAAGGGGAGTCATTCAGTGATTGAACATAATCAATATCACTTTAATTATCATTCTTTTATCCGGAAGTTACGACTTTATCACGAGAAAATAGTTAAAGATTATAAGGACTTTAAGGCCTTTAAAAAAGAGAATTTAAATTTCAAGAAAACGGCACTTAAGCTGGATGAGTTTAAGCCGAAGGTTTTATCATCTTTTGTCAGAAATAAACTGATTGACCAGGTGTACTTACCTTTATTTGGTGATAATCTGGCTAAGCAACTGGGAACAGTTGGTGATAGCAAACGAACCGACAGAATGGGGATGTTGTTATTGATATCTCCTCCGGGATATGGAAAAACTACATTGATGGAGTATATTTCAGAACGTCTGGGATTAGTATTTATGAAAATTAACGGACCTGCAATTGGACACGAGATCACTTCGGTTGATCCAATGGCAGCCAATAATTCAGCTACAAAACAGGAGTTGGAAAAGTTGAACCTGGCTTTTGAAATGGGAAATAATGTAATGTTATACCTTGATGATATTCAACACTGCAATACCGAGTTCCTTCAAAAATTTATTTCATTAGCGGACGGTCAGCGAAAAATAGAGGGAGTTTATAATGGTAAAAGTAAAACGTATGATTTCAGGGATAAGAAATTTTGTGTAATCATGGCTGGTAATCCATATACTGAGAGTGGAGAAAAATTCCAGATTCCGGATATGTTAGCGAACCGGGCTGATATTTATAATCTTGGGGACGTGATTGGAGATACTGCTGAATTATTTGAGCTGAGTCTGATTGAAAATGCCTTGACTTCAAATGATGTACTGCGTCAGTTAAGCAGCAAAAACTTTGAGGATATTTACAGGGTGATTAATCATATTGAATCTGACAGCCAGGATAATCTGACGCTGGAAGGGAATCATACCAAACAGGAAATTCAGGACTATACAGCAGTTATTAAAAAAGCAATGATTGTGAGGGATACTGTACTTAAAGCCAATAACCAGTATATAAAATCTGCTGCAATGGATGATGCTTACCGTACGGAACCATCTTTTAAACTACAGGGGTCTTACAGGGATATGAATAAGTTGGTGGCTAAAATTGTACCGATTATGAATGATTCTGAATTAGAAAATTTATTATTATCTCATTATGAAAGTGAGTCTCAAACCTTGACTAGTGCAGCAGAAGCTAACCTGTTAAAGTTTAAGGAAATGACTGGTATGATCTCAGAGGATGAATCAGAAAGGTGGAAAAATATCAAGACAACCTTTGTCAAAAATAATAAGTTAAAGGGGTTTGGAGACCAAAATGAAATGGCACAGGTACTGAATCAACTCATGCAATTTTCCGATAACCTTGAGGGCATCAAAAATGTTTTAGCCAGAGGTTTTCAATGGAACCCAACCGAGGAGGAGTAATGATACTTGATTTTAAAGATAAGTCAATAAGAAAACTGTATCTCTAATAAGCATGCTTCCTCCTCAATGGGGGAAGTGCTTTTTCGTTTTTTTCGGGCTGAGGTCTCGGCTCAGCCGAGAGGACTCGAAGCCCAATGCTCATCATTTACAGATCCATCTCCAATAATTCAAACAAATTTGTCACCTTTGTAAAACTACGATCGTTTTCAGTAAGGTTTATGAGGTTTATTTTAGTACTGACGGTATTATTTACTTACCAATTTCTGATTGGTCAGGAAGGTATTATGGTCAATGAAGTAATGGTCAATAACGGAAATGGTTCGGATTGGATAGAGCTTTATAATGTCAGTGATCAACGCGTTAATTTAAAAGGTTGGTATTTGTCCAATAATAAAAAGCAGTTCAAAAAATGGAGGTTGCCATCTGCAAAACTACAACCCAAATCCTTTCTTACCATTTATGCAAATGACGTTGCAGTCTCAAACCGTAAAGGAGGCCATACTAATTTTAAGCTCAAATCAGGAGGGGGGCTTCTTTTACTTTCAGATAAAAAAGGCAATTTGGTCGATAAGGTCAGAGTGGTACCCTGTAGTGAAAATATCTCATATGGCAGAAGCGAGGATGGAGGACCGTATTTTGAGCGATTCTATCACGCTACCCCTGGTCAATCCAACTCAAAAGCTCCTGGTATAGTATTTTCAATTGAGTCCGGGATATATGATGATTTTCTTGAATTGACCATGCTTTCGAGACAGGGAGATACGATCAGATATACGCGGGACGGATCAATACCAAATGAAAAATCGAAAATTTATTCCAGGTCAGTTAGTCTCAATTCAAGGGTACATTTGCCTGATATTTTAACCTTCTTAGACTGGAAAAACGGTAGCAAGCCATATGAAGATAATTTTAAGGCTAATGTGATTCGGGCAGCTACGTTTAAGGAAGGTAAGCGGACCTCAAAAATTTATACCAAAACGTATTTTACCTACCCTTATTTTTTGAGTAAGTATAAGAATTTTAATATTGTTTCGTTGGTAACCGACCCTGATAATTTGTTTCAGAAGGATTCCGGTATTTATACAGGTGGCGGTAAGGATTTGTACAATGCTAATTTTAATCAGCGGGGTAAACTATGGGAAAGAGATGCCCATATAATCTGCTTCAATAGCAAAGGCAAAATTGAATTTGACCAGGAAGTGGGTCTTAGAATTCATGGACAGGTGACGAGAAAGTATCCGGCTAAATCATTTCGTATTTGCCCTTCTAATCAGTATGATGCAGGAAAAATCAGAACAGGTATTTTTAAGCATACAAAAACTAAATTGTTTGATAAGTTAATTTTAAGAGCTACCACAGGTGATCGGCAAAAAACATTGTTTAAAGATGAATGTACAGCTTATATATGCAGGGATCTACATGTTGATGTTTCAGACTATGCGCATTCTATTTTGTTCATCAATGGAGAATATTGGGGGATTTATAATTTGCGGGAATATTTGGGTAAAGGATATGTTTCCCAAAAATATAACCATCCAAAAGATAGTGTCAATATTGTGTTACATGGGGCAGACAATTATCAGGGAAAAGACCCAAAATTGAGACGAAACAAGAGTAAACATCAAAGAATGAATGATTGTTATCAATTTATGGTGACGACGGATTTATCAGATAGTACAAATTATGAAAAGGTGAAAAAATATCTGCATATTAAGAGTATCATAGACTTCTATTGCGTTCAACTATTTTTTGGTAATATTGATTATCTAAACAACAACAATAAACTATGGAATGCTGGAACTCAGGGAAAATGGCATCAGTTTTTGTTTGATATGGATTTAGGCTGGATGGATGCTAAGCTTAATACCCTAAAACCACTGCTAAACCCGGAATCTTCGGTCAGGCATCCTTCATACGCCACCTTCTTGTTTAGGAAACTAATGACCTCGCCACAGTTTAAAACAAAATTTCTAAACAGATTAAATTACTTAATGTCTCACGATTTAAGTCAGGAAAACCTGGTTAAAGCTGTTGAGCAGTTTAAGACTATCTACGGACCAGTGGTTGAAGAACATATACATAGGTGGAGAAGACCGGGATCTGTTCGCCAGTGGAAAAGCAAAGTTTCCTATATGACAGGTTTTGCAAAAACAAGACATCAATACATGAGGGAATATGTTGCAGAAGAACTCAATGTGCAGCTAAAATGATTTCGATTAATAATTAATCCCACACGTATAATTATTCTTCGGTTTTCTTTTATAATTTTCTGAACATAAAACCGTTTACCAGATTAAATTTGACTTATGGATATTTTTAATGCAGAACAGATTACCAAATCTTACTCTGTTAACAGCTTTACACTAAGTGATATCAGTTTTAGTCTTGGGGCCGGTAAAATTGTAGGGGTAGTTGGTGAAAATGGTAATGGGAAAACAACACTTTTAAGGATAGTAGCAGGAGATTTATCAATTAACAAAGGTGGTTTAAAGTACTTTGGAACACTTAACGGAGAGGCAACTAACTGGTTAAATATTAAGCGGAAAATTGCCTATATCCCACAGCGTATTCCCAAATGGCACGGTTATTTAAAGGATAATTTATTATTTGAAGCTTCAATAAGGGGCATTAATGGTGAAGATGCCGATAAACTGGTAGCAGATTTAACTGAAAAATTAGGACTCTCTGCCTATACACATTTAAAATGGAAGGAAATATCTACTGGTTACCGGTTACGTTTTCAGTTGGCTAAAATGTTAATTGGTTCTCCTGATTTATTGGTGTTGGATGAACCTATCGCAAACCTTGACATCAATGCTCAACATAAGTTTTTGGATGATTTGAGGGCTATTGTTTCTGAAAAGGACAGAAAGGTAAGCGTAATATTGAGTTCCCAGCAATTGCATGAAATAGAAAATATTGCAGATTCAGTTTTGTTTCTTCAAAAGGGACGGTTGATTTATGGCGGAGAGGTATCGGAGATTGGAGCGGAACGATCAGAAAATGAATTTGAAATAAGAGGGAGTATGAGTGAAGAAGATTTGAGCAACTTATTCAGTCAGATTGAGGTTAAAAATGTTGCTAATACATTACAAATAAAGGTGCCGTTGGAAGTTGATTCTATTTCATTTCTAAAGCAGTTAATTGATAAAGATTTTACAATTACATATTTCAGGGACATCAGTTCATCAACACGGAAATTATTTAATAATTAAAATTTAAGCCATGAATTTATTAAAACAGTTGGATCAGTATTTACTGAGGTATTACCCTAATATTTGGATCACCAAAATTCACTGGGTACTGTCAATCGGAATGCTAACATTTGGACTTGTATTCATGGTTAATTCTTTCGTTATTGGATATGATACGCATGACCCTATCCCCGATTCCATAATAGGCACGACCTGTATTTCAATATTAGTGGCTATTGGACTGGTATATTGGTTTGTTTTCCAATCAAGACATAATGTGGAAAAATCCGGAGGAAGGTTGAGTATGGCTGAAGAATACCTTAATTATTTCTCTTATTTTCTTGTGTTTGTAATAGCAGCTTATGTCATTATTTCAATCCCTTTGTCAAATGAGTTTAAACTGAAAAACGCAATGACCAGTGCAGAGTTGAGGCAGGATATTACCAGTTTAAATATGGGCAATTCAATAGTAAACAATAAAGGTTTTTTTAAACAAAAAGATGGTGGGTATGAGTTTGAAGTCATTGCATTTTCTGTGCTAGATTATTATGAGTGGGGTTATGAGCGTCAAAAGATTGTTTTCATGACTTCAGAAGAAGTGGATGAAGTTGTTCAAAAGTATATATTAGCCTATAATAAGTATACAAATACTCCTATAGAAGATACTCCTGCAAAAATAGTGGAGGAGAGGCTGATCGCAGACTTAGAGAATGGGTATAATTATGATCAGTATAGTGAGTATGGTTACTACTACCGGAGCAGCGCAATCGGAAAAGTGAATTTGTTGTACCGTTTAATTGAAGAAAACCGGCATGAATTTATTTTGGAAAAAGCATTTCATTTTGTCTTATTTGCTATTACAGGCCTGTTGGCACTATTAGTTTGGATTTTCAAACAGGTCCATTGGAAGTATTTTGTATATGGCTTACTGGCTCTTTTAATTGTGCCTATTATAGTTGGTATTATTACAACTATTCTTGAAGAGATTCTGAGATATCATTTTGAACCGGAAAATTTTATTTTGGGCTCAATATTAGTGGGCTATGCAGTAACCATGGTACTATTATTCAGAGCTTATATCATGGAAACGACTAATCATACCTCCGTAGTAGTGGCCATGTTTTTACAAATGTACATTCCGTTTGCAATATTAATTGTGATGCTATTTTTCTTTGAGAAAAAATTAAGGTATTTAGATGATAGTGGCGAAAATTTGCTCTACTACGCCAGCTGGGGACTTGGTTTACTGAGTATATTGGTGTTTAAACTCTTTTACCAGCGGATGAGAATTTTGCCTTCCAGAAAATGACAAGGTTAAAAATTAAAAACCAATCCGGTTCTGAAATTAAAACCATTATACTTTTTAGTTACGGCCTGGTGCAGACTAAAGCTGGATAGATTAGTTTGCCATGCACCATATATTTTATAATCAAAAGGGCCATAGAAATTGTAATTTAAACCTAGTCCAATGGTTGAGCTAACAATTAGTTTTCTGGTGGTGTAATTCACAAAGTTATCATCATCATAACCAATTACCTGTCCGGTGTTTTTTGTGAGTATACCAAATGTAAGTCCCAAATTAGTATATCCTCTGAGTTTCTTAGTTTGAAACAAGGTCAATTGAGTTGAAATAGGTATTTGTACATATTGACTTGTTGTTTGACCTTTGGTGACTTGTTCAGTGGAATCAGTGTGTGTTGTAGTATTAATAGTTGTTACTGTCATAGTATCTACAACCCAGGTTGAATCAATAATCACCCACATTGAATCAATTTGATTGTACATACTGTCGTATATAAAGTAACTGTTGTCAATAAGATCAATAATAGTGTCGTAAGTATTGTATGTATTGTAAATAAAGGAGTGGTATTCCTGATTTTCTTTATATTGTTTAAAGCTTGTTCCTGATGATATTGAGAACCACTTATTCAGACGTCTGCTGAATTCAAAGTCAAATCCCCAGGTATTAGTATAATCTTCTTCATTCTTTTTTTGTTCGAAATTTTTCAGGTTGGAACTGGCATCAAATTGTTTCTGTAATACATCTGGCCCGAATACAAATCCAACTGCCCATTTGTTAGGCCTGTTTGTATTTGGTCTGATCGGATTTTCATCTTCTTCAGGTCGGTCATTGTTCGTAGTATCAATCTCCTGAATAGATGCTGGTATACTGTCCTGAGTAGTAGCATTTGAAATATCACCGGGTATTGAATCAGCTTCATTACTATTAGAAGCGATATCTTCCTGAGGCTCGTCTGAATTTGTAGTGCTATTGACTGTTTTATCAGGTTCGGACGCAGGAGTATTATCATGAACGGAATCAGGCTTGTTACTTGATACAGTTTCACGTTCAGATGTTTTTGGTGGTACATCTTCCTGAGATTTATCTAAAACGACTTTGTCATTAGTTGTTGGTTCGGGTTTGAAAGCAGGGGTAGTAATATTTGGAGTAGAAATGGAAGAGCGAACATTGTTGTTATCATTTACAGGTTTAACTGAAGTACCTTGAGTTTTGCCTGTTTGTGTTCCCGAATTTGTTTTAGGGTTATGCTTTACGGTTCTTTGATCCTGAGTTTTTACCTCTTCTGCAAAGTCTGTGTTTTTTTTACGATCATCTATGCTCTTTTTTCCAGTAATAACTGATCGCTCTCTCTCAATTGTATTTTCACGATCTGAATCGTGATTAAGATTGCTGATGTTTTCTGTTAAGACCATCTTCTCGCTCTCCGGACTTGAAGATTGAGATACATTTTTAGAGTAGAAAAACAGACCATATGCGCTAACCAAAGCGAATAAAGGAAAGTAGAAAAAGGCAAACCATCTTCTTCTCTGCTGCTTATTGTAAGCATCCAGTTTCGAACTCATATCATCCAGCCACTCTTGTTTTATTTCAAAAGTGGTGATCTCATCATGGTTCAACATATCCGCTATTTTATCCTTCTCTTTCAATTTGCAGTTTTAATTCTTTTTAGTTGTCTCCTTGCAGACTTAATATGCCATTTTGAGGTTTCAATACTGATCCCTAGCATTTTGGCAATTTCCTTGTGTGGGTAGCCCTCCCTGTAATGAAGATTAAGTACCAACTTTGTTCTTTCGGGGAGGATACTTAATATCTCTTCAATAAATTCCTGTTCAATAACGTGTTCTACCTCATTAGCTACACCATTTTCTTCATAATCATTATCTTCAAGTCTTATTTCCCATTTATTTTTTTGTTTTCTAAAATGGTCAATAATACAATTTACCGCTATTTTCCTCATCCACGGGTCGATTGGTTTTTTTATATCGACCTTATCAATATTCGAGATGATCTTTAAAAATGCCTCATTTACAAAAGCTGCTGCATCATCTCTGTTATTAGTGTACCTGACACATGTTGACATAAGAATATCAAAACACTGCCTGTAAAAGAGCAATTGAGCCTTTTTGTCTAACTTTTTTAGACGTTTTAATAGTTTCGGGTCAAGTATCACTATATAAAATATGAGACGATTGCTATTACACAATCGTCTCACAAGATGAGGAATTTATTACTTTATTATCACTTTTTGATTCAATAATTTATTGTCAAATGACATTTGAATTAAATAAGTACCCGGTTCAACATTTTCAGTATTAATAGTCACAATATTTGCTCCTGAAAATTGGTTAGTATTTTGTTGAAGTACCAATTTACCAGACAAGTCAAACATTCTGATATCGCTTAATTCTTTCCCATGAGTATCAAATTCAATATTAATCATATCCGAAGCCGGATTAGGGTATAATTTTACATTTGAAATTTCATTGTCAGAAATATTTAAGTTTAATTCTCCAATTACCAAAGTGAACCCTTCCGATTCAAGAAAGCCTAAAGAATCAATACTTACACTATCACAATAAGTATCTACACATCCGGCACCATCATCAACAGTCAGACACAATGCATATGGGCCATTACCACTATAAGCGTGGGTTAATTGAGTACCTGTTCCAGTGTTCCCATCACCAAACGACCATGTATAAGTCAGGTTAGTTCCAAAAGAACTGTCAGTTACTACAACTGTTCCCGGAATAGCTGCTCCGTTAGCAGTAGTTCCCTGGCTTAAAGTAAATGCTGCATAACAACTACTGGTAGAAGATGGACAGTAATCCATAGTTGGAACTACAACTGTACTGGTGTTTACTGCATTGGTATCCGGAAAGAATGATAATGTGGCGTCAAGTGTGTCCCAAGTGTTACAATCATGAGTATAGATATAGAATGTCCCTTGTGTTGCATTTGTTGTAAATGATGTGGCGTAATCGCCATTCACATCTGTTACAGCTGTTGCATTGACCCAGGTTCCGGCATCATTATGCGAAAGGTAAAGGTTAATTGCCGCTCCAGCAGTATTGTCCAGATGTCCTGAAACATTAACTGTGGTTTGTGCATAAACTAACTGGAAGAATCCCAGTAGAGCAAAAGTTAAAAAAAGTCGTTTTGTTTTCATGAGTATAAAATTTATAGTTTGTTGTTAACACGAAAGAAAATCACCTTAGGGGTGGGTAGGGTGAAAAATAAAAAGGAACTGCCTGAAAAACAGTTCCTTTTTTGTAAAAATCAAAGTTAACAAGATGATTGCTTTCTTATAGTTATTTAGTTTGTTCTGATAACATGTGCTGATCCGGATACAGTATGCATGGTACCATTCATATCGTAATATGTTCCGCTAAAGTTCATATCAACCATAGTACCTACCGGTCCATATGAGTTAAGGTCAATTGTGATATTTGGCAGATTGGTTGTATAGTCAACTCCTCCAAAAATACCAAAACCACCTTCAGGTGTATTCGGATCTGTATCTACACAGATATACGCTCCCAACGCTGTTCCAGCAGTGTTAAGAGATAAATATGCTGAATTTGATTGAGACCAAATTGCGACATTAGGAGTATTACCACCTAAGGTGTCTATATATTCATAACAGTTTAGGTTTGAAGCCATCAAAACTGCTGGATTTGAGTCGATAGTATAAGTGACGTATTCTGTAATAGCTGTACACGCCACCAGGTTTCCAATATTAGTAGTTGGCGTATTGATAACAACTGTAGTAACTCCTGATTCCTGAGCTGTATTAGCATCTACAGCATTTACTGTAAGGGTTCCGGGTAGGTTACATGAACTGAGAGACAGGTTGATTGTACCATTTGTTAAAGGTTGAAAATAGAGTTGATTACCAATAACAATTTCTACATAACCATTTGAAACCAAATTATTGTTGCAGTCAAGTACCTGCCCTGTAACGTTTAAAGGATTAGCATTAGATTGCTGTACAGTCACTGCATTATTAGTATTGGCATTAAATGGTCCACCGGTCCAGGTACCTGTAATACCACCACATTGATCTACTATTTCAATAGTTATCGATTCGTTTGCAGGAATATAAGTAAAGAAAGTACCGTTAAAATTTGTGGTTCCTGATGTTGATGCATTTGGAGTGATAATATTAACAGTGGCGTTAGATAGTGGATTACCATTAATATCCAAGATTGTTCCGTTTATTGTCGCATCTGAGAAAAAGACATCACAATTCCAAAATGAAAAATGAGAAACGTCTCCTACATAACTACCATTAATTAATGTTGCTTCACCTTCTTCAATCCAATACCCTGCTACTTCATCAAAATGCCATAAAGGGATAGTTTGTGGTGCGTTGGCTAATTGTTCCGGGTCAACAGGTAGATGAATTGTAGCATTTGAACCACTGGCCAACTGCAATTCCTGACCACTGCTCCCAAATAATTCCACAGCAATCATACCATAGGTTTCTAAGGCACCTGATCCTCCTTCATTATTTTGAGCATATAACATACCCGGCATTTGGTTTGGTGTTTCTTCTGCAAGTGCAGGTAAATGCTTGAAGGCTACTTCTACGTCTCCTGTATAAGCATTTCCATTGGCATCTACATAATCACCTTTAAAGTCTACACTTGCACCACCTGAGACCGAAACCGTAGTTTGCTGTCCGGACTGAATAATACTGACGATATTTTGTTCCAGTAATGTAATGTTGATATTATTTGTTCCTGCACCAGGAATAACAGATCGGGATCCTAAAAAGTAACCTGATTTTTTTGCTGATACATAAGCGAGTTTTTCTTTAACTGAGGCATTGTCAATAACTGCAATTCCATTGTCGTCAGTGTATTTGGTTTTATTTCCAGCTTTAATTTCTGCTCCTGAAACTGCATTTCCTGACTCGTCGACTACCCGTACAAAGAACTTTGTCGTTACATTATTTCCAAGGTCAAGCGAAGGTTCATTTTGAGAGACATTAACTGTAACAGGTTTTTCTGTGACGGGTTCTTCCTTTTTATCTTTTTTACAGGCAAAAAGTCCAACTGTCAGTAGTAGAACGAGTAAGAATAAATTTGATTTTTTCATAAACATTAGATTTTAAGTAATTAGTATTCTACCGTGATGATTCTTTTTAATGGAATAGTAAGCTATGTCCTGCTATTTCATTAAAAACAAACACAATAGTTAATGATAACACGAAAAAAAATATGTTTGGGGGTGGGTGGTTGTAGAAAATAAAAAAGGAACTGCTTTTTTTAACAGTTCCTTTTTTAATAATAATATCAGTTTATATCTAGCTCTCGGCTTTTAAACTCACTGCCAGATTTAACTCTTCCAATTGTTGTTGATCAACAGGTGCCGGTGAATCAATCATGACATCACGACCACTATTGTTTTTTGGGAATGCAATATAGTCTCTGATCGATTCAGAGCCACCCATTGTAGCTACTAAACGGTCAAACCCAAAGGCCAGACCACCATGTGGTGGCGCACCATATTCAAAAGCATCCATTAAAAACCCAAATTGTGCCTTAGCCTCTTCGTCAGAGAATCCTAATAATTCAAACATTCGTGCCTGAAGTTTTTTATCATGAATTCTGATTGATCCTCCTCCCAGTTCCACACCGTTCATGGCTAAGTCATAAGCATTGGCTCTTACTTTTCCAGGCTCAGTATCGATAAGGTGCATGTCTTCCGGTTTAGGAGAGGTGAAAGGGTGGTGCATAGCATGGTAACGCTCGGTTTCTTCGTCCCATTCCAATAATGGAAAGTCCAATACCCATAATGGTGCAAATACATTAGGGTTTCGTAATCCTAATTCATCTCCCATATGTAAACGTAAATCATTCATTTGGCTTCGAACTTTCGAATCATCACCTGATAATACTAATACTAAATCACCGGGTTTGGCATTGGTAGCTTGAGCCCATTTTGCCAGTTCTTCCTGATTATAAAACTTGTCAACGCTTGATTTAAAAGAACCATCTTCGTTAACACGCATATAAATCATTCCTTTTGCACCAACCTGAGGTCGTTTAACCCAATCAGTTACTTTGTCAATTTGCTTTCTGGTATAAACAGCACATTGTTCTGCATTGATCGCCAAAACAGTTTCAGCCTCATCAAATATTTTAAAGTCTTTCCCTTTAACGATATCAGTAATGTTGCAGAATTCCATTCCAAATCGAATATCCGGCTTGTCAGATCCATATCTTTCCATGGCCTCAGCATAGGTCATTCTTGGGAAATCTCCCTCAAACTCATGGTTTCTACAGGTTTTAAACAGATGTTTAATCAGTCCTTCAAAGGTGTTCAATACATCTTCCTGCTCAACAAATGCCATTTCACAGTCAATTTGAGTAAACTCCGGCTGACGGTCAGCTCTTAAATCTTCATCTCTGAAACATTTCACAATTTGGTAGTAACGGTCATAACCACTTACCATTAATAATTGCTTAAAAGTTTGTGGAGATTGCGGTAAAGCATAAAACTCTCCGGGATTCATTCTGCTTGGTACCACAAAATCTCTGGCACCCTCAGGAGTGGATTTGATCAGGTAAGGTGTCTCTACTTCCATAAAGTCAACGGTATCCAGGTATTTTCTGGTTTCAAGCGAAACTTTATGTCGTAATTTTAATTTGTCCTTAACAGGATTTCTTCGTAAATCCAAATACCGGTATTTAGCTCTTAATTCTTCACCACCATCTGTATCATCCTCAATGGTAAAAGGTGGAGTTTTAGCAGCATTTAAAATGGTAATTTTATCAGCCTTTAATTCAATGTCGCCTGTTGGCATCTCAGGATTTTTTGAATGCCGTTCAATAATCTCGCCTTCAACCTGAATGACATACTCTCGTCCCAGATTTTTGATTTCGTTCATCACTGCATCAGGAACAACACCACTTTCTGCCACAACCTGTGTAATACCATATCGGTCACGTAAATCTATCCATGCAATATTTCCCTTATCTCTGATGGTTTGAATCCATGCAGATAACACTACTTTTTGTCCAATATGTTCGGCTCTTAATTCCCCACAGGTATGCGTTCTGTACATAATTATAATTTTGAGGCTGTAAAGATAAAAGAGATTTTGTTCTGAAAACAACTTTTTTTCCTTCGTTTCAAAAAAATACGCGAACGCTGCTAAGAAATAATAATTAACTTTACGGCCTTAAAAAAGTATTAAAATGCCGACAAATTTTGTAGAAGAATTAAGATGGAGAGGGATGATTCAGGATATCATGCCCGGAACAGAAGAATTATTAGCTAAAGAATTAGTAACAGGTTATGTTGGCTTTGATCCTACTGCCGATTCTTTACATGTTGGGTCTTTGATCCCGATTATTATGTTAAAGCATATGCAGCGGGCCGGACATAAACCAATTGCATTGGTTGGTGGTGCAACCGGGATGGTGGGAGATCCTTCAGGAAAATCGGACGAAAGAAATTTATTGGACGAGGAAATTCTGGCTAAAAATGTGGCTGGTGTTCAGGGTGTATTGGAACGGTTCTTAGATTTTTCTGATTCTGAAAATAGTGCTGTTCTGGTTAATAACTACGACTGGATGAAAAACTTTTCCTTCATTGAATTTATCCGTGATATTGGAAAGCACATTACGGTAAATTATATGAGTGCCAAGGATTCTGTTAAAAAGAGAATTGAAACCGGCATATCATTTACTGAGTTTTCATACCAATTATTGCAGGGATACGATTTTTTACATTTATATAAAGATTTGGGGTGTAAATTACAAATGGGAGGAAGCGACCAATGGGGAAATATTACCACAGGTACAGAGTTAATCAGAAGAATTGGGAATGGAGAAGGTTTTGCTTTTACCTGTCCTTTAATGACTAAAGCCGACGGGACTAAATTTGGAAAAACCGAAAGCGGTGCGGTATGGTTAACGGCTGATAAAACCTCACCTTATGAATTTTACCAGTTTTGGGTAAAAACCAGTGATCAGGATGCCCCTAAGTATATCCGAACGTTTACATTTTTATCGAAAGATGAAATTGAAGCGATTGAAGAGGAACATAATAAAGCGCCTCATTTATTTCATATTCAGAAAAGATTGGCTGAAGAGGTCACCAGAATGGTGCATGGAGAAGAAGCTTTACAAACAGCTATTGCGGCAACCAATATTTTATTTGGTCGTTCTACTGCTGACGATTTAAAAAAATTAAACAACGATCAGTTTTTAGAAGTTTTTGATGGCGTTCAGCAAGCAAAACTGGCCATGAGTGATGTGAAATCAGGAGTTGGTATTATTGATGCCTTATCAGCTAAGACAGGATTTTTAAAGTCAAATGGTGAGGCCAGAAGAGAATTAAAAGGGAATTCAATTTCGGTTAATAAAACCAAGGTGAAAGAGGATTATACATTGAGCAGTTCAGATTTGATTAACGATAAGTTCATTTTATTGAGCAAAGGCAAGAAGAATAATTATTTGATTGTTGTAGATTAAATAAGCGTGATATGAAGCATTTAATTTTAGTATTCAGTTTACTTGTTTTGGTTGGTTGTGGGCAGAAATTTACAGCATTTGAATATGTTTCTGCTAATCAAAGTGGAGGTTTTACAGTAACTGTCAATAAGGATTCTATCCTTTATAACAGAACCGGATTTAAAACTGATACAAGGTCAGGAGTCATGAATAAGAAGGCCTGGAAAAGATTGAAAGCTGAGGCTGAAAAAGTTGATTTATTAACTATTGATACTTTAACAGCGCCTTCTAATGACAGGGCGGTTGATAAGGCAGCTATTGCTTATATTAAAATTTATACTAAGGATTCAGTGTACGTCTCTTCAAGGTTTGATGGCTTAAAACCCAATGCAATGTTAAAACCTTTAACCGACTCATTATTTAGAGCAACTGATCTGTTGGGAAAATGATTTAAAATTAGCCTGATGAACCACAGAAAATTAAAACTTCAGGAATTAGGACGATTATCCATTAATCAGTTTAAGGAAGAGGATAAAACACCTTTAATTGTTATTCTGGATAATATCAGAAGTCTGAATAATATTGGCTCGGTTTTCAGAAGTGGAGATGCTTTTAGAATTGAAAAAATTTACCTCTGTGGCATTACAGCAACTCCTCCACACCGCGATATTCATAAAACAGCTATTGGTGCAACGGAGTCCGTGGATTGGGAGCATGTGGATGATACAGTGACTTTGGTAAAATCACTCAAAAGTGAGGGCGTTAAATGTTTGTCAATTGAGCAAACCGAGAATAGTGTATTTTTGGATGAATTTATGCCCGAAGAAAATCAGAAATATGCCATTGTTTTAGGCAATGAAGTAGATGGTGTTCAGCAGGAAGTGATTAATGAGAGCGATACAATCATTGAGGTGCCTCAGATCGGTACAAAACATTCATTAAATATCTCAGTATGTACAGGAGTGGTATTGTGGGATTTATTCAGTAAATTGAAAAACCGGTAACCATGAAGGTGGCCTATAGTCCGGTATACAGTTATAATCTTTTACCTGATGGTCATAGGTTTCCAATGGAAAAATATGATTTATTACCTCAACAATTATTGCATGAGGGTACTCTGACAGAATCTGACTTCTTTTCTCCTGAAATGTTATCGGAGGAAGAAATATTGAGAACGCACAGCCAAACTTATTGGGAAAAGTTAAAATCCGGCGCCTTGTCCAGACATGAAATTCGGGCCATGGGCCTGCCTTTTCACGAGACATTGGTTAAAAGGGGACGTCATATTTCAAAAGGGACGTTAGAATGTGCTTATCATGCATTAAGAGAAGGTGTGGCACTTAATATTGCCGGTGGAACACATCATTCTTATGCTGACAGAGGTGAAGGTTTTTGTATGTTTAATGATTTTGCCATTGCGTCCAATGAACTCTTGCATCATCAAGTGGTTAATCAGGTTTTGATAGTAGATTTAGACGTTCATCAGGGTAATGGAACAGCTCATTTATTTGAGAAAAACTCAAAAGTATTTACGTTTAGTATGCATGGAGCACATAATTATCCATTAAAAAAGGAAAAGTCAGATTTGGATGTCGGTTTACCTGACCATATTGAGGATGATGAATACTTGAAATTATTGTCAGATCATTTACCTGAATTAGTCAAATCCGTTAACCCTGATATTGTATTTTATCTCAGTGGTGTTGATGTTTTGGCTACTGATAAATTGGGTAGGTTAGGACTAAGTATTGAAGGTTGCCGATTGAGAGACGAGATGGTTTTTCAGTTATGTCACGATCGGAATATTCCTGTAGCAGTGAGTATGGGTGGAGGCTATTCAACCCATATCAAAGATATTATAGAAGCCCATGCTAATACATTTAGAGTGGCTAAGGCGATTTATGAATAATTATTCTTTGATTATTTTTTCTATTTGCATTCCCGAATCATCATGAACGGAAATAAAATAGAGTCCTGAAGCATAATCTGCAAGATCCAGGGTTAAGTTATTTGCATTTGTAATTGTTGAAAAATATAATTTCCCCTGATAGTCTCTGATATTGATTTCTTTCTTCGATCCTCCTTTAAATTGAAGGTGGACATGATTTGAAGTTGGATTGGGGAAAATGTCATAGTCATCACCATCAATATTTTTTATTGAAACGAAGTTTTCATAACTGTATGGACAGGTAATTCCATAAACTGGGACATTATTTTCCGAATAACACTTAAACTCAATGGTCCACCACTCAAAGTCATTAATTTGAAAAGGAAATCCTTCGTAACAAATAAAGCGTTCGCAAATGTATAGGGGACCATAATTATTGGACCAAAATGACCACAATTTGTAATACTCATTATTAACTAGTAAAAATGAATCTGCAAAGGCATCAAGTTCAAAGACTTCATAATGAAAATTACCTAGTCCATAAAATGGTATTGAAATTTGATCACCAATATTTATGGTTGAATCAAAATCGAAGAACAAATATTCCTGAGTACTGTCTTTAGGGATTATATAGATGGATTTTTCCAAAGTATCGCTTCTGAAGCTGCAGAAATAATTTTTTTGATTATTACTCCCAGCCCTAAATAATTTGATATAGTTTTGTGCAGATATCACTGTGTCATTAACAATTGAGTCTGTCAAAAAATGCCACCAATTTGGGCCATTCATGTTTCCGTAGGTGGTACCTGTCCAGGAGCTTAGGGAATCAGCCGGTTTAAAGTTGTTTTGACTGTAGCTAAAAAAGTGAAATAAGAAAAATAATATTACTAGAATTGGTTTCCGCATTATTGGTTATAAGGGTAATTCAAGAGAAAAATAAATATTCTTTTCGTTTGTTTCAGCAATTATCCCGTAATATGTCAAATCTCCTGAGCAATCTGATCTAAATCCTGATTGATCATACATTTAAAATGTTGTTTAGGGCATTCCTGATGACCAATCTTGGAACAAGGTCTGCAATTTAAACCATCTACCTCGTGCATTGAAAATATACTGTCTTCATTTGGCAGATAAGGATACATCCCCAGGTCAGGAACCGTATTTCCCCAAATTGAAATAATTGATTTATTAAAAGCTGCAGCGATATGCATTAATCCCGTATCGTGCGTAATAACCTTTTGGGCCTGACGAATAACACTTGCAGACTGGTTCAGATTGAGTTGTCCACAGAGACTAGTTGCATTTTCGCAACGATCAGCAATGTTTTTTCCTGTAGCCTGATCTTCTTTTCCACCCAGTAAAACAATTGGTTTCTCAGTCTTTTTAATCAGTTCGATTATTTTATTTTCTGGCAATTTTTTGGTGTTAAACTGGGCACCTATAGCATATGCAATGTATTCTTCCGGAACATTATAATCAATGAGTTTAATCTCGTCTGCTTTCGGAATAAAATAGTCTAACCCTTTATTATCATTTTTAACCCCAAGAGGAGTGGTGGCTTCAAAATAACGATCAACAATATGCTGTTTAGGCATAGTATTGATTTTAAATTGGGTTAACAGGAATTTTTTGATATTCAATTTTGGGAAGGACCTGGCAGGCTTTTTTAATCCTAATTTAAGTCTTTTAGTCCGCAGATTATTGTGCAGGTCCACTATAAAGTCATAGTTTTCCTGCTTGAGTTGATCAATAATTTCATCAATGTCTTTTTCAATTGTAAGAACATGGTCAATATGAGGATTGGTTTCAACAATACCGGCGTATACCTGTTTGGTAAGGTAATGAACCTCTGCACCTTCAATCTGGTTTTTGACTGAGCGGATAACCGGTGTGGTTAACACAATATCACCAATGGAACTGAACCTGACAATGAGAATTTTCTTCACTCTGGCAAATATAGTTAAATTGTTAATCTGTTGTTTTCAGTTTGGTTATTGAATAAATGCTGAGAGTAATCCTGAGTTATAATCTTCGTGGTCCTTTGTTTCTGCTTAGTGTAGCTCTGTGTAATAAGTACAGGGAAATTATATCGCAAAGCTACACGGAGAATCGCAAAGTTTCTCAAAGGTTATTGCAGCTGGTATGCCAGATCTCGATACATCCCTGAAAGTTTTCAGGGCTACTCGATCTGACAAAAAAACAGATAGATTTTACCGGGGTCACTCAATCCAAAACAGGTAAGGCATTCTGGCTTGTACGCCTTTACTGTTTTCAATCCGTTCTACAAACTGATAAAGTTCCATTAATCGCTTTTGCAATAATTGGTCTGAAGATGCTTTCACCTGATCGAATGATTTCATCAATTCGATCATTGGGTCCGTTTCGGTAGTGGAGTACACCTTAACCTTGATTTTGTTTTCCTCAATATCGAGTTCCTCAGCAGCTGCGGTAATGGCTTCGGTTAATCCTCCAAATTCATCAATCAGTCCAATGGCTTTGGCATCTTTTCCGGCCCAAACCCGGCCTTGTCCAATGCTATCTACTTCTGCTTTGGTCAAACCTCTGCCTTCAGCAACTTTTGAAATAAAATCATCATAAATTAAATCAACACCTTCCTGAACAATGTCAATTTCTTCTTCTGTTAATCGCTTATTGAGTGATAGTGTACTATGTGTATTGGTCTCTACACGGTCAAACGAAATACCTAATTTGTTCTTCAGCATATTTCCGGTATACGGAATAACACCAAAAACACCAATTGAACCAGTGATAGTATTTGGCTCTGCAAATATTTTATGCGCACCGCATGATACGTAATATCCTCCTGATGCGGCCACATCTCCCATTGATACGATAACTGGTTTTATTACTTTTGTTAATTCAACTTCTCTCCAGATTAAATCGCTGGCCAAAGCACTTCCTCCCGGTGAATTAACTCTTAAGACCACCGCTTTTATTGTTGAATCTTTTCTGACCTTTCTAATAAGCTCTGCTGATGAATTGCCACCAATCTGACCAGGTTCACCATTGCCATCAACAATATCACCTTCTAATGAAACAACGGCTATTGGTGCTTTTCGTTTACTCGCTGTATGAAGGTTAACGTATTCTTTGAACGAAAAGAAATTCAAGTCGTCTCCCTGATCCATTTCAAGCCTGGTTTTGAGTAAGCTTTCAATTTCATCATAATATTTTGTACCATCTATAAAATTAAATTTTGCGGCATCCTGAGGTGTTCTTGTCAATATGCCATCAGCAATTCTGTTCAATTCATTAATTTCAATTCCACGATTCTTTTTAACAGCTAATAGAATTTCACTCCAAAGCGCATCAATATATTTTTTGGTTTGCAAACGATTGGCCTCGCTCATTTGATTATACATTAATGGTTCTACTGCACTTTTAAATTTATTGTTTGAGCCACGGATGATTTGCATTTCAACTTCCAGTTTGTCAAGTGCCTCTTTCAGAAATGGGATTTCAACACCTAAACCAACAAAGCCAAAAAGCCCGGTAGGGTACATGTAAACTTCATTGGCTACTGAACTCAGGTAATAAGACTTATTGGTGTAGCTTTCGGCATAGGCCATGATAAATTTTCCTGAACTTTTAAAATCGTCCAATGCATTTCTAATTTCCTTAATGGTTGCCATTCCGGTATTCAGGTTGTTAATGTTCAAAAATATCCCCTTAATTTTTGAGTCCTTTTTGGCTTTTTTAATGGCATTTAAAATGTCTACCAAACCAATTTGTTCAACCGGTTGAAAGGCAGTTTTATCTAAATAAGAATAACTGATATCTCCGATTCCGTAATCCAATTTTAAATGCAATACAGTTTCCCTTTTAGGTAAATTAGGATTGGGAGAGAAACTACCAATCACTGCAAATAGAATAAATATAAAAATTATGGCAGGAATAACCAATGCTAAAAGGCTGGCCCAAAAAGTTTTCCAAAAAGTCATAAGTGTCGTTTTGTACAAAGTTAGGAATTATCTCAAGAGTTATTTAATATTCCTGGCAGACTTTATCTGCTCATAGGCATCCTGAATCTTTTGAAATTTTTCCTTTGCACTTTTTTGAAACTGTTCTCCCATATGAGTGATTTTATCGGGATGGTAAATGACAACCAGTTTACGGTATGCTTTTTTGACCTCAGAATCGGTTGCACTTTCATTGAGTTCCAAAACCTTATAGGCCTGACTTAAACTTGACGAATATCTTGGTCGCCTGCTCTGACTATAACCTGAACGATTTTGATTGGTGGTACGCCCTTCGTAAACATAGGAGTGCAGCGATAAGAGAGAATCTACAGTAGCTGCGCTTAATCCTAATTTATTCCCAATCCTGTAAAGGTCTATCAATTCTTTCTTGCTCAATTCCCTGTCAGCAACAGCAGCACCAATAATTAAATGTAAAATCTGTCGTTTTCCCGAAGGATTTAACCCTCTGTTAATGCGAACACATATTTTATCGATTGACAGATTTTTTTTTGTGTAATCTCTAAAAATTAATAAATACTTTTTGGCTTCTGCCTCAGTGAAGTTATGTTTTAAAAAACGCTTTACATAATTCAATTCACTTTGTAGAATTTTCTTGTCTCGGGTGAGAATGACAGACACTAAAGCCAATACTTCTCTGATATAATCAAGGTTTTCGTTCTGTTCATTGTCAGAGTATGCACCTTCAAAATCTATTACTCTGTTTAAAATATATGCTCCAACTCCTGCAAAAAATAATGCGAATAACAGATTTTTTGTTACCATCAAGCCAACAATAAAACCAACTGCTGCGCCCATAAACTTAGGAGGTAGATTCCTTTTTGTCATAAGCGACAAAAATAATACTTATTCAGCTAATCCCAAATCCCTGAGCCAGAAGGAGGGAATGTTTTCCTGTCTGAGGTCATCAATCACCTGTGTCTCTTTTAAGAAACCTTTCCAGTGGGAAGACAAATCCTCATTATTCATAAAATCAAGGCAGGCTTTGAAATTTTGTATGACAGTTTGTGGTATTTTGTTTTCTTGAGCCCATTTGAAAAATGAATTGTATCTGGTCTCAATCAATTCTTTTTGTTTTGCAGGAAATGCTTTTATATTGTAATAATAAGGTCGTTCTAATGTATTAAAATAAATTTTTTCCGGTGAGATAAGGCCCATCTCAATGCCTTTTATATATAAATCTGGCAAGTGGTAAATTGATAGAACAGATACCGTTGGTGTCAGTTTAAAATCAATATGTTTTACCGCTTTGATGAGTTGATAATTGTCCAAAATATTCTGCCAGTTCATTTCCTTTCGTATGTATTCTCCAAGGGCCTCATGACCATCAATACTGGCCAGGATTTCAATTGATTCAAAATGTTGCCAAAGCGCAACAATATTCCATTGCTTAAACTTTAATGTCGAGAAATTGGTATTGTACCTTAGTTACAGTTTTTAACATCATTTTCTATTAACCATTCTAACAGTAAATAATGGGCTTCGGTGATTAGAGGTTCACCACCTGCAAAGTAAATTTCCCTGGCCTGTTTTAGTGCTGTCCCAAATTCATTAATAAAATGAGAAAAATCGTCGATATTTAATAAAATGGCTTGTTTACTTTTAATACGCTTTAATTGTCGGGCTTCATTAAACCATTTTGAGCTGGCACCATGCCAACAGGTTCTGCATCTGAAATTACAGACATTAGAAAACCGGATGTCAAAATAAACCGGCATTTCATTTTCTTCTATTGGAAATTCTCTCTTTTCAGGAAATTTATCCCAGGTTTCCTGACGAATACTTTTTACGCCAGCCAATTCCTGGTTAATGCAAACATGGCATCTTTTATCTGGTTTTTGATCCAAAAAATTTTGACGTAGTACTTTTATACTGTCACCATTCCAGATTTCATTCAGCGAATCAGAATTTACATTTCCAAAGGGTATTTGAGCAACACAACAAGCTTTTGCATTACCCTTTTCACCCACATGAAAATGGACCCATGGCATGATACAGTATGGCTTTACGTTTTTCTTCAAATAATTAAACAATTGGTGAAACAAAAATACATTCTGAGACGTATTTATATAATTTTAAATTAGTATTTTTGTTTATAGCATGACCCTTGATCAATTTATAATAGAATTATTACGAAAGAATAACTGTGTAGTTGTGCCTGAATTTGGTGGTTTTATTGCCAATTACAGCTCAGCAATAATTGATCCGGTTAAGCAAAAAATATATCCCCCTTCAAAACAAATTTTATTCAATTCCAAATTAGTAAACAATGATGGATTGTTGGCTAATCATGTTACTCAGTCAAGAGTTGTCTCTTATCCGGAATCAATCGACTTTATTAGTCAGTCGGTTAGTGAGTGGAGAATTCAGTTAAAAGAGAATAAAAGAATTGACTTTGGTGAAATTGGCTTTTTATTCGAACAGGATGGTGTCATTAAATTTGAGCAAAACAGAGATGCGAATTTGCTTCTGAGTGCCTATGGTCTGTCCAGTATTCATTTTGTGAGTAAGAATATTGAAGAAGTAATTGAAAAAAGTGTAACAGTGGTGGAAAAAAATGAACCAGTCAAACCCCAAACCGAACCTTCTTTTGCATTAGAAAAAAATGAAAAAATAGTTGAGGGGTCGAATCAGGAAGAGGAAGGTAAAACAGCTGTTGTTGTTCCTATAGAAAAGCCTAAACGGTCTAGAAAACGATTAGGTTATATTGCTGCAGCTTGCGTGTTACCTGCATTATTCTATTCTTATTGGATCCCAATGGAAACGGATTTTTTAGATACTGGTAGTATTCAGGTTTCTGATTTTAATCCATTTCATGCAAAAGAAAAAATCAATTACAGTTTACGATTGTCAACCAACGAGTTTAAAGCTGTTGAAGAAGAGGAGTCATTTGAAAGTAAAATAGAATCAATTTCTGAAGATGTGGAAATTTATAATTATCAGTTTGATGATGAATTATATATTCCTGTCCGGTTGGATAAACCGGAGGTTGTTGAAACAGAAACCACATCAAGTATTGAAGGTGGTTCAGAATCGGCACATATTCAACTAATTGCTGGCTGTTTTTCTGTTAAGGAAAATGCACATACTCTGATTACACAATTAAGTGAAATGGGCTATAATGCCTACATCCTTGATCAAAATAAAGGTTTGTATCGGGTTGCTGCAGGAGGGTTTAGTTCAGTTGATGAAGCGAAGCGAGAGAAGAGGATTCTTGAAAATAAATCTATTCCTACCTGGATTCTTAAAAGATAAGGTCTACCAATAAAATTATAAAATTTCCGTTTGGCACTGTATTTATAAACTTTGCCCAATTTTTAGCTGTTTAGTCTGATTGATTTTGTATTTTTAGCGACTAATCAAATTGAATTTGGGGAAGATCAGAGGTGTTTACCGCCCAACAATATGTTGTTTGAACCTTTGTGAATTCAATTTCGAATATTATAAACAAAATAATTTATAAATGAAAAAGATATTTTTAGCCGTAACGCTTTTTTTAACAGGGTTCAGTGCATTTTCACAAACCGAATATTCAACAAATAAAAAAGGAAGTGAATATAAATTTGAAAAGATTGCGCATCTTGAAGCGAGCCCTGTTTTATCTCAGGGATGGACAGGTACCTGTTGGAGTTTTTCAACATTATCGTTTTTTGAATCTGAGTTAAAAAGAAGGGGTAAAGGAGATCATATTTTATCTCAAATGTGGATTGCCAGATTTGCCTATATCGGAAAAGCAATTAATTATATCAGAATGAGTGGGAAAGCAAATTTTGATGAAGGTGGTGCATTTGTAGATATTCCTTGGGTAATTAAGCGATATGGAATTGTGCCTTTGGATGCTTATAAAGGACTAAATTACGGTTCGGAAAAACATACTCACGCAGAATTATCAGAAGTATTGAAAGGGGCTATGGAAGGTGTTTTAAAACGAGCGAATAACTTAAAGTCAGGACAAGGTTTGTCATCTGCCTGGGTTAAAGCAATTGATGGCATTTTAAATGCTTACCTTGGTGATGTGCCAAGTGATTTAAATGAAATGAAATTTGAAGTAAATGGTAAGGAACATACACCATTAACTTACAGAGATGAGTTAGGATTGAACATGGACGATTATGTTTCAGTTACTTCATTTTCTCATCACCCGTTTTATACCAAAAATCCAATTATGGTACCGGATAACTGGACAATGGCATCAAGTTATAATGTACCTTTAAATGAACTTTGGACAATTGCAGAGGAAGCCGTTAAGGGTGGATACTCGTTTGCCTGGGGAAGTGATGTTTCTGAAAAGTATTTTAATTTCCGTTCAGGATTAGCGATTGTACCAAAGGACAAATCTTCAATTTTTGTGAGTGGAAAAGACAACAAGAATTTTTCTGACGGTGGTTCTGACAAAAAAGCATCTTGTTTTGAGAAGCCGGTGGAAGAAGAAGAGATTACTCAGGAGAAAAGACAAAAAGCTTATGATGACAAACAAACAACAGATGATCATGGTATGCATGCAGTTGGATTATATAAAGATCAAAAAGGAACCAAATATCTGCTGATTAAAAACTCCTGGGGAAAGAGTAATCAATGTGATGGTTATTTCTATGCCTCTGAAGCATTTTTTAAGTATAAAACCATAAATATCTTTTTACATAAGGATGCCATATCCAAATCAATGAAAAAGAAGTTAGGTATTAAATAATCATAGAAATACACGAATTTTAGAGGCCGTCAATATTAGATTGACGGCCTTTTTTTATTTAAAATTGAATTTACAAACTAAGCAGCTGATTAATAGTGGCTAGAGATAGTTTTTCACGAAAGGCCGGGGAAAAAACATTGTTTTATTGAAGTTTTGGTAGTGGCTTTTCCGTAAATTTGTACCAATAATTTCGTCCCCACCGAAATTTTATGAGAACTAAAAATGTATTGCACCTTGCAATATTATGTATTTTGATGAGTAAAATCTCCTTTTCTCAGTTGGGACCAGGAGGAGTAAGTACTGAATTAATTGGTGACTCAAATTGTAAAATGTGGCTTGATGCCGGTGAATTGGGGTTGTCAGATGGCGCTTCAGTAGCATCATGGCCTGATATTTCTTTGTCGGTAAACGTTAATACACCAACACAAACCAATGCCGCCAGTCGACCTACATTTCGGAGTGATATAAGTGCCAGTATTAATGGTCATCCAATACTTCGTTTTTTACCAGCACAATATTTACAGTTGTTGTCATCCTCAGATATTAATACAGCGGGGCCTTATACTGAACGGACTACTTTTTTGGCTTTCAGAACAGGATCGGATGTAACAACGAGACAAATGCTTTGGGAGCAAGGTGGTGGTGTAAGAGGTTTGAATATATTTATTTTAAATGGAGAACTGTATTTTGGTGGTTACGATATTGTAACTGACGGTGATGGTACACCCTCCTGGAGTTACACATACACCAGAGTGCCTTTGTCACCCAGTACACCCTATGTTGTTACTCATGTATTTGATGGACCTTTAGGGTCGGTAACAGGGTCTATTTCCGGCTTTTTAAATGGTCAGACATTTGCTGCTATTAATCCCGGGCCTGGAAATCCTGCAACACCTGTAGGATCATTATGGGCACACCCAAATGCACCCGGATTAGGTGCGGTTAATGGCGATTCCTATAATGAGTTAGGACCAATAAGCGGAGCTACCGGACAACAACCTTTTTTGGGGGATATGGCAGAGTTCATAGCTTATGATGAAATATTGAATGATGCGGAAAGAATTATTGTTGAAAATTATTTAGGCGCAAAATACTTTGCTAACCTGGTTGTGAATGATTATTTCGACTATCAGGTGACACATGGAACTGAAGTAATTGGTATTGGCAGAAATAATGGATCAGCGAGTCTTCACAATACTTCCCAGGGTCGAAATCTATTTCAAATTGAAGGTAATACGGCTGATTTTGGTGATACGGATTTAGAATATTTTTTGGTGGGTCATGATGGGGCCGATATTACAACATGGACAGTAACAGATGCACCAAATAATGGTGTAAATACCTTACGACTGTCTCGTGAATGGCGGGCTGATCATACAGGAAATTTAGGAGATATTACATTTCAGGTTGATGCAAATGATTTGCCTGCACTGCCTGCAGGTTATACCAGATATTGCCTGATTGTTGATAAAAGTGGTGGAGCTGTATCTGACTTTAATAGTGCAAATACCGAGGTAATTGAATTGATTAATACTTCAGGAACACTTTACTCTACAGCAGAATCGGTGCCGAATGGTTCGTTTATTACTCTTGGAATTATTGAGCCAAGAATTCAATTTACTAATACCAGTGGTTTTGGGTTTGAATTAACTCCTGTTGGAGCCGATAATACAGTGGCAATAGATGTTGAATTAAATTACAGACCGGCGACAGATGTAAGTGTTGATTTTTCATTTACAGATAATACAGCTATTCACGGTGCTGGTCCACCTCCGGGAGTTGATTATTTTAATGTCCTTCCGGCAACCGGATTTGTAACCATTGCAGCAGGCACTAATACCAGTCAGATTACTTTTGATATTTTGGGAGACTCAGATCCTGAACTGACAGAGGATTTTGTACTGACATTACAGGTGGGAGCCAATACTACTGCCGGCTTGAGTATTGGGGCCAATTCCACCAATACATTTTCAATTTTTGATGACGATAATACCCCTAAAGTCGGGTTTAGTAGTATCACATCCAGCCACATTGAAAATGCCGGTATGGTCAATATTCAAATTCTCAGGTCTGGTAATACATTCCCTACAGTTAGTGTTGATTACAGGCTCAGAGTAGTGGGGGGATCCGGAACGGCTACCAATACTGTGGATTATACTTATGCAGTTGGAACAGCCACTATTACATCTGGTGCCACTTCAGTAAATATGCCGGTATCACTTACTGATGACTTATTGGATGAACCAAATGAAACTATAATTTTTGAACTTTTAAATAATGTAAATTGTGATATTCTGCCAGGGTTTAAAGAACATACGGCAACTATTGTAGACAATGATTCCCCTCCCGAAGTACAGTTTGTGGTAAATGCTTCTCAGGGACCTGAAGTATTAGGAGGACCTTCGGTGGAGGTTCAATTGTCTGCTCCTTCTACTCAAACCATTCAAATCGATTATAATGATTTGGGGACAGGAACAGCAACTTTTGCCGCTGACTATACAATTGCTTCAACTGGTACAATAATTTTTGTTCCTGGTGATACAATAGAATCGTTACCATTGTTCGTAGTGAATGATGTTTTGTCCGAATCTGATGAAACAATCAATTTTAGTTTGGATGTTGGATCAGCAGTAAATTGTACACCTTTAGGGAATTTAAGTCATACCTATACCATTAAAGACTATTCATCCTTTGAGTGGACAGGGGCAGCAGGAGTTGGTCAAGATATAGATAATATTGTCTGGCTCAAGGCTTCTGATTTAAGTGATGCTGATGGTGCAAATGTGCAAAATTTTGTGGATAGCTCTCCAAATAACAATCCCGCAACTCAGGGGACTTCCGGGAACAGACCCAATATGAATTTTAGCGGTCCAAACGGACAAAAAGAGCTGGTATTTAGCGGGACTACTGATGTAATGGCTTTTGGAAGTGATGCCAATATCAATTCAGCTTCTTTTTATACTGGTAAGCATTTTTCAGTGGCATTTACAACGGGTGCGAATGTTACCAGCCGTCAGGCCATATTCGCCCAGGGGGGAGGAACCCGGGGACTCAATATTTATATTGAAGGCGGACAAATCTACTACCATATCTGGAGCAACGCTAATGACAACGGGTCGAATTCAGCATGGGGTGTCGGTTCGTCAACAGGAGCCTTTTTTGTATCCAGCGGTGCCGGAACAATCTTAGCAAATACAACATATATTGCAACATTTCACTATGAAGTTAGCTCTCCTACCGGAGTTTTGACCGGTTATTTAAATGGAGAAAATATCGGATCTGTAACCACATCCACTCCAAGTGGAGTTGATCCAAGATTATATGCACATGCAAATGCTGCTATCGGTGGTGTGGTAGGCTCAACCCGATACCATAATAATGTGTCCTCAGTTACTTATTTTACTGGTGCAATTCAGGAATTCATATACTTTAGTGATGCCCCTGTTAATTCCACAAGGAGGATAATAATTGAGAATCACTTATCCACCAAATATGATGTAGATTTATTTGCTACTGCTCAATATTACAGTACTGCTTATGCACCTACCTATCACCATGAAATGGCTGGAATCGGTCAATTTGGATCAAGTGATAATCACTCAGATGCGCAAGGTACCGGAATGGTAAGAATCAATAATCCAAGTAGCCTTGATAACGGAGATTATTTGATGTGGGGGCATGACGGGGCCTCTTTAACCTCAGGTCTTTTACCTTATGTCGAATTGATTCCCGGAATCAATAACCGGCTTCACAGGGTTTGGAAGGCAAGTGAATTAGGTGGAGATGTAGGTACAGTAAGAGTCACTTTTCATCTGGATGCGATTGCCGGATATATGGGATTTAATGAAACAGACCTGGTATTGCTGGTTGATGCAGATGACGGTGATTTTACAAATTGTACTAAAATAGAAAGTGGAAGATCGTATAATGCCGCAACAGGTGAGCTTATATTTAATAATGTTAATTTTAATCATGATGTCTGGTTTACGGTTGGTTCAAAGGCAGCAGTGAGTATCTTGCCTATTGATTTATTGTCATTTGATGCTACTGCTTTGGGCAATAGGGTAGAGTTAACATGGTCTACAGCTTCGGAAATAAATAACGACTATTTTACCATAGAAAGATCGGCAAATGGAATAGATTGGGAAAAAGTAGCCAAAATTGATGGTGCCGGAAATAGTTTGATCAGACAGGATTATTTGACTGTTGATAAGCATCCGTTAAGCGGCTTGTCGTATTACAGACTTTCTCAGACTGATTATGATGGAACAGTTAGTTATGCTGATATTCGTTCCATTTCATTCAAACCGGAATCTTTGTGTTTGATTTATCCGAATCCGGCTTCAGATGAAATTAATGTGCTTTTAAGAGATAAAATTGAGACAATTACAGTTGAACTGTATGATGTTCGTGGCAAGTTGATCGTTTCACAACTTATCACAAAACAAAATTCTAAAATAGATGTATCAGAGTTTAAAAAGGGGGTCTACTATATCCGGCTAATGAGTAATGATTTAACTGAAGTTAAGCAGATTGTTATTCATTAACCGGATTTGATCATCAATCAGAATAGGACTTCCAGTTTTGTGCCGGATTCACCGGAGGAGAGTTGGAGTTGACCATTTAATTCTTTTACGCGCGCTTCAATATTATTAAGACCATAACCTCTTCTGACTGTAGCTATATTGAATCCTGTACCATCATCCTCAATACGAATTTCATGACCATTTAATATAATGTTTAGCTTTTGGGCTTGCGCATACTTAAAAGTATTGTTGATGGTTTCCTGGCTGATTCGAAATAGATTGAGTGCCAATGCCGGACTTAGATTTATTGGAGTTTCACTGATACGAATATTAATTGTTACTGAAGTACCATTGAAAATCCGACGGGTGTAATCATCAATTTTGTTTCCCAGTTCCTGTAGTGTAATGTCTGGTTTATGTATGGACCATATGGTCTCTCTTAATTGATGATTGGCATTTTTCGAAATTTCCGAAATTCGGTTTAATTCTTCCTGAACCGGCGTATTATCATGTTTAAAAGCTTCAATATCAATTTTTGATGATATAAGAGACAGCTCAGCACCAAGATTGTCGTGTAGATCACGGGCAATTCTGCTGCGCTCATTTTCTACGTGTCTTAACCCTTCAATTTTTAGACGTTCCGCCTGGAGCTTTTTTCTATGCCTGATCAGAACAATAAGTAGCACAAGTATTACGGTTAAAATCAGCAAAAGGAGCAATAGTAATCTGTTATTTTTATTTTGAAGTTGTTCATACTCCAGTGCTTTGGTTTTGGCTGCGGTATCATATTTGACCTGCATCTCTGAAATCATATGATTGGTTTCACTGTTGTATAATGAATCCATATGTGCTACATATAAATCAAAATAGTCATCTGCTTTTTGATAATTTCCTTTAAGGTTTTCGAGTCTTGTTAATCCCTTATAGGCATGCTTTAACTGAAAGAAGGACCGACTTTCCAATGCCAGGTTTAGTCCTTCCTTTAAAACAATTTCAGCTGAATCATACTGATTTTCATCTAAAAATACCTGACCCAAATTAACTTTAACCAACGCAATACCAATTTGACTATTATTGGTTTCATACATTTCCAACGCTTTTTGATAGTAAAACTTACCCTTTAATTTGTTTTTTTGTAAACGGGCATTTAAACCCAGGGCCTGGTAGGTAACACCCATCAAGTCAATATTCTGTTCCTTTTTATAGTAGTTTAAGGCTTCGAGAAACAACACTTCAGCTTCATTGTATTTTCCGGTTTTTGACAGGCAACTGCCTTCACCTCCCAATGCAATATAATAGGCTCCGTTATTTTGATTGATTTTGGCAATATGCTGGCCTTTTTTATAGTTTTCAATGGCTTTTTCAAACATACCATTGCGCTCATATATATTTCCGATATTGGCCAGAATCTGTCCGGTATATACCTCTAAATCATTTTCTTCGAAAATTTTAACCGCTCTTAAATTATTGGTTAGGGCTTCCTCCATTAATCCCAGTTCATATTTGGCATTGGCAATTTTATTCAACGATTTTGCCACACCTATACTATCGCCCATAGCCATCCTGATATTGAGGGCTTGTTCACTCAAAACAATAACACTGTCAAAATTACCATCTATCAGGTAGGGGATACTCCAATCGTTTAACGATTGTGCAATTGCACTGCTGTCATTTGATCTGACCGCTGCTTTATAAGCCAAACGACCATAATAAATAGATTTTTCAGTATCATTAAATGAGAGTTGATAGCAGAGTTCACACAGGGTTTTTGACTGTTCTAAATCACCTTGCTTCGGAAAAACTTTAATGAGGCTGTCAATTTGATGTTGCCCCAAAACTATGAAGCTAAAAAGAATACTGAAGAGGAGGATACAAAATTTCACGGTGGTGGTTTTTAGATAAATGTAATCATTTCATAAAATACCTCCGCGTTTGCCTTTTTCAATTGCTTCAATTTTGTTATGAACCTTCATTTTTCTGTAAATATTTTCAACATGTTTTCGTACTGTACCATAACTGATAAATAAACGATCCGATATCTGATCATAGGTCAATCCTTTTGAAATATGCTCCAGTATTTCCAATTCACGGTTAGTCAGCTGATAGTCAACTTCAATTGGAGACTCAGATTCCCGGACAGTGTATTTTTTTATAAGGAAAAGCGATTTTCTGGCAATAACTGCGCTCATGGGAGCTCCACCTTCAATGGCTTCATATATGGAGCGGTGGATTTTGGCTGGTGGTTCATCTTTTAGTAAATAACCACTTGCTCCGGCCATGATGGCGTCAAACAGGTTTTGCTCATCATCAAATACAGTACTCATAATTACCTTAATGTTGGGGTATAACCTGTTGATTTTTCTGGTCGCTTCAATCCCATTCATTTCCGGCATATTAATATCCATTATGATAATGTCAACCCGGTTTCGCTGAAGGTATTTAATGATCTCTTTCCCGTTTTTTGCAATGAATTTTACCTTAAAGTCAGGGGCAAGTTCAATTTTCTCTTTTAACGTCTCAGCAATTTTACTGATATCTTCAGTGATGGCTAAACTTATCATACTCATTTTTCATTCAAAAGTAGTTCTAATATCAATTCAAAACCATACGACAATATACGTATTTACTCAAAATACGAAATTCTGCGTATTTCAAAAATATAAATAATTAGAGTCCTTTGTTCAGAACAAAAAGATAAGATTATGAAAAATTCAGTTGTTTTGATCGCATTCATATTAATCACTTTTCTAAGCCATGATTTACTGGGCCAAACGATTAATTATAAAGTTGTAAAAGACGAACCTTACGAACCAAAGATTTCTATAAACCTGGATGTGTTTAATCTGGATATGAATTCAGAGATTAAAAATATCAGGCTAGATAACTTCTCTATGAATTTTGGATTATTCGGTTATGTAAAAGTAATTGATAATTTGGAGGCGGACTTTAATGTACATAAAAGTTGGGCAGTTGCAGGAAAATTGAGTTTTAAAGACTATCCCGGTAATACGGAACTTAACGGAGGCGTTAATTTTCTGTTGAGTAACCGTACTGTTAAAAAAAATGTAAAGGTTATTTTGAAGCAAACTGTGACCAGAACGACAACGCATGAAACCACTTCAACTACTTATATTACAGTTCCGGCAACTGTCAGAAAAAGATTTGGGTTAAGAGGTGGATTATATTCCAAATCAGGGCCGTTTAATTATGAATCTTACACCGATAGCGAATTTTTTGATGGGCTGGCAGAAACAAAAATTTCAAGTTTTGGTCTGTACGGTGGAATTATTTCCCGAAGCATTACCAATATTATTATAAAAGATGATGTTTATGGCAGATCAATGACTTCAGCCGGAGCTGATTTTTATCTGGATGCTTTGTTTGTTCCGGTAAACAGGTTTAAAGATTTGAATGATGATGGTAATAATGTTACGGATGTGGTTAAGGATTATAAATCGGTAATGCCATTTGGTTTTAGAGTAGGATACAGAACATTTCAGGTGGAAAAAAAGGATTTCACGGGTAAAAAGTTTGGGATTTGTGGTATTGGTGAATTTGGATATAAACCATATCAGGGCTGGTTTATCACAGCTGGCTTTGGAGTGACACTTGTAAAGCATTAGGTCATGAGATTATGGACTATACTTTGTTTTATTTGCTGGTCTTATAACGGATCAGGTCAAAGTTTGAGTGAATTTACATACTTAAATGAGCTTTACGGAGACCGTGAACTTTATATTGGCATTAATCCTACGTTTTCATTTGTAAGTAATAAAAAAGCCCCTTATCCGGAAAACCATAGTTTAGCAGGTTTTTCGGGAGATGTTAGCCTGAGAAAAGTTAATTTTTCAAGAGGTAAATTGAGTTGGAACTGGCAGCATAAAATGTTTGCAGATATTTTTTTGCTGCTTGGGAAAGCATTAACCGAAACTAATGCCAATATATTATACAGAGCTGAGGAAACAGGAATAACCTGTGGTGTGATTGGGTGGCTTGATTTTACATGGGGATGTAATAAACCGGATGGCAGATTTCAGTGGGCACTGGGTATTAACCATCATGATTATTTTTATGCCAGCACTTATGTGGTTGATAGTCTGTCAGGATCGTGGGCCAGTTTCGATCCACAGGGTTATTTTTTTGCAGCAGGCCCTACAATAAGGTTAAACTATCTGTTAAATGATGCATTTATGCTCGAACTTTCATCATCATATTCCTTTTCGTATTGGAAAGCACTGGATTTAACTTATGCCACTAATCCTGATCCCAATTACCCGTTACCTCATTTTGGTCAGGTTGATCTTGAGCTTCAGTCTAAATGGGGTTTGTTTACCGGAATGAATTATAATCGGATCATCAATAGAGGGGCAATACCAAGTGCAGGAAAGCGGTTAGATTTAATTTTCGGATTTCGTTTTATGATCTGATAAGGACATATCTTGCTTATTTTGAAGCATTAAGTTTTAAAAAAATGTAAGGTTTTTTCATTTTCGCGACTATTATATAAGGAAGGCATTTTTTGCCTTGATTTTTATATGAACTTATATAATAGTAATGATGACAAAAACGATTGAGGAGCTTCATATTGCAGCCCAGTATCTGGCTGCGGTTAATATTAGTTTTATTGAACGGGAACTGGATGATAGTCATACTAATTTAGGGTGGGATAAATACAACAGGCGTTTAACAACCCATATGTTTGGTTCTAAACGGAATCAATTGGGATTAAAGTTTGATACCGGCCATATGGAATGGATGGAGGATGGTACTATAGTTGCTGTTCACGATCTGCAACACTTTACGCATGCGGAAAACCTGAATTGGATAGAAATGCAGGTAAAACACAGTAATGTCAGTACACCATTTAAATATGAATTTCACTATGAATTGCCTTATGATCCGATTAACGAAAATCATGTTTTTAAATTTAATTCTGACGCAACTAAGGATATTATTGAGCGGTTAAATACCGCTCAGGATGTTTTTGAAAATCTATTAAAGAAAAACGGATTCAGGTCAGCTGTCAGAATATGGCCACATCATTTTGATTTGGGATTATACACACAAATGGATGCCTTTAAGGGGCTATTTTTAGGTGCCGGCTTAGCTATTCCTGATACACTGGAAAGTGACATGTATTTTTATGCTTCAGGATGGAGAGGAGGCAAGAGCATTCCTACAGGTGATTTAGGCATGCTAACTTATGGACAGTGGAGAAAGGATTGGGATGGAGCAACGTTGAATTCCACAGATATTTCTACTCAGGAAGCTGGTTTGTTTTATAAGGAAGCAGTTACAAAGTTTCAGGAGATAGGATAGATACTTAGTTTTGAATTAAGTATAAACCGAATATTGGTTAAAAGAATTCCCTTAAATTTATTACTATGACAGATCAAAAAACAGTATGGTATAAAGTGCTTGACCATAAAAATGAACTTCCGGAAGGGAGAGTGAAAACGGTTACTGCAGCACATAAAGGAATTTGCTTAACACATTTTGAGGGTAAATTTTCTGCGCTGGATAATAAATGCCCTCATCAGGGTGGTCCACTTGGGGAGGGAAGTATAGAAAATGGGATGTTGCGTTGCCCCTGGCATGGATGGGATTTTCACCCCTGTACCGGTTTGCCACCGGGAGGCTTTGATGATGGTGTTCAAACCTATGAGGTAAAAGAAGAAGGGAATGCCATATATATTGGTATAAAAGAGGAAGAACCACACCAAACCACTGTTTCTGATATTATGATCGAGACTATGGTTAATTGGGGAGTAGATACAGTTTTTGGTATGGTGGGACACAGTAACCTTGGGGTTGCAGATGCAATGATGAGATTAGAACAGGAGGGAAAACTACAGTATTTTGGAATCAGACACGAAGGGGCTGCTGCTTTTGCTGCAAGTGGTTACGCTAAATTAACAGGAAAACCAGCAGTTTGTTTTGGTATTGCTGGTCCGGGAGCTACAAACATGTATACTGGTATGTGGGATGCAAAGGTTGATCGCGTACCATTACTTGCACTATCCGGTCAGGTTAATACTCAGGTTTTGGGTACAGGAGCCTTTCAGGAAGTCGATTTGGTAAAAGCTTTTCAAACTGTGGCTGATTTTAACCATGCTGTTCAGGAAAAAGGAAAACATGCAGAGTTGATGTCATTAGCGATTAAACATGCATTGGTAAAACGAACAGTTTCCCATATTACTTTTCCAGATGAAGTCCAGATTGTACCGGCAAAAAACAATGAATCGGCACAAAATTCTGAAAACAGACTAACGCCTTTTACTATTTCTCCACCTGCTGAAATGCTGAATAAAGGTGTTGAAATGATTAAAAAATCAAAGCGTCCAGTAATTATTGTTGGTCATGGTGCCCGGTTTGATATGAAGGCTATTATAGACTTTGCGGAAACATTGAATTGTCCTGTAATTACTACGTTTAAAGGTAAAGGTTTAATTTCTGATCAGCACCGGTTAGGGTGTGGTGTTCTGGGTAGGAGTGGTACACCCATTGCCTCATGGTTTATGAATGAATCCGACTTATTAATCGTGTTAGGTGCCTCCTTTTCTAATCATACGGGAATCACTCCCAAAAAACCAATTATTCAGGTCGATTTTGACCCCATGGCGCTCAGTAAATTCCATAAAGTGGATTGTGCCATTTGGGGAGAATTGAGCGTTACAGTTAATCATCTGGTAAATGCTACATCCGGTCATACCAATGCCGTCGATCAAAGTCAGGAGATTGCTGACAGGTGGTCAATTTGGAAAAAAGAGAAAGAAAACCGGTTAGAGGATAATCGTGGAAAAGGAATCAGTTCAATTGCAGTTTTTGAGGCTATGAATAAGGTTGTGCCCGGAAATGCTGTAATTGCTGTTGATGTTGGGAATAATACCTATTCTTTTGGGCGGTATTTCGAATCCGATCAACAAAGTGTTTTAATGTCAGGCTATTTAGGATCAATAGGCTTTGCTTTACCTGCGGCTATGGGAGCCTGGGCAGCTGTGAAGAACAACCGACCGGTATGGTCAGTTTCGGGTGATGGTGGTCTTGGACAATATCTGGCTGAATTAACCACGATTGTAAAATATCAAATGCCAATCAAGCACGTTTTAATCAATAATTCAGAATTGGGTAAAATCTCAAAGGAACAAAGAGCTGCCGAACATGATGTATGGCAAACTTCATTGCATAATCCCGATTTTGCGGCTTATGCCAATAATTGTGGCGCCCTGGGAATCAGAGTCGAGAAAAAGGAAGATTTGATACCGACATTAGAACAATTAAGAGATCATGACGGGCCTGGGTTAATTGATATCGTTTGTGATGTGGAATTAATTTAATCAGGCTTAAATATTGTTGATTAGTGCTTCCAAATCATCAATATTTTCAATTCTTTTTTTGTATTTGGAAAGGCTAAAATCGTATTGTTGTTGATCCGTAGCTTTACTAAATTCTGCTGATCCACAAATGGCAACATAATTATCAGGTAAAACCACAATAAAAGTGTTTTCTTCGTTTTGAGGATAAACCAAATCTGCCCATTCAACCGCATCCCGGACGAGCATCTTTTTTTCTTTACCGGTAAAGAGATAAATTTTTCCTTTTTCTTTTTTCAATTGCTCACCAATTTTGAACCGGGCTTCAGTTCTCCAAAACTCTCCGGATGCAATCAGATTGTTTAATCTGTCCCAGTTGTGATAACCAAATTCTGCAATCTCAAAATTTCTGGTAATATCGGCTTCTAACTGAATCTTATCCTCTTCCTGTTTTCTTGCTTTTACAATATCGTTATATTGCAGAATACCTTCATTTAACGCGGTAATAAATGCTGCACTATCACCTTCAATATAAGGTGAAACAGGTAGGTCGAGTGTATTGTTCTTACTTGTTAGGTGCATATTATAAATGCCTTTAGCGTTATTGATTGCAGATAGTTTAACCTGACGCCATTTTTCCTTAAATATCCACGGATTATTTCTTGGGTCCTCATTTGGGTCATTTCCATAGTATACCCAACTTAATCCATGAAAGGCTTTGAGTTCACGATAGGCACTATAGTCAACGTCGAGTTTCATTACAAATTGATCAAAGAAGTTTTTTAACCGCTTTGTTTTTCTGGTGTTTTTTTGAGGTGAATTTGTGCCTTTATAGGCCCAGTTTCCAGTAGTTTCATTAAGGGTATAAAAATTAAACTCATTCCCTTCAACAAACGAGGCCAGTTCAATATTAATAGCCGCTCCGGGTTTTATGCTAAGGTTTTCTCCATTACATTTTGCACGGATTTCGAACATACCCGCAGAGATAAAATCCGAAGATCGTCCTGCAGAATCATAGGTCATTGGAATCCCGCTGGCAATGATTTCAGTATTAGTATGAAACGCTCTGAACTGAACATCAACCATATCTTTAATCAGTTCACCTTTTTGATTAACTAAGGAGTTGGCAGGGATCTCAATCAAAGTACCCCGTTCGGTTTCAATTATACTATTTTCCTGTGGGTTGATTTCGTAACCGGAATAAGGGACATTAATTCCTTTAAACGGTGGTGTGATTTTGAAAACAGCTGTATTGGTAAAGTTCTGCTCTGAGTGGCAGCTCAAAAAAATGAGCATTATAAAAAAGTAGAAATAGATTTTCATAGTATCTTTTTTTAATCATTTAAATAAGTATGGAGGTAAAGTCTGTTATTCTCGTCTAAACTGAACCAATGAAAGGTGTCCTGGTATTGATTGTAGGTCAGATTAAAACCTTTGCTGATAACCTTGCCATTAATCATTATTGTATTTTTTCCGGCGCCACCTTCGGCATAAGTGGTTTTATCTGATGCAACAGCGTACTGACTGTATCGCGAAACAGGCCCCAGCAAATTGTTTGAATTTTTCGGTCTTAAAAAGTATTGGTTTTCTCGTTTTACAACTATAAAATCCTTGTCAGGAGTATTGTAGTTTTTAAGTCGCTCAGGAATACCTGAAGAAACCTTTTTACCATTTTTATAGGGCTGATGAACATAACCTTCTGCTTTTAAAACCCACCACGCTTCCGGATAATCATAATAATCAGCGGCGATAACTTTGTCAGCAACAACTTTATTATCTACCACCAGAGTTGAATCTCTGGTGTTAACGAATGCGCAGGAATTATCAAAAAACATGAGGCTGTATATAAACCTGTCCGGAATAGGGCCAACTAATCCTTTGGAAGGACTAAACAAGAAATTACGGTCTTTAAGTGCATGAGTATACCTGGTGCTGGTATCAGCTTCGACTAACGAGGTACCAAAATAATCTGTTTCGTAGCTGTTACTTCTTACCCGGTGCTTTGGCATAAAGGTACCAATTATGCTATCCTTATAGGTGACCTGATATAGATTGGAAGATCTAGAATTTTTGTTCCCCCTTATCCTTTCAAAATGCAATGTTTCATTAGTTGTGTTTTCAACTGTAAACCGCTCAAAACTACTCTCAATTTTTGTTCCATTCTGCTTAATACAATAGTTAATGTTTTTTTCATCTGCTAATTTTCCGTAGACCTCCCATTCATTCGCTTTTACATTAAAGTGTAAGTGTGGTGATTCACAAAAAATTAATGTTTCGAAATGAGGAGACATAACATACCATTTATTATCTTTTTTATAAGAAAAAATACCCGGATTATCTACGTTTTGTCTTTTATATCCACAATCCTCAAACGGACCTGATACCTCTCCGTTTTTATAAATAAACCATTGCTTATCTTTATAGAAGGTATAGGATGTTACCTTGCTGTTGCCAAAGTAATATTTGATGTTGTCGTATGGTCCGATAATTTTATTATCTGCTAAAAGGAATTGTTGATTATTTTCCCAATATTTAATAGCGTATAATTCCTTTTTCTGCCTGTTATATAGTGGTGTAGCACTTTCATATGGCCCATAACTTTTGCCTGTTTTTGTATTTTTAAGAGTAATCTTGCCTTCTTCATTATAGGTCACATCAATAAAACCATAGGGAGATCGTGAAATCGCTTTGGGAGATTTACCTTTTTTATGCATGTAGAGCAAATTTTTTCTTTCTGTTACAAACTCATAAGTCACACCATTGGTCTTGACCAATACTTTGGATTCCCGGTAACCCAGGGATTCATTTTCCCTTAAAGTATAAATGTGTTCTTTTTGGTGTTGTGGCTGTACTTTGATGGTTTGCTGTGCAAAAACAGATTGTTGAATACAGGCCAGCAATATAAAGATCTTAGTTTTCATGACCTGTAATTTTAAAGTAATAAGATTTTGCGATATCGGAATAAGCCCTCAGCATTCCTGAACTTGTATCAGGAAATTTTTCCTGATTCTGCCATGATTTGATATCCTGAATGTTTTCCAGAAAGCCATAATTGTATGCAGCGGCAAAAAATGCAACCTGATCAGCTTTATCAACCCAGTTTTCATTGATTGTTCTTTGTTCCATTATTTTATAAAAAGCGCACAGGTAATGTATTTGCCATTCAATATCCCTGAGCCTTAACATGCGGATTTCTCTTTTGGTTTTATTGTCAGCAGCACTATCATACAAAAAATGATTTTTGATGGTTGATGAAAATTCACCACTATTAATGCTTAATTCAAGTGATTCAATAAATGAGGGTTTCATTTGGAAATAACCAATCGAAAAATTGGCGGATGTAGAACCATAGTGAACGTATAAATATTCTAATGCGGTTGATTCCAGTTGATCGGAAAACTGATTAAACCGGGTGCATTCGGGAAAAACAATTGGAATAACTTCGTTGAAGTTCAAACCATATTGTGCGGCGATTTTTTCAAAATCCGACTGGATTGATTGACAGAAATAATCAGCCTCCTCATAGTTGTTTTGATAGGATATGTCTGATTGAATATATGTAATGATACCTGTAAAAGTAAGAGACAGTAAAAGTGTTTTCATAGATGGACTTTGGTTGTGTATAGATTACATTTGATATTAATGTTGATGATTTTATAATGGAAGGATTAATTTTTAGTTACAAAATGCGCTTAAGTGCAGTGTTAAAAAGAAGAGGTTTTTGGTATAACTTAGGATCGAAATAATCACTTTGTAAATGTGAAAAATTGATAAAATATTTAGTTAGATTTGTGTGTCAGATTTATAAAAAAGAATGCTGAACCAAAGCATTCAAAATTATTAACATACCAATTGAAAATTATGCGCTTTATTTTATCGCTTTCATTTATTTTATCACTATCATTTTCTTTTTCAAATAAAAATATTTCTCAGGTCTATGTCGACCTCCAAAAATTACACTCTCTGAAAAGGGTACTGTATATTGCTGCTCATCCGGATGATGAGAATACAAAAGCATTGGCATGGTTCTCATTGGGCGAAAAAGCAGAAACGGCTTATTTATCATTAACACGCGGAGACGGAGGACAGAACCTAATCGGGGATGAATTGAGTGAAGATCTGGGCGTACTAAGAACAAGAGAATTATTGGCAGCAAGGTCATTTGATGGTGCGCAACAATTTTTTACAAGGGCTGTAGATTTTGGATATTCAAAGTCGGCTGATGAATCCTTTAAAAAATGGGGTAAGGATGAAATTTTATCAGATGTGGTTTTGGTCATCAGGCAATTTAAACCGGATGTCATTATTACAAGGTTTCCCCCTGACAAAAGAGCGGGACATGGGCATCATACAGCATCTGCTTTACTAGCCATTGAGGCTTTTTCAAAAGCCGCAGATGTTAATTTTTTACCAGATCAGGTCAAAAAATATGGGGTGTGGCAAACCACTTCAATTTACTGGAATTCCTCAGTATGGTGGAATAAAGATTTGGGTGAAGAAGCTAAAGGTAATCCTGATTTTTTGGTAGCTGATATCGGTGGTTATAATCCCTTATTAGGACAATCGTTTAACGAGATAGGAACATTGGCCAGAAGTGAGCATAAATGCCAGGGGTTTGGAGCTGTCATTGAAAGAGGATCGAGAGAAGAATACTTTAAACACATGGGAGGACAAAAGTTAAAGTCTGATTTTTTTGAGGAAAACACTCAAAGTTGGGGTAGTTTGATCAGCGATCAGTTTAAATCTGATTTTGAAAAGCTATTAATGAACTTTGACTTTATACATCCGGAAAAAAATATTCCGCAATTACTTGAAATAAAAAAGGGACTGGACAAATTACCTGATTCGTTTTTTAAAAAGGAAAAACTGAAGCGCTGTGATCTTATTATCCTGGATTGTTTGGGGTTACATTTTGAAATTATTGGTGACGATTACGCTTATGTAAATGGAGAAAAAGTCAGTTTTGATTTGAATTTAATTAACCGCTCTTCAATAAATGTTAAGCTTGAATCGATAAAAGAAAACAGTGGGGAGGTTAAAATGTTGAATCTGGATTTACCACAGAATACTATTGTTACCCATCAAATGGATGTTCCGGTTTCGCAATCGTTATCCAATCCTTATTGGTTAAGGGCACCGTTTATGAATTTGTTTTTAGTTGAAAAACCCAATGATTTAGGGAAAGCAGTAGCCGAGACCACCTTATCAGGGATGGTTACTTTAAATATTGACGGCACAAGATTGAATTTGAGAATTCCGGTCACATATAAATGGCGGGACCCTTCATATGGAGAGCGAATCAGGGAAGTGATTTCTGCACCTGATTTTTCATTAAATTTTGACCGAAAACTGGCCATTTTAAAGCCCGGGGAAACCCGTAAATTAAAGGTTAAGGTACATAGTTTCAAAAGTAGTTTAAAGGATGAAATTAAAATTGCAGCCCCCGAAGGGTGGGAAGTGAGTCCAAAAACAATTCCTTTGGAAATAGAAAATAAGCATGAAGATTTATGGGTGGAATTTGAGTTGAAGTCGTTACCTGACAGTAAAAGGGGGATGCTAAAGCTAACCAATACCAAAGGCGAGGACCTTTATGCGTATTCTGAAATAGTGTATGATCATATTCCAACAGAAGTCTTGTTTAAAAAATCGGAGTTGGAATGCATTCGTTTAAATGCTGAAATTAAATCCGGAAAAGTAGCTTATATCAAAGGAGTGGATGATGCTGTTCCACAAGCAATTGAACAATTGGGATTTGAGGTATCGGTATTAGAAGTTTCCGATTTGTCAGCAGTGGATTTATCAAATTTTCAATCAGTTGTGTTGGGAATCAGGATTTATAATGTCCACCCGGAGTTAAAAAACTTCAACGATAAATTGTTTGATTATGTCAGTAACGGAGGAAACCTGATTATGCAATACAATACCGCCTCCCGATCAGCAAAAGGTCAGCAATTTGGCCCCAAACCTTTCGAACTATCCCGTAATCGGGTAACAGAAGAGGATGCTGAGGTTGTATTTTTAGCACCGGCTCATCAAATTATGAATACACCTAATAAAATTACTGAGGCTGATTTTAAAAATTGGGTTCAGGAGAGAGGTTTGTATTTTGCGGGAAACTGGGATGAAAATTATACACCTATTCTATCATGGCACGACCAGGGAGAAGAAGCTATGGAGGGTGCGTTGATTGTAACTAAGCATGGTAAAGGCCAATTCATTTATACCGGAATTTCATTTTTCAGAGAACTGCCAAATGGGGTTGAAGGGGCGTACCGTTTATTTGCTAATTTATTAAGTTATCAACCATGATGAAAGAAGAAGGGGATAAAACCAATTGGAAATTTTGGTACTGGGGGCTGATGTTGTTTTTGGCTTTGCAAATTGTGGTGTATTATCTCATTACTAAATCTTTTGAGGTATGAGTGGGTTAGATTGGTTGATTTTAGCCGCAACCATTACTTTAATTGTAGTATATGGTGTTTGGAAAACAAGGAAAAATAAAAACCTTGAAGGCTATTTAAAGGGAAATAATTCTGAAAATTGGATGACAATAGGGTTGTCGATTATGGCAACGCAAGCCAGTGCCATCACTTTTTTATCAACACCGGGTCAGGCTTACGAAAGCGGAATGGGCTTTGTCCAGTTTTATTTTGGTCTGCCGTTAGCCATGATTTTAATTTCAATTTTCTTCCTGCCTATATATTATAAACTAAAGGTGTACACGGCCTATCAATACCTTGAACAACGCTTTGATGTCAGGGTCAGGGCATTTACAGCATTTTTGTTCCTGATTTCAAGAGGGCTTGCTGCCGGAATAACTATTTATGCTCCTGCTATTATTCTATCAACCCTATTAGGGTGGAACCTGGAATTGACCTGTATTATTATTGGTGGGCTGGTTATTGTTTACACTGTTTCAGGTGGGAGTCGCGCGGTATCATTGACCCAAAAATGGCAAATGGCAGTAATTATGGGTGGAATGTTTGCTGCATTTTACTTTGTTTTAGAAAGTTTTCCCGAAGCGGTTGGGTTTAGTGAAGGAATCGATATTGCCGGTCGGTTGGGGAAAATGGAGATCATTAATTTATCAGTCGACCCTGGTAACCGATATACCTTGTTTTCAGGCTTAACCGGAGGTTTATTTTTATTTATGTCTTACTTCGGGACAGACCAGTCTCAGGTTCAACGTTATTTGGGAGGGAAATCGTTAAAGGCTTCAAGGATTGGTTTAATGTTTAATGGGTTGATGAAAATACCAATGCAGTTTTTCATCTTACTGGTTGGTATTATGGTTTTTGTTTCGTTTCAATTTAATAAACCACCAATTATTTTCAATGACTCCACAACCAAAATTGAGGTTCAGGACAATCCGGAGTTAGTAGCGATTGAAGAAGCTTATCATACTACATTTGACGAAAAAAAAGAAGCATTGACTTCCTGGTCGCAAGGTGGGGCATCTTCTGATTTCGAAGAAATTAAAATGCTTCAATCAGTACAGGATTCTTTGCGAAAGACGTATAAATCTAAAATAGAAATTCTTGATTCAGGATATGAGACCAAGGATAGTGATTACATATTTTTGACATTTGTACTTAACTTTTTACCACATGGCTTAATTGGTTTACTACTGGCCGTTATATTTTCTGCGGCTATGTCTTCAACTGCAGGTGAATTAAACGCTTTGGCATCCACTACCACAATTGATTTTTATAAGAAATTTCTAAGCAATTCAGAGGATGAAAAAAAGGACCTGAGAGTCAGTAAAATGTTAACGGTTGGTTGGGGTATTTTGGCCATTATTATTGCGCTGATTGCCGGCCTTTTTGAGAATTTGATCCAGTTGGTAAATATATTAGGTTCTCTATTTTACGGTACAATCCTGGGTGTATTTTTAATTGCATTTTTCTTTAAGCGAATCAAAGCAAAATCAACACTTTTAGGTGCGCTTACCGGACAATGTACGGTTTTAGTATTACATTTTTTAACAGTTTTAGAATTCCTTGAGTTAGGCTTTTTATGGTATAATATAATTGGGAGTTTAGTTGTAATATTAGCAGGACTTTTATTTCAGGCATTGCAACCGGAAACAGAAGAATATGAATTATAATGTCGATATTGGTTCGGCAAAAAAGATAAATCGATTAATAAATAAAAAATAGACAAATGAAAAAGTTATTATTTCTAATTATCGCAGGTTGTTTAAGTACGGCAAGTATGGCTCAGGACTTACCACAACCAAGCCCTAAAGGTAAATTAGAGCAAGTAGTGGGGTTAACATCAATTTCAATTGAGTATTCCCGTCCGGGTGTTAAAGGAAGAACCATTTTTGGTGATTTGGTGCCTTATGATAAAGTGTGGCGTTTAGGAGCTAATGAGTGTACAAAGTTTACCTGTAATACGGATATTGATTTTGGTGGTCAGGTATTAAAAGCCGGAACATATGCCATGTTTGCTATGCCTGGAAAAGGAGAAACATGGAAAATTATGTTTAATACAGATACCAAGCAATGGGGCGCATATAATTATGACGAGTCAAAAAATGTGGTAATTGTTGAAGCCAGAGCTCAGGAAAGTAATTTTGATGAAACACTAACTATGAATATTTCTGGAATTAATAATTATGGCGGAAACATTGTAATAGAATGGGAAAAATTAAGCATTAATATTCCTTTTTCTGTTAAAACAGATGATTTGGTTAAGAAAAATATTGAAGCTGCTGTTGAAAAGGGAGAGGACCTTGATATAGTTTATTATAAAGCTGCTTCATATGCTTTTAAATCGTTAAAAAACGAAACAATGGCAATGGACTATTTGAAAAAATCTTTTGAAGTGAAAAAGGCGCATAACAGCATGTTTTTAAAAGCACAAATTCTAAAAGCTCAAGGTAAAAAAGATGAAGCTATAAAAACAGCTGAAATGGCATTAGAAATGGCCAAAGCTGCAGATAAAAAAGGATGGGCAGATCATATTACTGAAAATATTGAAGCCTGGAAAAAGTAGTGAAGTAAGACGGAATTAATTATAAAAGGGGCAGTTAATGTCCCTTTTTTTGTTTTAGAATTGTTGAAAAGAAAAAATAGATGACTTCCCTCCTTGAGGAGGGATTAAGGGAGGTGACCACCAAAATAACAGCCTCAAAAAAATCACCCACCACAATCCTCCCTCAAGGGAGGAAGTATATGTTTAAGGATGTTAATACTTAAGTAATAAGTGTAAAACAACAAAATATGTGACTGAATTCTAAGTTAAAAAACAAGGACTTCAACCCTTTTTTTGTTTCAAAAGACTGATGGTCTTTTCCATATCTAAATCCTGATTCGAGATACGGTATTTAAGCGCATATTTAATGGTATGATCAGGTATAATGCCACGACCAGGCTCATTGACATTAACTTTATGATCTAAAAAATAGTAAGGTAGTTTAACTCTTAGATGTGTATTGGGCAGGTTTAAGGTATAGAATAAAACGGCATTAGATCCTTCCTCTCCACCGCCAGTTTCTTCTCCAATAAAAATGGCTTTTTTATAGTGTTTGAGTTTAGCAGGCATATAACCTCCCATTGAAAAAGAACTTCCGTCAATCAAAACATAAATCTGACCTTTAAAATGGTATTTTTTAACGGGTTTGTATTTAATAGTGTGTTCAATCCTGTCATCTGTTTTTACATTTCCGGGCATAGTGAGAAAAAGAAATTTAGTGAACTTACTGCCAATATCCATAGTTAAGTTTTTGTCAGTTTTAATACCCCTGTTCCACCGGCTAAAATTGACTTCAAATTGCTCATCTAAAAGATATTCCAGCAGATGAGTTCCGTTAGGGAAATAACCCCCACCATTTCCTCTCAGGTCAATGATCAGATTTTTCACATTGTTGGATTCAATAGACTTGAACATGGCTTTGTAAAATTTCTTATATCCTTTGCTCTGAAAACTGTTTAAGTCCAATACTGCATATTTTGAGGTCTCGTCAGATTTGATATAAAATGAGCCACCTGAAGTTTTTGCCTGGTCAATGTATTTTGTAACAGGTTTATTTGTTTTAGGTTTTATCAATGATGCTCCCCCCTCCAATGTGATAGATTTTTTATTTCCACTCGGATCAATGTATTCTACCTGATAGTAGTCTTGCCGACCGTATAAAAACAGGTAATAGGTTCTGAACAGATTCTCAATTTTACTTTCCACAAATGAAAAAGAAAGCCCGTCTCTTTCCGTAATGTCTTTCATGTCTGCAATAATGTCCTGGTAGGAATGACTATCAATAGAGAGAATTTTGCTTCCTACCGGTAAAGTAGAGTCTGAGGATTGATGGACAAAAAATTCTCCATCAATAAAAAATATGTTAAGCGGAATTACCTTAGATTCCTTTCTTTGATAAGCATACCATTCTAAAGATGGTAGAGTAGTGGTGTGTCCACACTTAACGTGTTTGATAAATTGCCGGACAATAACATGAAATTCATCATGAGTCAAACTGTCGTTTAAACCGGACAGGTGTTGAGAATATAATTTTTCAAAGTCGGATTGTGAGGTGTAATGATAAAGTGAGGGGTGAACGGATTTGAGCGCGTCAAAGCATATTTTAAAATCTTCCTGTAATTCATTTGGGGTGAATTTTTTATCGATTTGGAAACTACCCTTTTGCCCAAATATAAATCCCTGAACGAACAGAATAAGTACTAGTGAAATCCATTTCATAACTGCTAAAGTTAACTTAGTTAATCAGTTTATGGTTAATCGTTCATTGTTTTTTTGTTTTTCTTAGACAATAGACAATAGACAATAGACAATAGACAATAGACAATAGACAATAGACAATAGACAATAGACAATAGACAATAGACAATAGACAATTGCTGTTGGTAATTGGTTAATATGAATTGATAAGTTTATTGAGTATAAGTTTACTGTTGACTCGTTTAAGGTTTACTTCTTATCAACCATCAACCATCAACCATCAACCATCAACCATCAACCATCAACCATCAACCAGTTTTCCTGCCAGTTTTTTTAGTTGAACTTCAGCAGTTTTGGCTGCAAATTTCGCGTTTACCAAATTAACTTTTGCCCTGATGAGGTTGAGTTGTGCCTGCCGGAAGTCGATTGAGGTAATTTGACCCAGATTATATTTTTCCTGCGTTTTTAAAAAGTTCTGGTTATTAACCGTAACATTGATTTCTTCGGCTTTGATGATAGCCAGTTGATTCAGATAATCAGACCAAACATTTGTCAGTTCATTATCTAAATTCATATCCAGTTGCTCCCGGTAAATATTTTGATTCTCAAGATTAATTTTTGCATTTTGAACACGGACATTAGTGGCGCCACCATCAAAAATATTCCAGTTCAGGCTAATGCCCGCATTCAGACCGTTGGTGTTTTGAGTGGCGAATAAGGATGCTGGTCCGTTTTGACTATTATTAAATCCATAAGAAACATTAGTGGAGAGATTGGGAACCCATGCCGATTGATTAATCTTTAAATCGGTTTCACTGATGGCCTTGTTTAATTCAATTTGTTTGGCCTGAAAATTATTGGATGCCATGTCTTTTCTGATATCATCATAATTTAGTAAAATATTGACATCAATAGTTTCGTCTACATCAAATTCACTTTCGATAGGTTCTCCCATTAAAAAATTCAATTGTCGTTTTGAGTTACCTAACAGGATTTGAGCATTAACCAGATTCAGGCTGTCATTATTAACATCTACCTGGGCATTCAGAACGTCCAGGTTCGTTTTTTGACCAAAGTCGAATTGATATTGAGTACGGATCAGACGTTGCTTTGAAATTTCAAAGGCTTCCTCCAGAATATCGAGTTGGATACTGTTTTTAGCGATATTATAATAGGTGGTGTATACATTTAAAATAGTATTGTCAATTTGAATTTGTCTTTGAACATCAGATAATTCATAGGCCTTTTTGAGTTTGTCAAATTGATACTTTCTATTTCCTCCGGCATAAATGGTATAATTCAATGCTACTGAAGCCCCATATGATGTGGTTTGGATTCCATCAATCGAAAATTCGTTATCCTCCTGATCAATAACAAAGGCATTGTTATTAGCATAATTTGCGTTAGCACTTCCACTAATCGAAGGTAAATAACCTGAGTTTTGAATCGATTTATTGTTTTCGGCTGTAATCACACTGTTATTGGCTAATCTGATATCAAAGTTTTTAGCCATTGCATTTGATACTGCATCATCAAGAGTCAGTTGGGCCTGAGCATTTACCGGTATTATTGTAAGAATAATAACAGCAGTTAATATGGTTTTTAATGTTTTCATTGTATTATCAATTTATTCGTGGTCTTCATGTTCCACACTAAGTTCTTTAACAGCACGTTCTACCGATTCTTTTGTTGGTTTAGTACCTTCCCAAAAGTAAATAAGGTAAACTTTTACAGTATTCATTACCGACAAATACACCGGCAGGAGGATCAGGGTTAAAACAGTTGCAATCAAAATACCATAGGCAATTGCAATAGCCATTGGTATCAAAAATTGAGCTTGTAAACTGTCCTCGAAAAATATCAAAGGTGCCAGTCCGGCCACTGTGGTAATGGTGGTCAGGAAAATGGCCCTGAATCGTGATTTTCCGGCTTCAATTAGCGCTTCATCATAGGTCATTCCTGTTTTCAGATTGATGTTAAATTTACTGATCAGTACCAGTCCGTCATTGACCATAATTCCAATCAGGGCAATAATACCCAGTAATGAAAGTATATTAATTGCAAAGTCATGAACATAATGGCCCCAACCTACACCAATTATACTAAAAGGGACTAAGAATAGCAGCAGTACCGGCTGGCTGTAGCTTCTGAAAGTAAAGGCAATCACCACATAAATCAGAACCAAAATAATTAGTCCGGCTGGCATCAGAGATCGTTGCATTTTAATGGCTTCCCGGTTTTGACCTTCGTAAAGTGGACTCACTGAAGGATATTTTTCCAGAATACCGGGTATGATGTTCTCTTTAATATTATTCATAAAGTCTGTGGCACTGGCTTTGGCATCTACCATATCGGCACTAATTTGAATTTCCCGCTGCCCATCCAGGTGATTGATTGCAATTTCACCACGTTCTATGGAATAGGTTGCAATTTCGCTCAAAGGTATTCTCTCTCCAGCTGAAGTGAGTATTTGCATATCATCCAGATTTTTGATCGATTGTCTTTCATTTTCAACATACCGTATCCATACCTTGATTTCATCCTGGCCACGCTGAAATCGTTGAACCTGATTACCAAAAAAGGCACTTCTTACCTGTGACATGATATCGTTTAAGGTCAATCCCAGTAAAAAAGCATTGTCTTTTAATTCAATTTTAATCTCTTTGATTCCCTGCGGATCGTTATCAGTGATATCTTTTAACCCCTTGAGGTTAAGTAATTCCGATTTCAACTCTGCTTTGGCAGCTTTTAATTCTGAAATATTATTACTCAGTAATGATACTGCAACCGGGCTGCCGCCGAATACAGTTCCTGATCCAAAGGTTAGACTTTCCACACCATAGAATTGACCGGAAGTATCCTGAATGGCTTTTGTTAATTCATCAGCTGAAAAGTCACGTAATTCTCCCTGAAGTAGGTTAATGTCCAGCTTCGCAGTTGATGAACCGGGTCCAATTGTTTTGATAACATTCAGAATAACTGGTTCGTTTCCGGTTTGTTTTTCCTGATAGACTGCATTAACGTCCCATGCTTTGGCTTCAATAAATGAAATAATAGAGTCGGTGGTATTAACACTGGTTCCCTGTGGCATGTTTAATTTTATTTCAATCCGGTCACTGGCAATTTGAGGGAAGAAGGTTCCCCGGATAATGCCGCCACCCATAGCACCAAAAGTGATCAGTAATAAAGCCACAAAAATACTAAAGGTGAAAAAACGGTTTTTGACCACAAATTGTAATACCGGAACATATAATTTATCCCGCATATATATGAGTACATTTTCAGCATAAACATTAAACTTATACGGTTTGGTATTTCGTTTCAATGTTTTTGAATGGGCAATATGTGCGGGTAATATAATCAGTGCTTCGACCAGTGAAACGGTAAGTGTTAACAATACAATTACGGATACCTCACTGAAAAATGTCCCAACCCTGCCGTCAAGGAAAAAGAACAGGGCAAAAGCCAGTATGGTAGTCATAACCGCTGAGAATATAGGTGGAATTACCTCTATTGTTCCGTCAATAGCTGCTCTGATGGGAGATTTTCCCTTTTCAAAATGGCTATATATATTTTCGGCTATAACAATGCCATCATCAACGAGTATTCCAATTACAATGATCATCCCGAAAAGAGACAATACATTGATGGTAACATCAAATTGACCGGCCAGTGCAAACATTCCAAAAAATGAAACCGGTAATCCGAAAGCTACCCAGAAGGCTAATCTTGGTTTTAAGAATAAGGAGAGGATAATCAGAACCAGAAGCATTCCCTGCCAGGCATTTTTAAATAAAAGTGCTGTTCGTTGGGTTAAGGTTATCGAAGAGTCCGAAATCACGTCTAACTGAATGACTTCAGAAGTTTTGTTGAATTCGTCAACGAAGTTTCTAACATTGTCTGCGGTACTGATCAAGTCTTCACTATTGGTATTACTGACCACAATTTTTACAGCATTTTTATTGTTAAAGGCCAAACTGTTTGGAGTTTCGTTAAAACGATCAGTGATTTCAGCAATGTCTTTCAGTCGGACTACATTGCCATTTGGATTGGATTTAACCACAATATTTTCAAGTTCCTGAGCATAGTAAGCTCGGTGACTGGCCCGGATTAAATATTCCTCAGCATCTGTTTTAACTGACCCTCCTGTGGAAATCAGGCTGTTTTTTGCAACCGCATTGGCCACTTGTTGAAAGCTGAGTTGATATGCACGAAGGATATCTTCCTTGACTGCAATTTCAATTTCTTCATCTGGAAATCCGCTCAATTGAACCTGCGAAATCCCCTCTATTCTTAAAAGTGCCTTTTCAACTTCCTGTGCCTTTAATTTTAAAACCCGCAAAGGAACATTTTCTCCATTGACCACAAAGGCAATGGTCTCTCTGGTGGCTTCACGTTTACCGATAACAGGTGGTTCAAGTCCGGAAGGGAAACTTGGGACTTTATCTACAGCATTTTTAACATCAGCCAGTATGACATCAATATCGTGATCCTTATACGTTTCAACCGTAATAACTGCACTGTTTTCGTTCGATTTTGAAGTGACCCGTTCAATACCAACCAGCCCTTTTAAATTCTCTTCAATTTTAAGAACTACTCCTTCTTCCATCTCCTGTGGGGAGGCGCCGGGATAATTCAATGTAATTGTAATAATGGTTGATTCGGAAAGCGGGAAAAAGGATGAGGTTAAGGAGCGATATCCAAGAATGCCAAAAATGGCAAAAGCAATGATAATGATGTTAACCGAAATTGGAAATTTGATGAAGTATGAAATCAATTTTTTCATGGCAGGTCTGTTAATTGTTAACAATTTTGATTTTCATACCTTCATACCCTCCTGAAACAGGTTTGGAAACATATTGGGTTCCGTCTTTTAGCCCTTTAATGACCACGTGGTCCAGGCCAGAATAATAAATATTGACCGGAGTAACATGTAATGTGCTGTCCGTAACGGTGTATATGGCTTCATTATTGACTAAAAGGGTTCTTGGAATTTCTATCATATCTTCTGCTGGTTTGGCATTTATGGTAGCTTCCAGATATTCTCCTTCCTTTAGATTATTAGCCAGCACTTCAACAAATATTTTAATGGTTTGTGAGGCTCTGTCAATTTTCTGATTAATTCTCGAAACGGTTCCTGTATAGCTTTGAGTGTGTTCAATATTGCTCAGTTCGACAGTTTTACCAATTGTTAAAAACTCTTGTAAATTGGCATTAACATTGAGTTCTAATTCGAAAATATTGGGTTTAATAAACTCGCCAAGTTTTTGTCCGGGGCTAACCAGTGTACCCGGGTTAATATTGGCTTCAACCAAAACACCTGAATAAGGAGCAGTTATAACATATTTCTTGAGCCGTGCTTCAAGGTTTTTAATATTGTAATAAGTCGTATTAATGCTTTTCCCTGTCAGATAGCTTTGTTCCTTTTCTGAACCTGCTTTGGGCAGAACAGGTAAGCTTTGTTCAATGGTAATCGAGTTTAAATAAGATTTCCATTTGTCAAATGCATCAGGGTAGTCGAACTGAATATCGGGAAGGATAGAGGTAATTAAGCTTTTAAATGCACTGCGTTGTGCAATCACATTCGCTTTGAATTCCTCACTATTGATGCGAATCAGTGTTTCTCCCTTTGAATACTTTTCACCAGCCTTAAATCGTTTGGATGATGGTACAAAAACGCCCTGAACTTCTGAGTATAATGTCATTCGGTCTCGAGCAAGTATACTTCCACTCGTTGTAATAGAAACAGGAATTAAACTGTTTTTGACACAATTAACGTAAACCGGTTTAACTGTTTTTTCATTGTTTTTTTCCGGTTCTTCCTTACTCTCCGAAAGAGATCGTGAAACCATTAAACCAATGCCAATAATGACAAGTCCTGATATTGAAATGATAATTTTTCTCATATGTATTTTTTTCCAATCAATCGATTACACGACCGATAACGTTTTTTTGTATTTTCTTTAATGTGTCAATGGTCCGCTCAATTTCTGCTTTTGAAAGTCCTTTTTCAATTAATGCCGACATGGCCAGGAAATGGGGCTTGGCCTGTTCCAGTATTTGTTCTCCTTTTTTGGTAATAAATAACTGATTGACCCTTTTGTCCTCCTTTGAAGCGATTCTGGCAATATAATTTTTCTTTTCAAGTGTGTTGATGGCTCTTGTGAGTGAAGATTTATTTTTATTAAAGAAAAATGCAAGATCGTTTTGGCTAAGTCCCTCTTTCCCTTGAACTGATTTTAGCAGTACAAACTGCATTTTGCTTAAATCAAGTCCATTCTCTTCCAGAATGGCTTCTATTTTAAGGTCAATCACTTTCATGGTTTTACCCAGCCATGGTGCAATAGATTGTTCAAATTCTTTCATGATACTATCATAATTTGGACAAATGTAATGAAAATATAAGTTGCGTATGCAACTAAATTAAATTTTAACAAAAGTTTAATTTTAATTAACAGATATATAGCTTTTTATATGTTTTAGATTGTTTTGAGTTGTAATAGTTGCGGATCAAACTTACTGAATAACGATTGATATTGTATCTGATGTGAAGGTTCCGAAATGACCGAGTCCTCCATTAATATTAGTTGAAACATTTGCCGGTGCAGCACTAAATGGACTACTTCCACCACTATTTTCCAGAGTTCTGAAATAATCGTAATTGGATTCATCTATAGAAACAAGTTCTATGGTAACACTGTCCCCAAGTTTGAACCGCTCTCTGAAAAGGCTTGATACAGCAGTTCCGCCATTAAAAAATTCATCATCAGTCAGGTAATATCGCCTTACTTTTTCAGCATTCCTCCAGATATTTACTTTGTAATAGTTAGTCTCGAATTCCGGATCTTCAAAAGAGTAAGATATGATATAGTCTATATTATCACCATTTGACTCTTCGGAGTAGGAGATGGATACCAGATTGGGAACTGAAAATGATTTGGATGTGGCGGTTAATGTTTCATTGTCTGTTTTAACTAACAGACTGTATTGTTGGTTAGGAGCAACAATAAAATCATTGGATTCATAACTTCCGGGTTGACTTTCAGATTCCTTAAAAATATAATTCTGACCGTCAATATCAGTCACAGTCACTTCTGCGTCTGATATGTGATTGACCTCCGAATCAACATACAGAGAGATAGATTTTGAAAGGTTTAAGGACTTTTTTCCCGGACCATTTTTTGCGGTCATTTCAACAATAAAACGCTGTTCTGATTCAGGAATATCAATGTCTATTACCTTTTGACAACTTATAAATGAAAGCAGTAACAGAATGATGACAGTAGTTTTGTGAAAGTTATGCATAGTTCTAAAATTTAAAATGGTAGGATATTGATGGAATTATTCTGAATAATGAAGTTTGAATAGCTTCGGTTTGGCCTGTTACTTCGTTTTCCACGAAATCAATTGAATAGGCATTCTCTCTGCTATAAGCATTGTAAACTGAAAAATTCCAACTGGATCTGAATTTACGTGGTACTGTTTTTTCCTCACCCGTTTCAATCTCCGTAATCGTTTTAGTATTTTTATTTTTAAGTGTTAGTCCTAAGTCTAATCGGTGGTAGTCAGGCATTCTATAGGCATTTCGATCAGAATAAAGATCTACCCATTTGTCTCCAATATAGTATTTACCACTTGGAAAAGTGACAGCATTACCGGTATAGTAAACCCATGTGGCTGATACAGTAATTCTTTGGTTCAGGCTATACATCCCTACAATTGAAATGTCATGAGTTCGGTCTTGTTTGGCATTAAACCAGTCCCCGTTGTTAATCTGATCAATTTGTTTTTCTGATTTGGCCAGGGTGTAGCTTATCCAGCCTGTAAACTTGCCCTGTGTTTTCTTAAATAGTAATTCAAGACCATAAGCACGTCCAATTCCATAAAGTAATTCTGATTCTACTGTAGGATTAAAGGTGACTTCAGCACCATCTCTGTAATCAATTACATTTCTCATGTCCCTGTAATATACTTCTGCCGAGAGCTGATAAGTATTATCCTTAAAGTTCTTAAAATAACCTAAGCTGTATTGGTCAGATTCCTGAGGTTTTATATTATTACTTGACGGAATCCAGACGTCAGTTGGTGTTGAACTGGTAGAATTAGACAATAAATGTAAAAACTGATAAGTCCTGGAATAAGAAGCTTTTAATGAGCTGGATTCATTTAGTAAATAAACTGAAGAAATTCTTGGTGACAAACCATTATATGAACTGACAGTTTCCCAGTTACCATAAAGTTTTGAACTGATATTTTGACCGTAAGCATCATAAGTTACTATTTCGCCGGGGCCAAACTGAATGAAGTTTGAATACCTTAATCCATAATTAAGTGATAAACGTTTAGAAATTTTTTGCTCATTTGACAGGTAAAGAGAGGATTCCAAAGAATAACGGTTATCAATGACCTGGCTAAAGTTGATATCCCCCAGAGAAGCCTCAAATTCTCCTGGTTTTATAGTGTGGTAAGTTATGTTACCACCAAATTTCAAGGTGTTTTTTGTGTTAAGGTAGTAGGATAAATCCTCCTTAATGTTAAGGTCTTGAATTACAGAACTGAGTTGAATAAGGTTATCCGATTCACCGGCTTCAATTTTATAATTATAATTACTGAAAATAAAGGAAGTATTTCCAAATAGTTTATCATTGTAAATATGATTCCAGCGAACAGTACCAGTTGTATTACCCCAATCAAAACCAAATTGATCCTGCAGTCCAAGTACATCTCTGCCAAAATAGCCAGATAAAAATACACGATCTTTTTCACCAAGTTTGTAATTGGCTTTAACATTTAAATCGTAAAAATAGAGGGAAGAATTATTGATGTCTTCATCATCTGAAAATGTCAAAAAAAGGTCAGCATAAGTTCTTCGGCCTGAAATGATAAATGAACCCTTGTCTTTGACAATAGGAGCCTCTATGGTAAGCTTAGATGAAATCAATCCCAGTCCACCACTAACTGATAGTTCTTTAGCATTACCTTCCTTCATACGAATATCCATTACTGAAGACAACCGGCCACCGAATTGGGCCGGGGCAGCTCCTTTGTAGAGCTTGACATCTTTTAAAGCGTCTGAATTAAAAACGGAAAAGAAACCCAGCAGATGTGAAGCATTATAGACTGGCGCATCATCCAGTAAAATTAAGTTTTGATCCGCAGCTCCTCCTCTGACAAAGAAGCCCGAGTTACCTTCTCCTGCTGATTTTATACCGGGCATTAGTTGCAATGTTTTCATTACATCTCGTTCACCAAATAATACGGGAATATTTTCAATATCCTTAATATTGATTTTTTCAACACCCATCTCGGTACTTTTCACATTATTGTCCATTTTTTCTGCGGTAACTTCAACAGTTTCCAGGACAGATTTATCCGGTTGTAATTCAAGGTTGATTATCGTGTCGTTTTTTAGGTTTATAGTAATAACCTGGTTTTTCAGACCAATTGAACGGTATATAAGATGGTAATTACCTTCAGGAACCGAAAGAGAATAAAAGCCATATACATTAGTTATAGCATTAATTTGCGGCAATTCGTCGATCAGAATTTGTGCCCCAATCAGGTCTCCGCCATCCAGACCACTTTTCAGTGATCCGCTAATTGTATAATTGTTGGTTTGACCAAAGCCTGTCCAATGGAGTAGTATAATAATGATAAATCCGAGATTTCGCATATATTTAAATTCTAATACAAATTTGAGGAGAACACCTGATATTAAAAATTAATATCTACCAATTAGTTTATTTTATCAACCAAAAGTGCTATCTATCAAAAATACGTTGTTTTTCTGATAATTTTGATGCATTTCAGTAAAAGAGAAGGTAATACAGCTAAATAATAACCTAATGTTGACAGATTTTATTGATAAGTCATTTTCAAATTCATCTGCAATGTCATAATCAGCCCGTTCATAGAGAATATTTCCGGTTTTATTGAAAAATCAGGCCATTATAATGAAATCATTTTAGCAGTTAATTTATAATAGATAGCTTTGTGTAGTGATGTCTAGGGTAACACGGAATACTGTTATTGGTTGGGGGCTTTACCTCATCCTGATCATTTTTGTAGTGGTTAATGTGCCAACACCTCTATCGTTGAATATACGTTTAACCGGAATTTTTTTCTCTCAGATTATTTTGTTTTACATGAATTATTTATGGTTAACCCCAAAAATTCTTGAAGAGAAAAAAACAAGACATTATTTTTTCATCACAATCAGTTTTTTGATCCTTTTTTCCGTTTTCGGGGCCTATACAGATTATTATATCAAGGAGAGCTTCAATATTAATACTTTTGATCCGGAACATCCGCATTCAAAAAGTTGGGGGGCTTTCTTTAAGATGTTATTTCCAAATAGTGTTTCAATAGTGATCAGTAGTTTGGTTGTAAAATCAAATCTTTTAAATCAGGCAAAACAAGAAAAGCTGGAATTAAAAAATAAAGTATTAGAGGCAGAAACAATGGCACTTAAGGCGCAAATTAACCCACACTTTTTATTTAATGCCATGAATAATATTTATGCATTATCACATATTGATTCGACAAGAACCGGAGATGCCATTCTGCAATTGTCTCATTTATTGAGTTATGTGACCTATGAAGGGGAGAAGGATCTTGTTAAACTGGAAGATGAAGTACAGTATATCAGGCATTTTATTGATTTGCAATTTTTGAAAGATGATAATAATTCCAATATTAGTGTGCAACTGCAGGAAGATTTCTCTCCACTAAAAATAGCCCCTCTTTTATTGATCCCCTTTGTCGAAAATGCGTTTAAGCACAGTAATGTTTTTGATAAAGAGAATGGATGGGTTAAGATTAATTTGGAAGTACGCGATAGTTTATTGTATTTTCAGGTTGCAAATTCAGTAGGGAATCAGGAACAGATGAAAGATAAAACAGGAGGTATTGGTCTTGAAAATGTAAAAAAGAGACTGGATTTATTGTATAAAGGCAAATACATTTTGAATATTGAGGAAAGACAAGATACTTATAATGCCGAATTACAAATTGAACTTACGCAGTAGCTGATGAAATGTATAGTAATTGATGATGAAAAGCTGGCAATCGATTTGTTAGAAAGATATCTTGAAAAGATAGATGATCTGGAATTGGTGAAAACATTTTACAACCCCGTTGAGGCTTTGGCGTTTTTAAAACAAACCAGGGTAGATTTGATTATTACTGATATTCAGATGCCAGGACTATTGGGAACTGAATTGGTAAAAGCATTGAAGGAAAAACCTTTTATAATTTTTACTACTGCGTATCGGGATTATGCCATTGAAGGTTTTGAATTAGAAGTAGTAGATTACCTGATCAAACCTTTTTCATTTGATCGGTTTTTAACGGCGATTGGTAAGGTAAGGCAAAGGTCATTATCAGAACAAAAAGTAAGTGAGAAACCCTTGTTTAAAAGGGATTACCTTACCATTAAGGCTGATCACAAGCTATATCGTGTAAAGTATGACAATATCAGGTATATTGAGGGGATGCGGGAGTATGTTTCTTTTTATATTGATGATAAACGAATCACAGCGTTGATGTCCTTAAAATTTTTAGAAGATAGCTTACCGGGAGATCAGTTTATACGTTGTCACAGGTCCTTTATTGTCAATAAAGATTTTGTCAATGCAATGGAAGGAAACCAGCTGATAGTTGGGGCCAAAACAGTACCAATAGGTCAATCTTATAAAGAGAAGGTAGTGTCAGCTATTTTTTAATACTTATCTTCATTGCTCAAATGAGCATTCTAAAAGACATAACAGCTGCCAAAATTGAGGCCAGAAAGCACTCCCGCGATTTGATACAGGCGGTTTTTATGGTCACAGAACACTTTCCAAAAAACGATCCTGATCAACTGAGTTTGATGCTTCGAAAAAAGGTGTTGAGTATCTCATCATTTTTATCACATGCTACTGTGGAGTCCGATAAGGATGAACAGGGTAATAACTTTATTGTGGTGATGACAGAGCTTCGGGAAGTTTTGAAAATGATAAAATTGGCCAGGCATAAGTCTTACCTCGGTGATAAACATGAAGCGCTGATTCGGGTATCAATTTCCAATGTCATTACACGTTTGGATAAGTTGGTCAAATTGTTAGGTAGTTTTGATTAAGGTATTGTAAACTGTATTTTAATAAATCGTTACAAAACATTCACGGTTTCATAATCCTATGGTTAATGGTCAAAGGCTGCAACTTCAATAAATTTGCAACCGTTAGTGGACTCATTTTATTTAATAATAGTTGTTTGTTTGATCATTCTTGCCATATCCGATTTGGTGGTAGGTGTGAGTAATGATGCGGTTAATTTTTTGAATTCTGCATTGGGATCGAAGGTTGCGCCCCGTAAAACTATATTGATAGTAGCTACTTTGGGGATTGCCCTTGGGGCTATGTCCTCAAGTGGGATGATGGAAATAGCCAGAAAGGGAATTTTTAATCCTGAAATGTTCACATTTGCTGATATCATGGTCATATTTCTGGCAGTAATGGTAACTGACATTCTGTTATTGGACCTTTTTAACACTTTTGGAATGCCAACCAGCACTACAGTTTCAATCATGTTTGAACTTTTAGGTGCAGCTTTCACGGTTGCTTGTCTGAAAATTTTTATTCAAAATGATAGTTTTTCCACATTGGGTGAATATCTGAATACAGAGAATGCGGTGTTGATTATTGCCGGAATCTTCTTATCTGTTTTGATTGCTTTTTCAACAGGTATGTTTGTGCAATATGTTACACGACTCATTTTTAGCTTTAATTTAAACACCACATTAAAACGATTTGGACCTTTATTTGGTGGGTTAGCTATTACAACCATCACCTATTTTTTATTGATTAAAGGTGCAAAGGGGAGTACATTTATTTCACAGGAGAGTATAACCTGGATTAAATCCAATACTACTATTTTGTTAGGAGGTATATTAATGTTTTGGACAATGATTTGCCTGGCATTAACGCATTTTTTCAGAGTAAACGTGCTTAAGATAGTGGTTCTGACAGGAACATTTTCACTGGCCATGGCTTTTGCCGGTAACGATTTGGTTAATTTTATCGGTGTACCGTTAGCAGGTCTTCAGTCGTACGAAATTTTTGAAAGTTCATCAGTGGCTGCAGATCAATTGGGTATGGGTGTTTTGGGAGAAAAATTACAAACGAATACCTTAATTTTATTTGGGGCAGGAGTCATCATGATTTTAACCTTGTGGTTCTCCAAAAAAGCCCGTTCGGTAACCGAAACAGAGATTAACCTGGCCCGGGAAGGGGAAGGCAGTGAACGTTTTAAGTCCAATTTGTTGGCAAGGTCTATTGTTAGTGGTGGGTTGAAACTAAACAGGCTGTTTGAAAAGGTGATCCCCGATACCACAAAGTCAAAGATAAACCGACAGTTTTTGCAACCTAAAGTCAAAGTAAATGACTTGAAAGAACAACCCGCTTTCGATTTGGTCAGAGCTTCGGTAAACCTGATGGTGGCCAGTATTTTGATTGCTTTGGCTACCTCATTAAAACTGCCGTTGTCTACTACCTATGTTTCTTTTATGGTGGCAATGGGAACCTCTTTAGCGGACAGGGCATGGAGCAGAGATTCTGCAGTGTACAGGGTTTCAGGTGTTATTAATGTGATTTCAGGTTGGTTGTTTACGGCTTTAGTGGCATTTGTTTCAGCCGGTGTATTGGCAATCGTCATTCACTATGGCGGTATAATCGCAGTAATCGGGTTAATGGTTTTGACCTCATTCCTGATTATCAGAAGTCAGATTATCCACAAAAAACTTGAAAGTAAAAAGCAAACCTCATTCAGTGATGTCATTGCCAGAAATGACATTAAATCGAGGGAGGTATTCAGAGAAAGTGAACTTAGAATTTCACATACCTTGTTTAAGGTTAGTCACATACTTAATGATACCATTACAGCATTATCGGACAGTGAAAAAAAGAAAGTATTGAAGGCCAAAAACGAGGTGGAACGTTATCATAAGGAATACGAAGACCTTAGAGCCAGCTTTTATTATTATTTAAAAAAGATTGATACCAAAGGGGTTAATGAAGGGCAGTTTTACCTGCATGTTTTAAATTACCTGCAAAACATATCTCAGGCAGTTGATTTAATTTGCAAAAGTGTTTTCAATCACGTTAGTAATTTTCACCAGCCTTTACAGGAAGATAAACAGCAGGAGCTGGATCGACTGACTTCAAAGTTATGTGATCTGTTGATTAAAATTTCGGACCTGATGGGTGAGGAGCGAAGTGGTAACCTGAGGTCCGTTAAGAGCGGGAGCAATAAAATTCTGAATGAGATCAGCGTTCTGGAAAGACAGCATATTGAACGGGTAAAAATGGAAAAAAGCAGTCCGAAAAACAGCATGTTATACATTGCTATACTGCTGGAGTATCGTGATATTCTCAACAATTTTACCGGTTTGGTAGGGTCGTATGAGTCGTCTCAGGATCCTTCACCGGTTGAACCAACGGACAAAGTACCTGTCTTAGTATAAGCAGTTATTATTGACGTTTGTTACCTTGAAAAGCAAACCGGATCAGTTCCAAAAGTTGGGGGATAATTTTCTATTAGAGGCTAATCCGGGACTCGAAATAACTCATGAAACCGGATTTGATTCTTTGAGGACCTTAGTGCATTCTCTGTGTAACTTTGTGTAATAATCGGTGTACCTATTCAATTTTTTGTGCAGATACTAAGTTCACTTCCGGGTATGATACTCCATTCATTATACCACAGAGATACACAAAGAATCGCAGAGTCTCACAAAGTATACTGATCAAATCGGAACTTATCACAACAGGGCTCAGTATAATGGTTCGACAATATCACCACAAGTTTATGCATGATCTCTAACTTTTTAACTTGATCCAGTAAACCATTTATTCTAACTCTGGGAAATCCCAAAAATATAGGTTATATTTAACTGATACCAAAATGGGCTATTTAATGATTGGTTTTGGTAAAAAAAATCGGGGATATGTTTAAAGTTAAGAAATGTGATCATTTGGAGTCATTTACTCTGGTAAAGCCAGAGAAATATGAATGTGAAGAATGTGTAAAAGAAAACGGGACCTGGGTACATCTCAGAACCTGCCAGTCGTGTGGTGTAACATTGTGTTGCGATTCGTCATCTCACCAACATGCCAGACGACATATGGAAAGCTCAGGTCATCAGGTTATTATTTCAGCCGAGCCTGAAGAATTTTGGGCTTATTGTTATGCTGATAATTTGTATTTGAAGTATCAGGGTTAGTTGGTTAACTGTTTTTCAGTTAATAGTTCATGGTTTATTGTTCATTTTGATTTAATCATTAACTCTTAGTTGTTTTTTCTACTGATCGTTAATATTATGCGTAAGTTGCAAGCAAAATTGGGCTTCGAGCGGAGTCGAGAAGCAATATAGTGTCAGTTAATAGTTTTTAACTTTTTGTTACTTGTTTTTCGGTTAATAGTTCATTGTTGTTTTTTATAGGTTGCGGGTTGTAGGTTACAGGTTCACAGGTAACCAGGAATTAGAAATCCTAAATCAAAAATTAAAAACGAAACAATCAACGATCAACTAAAAAACAAGTAACCGAAAATCAGACGAGTAACAATCAACTGATCAACGATCAACCAGCCAACTGGATCAATGCTTCATAATTTTATTAACCGTATTTTCTGTCACTAAATAATAAATGCCATCCTGTACTTTTGAAAGGTCAATTTGAATGATTGTTCCCGTACTTTCAATTTGATTGAATAACGGTGTGATTTCCTGTCCAAGTGCATTGTAAATTCTGATGGTTTTCAGTTCGCTTGCACTGCCTTTAATATTAATAATATTTGAGGTAGGGTTTGGATAAATGAGCAATTCAGTAGGATCAGTAATAGTAACAGATTGGGTTGCTACATAATGGAATTGTCCGTCAAAATCGGTTTGTTTTAAACGGTAATAAGATGTGCCTGTCAAAGGTTGTTTGTCAACAGTTGAGTAAAGCGTAGATGCTGATGAATTTCCACTTCCGTTTACTTTGGCAATAGTTTCCCAGATATAGCCATTTGCTGATCGTTCAATTTCAAAATAATCATTGTCAATTTCTGAAGCGGTTTCCCATTCTAATTCCACAATTCTGTTATCAATGGCTTCAGTGGTAAAAGCAGTTAATTCAATTGGTAACGGTGTACCGACATTTACTGAACCAATGGTGATAAACCTTGTGCTATTCATAGGAATAGTGGTCGTACTGATTCCGGACACAATAATGGAACCAATTCCAAAAGTCACATTCGGCGTATTAATAATTGCAGCATCTGTAAAGTCACCATCATCATCTACTAATAATCTAATATCAGACAGGTTAAATGTACCTATGCTATCCCATTCAAATTCAATACTGAAATCATCTGTGAAATTGGTATTGGTCACCTTCCATTCCCTGTCGAAGCGGGAAGTGATAGTTGCTGGTTTTTCAGCAATAGTGGCAGGTGTTGATTTTAGTTTGGCCCCGTCATTACCAATGATAATACTTGATAGATTGTTGGTAATTGTTCCTGTATTACCCTGATTGGTTGCAGACAGGTTATCAATATACAACGTTAATGAGTCATCATAAGTTTTAGATTGTTTTTGGGTTAAAACGGATTCATCATCTCTTACAATACCAATAATCTGATTATGATAGGCTGGAAAGTCGCTGGCATCCCAAATGGTTGAACCATCTGAGAGTAAATAATCTCCTGCTGTCCCTCCGGCAGTATTGTCTAGTGTAATACCATATTTAAGGGCAAGGTATGACTCTACTCTTTCTCTAGAGTTTCCAGCCAATACACTTGAGTAACAGACTACTTCACCAATATCGCCATGCCAAAAACGATTTAGCATACCATCTCCTAACTCAATGCCGTTAGCTACAGTTCGTAATGCAGTAGCTTCGCCAGTAATTAGGTTTGGCATATTTTGATGAGCGGGGTTAGTAGTTGAAGCACCATTGAACCAGCCTTGTCCGCCTACTGTAAAATCAGCTGAGTTACCCGGGATATGCCAGTTGCTGCCTGGTCCTGAGCAAACACGGAAATTTTCGTCATCCGAATTACGTTCTCCAAATGGACCATCACAAGCATCAGGGTTATCTGGTACTACTACAATAGATACCGTTCTGATGTCAATTGATTCATTTCTGGCAAGTCGTCGGTTGCTACCATCCGGATTATTAATAGTCGCATTATAGTTTAGTCCATTTGGCAAATAGGTATAGGAATTTACACCAAAATCGGTAAAATCATAACCATTAGCGCTTTGATCATCCCATCCTGTTACATCTGTTCCACTAATGGTCAAACCATCATTAGCCTTAAGCCAGACTACCAAGTCATCAGTAACTCCGCCTGGAGCGAATTGTTTGATAACGATCGTAAAGTATATTCCATCTGTTAAATTAACACCAGTGATTTCACCATTAGCGTCTAAAGTACCAACTTCTGTTGCTCCTGTAGAAAAGTCACCATCTGAATCGGCAAGCAGATAGTAAATAGTGGAGGTTGATGTACTGAACCCATCAAATTTCAGATTTGTAACTTGTCCAAAATTAGCGGTTTTATCTACTTTCCATTCCCTTGAAATCCTTCCGGTATAAGTAGAAAGATCAATTTCAGTGGTTTGTGTAGTAGTTGCCCCGCCGTCATTACCTACCATTAAAAACTGCTTATTGTTAGTGTGTGTAGTGGTTCTGCCGGCATCATTGTTGGCAGAAGTAAAATCATTGTCTAAAGCAATGGTTAAAATAGTACCCGAATTAACTGACTTTGAAACCCTTTGGTCCAGAGCCTGCAAAGTATCTCGCCCTATTCCAAAAATATCATTGTCATATCCCACATTACCTGAAGCATCCCATATTACTGTACCATCTGAGGCCAGGTAATCTGCAGCAGAGGTCTGATCCAGTGTAATGCCATACTTTATGGCTAAATAAGACTCTACCTGCTGACGATCGGTACTACTTTCCGTATTATAAGAGAAAGCGATAATTTCTGCAATTTTACCATTAATTCTACTTTGGCTGCCACCCTGATCTCTTCCCCCAATTGTGGTTCTGTTGCCAAGCGCCGCTCCTGAATTGACAGTTATTGGGGTATTACCATTATTTGCTCCATTTAAATACAGTTGTATATTACCTCCAAAAGTACTGGTGACTTCTCTTATTCCAAAATCGCCATTGGCTGTTGTCGGATTTAGAGAAATAAAGCTACTGGTTTGAATAGCGTAACCACCATTACTTCTGAAAGATGGTCTTAATGTAGAAAATACACCTTCTTGTAAAAATGTAATTGCAGTAGAGCCTGAATTATATTGATTGACTATGTAAATAGCATGGTTACTTGTGCTGTTATTTTGCATGACATCTGGTATAATATTACCTCCGGTATATTCTAATATATCATCAGTACCATCAAAACTAATACTAGGGTTAAAATTTAAATCATTGGCAACCGTTGCCGGCTCTGTTCCTGCAGCAAGGTTCGTAAAATTAAAATCATTTCCCGACTGATCATTCCATTGGGTAATACTTGCTCCACCAGTCACGCCTTCATTGGCTTTTAACCATAATGCCAAACCAGCAACAATACCACCAGGAGAGACCTGTTTTACGGCAATGGTAAAATAATCACCATCACTAAACGAAACACCGGTAATCTCACCATTGGCATCCAACGTACCTACTTCAATAGCACCGGCAGAAAAATCACCATCTGCATCTCTTAATAAGAAGTATTCGGCGGTACCTGTGGTTTCAAACCCTTCAAATTTTAAGTTGACAGACTGACCAAAATTAGTGGTTTTATCTACTTTCCACTCTCTTGTTATTCTGGCATTATAAGTTGTGGCGTCAACTTCAGTAGCTTGCAATGTGGATGCTCCACCATCATTAGCGATCATCAAAAATTGTTTATTATTGGTATGTGTAGTCGTTCGTCCTGCATCATTATTGTCAGAAGTAAAATCGTTGTCCAAAGCTATGGTTAAAATGATATCTGAAACAGATCTTGATACCTTTTGATCTAAGGCCTGAAGCGTATCTCTTCCAATGCCAAAAATGTCATTATCATATCCCACATTATCTGAAGCATCCCAAATCACAGAACCATCAGAGGCTAAATAATCGGTAGGGGTGGTCTGATCTAATGTAATACCATACTTTATGCTCAGGTAGGATTCTATTTTATTATGGGTAATGGGACTTCCTTTGGCATACATGATAAATTCAGAAACATGACCATCAAAAGTGGCACCAGGACCGGAACCGCCTCTGGCTCCTACAACAAAACTGAGCCGGTCATCCGTATGGCCTGCTCCGGATTGACTATCTTCCAGGAGACCATTAAAGTAAGCGTTGATTGTTGTATTGGTGGGGTCTATCACCGTTCTGTCAAATTTAAATATAGCATCATTACCCAGTTGCGAAGCTACACTAGCATTAGAAGTAGCCGTAACACCACGGGATGCAGATATGGTATTGATTCTGGTATAAAAATAGGTGGAATTACCAAAAGGGTTCGAAAACACCATATTACCATTATTGCTTGTGGTGTAAACTAAATAAACTGTGGCATTTTCGTTACTCGGGGCCAGGGAACTTGTTGCAATATGGGTCAACATATCATCATCTGTCGCAACATCATAATTAACAGCAGGGTTAAAATTTAAATAATTGGTGGTATAAGTCGGGGGTGTGGGTGCATAGTGGCCTGCATGAAGTGGATCGTCATATGGTGAAGAGGCAATATTTGTAAAATCATACCCATTAACAGATTGGTCTTCCCAAAGTGTAACATTACCTCCATTGGAAGGAAATGTGGTAAAAGCATTTGCTTTCAACCAGAACGTTAGACCTCCGGCTTCACCTCCTGGTGCAATTTGTTTGGTAGCAATAGTAAAATAATCACCATCATTAAATGAAACGCCAGTGATCTCTCCATTAACATCTAATTGACCAACCTCCGTTGCGCCAGCAGAAAAATCACCGTCAGTATCTTGTAATAAATAATAAATGGCAGTGCTTGTGGTTCCAAAACCTTCAAATTTCAGGTTAATATTTTGAGTGAAATTAACGGTTTTATTTACTTTCCACTCTCTGATGGTTCTGCCATTATAAGTTGTAGCGTCGATTTCAGAAGATTGAAAAGTAGTAGCACCACCATTATTAGCAATCATCAAAAATTGTTTGTCGTTGGTATGCGTGGTGGTTCTGCCAGCATCAGTGTTAACAGATGTAAAATCATTATCTAAAGCAATGGTTAAAACTGCTCCGGTATTCACAGATGTAGCCACACGTTGATCCAGGGCTTGTGCCGTATCTCTACCAATACCAAATATGTCGCTATCATACCCTGTATTATCTGAAGCATCCCACATGATTGTTGTACCATCAGAGGCTAAATAATCAGTAGCAGAAGTTTGATCAAGTGTAATACCATATTTTATTGCCAGGTAACTGTTTATTTTTTGTTGGTCGGTGGCCGAAAGTACAGCATCAAATAATATAAATTCCTGTACATCTCCTAAAAACCGGTTGCTGGCCCTGTTTCTTCCAAGCCAAACCGGTTCGTTAGGGAAATGTGTGTTTCTGGCACTTGAATGAATGTTGCCTCCGTTCCAGTATAAATTGGCCTGATTGGAGGCCGATTGACTGGCGCTGTAAAAATAAGGGATGTGGGATCCTTCCGGAGTAGTAATACTATTGATTCTATTGTTGTTTCCAAAACTTTCAAATAGAAGTTCAGAGGTCCATACATGGTGAGAGTTTGAATTTCCTCCTATTCTCCAGAGGCCTGTTTCATGACTACTGGTTATATCTTCATTGTCCTGAAATGATACCACAAAGGCCTGAGCCTCGGCCCAGCCACTAGTTAGGTTCCCAAAATCAAAATATTCGACGGTACTTGTGCCTTGTAACGAAACACCCGGGTTGAAATTAACAGAGTTATTTTCCAGGTCAGGGTCCGCAACTACGGTTGGTGTATTGCTGCTTTGACTTTGGTCTTCCCAGTTAGTCACAACTGATCCTGCTGTGGTTACTCCTGCATTGGCTTTTAACCAAATATTAGCATTAAAAACACCACCTGGGGCAATTTGCTTAGTTGCAATGGTAAAATAATCACCATCACTTAATGAAACACCGGTTATTTCTCCATTGGCATCCAAAGCTCCCACTTCGGTTGCACCGGCTGAAAAATCACCGTCTGCATCTTGTAACAGGTAATAGATAGCATTGGTGTTTGTTCCAAATCCTTCAAATTTCAGATTAATATTTTGCGTAAAATTGGTGGTTTTATCCACTTTCCATTCTCTTATGGTTCTGCCATTATAGGTTGTCGCATCAACCTCAGAAGTTTGCATATCAGTAGCAGAACCGTTATTGGCAATCATTAAAAATTGCCTGTCATTGGTATGTGTTGTTGTTCGGCCTGCATCATTATTAGCAGCGGTAAAATCATTATCCAAAGCAATGGTCAAAACAGCTTCTGTATTTACTGATTGAGATACTCTTTGATCCAATGCAGACATGTCATCCCGACCAATTCCAAAAATATCAGAATCATAGCCAGTATTGTTCGAGGCATCCCAGAGTGCGGTACCATCCGAAGCCAGGTAATCAACGGGGCTGCTTTGGTCTAAAGTGATACCATATTTAAGTGCTAAGTAGGATTCAATTCTCTCCCGTTCGTCTCCTGAATAGGTGGTTGGGTAAGCCACAATTTCAGCAATATCACCATGCCAAAACCGTGAACTTTGACTGTCTCCTAATTCAATGCCGTTACTAAATGTTGCTAAGGCAGCAGCCTGGGTACTTAAAATGTTTGGACTGTTATTGTGAGATGGATTGGTGCCGGAGAGCCCATTCAACCAACCCAGTCCACCTCCGGTTGTAAAGTCGTTCACACCACCGGGAATTCTCCAGTCATCAGGGTTGACTCTGAGTGCATGATTATTGACACTACGCTCACTAAAAGGACCATCATTATTTCCTGGATTGGCCGGAACGGTTACAATAATCACAGTTCTTAGATCAATTGAAGTATTATTTGCTAATCTTCTGTTATTACCAGTAGGATTGTCAACAGTAGGATTAAAATTTAAGCTATTTGTAACATATTGGTAAGGGTTTGCGCCAAAGTCAGTAAAATCGTAACTGTCCGGGCCCTGATCATCCCAACTGGTCACATCACTACCTGTAAGGTTAGCACCCTGATCGGATTTAAGCCATAGTGCTAAATCCACAGCAACACCTCCCGGACTAGGAAAGGATTGTATGGCGTTTCCACTATTATCATCAATCACAAAAAAATCAATGGTTTCATTGGCGTGGTTAACTTCAGCATCATTAGAGACATCTTCTTCTACAAACAGACTAAGAGCCGTATTACTTAAGCTGGTCCACCGTAAGCACATAGGGTTTGCCCCACCATAGGTAGCTGATGAAGCTACCATATGATTACCGGCAGAAAAAGTACCACTAAAAGTTTCGGTATGAATGCTTTCATCTGTCACAAAGGAGTTTGCTTCGATATTCAACCCATTTAAATCGCTGACTCCCCGTGTTATCGCAAAATAACCAATGGTCTCGGCTGAACTGGGAGATGTTGAATTGACTGATTCTGCCCTTTCCAGTTTAACCTGAAAACTGGATGCACTACCATTTCGTTGTCTGGTTTTTAAAAAGTTAGTATTGGAGTTGTCAGTTTGTACCTGGGTAAAAATAGCTGGTCTGGCACCGTAGTTTTGTAAAAGAGAAACAGTTTGAAAGCTCAAATTGGAGGCACTGACACTACCGGCTTCCAATTGTGTACCATTCGGAAAAATATAAAATCCTTTTTCAACCACAACATAGTGAACGGTCTCAAAAGCATGAGTGCCATCTAAACCATTGGCTTCCTCTAAAAATATATCAAACCCTGAGCCGGTTATATTATCCAACCTGACCGTAGCCTGGTCAGTACCTGCATAAGATGGTGGTAGGGCAATGACAACAGGATCAACAAATGTATTGTTCAATGAAACGGATGTGACCGTATGGTCAATAGATACACTTCCGGTTTCCATCATCAGTGATTGTGCGTTTACGGTTACACTAATTATGAATACTGATAAGTTGATCAAAAAGAATTTTAATGAAAAAGCAAGTAACTTTTTGGTAATCAGCTTTTGGAAGTTTGATCCTGCAGGTTGCGGAACAAAAGGGATTTTACGTGGGTCCATACATATAACAATGCGCACTTCCTGATACTGCCTGGAAGCACAGTTATTCCCCACTAATAAATCATCAAGTATCCAATATCGTTCTATATCAAATACTTTGGATTATGAAGTTAAGTAAAATTATTGAAATCTCAAATTATATAGGATATCTATGTTGCTGATTTCTATAATAATGTCACTGAGCAAGTCAACCCTACACTGAAATTTCGAGGTAGGTCTTCCACACCAAATATGGCCCTGGAATGCGTGCCTTTATCACCCAGAACATTAGCAAATAAGTCTGATGCACCATTAGCAACTATTGGAGAATCATCCCATCCTTTTGCAGCTTGAAAGCAGATATCAATATGGTTTAAACCCAATATTTTATCAAACCCAATTTTTGAATTGATTTGTGAAAGTACATTGAGTCCACAGAGTTGTGCGGCTTTATAACCTTCGTCTGTGGTGAGTTCTTTTCCTAATCGACCCTGATATAGAAATTCCTGATTCAGGATTGGGAATTGGATGGCGATATAAGCGATTTTACCTCTGATGTTAACAGAGGTATATGAACCACCAGGTTTTGAAACATCTGGTAATTGAAAGCTAAGGTCCCGGAGTTTTTTTAATGGATCCATAATGTTTTGTTGTGTCAGTTTTTTAGTGAAATGAAGTATTTTTCTGAAGATCAAATTTAACCTTTTTTAACCTGATTTGACGTTTCTTTAACCTGAATCTATCAATTTTAGCTATATTGTTGTAAATAACTATGATTCAATAAATGAAGATGCTAAAGTATAAGGTTTCAGTTGTTTTAATGATTGTAATGCTGGCTTCTTGTGGAATAGGCAAAAAAAAATCGGAAAAACATTCTGAAAGTCAGCCAACAAAGGCTGATAGTGCTGCTTATCAGCAAGGGGTTGAAAGAGCAGTTAATGAAAAATTATTGGAAAAGTATAAACAAAAGGAAGAAAAAAAATGATTTTAAAAAGACTAATGCTATCCCTCTCGTTTTTGACATTGCTTAATCTTAATGCTCAAAATTTTAATACATCTATATCAGGAAATACAAACGCGTCGGTCGAGGAAGGAGAGGCTCATATTGCCATAGATCCTCTTGATTCCAATAATATGGTAATGGGATTCATGGAGTTGACAGCAAATGGAGTACAGTTCAAAATATATAATTCTGATGATGGTGGTTATAACTGGCAGGTATCAGGTTTTGATCCGGCTTCCGGTGCTCAGGGTGATTATCCAACCTACAGTGTGATAGGCGGAGGGGATATTGTATTTGCCTATGATAAGCAAGGTACTTTATATTGCTCATGGATTAATCTTCTGGCTGATATGAATCTGGCTTCACCATTAGATACTTGTATATGGACAGCCTATTGGGCAAAATCGACCGATAATGGCAGTACCTTTACATTGGAGACAGGAAATGATCATTTTTTCGGATTAGGAAAGATTGGATTAAGCGGCGGGTTTACTACTCACGATTACGAAGATGGTATTGTTGACCGACAGTGGATGGCAGTCGATTTATCAAGCGGTCCTTACGAAAATAATTTATATGTTGGCTATATTAATTACCCATTTATATTGAGTAATACAGGCTTAAAAGTAAAAACAAAAGCGCCTGGGCAAACTACTTTTTCAGGAGCAGTAACTGCATATTCCGGAAGTGGGCAGTTAACCAATATTGGTGTGGATAATAATGGCGTTTTACATTATTGTTTTGCTGACATTCAGTCGAATGAAATTTTACATGTATTTTCTGATGATGGCGGACAGACCTTTAGTACAACTCATGGTATTTATGGTGGGAGTAATTTGTTTCCTAACAATAATCATAAAGTGAACGGCAGGGAAAATGCGGCACCTTCGTTAGCTATTGATGGTACCAATAAATTGCATTTGGTTTGGTCCGATTTTCCTCCTGGTGAAGATCAACCGGTTTCTTACTATTCAACCTCTGATGATGGTGGGCTAAACTGGTCACAGGAGATTGATTTGGAGAATTATTTTGATGGAGGTGTTTTTATGCCTGTGGTTTCAGCGAGTAATAATCATGTTTCAATTTCATGTAATGTTTTAGATTCAACGGGTAAATCAGAATATTATCACATTTCTTCTTATGATAATGGTGCTATTTTTTCTCAACCGGTTAAAGTCAGTAGTGGAATTACCGACTTTGATGCTATCGGGACCAGTGTATTTGTAGGTGACTATTCCTCCGCAGTCAGAACAGATTGCGCCATTTTTGGATTGTGGACAGACTGTGGTGCCAATGGTTGTAAACAATATATTTCGAGATATGATGAATGTGCCTCTTTGGGTCTGACCGAATTAACACCTGTTGAAAGCAGCTTTACATTAAATAATTTATATCCTAATCCGGCTGAAAATGATTTATCATTTATTGTAAAAAGCGAACTAAATGATATGCTGACAATTGAAGTTTATAATGCCATTGGTCAACAGCAATTGGTTGAGAGATTTAATGCCAGCGAGGGTGAAAATCAGTATGAACTAAATGTCAGTGGACTTTCAAAAGGACATTATATCCTAAAAGTACAAAATACAGAAGGTACTTTTATCACACGAACTTTTATTAAAAAGTAAGTTCAGCAAATATAAATATATCAGTGTCAGTTTGAGTTGTCCCGGTTAGAGGTAGCTTAATATTGAGCTTATGGGTCGAGTGACTTGTACCGAGCCTTGCCGAAGTAAGTTGAGATTAGGTTGAAGTATATCAAAAAAACGTTATTTTCTTAACAAGGAGAGGAGGGAACCTGTAAATAAGACTTCCTCCCTTGAGGGAGGATTGAGGAGGGTGATTCTGTTTAGGATTGTTATACATGAGGTCACCTCCCTATTGTCCCTCCTCAAGGAGGGAAATATTCTGTTGCTTTATTTTGGTGCCAAAACAATCAGAACCTTAATCAAAAAAAGTAGTATTCCTCAAAGAAACACTTTTCTTAGATCAAGCAGAGGTTTATAGTTTATCATTACTAGTTCAATACCTTAATATCCCCAACAGTAATGGTATGATCTGTTTTCTCTTTAATTTCGATAAATAAACTTTTGGATGACAGGTCCCCTTTAGAAGGAATCAAGTCTTTGTTTTGATCAATTACAGCAGTTATGTAGTATTGGCCAGGATGGAGGTGAGTGAGTAGAAATTCGCTTTCACCACCAGACAATTCTGGGAAGAGCAGGACCTTATTCATCAGATTTTCCTTGATGTATCCGTCCTGAAGTATTAGTTTTCCATTGAGGTCAGTTAAGGGTACTGAAGATAAATAAATCTGAACCGTGACATCAGCAGGCTGTTGCTTTTGACTAAATAAGAGCTTAAGGGTAGACAATGAAGGGATCTCATCCATTTTATAGGGATCTTTAGCCAGAACAGCCAGTTTACTGATATCGGATATTGTATCTTCCCACATATAAGTGGCTGAGGTAACAACAGGATATTTAGCTCCCCAGTCAGGCATTGGGAGTCCTTCGGGGAAGCTTTTTTCAATGGCGTTTTTGGGGTATTCATATTTTTCTGCGGCCTTTTTGGCTAATTCCATATTCATTTTTTTTGCTTTAAACACCATGTGTTTTTTGGGGTAAGCATAGGTGCCAAACCGACTGGTATACGAATTGAATTCGATCCTGTTATTTTTAAAACTAAGTTCCATCCACATGATTTGCTTTCCACCATAAACATCAACAAATCTATAGTAAGACCGTTCAGGGCTGATTTCAACTTTCTCAAGAATAAAGTAGCTAATTCTGTAAATGCCATTAAGTATGCCACCATTTCTGGCCATTATGGTTTTGGTGCCTTTGTATTCAGCAATAAAGAATGAGGTCATCAGGTTACCCATGGTGCCGCCTTCGAATATGCCGTGGATATGTGAGGGCGATATGGCTCTGTAATCGAATGAAAACCATGGAATATCCTGTCCCATTAATTGCATTGACCCCACCCAGTGGCCCTGCATTTGATTAAAAAAATCAAACCCCTTTTCTTCAATATTAACCGGGTTGATTGTTGGAGGGGTAAACTCATAGTTAGCTTGATTATTGCTTTCAACAGAAGTATTTCCTTTCTCTAAAAAATTGTTTTCTGCCCATTTGGCAAACATTGCTCTTTCTTTTTTAGAAATTAAACCACCTTGTGGCATAGGATCTAGTCTGTTATTGATTCTAAATAATAAATTCCCTTTTTCAGCATGGTGTCTGACACTCTCATAAGTTGTCAAGTCAATCCTGCCTCTTGGACTTTTTCCTTTGTGGCAGGTTGTGCAGTAATTTTCAATAATGGGTTTAATGTGGTTTGTATAATTCACTATTTCTGTTGGAATGTCCATGGATTTTTTCTGAAACCGGCCGCTGGCACATTGCAATGTGATGAAAGTAATTACTGATATTGAGATGAGGTACTTCATTTTTTGATTTTATATTTCGGAAGGTTATCGCCTTGACTAAAATAACCTCTTTCTAAAATGACGATCCAAAAAAGTCATGACCCTATTCGCATACAAAAAATTGAATTGAAACTTTCTGGTGAGGAGGTCGGTTACTTTTTTCTGCCTGTTACATTTTAAAATAAAAGATATGAAAGTACTAACATTTATTTTATCCTTAACAATATTTGTTGTTAGGGGCCAATCAGAGATTAAAGTTACAATTCCTGACAACAAGAGTCATAGTATTGAAAGTATTGTCCAATCTCTAAAAGGTGATGGATTGATCATTCGAAACATCACAACGAACCAACAAATTGGGAGTAATCAATTGGCACAATTTAATGATCAAAAACAAACAATAGGAATGTCCGAAGGTTTACTTTTATCTACCGGTTCAGTATTGAATTTGGGATCGGCGAACCTTTTTAGTGGTATGACCGGACAGGTGACATCAGTACCTGTTGCAACTTATGATACGATTGTGAAACAGGTGCCTTGCGGAGGGAAAACCAGTAACATTAACGCAGTAAATGAGTCACCTGATATCGTAGCAAGTTATGAGGTGATTCAAGTCGAAAATCTAACTTTCCCGAACAGTTACGACTATGACAATATTGATACTATAAGTTTTCTACCGTCACAAGATGTGGAGACTATTCAGCAAATGAATGATGGTAAAACCTGTGTTTCGACGATTATTTTACCTAAAGGTCAGCAGTTTACTCCTCATCCCGGAGACCCTGATTTGGAAAATGAACTGGGAGGTGGATATCGCACCTTTGATGCTTGTGTCATTGAAGCTGATATTATTCCATTGGGAGATACTTTGAGTTTTCGTTACTTATTTGGTTCCGAAGAATATGATGAATATGTTTGTTCTCCATTTAATGATGCCTTTGCATTTTTTATCAGTGGTCCCGGCATTGAAGGGAAAGAGAATATGGCTGTTTTACCTTCCGGAGCAAGGGTTACTGTGAATTCTATCAATAATGGTCATCCCTACAATAAGGGGTGTCAATCCACTAATCCTTCATTTTACAATAAAAATAAAGGTCAAATTCCGCTCGAATATGATGGTTTTACGCGAACATTAGAAATCGTTCAAAAAGTTCAACCGTTTAAAGTTTACCACCTGAAAATAGTTATTGCTGATGCCAGTGATGGTATTTACGATTCTGGGGTTTTCGTTGAAAGTAGCAGTATACTGAGCTATAATAATCGGTTTATTATTCCCTTCAGTTCAAATCACAGCATGCTAACCGACGAAACCAAAGCCATTTTACAGGCTATGTCATCAATTGCAAAAGGAGAGGAAGGTTATGTTTTGGAAATCAGTGGTCATACTGATGATTTCGGTAGTGAGTCATTCAATTATAATTTGGCGCAGGAAAGAATAAATTCGGTAGTGAGTTTCATTCTGGATCAGGGATTTTCTGATGAGATTCTCAGGACGGTAAATAAAGGTGAAACCATGCCGGTTAGCTCCAATTTGACTGCAGAAGGACGGGCAAAAAACAGACGGGTGGAAATTAAACTTATTCCAACGTATCAGGTCCAAAAAGAAAAGGTTTCTGAGGATGTTGAATTAATTAATTATCCTAATCCGGTCAGTGATTATACTACTATTGAAGTCAAGGTGGCAAATGATATTGAAGAGGGGGAAATTCTTATTTTCGCTATGGGCGGAGAACGTGTTATGAGTGCTCCATTATTGAACAATAAGGCGAAAGTTGACTTGTCTGAACTGGCACCTGGAATTTACACCTATAGTTTTGTTGTTAATGGTTTGATTATTAGTTCAAAACGTCTGATTGTAGTAAGGTAGGTTGTTACCAGCTTTGCACTGTTAATAACTATTTTGATTAAAAATTAATCATTTTTGATTAGTTTTTAAGAATTTTGTACTATGTCAGAACAATCAAAATCTTATATACAGGGTAGAGGTGCACAGAGTAATCCTAACAACCGGTTTAATAAACTGGGTTATTCCAGTGAGGATACTGATGGTGTTGATGAAACAGAATCGCCGTCAAATTTAACCCGATATATTGAGGTTTTTCCCAAAACAATTGTCAACTCTGTTAAAAGTCCGGATGTTGGTATGGATTATTCGTTAAACCCTTATCAGGGATGCGAACATGGCTGTACTTACTGCTATGCCAGACCTACACATGAGTATTGGGGATATAGTGCCGGAACAGATTTTGAACAGGTTATTCTGGTCAAGAAAAATGCACCGGAATTGTTGCGAAAAACATTTGAAAAGAAAAAATGGCAGGTTAAACCAATAATTATTTCGGGCAATACGGATTGCTATCAACCCTGCGAAAAGCAATTTGGTATTACGCGACAGCTATTAGAGATTTTCCTGGAGTACAGGCATCCTGTAGGCATTATCACCAAAAATGTTTTAATGAATCGTGATTTGGATTTAATTGAAGCATTAGGTAAACTAAACCTGATTTCAATTAATTTAAGTATTACCACGTTGGATGAAAAATTACGCCGTCGGTTAGAGCCCAGAACTGCAACCAGCCAAAGAAAATTAAACCTGATTGAAAAGTTGGTGGGCATTAATGTTCCGGTTAATGTGATGGCTTGTCCTATTATTCCGGGATTAAATGACCATGAAATTTTACCTATTGCAAAGGCAGCTGCTGAACATGGTGCAAATAGCTTCCACTCACATGTTGTGAGGTTAATTGGTCCAAATGAGCAAATATTTGAAAACTGGCTCGACCTGAACTTTCCGGATAGAAAAGAAAAAGTATTGAATCAGTTAAAATCAATTCATTCAGGTAAAACCGGTAGTTCAACCTTTGGTGACCGCATGACCGGACATGGTAGTTTTGCTTTGAATTTGAGCAGACAAAGGGAAATTGCGAAGCACAAGTATTTTCCTAACCCTAAAAGAATCCCTTTACGAACTGATTTATTCAGGAGACCATCCAGAAACGGCCAGCTGTCATTATTTGAATGATAGAGTCTGGTTCTCGATCCGTCTTTCTAACGAAAGCCTACTCGAACTGACAACTGGACCATGTCACTTCGAGTGATCACGTTAGTGATCGTATCGAGAAGTAAGATCCACGAACTTGATACAATCTTTATGGCCAAGTTTCCACTTGGTTTAGTAAAAATAACCTATAATATTAAAGGTAGATGTAAATATCATTTAAACAAATGTTTACGTATTTTTCTATTCGAGAGACCAAATCATTATTTTTATTTTATGAAGCACTATTTCATATATATACTAAAATGCTCTGATGGTACTTATTATACAGGAGTAACTTCTAATCTTGAAAAAAGAGTGCTTCAGCATAAAATCGGACATTACAAGAATAGTTATACATCCAACAGGCAACCTGTCGAACTGGTTTTTCATACCAGTTTTTTTGATATTAATGAAGCTATAAGAAAAGAGAAGCAAATCAAAAAATGGTCAAAAAGAAAAAAAGAAGCTTTGATAAGGGGAGAGTATCAGCTATTACCTAATCTTGCTAAAAAGAAGTTCTAGTTCTCGATACAGTCCCGATTTCGGGACTTACACGAACTGACAACCGGACCATGTCACTTCGAGTGATCACGTTAGTGATCGTATCGAGAAGTGAATGTCTCTTAATCTTTCCGGGATTTTTAAAACGATTACTAAAAATGATTGAAATGAAAAAGAGGTATACTTACGGTACACCTCTCTTCCTGGGTAATTCAATTAAAACGGTTCAATGATTAATTAGTTTTAATTGAGACTTTAAATATTATCTGTGTTCAGCGTATAAATTCAATTGCTGTCGAATGTTATAATCTGGAGTGGTGAGATTCCAGAATTTGATCGCGTTTGATTTAGTATCACCGGTAACAGGCATTGCGTTAACTTCGGTCCCCGAATCCCATAAAATTATTTGTGAAGTCACGTCGCCTGTTACTGGTGTATTATCTATAAATAAATTTTTTTCGTTTTTTTCTGCAGCATTTGTTATTGTTTCTTCGCCGTAGGTATTACCATCTTTATTGCATGAGAAGAATGTAGTCAAACTAATAAATGTTAATCCTGATATTTGTATTGATTTCATTACAAGATTGCTTATCTTCCTATTACAAAACTATACTCAATATATCACAAGAGTATCACGGAAAAATAGACAAACTATCACATTTAGATTTTAAACGGAAACTTATTCCACAACAGGAAGCTCAAACCGGAACTGTGTCCCTTTATTAATTTTACTGTCAACAGAGATTTCAATCTGATGCAGGTCTAAGATTTTTTTGACAATGGCCAAACCTAATCCGGCACCCTCCTTGGTGTTATTTTTGGCCTTTTTATAGCGTTCAAAAATATATGGCAATTCATCCTCAATAATACCAATACCAGTATCCTTAATTGAAACTTCAACCGATTTTGAACCTTGAGCCTTAACAGAAATAGTGACTTTTTCGCCGCTTGAAGTGTGCTTAAGTGCATTATCCAACAGGTTTTGGAAAACACGATCAATCAGTGCAAAATCAGCATAAATAAACACATCTTTTTCAGGCATGGTCACTTCAAGATCAATCGTTTTGCTTTTAGCAATCAATTCATATTTAGCAATAATATCCGAAAGCATTTCCTTGATCGAAAAAGACTCTTTTTTGGTTTGAATCTGATTCGATTCAAGTTTTGATATTTCGAAAAGATCATCCACCAGTTTTTTAACTTTTTGGGTACTGGATAAAATGATATTAGTGTATTTTAGTTTGGATTCCTTATCCAGGTTTTCCTCTAACATTAATAAAGTTTCTGCATATCCCTGAATAGAGGTCAGAGGTGTTCTTAAATCGTGAGAAATATTTGTGATCAGCTCTTTTCTCAGGTTTTCAACTGATTTGATTTCTTCAATATTTTCAACAATTGTATCGGCCATTTCATCAAAGTTATTGGCCAGTACGGAAAGTTCACCTTTTGATTTAAGATTGATTCTGGCGTTGAGGTTGCCTTGTTTAAAATCACTTACTGTTGAAGTGATACGATTTAAATTTTTGGTCAGGAACCAAATGATAAAAATACCAATGATTAAGGTACAAAGTAAAGTGGCAATAATTGATTTTGCCGCCAGTTTCATTCTAAAACTACCGGCAAGTTTATCTGCAACCGAAGCATATTCTTCGCTGGCTAAAATGATATACAGATAGCCAACTTGCGTATTTTCATTCATTAACCGGCAGGCAGAAAATATTTTTTCTACTCCCGGATTCCTGGGATCTTCCCCTTTAATGAATGAACTGTCATCAGCAATAAAAGCGTTGATAGGTTCCAGTCCTACCTTATCCAACTTAACTTTTCCGGCTGGAGCAAAGTAGGAAAGAATATCCCCTTCATTGTTCAATAAATAAATTTCAACAGAGGGATTAATGACCATTGTACTGTGAAACAAATGATCGAGCTCTTCCTTATTAATTTCCCCCTGAATAAGCGGTGCCGTATGATCGGCTACCCATTGAGCCAGGTTTCGGTTTAATTTTTGAGAAGTTTCTTCAACATATTCCTGCGAAGCTGTATAGGTGATATAGATGTATACAGATGAAAAAACCAATAGTGTGGCCAGGAAAAATAGCGAAAGTCGCCAGAATAGGCTATGGTAGATGTTTTTCATTATAATTCGTCGTTAAATTTATAACCAACACCCCATGAGGTCAGGATGAATTTTGGTTTTGAAGGTTCAACTTCAATTTTAGCCCTCAAACGGTTAATATGAGAATTAACTGTATGGTCATACCCCTCAAATTGATAACCCCAAATCAGGTCAAGTAATTTTTCTCTGGTATAACTCACACCTTTATTTTTAGCTAAAAGATAGATGAGTTCAAACTCCTTTTTAGTCAGGTCAACGACAGTGTTATCCAATGTAATTTTACGTTTGGCTACATCAATGGTTAAATTATCAAACTGGTAAATATCGCTATTGTCTTCTATTATAGAAATGGTACTACGCCTTAAAATGGCCTTGACTCTTGCCAGAAATTCTCTGATACTAAATGGCTTGGTAATATAGTCATCAGCACCTGACTCTAAGCCCAGTACTTTATCAATTTCTTCGGTTTTTGCTGTCAGAATAATGATGGGCGTTTGGTTTTTTTCGAATCGCAGTTTTCTACAAATTTCCATGCCTTCTCCTCCCGGAAGCATTAAATCCAGCAAAATAAGATTATAAGTTCCCGAAAATGCCATGCGTTCACCTTCCTGATAGGTGGCGGCATGATCTACTTCATAGCCAATACCTGTCAGATGGAGAATGACCAGTTCGGCAATTGATTCGTCGTCTTCAATCAATAATATTTTCGTCATACTCATAATATACAAAAATATTAAACGAATATCACGAAAGTCTCACATTTGGAAAAAGTGCTATTTTTTCTTTTGTTCGAGCAGTGGTGGCATTGTACCAAAAATTCTGTCCCAAAACCGTGTCGAAACACCAAAGGCTTTATCAGGAAATTTATAATGGTGCAAAATATGATGGTGACTTAACCGCTCCACATATTTTGATTTGGGATTAGTATGTACCAGGTAATGACAGAGTGCATAGGTCAGGTAACCCAATTCAAATCCTGGTAGAATAAACCATGCATAGGATCCTGAGAAAAGATAGAATAATCCGAAAAACGCCAATACAAATAAAGTGACCGGTACAGGAGGCATAAATAAACGATTGTGATCATTTGGTGTGGAGTGGTGATAGCCGTGCATGGCGTAGTGAAACTTTTGAACGACCTTCAAGTCATTAACCCAATGAAATAAAAAGCGGTGTAGTAAATATTCTGCTAAAGTCCATAAAAAATAACCGGTTGTAAAAAGTATAACAACTTTCCATACTTTACCCGGGTAATAATAATAAAGTCCTATAGTCAGAATAAGTAGTGAAACAATAATATGGTAGGTGGTCATCATTACCGGCCCGCTTAAAGACAGAAATTCCAAAACGGGATTTTTAAACATTTTTGATTCTTTTTTCATAGCGCTGTTAAGTGTGTATTTTTATAAATGTCGGTTTGTTAAACAGCGTCCCCTATTAGCAAAGAAAAAATTAAATATTCTCCAATTGCAATTACCCGATAAATGATTTGAGCGGTTTTTGTTTAGAGTGCTTAAGGGTTTGCAACTTGGTGTTTTTTAAGATGTTAACAATGCTAAAAACTTAGCTGTTTTATCTGCAATATTAAAGGGTATTTATCAAAATAAAGTTAAAGAAATTTGATTTAAATGTCAAGAAAAAGTAATCAGGTCAGTGTGAAATCCAGTTTATCTAATTCAATGCCATTGATGATCAGTGAAACCTGATGTTGTCCGGGGTGAAATTTCCGTGTTGTAATTACCTTAAAAGGTTGTTTTCTGATAATTGTTGTTTCGGAACGACCATCATAAATTTTCTCACTGATTTTAAATACTTTTCGTGAAAGTGTGCCATTGGCTTTTTGATAATATAGGCCGTATTCTAACCTGAGTTTAACAGGTTGACTAGTTGTGTTTTTAATTTTAAACGAAAACTCCAGAAATTTGCCAATACTGACATTGGGTGTGGCTATTTGAAAATTCTTTGTTTCAATTTTATCAATTGTACCAAATCCAAAAATAGACATTACTTCAGGAATACCTTGTTTTAGAAGTGTTCTGCATGCATGTTTGATCAATTTGTCAGTTTCAACCGACTGACCTTTCCATTTTTTTGAAATGGCTATAACCGTTTCAGGATTATCTTTTGAAATATCGTTGAGGTTATTGGCAACACTTCTTCTAACTGTTTCCGAAGGGTCTTTTTTTAAGTTTTCCAGAATTGGCAAAACAGGGGCAGGATCTTTTTTAAATGAAGGGATGGCCATAGCCCATGGTAGCCTGGGTCTGCTACCTTCGGAAGCCAAACGACGAACAGCAGCGTGATCGTGTTTTGACCACTTCAACATCTGTTCAATCATTTCTTTTTCATATTTAATAATAAAAGGTCTTACCGCAAATTCACAGGATACAAATTTTGTAATTTCTTCGAGTGCCTGAACAGAGGTCTGATAATCTTCCAACCCGTAAACTTCAATATAATCCGGGAGAAACATGCATTCAAAATTATCTGCCTTAAAGCCATTTTCAAGTAAAAGAGGAATCAATTTCAGTAGGGTGTCAACGTCCTTTTTAAAGTCATTTGTCAAATGTGCGTGCAAGGTAGTTGTAATATGACTCATCCGCTGTTTCAATTCTTTATTTTCCCAATCCCCGTCATAAATTTGTTTCAAAAAAAGTGCCTTTTCGAAGCTTGGAATTAACTGCGGAATAGGTTTCAAAAATGCTTCAAAGAAGGTATCATTGTATATGTTCTTAAGTAGCTCAGCCATTTGATTTAATTTTTTGAGTTAAGCACCAGGTCTGTTGATTCTTTTCAGAATATAGTCAGCAAAGTAAGATTTTGAATCAGTAATCTTAGCTTCTAATACAAAGTCAGTGTTTTTGATAATAGATTGAACAACTTCGTCATTATATTTTCTTGAGATTTCGGTATGGATTTTTTCTCCGGTCTCAAAGTAAAACATCTTGCCTATACTTTCAATAAAAACAAATTGATTGTCTAATGAAACCAGGTAACTTTTTGCAATACCTTCGGCTGTGGTGTATTCAGCAAGGTGTTTGAATTTCGACAGGTCAAAGTTACCACCAAGCTCAGTATTGATTCTTTGTAAAAGGTTTAGGTTAAACCGTGCTGTAATTCCGGCATCATCATCATAAGCGGGTAGTACAATATCTTTGGTTTTAATGAGATCCGTGCCTAATAATAAACGGTCATCAGTATTGAGGTTGGAACCCAGTTCGTATAAAAATTTTGAGGACAGGTCATCAGTTAAATTACCAATGTTTGACCCCAGAAACAGCACTACCTTTTTATGGGAAGAGGTTTTAAAAGAGGATAAAACTTCAAAATAATCACCTTGTTTTGTGCTGAAATTTAATTGGCCAAATTCATTATCCAAATTAGCTTCCAGTTGATCAAGTGCATTTTGAGAGATATCGATCGGAAAGTATTTGAAATTATATCCCTGTTGGATTAAGGCTTGAAGTAAATGTTTTGTCTTTGTTCCATCACCTGCCCCAAGCTCTATCAACTCAAAATAAGTAGTAGGGTCAATATCGAATGAATTGATCAGCTCCTGCGTTTTATCGGCAAATATTTCCAACTCGGCCCGACTAAGATAATATTCCGGCATATTCATGATTTGCACAAACAAATCATCACCAATTTCATTATAAAAGTACTTCGAGGGTAAAAATTTAGATGGTGCACTCAGGCCCTCATTAATATCGTCGCTGAACTGTTTGTTAATTTTAATTGTGGTATTTTCTCTTTTTATCATTGTTAATGTAGTATGTATCCTGTAATAATTATTGCTAAGCAAAATTAGACCTGATAGTGACAGATTATGTCAGGGGGTAAAAATAAAAAGGCCGGACTTTTTCTTAAAATCCGACCTTTGTTAATTAAATCACAGGGTTTTTGAAATTTTACTTAAGTCCTCATTTGTGTCATCAACATTCTGCTTTGTTGTTTTGTGTATCTCTTTTATGTGATTGTAATATTTGATCCAGGCCATGCGATATTCCAGTTTTTTTTGTTCTGCTAATTTTGCTTTTTGTACATTTTGATGACACATAATGAGGGCTTTTTTAAGTAAGGAGGTTCAGTGAATAGTTATACTTTTCGGTACATTTTTTTGAGTATTTTAGGATCAACATTTTTTTCACCGGTTTCCATATAGTGTTTATAAGCAATTAAGGCTTGATGACTCCCCTTACTGAGTTTCCCTTTTGCCAGTCCTGACATAAACCCTGGGTCCAGTCTGTATTCTGAAATTACATAAATGACGGTTTGCCCCTTATCATTTGTCTTTACTCCAAAGGTATTGTAGAATTTCTGGATGGGAAAATTTTCTGATTTTGTGACATCATATTTATAATATTGTCCCTCCACATATTCAACAATTTTTTCGTCTACAACAATGTCTTTCTTCCCGTTTTCAATGGTACATTGTCGTTCGCATCCCATATAACCTTCATTCGTACTGTTGTTTAACAATACCGATTTTTCTATCGAAGAGTGATAAGACCCCACATCTCCGTAACTATTGAGTATTTGCCAGGCCTTTTCGGGGCTAACGTTTACAACAACTTCGTCGGTTATTGTTTTTAACTTGATATTGTCCTGAGCCATTGATAGTGTAGAGGTTATACCTAATACGATTGTAATAATTGATAATTTAATTGTTTTCATTTTATTTGTTTTTTATGCTACTTTTAAAAGGTTTTGTAATGATTCTGCATCAGTGATTTCAGCACCTGTTTCAATATGAACTTTTAATCCGTCTAAAATATCCTGAAAGGCTTTTTCCATTTGTGATTTAACCACAACGCTGTCGAGAATTTTGCCTATTACGCCAAGTTTCATACTGTATTCTCCATCAAAGTTTACCAGTACCGAGTCGGTTGTTTGTTGTGTAATATCAATTGATACAATGAAGTTTTTTAATGGTGGTGCTTTTTCAAGTGGATCAATTCTAAGGGTAAAGCCAGTGCCTTCATCCCATTTAACTGCCACTTCTTCAACTTTACCGGCAGGACGTAATTCACAGATTCGGGAGGCCCCAATACCACCGTCCTTTTCGCTTGTATAATACGACTTTGAAACATTTGGGTTGAACTTATAAACACCACCTAAATCGGCAATTACATTCCAAACTTCCTGTTTAGATGCACTTATTTTTATTTGTTTGTTGAGCTTTGTCATTTTGTTTGTTTTATAATTATGTCACAAACATATTGGGTTGAATGACAAGCATAATTTTTATGACTTCAACAGGAACTTTCTCATCAAAACCATACCTTGTTTTGTGATGAATGGGAGTAATGTGATGAACGGGAACTTAAATTTGGTGTTACAACAACACAGATAATTGTTGTTTCATATGTTCACTTTTTGAGCGAGAAACCGGAATTCTTTGTGCTATGAACGGACTTTCGAAAAAATAACCTCTGGCATTTCCGGTTAATTTCAAATCTTCATTAATGTTTATCATATATGATTTATGGCAACGAATAATTGAAGAGTGAGATGACAACTGTGCTTCCAGTTGTTTTAGTGTTATTCTAAGCATTTGGTGTTGCAGTAGGTTTTGGCTATGCCAGTATACAGTGCAATAATTACCTTCTCCTTTTATATAGGCAATATCTTGCGGGTCAATGGTCAGTTTTTCGCTGGTATTGGTCAGTATAGTATAATGAGAAGTTGGTTTAACCCGTTTACGTGAACGATACATTTCCGGCTTTAATCCGAATTCAGTCATAAGTTTCTCGTATCGAACATCTTTTTTGATTTCACTATATATAGGGTTAAACAATAATTCACCGGTAAATGCCGTCAATCCTTCTTTTATTGCAATATTGGCCTGCCTGAAAAAACCATCATAATCCTTTCGTCCCAATTTAATAATCCCAAGTGAAAAATCGTAGATTCCCGTATTCAAAGGTTCTCTTATTTTCTTTAATTGGTCCTCAATTTCTCTGCTGTCGTGATGAAAACCGGCCTGAGAATAAGTGTAACTTAAAAAGGCGAATGAAAGCGGATTTTTATTGGGTGCTTTAAGGCACTCCTGGTATTCCTCAATTGCAACTTCAAGGTTTCCTGAAAGCAGATTGATCTGAGCCCTGAGTTCCTTTAACGGAAGCGATTCGGGGTCAATAACAGTGGCAGCTTCAAGGTATTCAAATGCTTTAGCAAAATTTTTGTGATATATACTTAACCGGATAAGGTTTGCGTAATGTGGTGTAGAAATAGGGTCCTCTTTAAGGGCTCTTGAAGCATGCTTTTCAGCCAATTCCAAATCAGAAGTAAAAATAGCGTTAAAGGCTGAAAAATGATGGGCTTTAGTATTATGAGGGTTCAATTTTAAAGCATAGTTGAGATTTGATTGTGCTTTGTCGTAATCCTTATCATAAAACGTATTAATCATGGCTGCACAGACATAAGAGTCGGAATGTTTGTCGTTATAAAATAAGGCCTGAGTTACATATTCTTTCGCCAGTTTGTAATTTGGTTCAGGTTTTTCGTAAGCCATGATTGCTATTACACTGTAAGAATCTGCAAGTCCTGCATAAGCCTGGGCATACGTTTTATCTGCTTTAATGGCTTTTTTAAAAAATCCAATGGCCAGTTTCATCTCCTCATGAGTATATCTGTTCCAATGGTACATACCTTTTAAGTAAAGCTCACGCACATTACTTTTTGTTATTTTTACCGGGTCAGGATTATGTTTTTTATTCGACCGGTTAAACAATGTATTTAACAGGATTGGCAACTGAGAGGTCCAGTTATCTTTATCAAAGTTTGATTTTGCCACCTGTAAAACATCTTCCTGTACTGCATCAATTAATCTTACAGTAATAACAGTTTTGTCTGAAATGGATTTGACACTGCCCTCTATAATATAATTTACCCCGAACCGCTCTGAAATCTCAATTCCGGGAGTAGGATTCTTTCCGAGGTAAAGACTTATTGACCGGCTTGTGGCTCTCATGCCAGGCGACAAGGAAACAAGATCAATCAATTCTTCCAGAATACCTTCAGAAAGGTATTCGTGGTTTTTTAAAGTTTTTTGAACGTGAAAAGGAAGAACCAGTACTTTTTTCATAGTTAGAACAGAACCTGCTTCTCAAAGATAAATGTTTTCCGGCTAAATTTTTAATTGATGCTATTCTTAGGCACAATTATTACATTTTCCCGAAGCTTGGATCTCAACCTGATTAATTACAAAGTTGGAAACATTAATTTGGGGGAATTGAGGGATTTCAAGGCAATATACTTCTTCACAATCTTCACAATGAAAATGGATATGGTCATGGTGGTGGTGATCACTTTCACAATCTGATTGACAAAGGGCCAGTTTTTTGACATTATCACTCATGAAAATTTCATGAATAATTCCTTTTTCCTTAAATAATTTAATGGTTCTGTACAGTGTAATACGATCGAAAGTACCCAGTTCTTTTTCTATCTGAGCTTGTGATACAGAGTTTTGGTAACGATCAAAAATATCTAATACCGCCAATCGAAAGTCGGTAACATGTACTTTTTTTTCTTTAAGTAAACTTTTTCCACTCATAAATGCAACATTATTGCAAAAATAGTCTTAAACTTGCAACGCAATTGCAAATGTATGAAAAAAATATTATTCGTATTGACACTTTTTTGGACTGTTTTATCCTTAGGTCAGACCGTTACAGGGCATGTCTATGAGTTAAACAGTACCCGAAAAATTCCATTTGCAAAAATTTCTTTCATTGATAAGGACAAGGTATCTCAAACTGATTCCAGTGGGGCCTGGAAAATTGAAAAGATTTCTTTCGGTACTTATAAAATTGAAGTTTCAGCATTTGGATATGAAACCAAGGTAATGGATATCAATTTTACCGGTCAATCGGATATTATTGTAAAATTGAAAGTGAACCCAATTGAGTTGGGTCAGGTTATTGTGTCTTATAATGGTGTTTTAGAAAGAGAAAGTATTGCTAATATTGAATCGAGAGAGTTTGCAGGATTAAATGCAGTATCAGCCACATCAATGGGGCAGGCATTAGCTAATATTCCTGGAGTAGCAAATGGTAGTATCGGAAATGGAATAGGAAAACCATCAATAAGAGGTTTAACGGGAAGTAGTGTGGTAACGTATGTTAATGGTTTGAGAATTCAAAACCAACAATGGGGAAGTGATCATGGTTTACCGGTAACCTCTTTGGGTATTGGCAGAGTAGAATTAATTAAGGGACCATCCTCATTATTATACGGATCGGATGCAATAGGGGGAGTATTGTATTTTGTAGATGAGCCTTATGCTGAGAAAAATACTTACAATGGTTTTGTACAAAGTAAATTTGAACATAATAATTTAGGGACTTCAACTGAAGGTGGATTTAAATGGAGTAAGGAATCTCTTAGTGTAAATGTATATGGTGGGTATGATAATTTTGCTGATTATACATTGCCTAATGATTTACAGGTTACAAATTCCAGGTTTAAACAGTCTTCGGCTAAGTTAGCCGTGGGGTACCGTAAGAAAAAATGGGTAACTAATATAAGGTATAATTTCTATAATGGAAGAATAGGTCTTCCGGGACATACGCATGATCTTAATCCTGATGTCAGTTCTTTCCAAACCACCGCTCAAAATCGAAAAGACAACGTCCCGGCGCAAAGGATTCAAAATCATTTCACCCTTGTTGAAAATAAATTCTTTTTAGGTAAACATGAGTTATATGTTTCATTGGGAAATACAAATAATTTGTTAAGAGAGCATGAAGAGAAATTTAGTGTTGCTGATATTAATATGAATTTAAATAATTCCCTTTATAACGTAAAGTGGAAGATTGACCTGATGGAAAACATGACACTGAATGTAGGTAGCCAGGGGATGCTTCAACGTAACCGAAATCATATTTCTGCAACAGAAAAGCTGATCCCGGATGCAAATACTACTGATTTGGGGTTATTTGCTTTACTAAGCGGCAAACATAAAAAGTGGCGTTGGCAGGCTGGAGGCCGGTTAGATAACAGAAGCATTAATACACTTGGAGAAACCAATTTTTCAAAAACCTACCAGGGACTAAACTATTCTGCCGGATTTGCAAGGGTAGGCAAAAAAACAAAAATCAGGTTTAATCTTTCATCTGGTTTTCGCTCACCGAATACATCAGAATTATTAGCTGATGGTGTTCATCACGGTTCTTTCAGATATGAAATTGGTAGGACAGATTTAAAAACGGAAAAGGCTATTCAGGTAGATGCCGGATTTGCGGTTCGAATTAAAGACTTCGAATTTAATGTCAGCCCTTTCTACAACCGTATCAATGATTATATTTTTATTGAAAAAACGAACGATACCATTAACGGTTTTAATGTTTACAACTATACTCAGGCGAGCTTTGCACAACTGTTTGGTGCCGAAACCGGCATTCATTATCATCCTCATTTTGCTGATTGGATCCACCTTGAATCGAATCTTTCAACCGTGTTTGGTGAAGACAATAACAGATCGGCACTACCATTAATTCCTCAATCTAATATCAATACCCTTTTAAAGGTAGAACTAAAAACAAAAACCAAATTCAGGGTAAAGGACATTATTGTGAGACACCAGTATTTTTTCAAACAAAACAGATTAGGAATATTTGAGACTTTAACCCCCGATTATAATCTGCTTAATATGAGCGTGAATATGATTTATGAAGGGAAACAACCTTTAAGCTGTTCAGTAGGCGTGAAAAACCTTTTAAATACAGCTTATATCAATCACATGTCGGGATTAAAAAATCTTGGATTGAATCATCCGGGATATAATGTTTACTTCCTGATAAGGTATGAATTCGGAAATCAACTAAAAACAAAATAAAAATGAAAACAAACATGTTTAAAATTGTGTTTGCAGCGCTTACAATTGTGGCCGCAACAACGTCATGTAAAAAATGTCACGATTGCCATTACGATCTTAATGGTACAGAAGTGGAGCTTGGGGAGTACTGTGGAGATGATCTTGAAGAGATCGAATCTCACGGAACTGAGGTTAATGGAGTAAAATATGAAGTGCACTGCGAAGAGCACTAATTAATAGAGATGAAGAACTTACCCACATAAGTTCTTCATCTTCCCCTTCCCAATTTTACTGCAGGTAAGTTGTAGCTGTTTTTCTAAAGGTGATAAAAAATGAAATCAGCGAAATAACAAGTCCTATGACTGCAGTTATCGGAATAGATATCAGAAAATCAATAATGATACTTATTCTTAAACCCCACAAATTCCGTTTTAGTATAGAGGCAACTATGGCGGCAAAAGTTATCACATAGCCCAATGCAGTATACAGGATCAATTCCGGTCCAATACCAATATTGATATCGTTGATTTGAAATACAAAGTAAAAGCCAAAAGCGAGTAGAACTTTAAAGGCATTCAGGATAAAAATTATACGCATTGATGCTGGTTTTTCTCTTTTGATATTTAATGAAGTTTCCATGATTCGTGTTTTTTAATTTATAACACAAAATTATGGCAGCAAATCAGAGATGATTGGAAGAATCAGTCCAAAAAACCGGACATTTTGTTCAAGCGATAAATTAGTTCCTTATTCCTTAATAAAGACTTTTGACGCACACTGCATATTATCAATAAAACCTACCATTATATAAGCGCCGGCAGGTAAATTTTCAATGGAAATATGCGTATTCACGCTACCGGAATCGTTGGTTGTTTTAAGCTGAATGAGCTTTCCTGTTAAATCAAATACTCTCGTAGAGGTTATTGGGCAGTCATCACACGTAACATTGATGGATTCTTTTGCGGGATTAGGAAAAATAATCAGCTCACATTGGTCTTCCTGCTTAATTGTTGTCAGTGTATCCTGATAAATATATGAGATCCATGGCCGGGCTTGTTTAATAACCAGTTGATCATTACTATTAATCTTATATTCTATATCCATTGCAAAGGATTTATTACCCTCGGCTTTATACAATTGTTCAAAACGGTTATGTATTATTGAAAGGTAGTCCCTTAGTTGACTGATATGTTCTTCGCTCATTAGAAGAGAATCGTGGTTAATAAGGTTGGAGTATTGTACAATGGAGTAATGCTCTTCATCTGAACTGACCTGATTGAGTAAAAGTACTTCAGGTCTTGAATTACCACTCGGATTGGTAATGAGTTCTCCCTCAACCTGTGAGTTCAAATAAAAAGTATTGTCAGTGTTATAAATGGGGTCCGCACTTACCCCAACTCCGTTTACCTTCTCGTTTGAATAGTTTGGGTGACATAAAATTCCCATTGAAGTTACAAAATGATTGATTCTGTAAAATTCTCTTTCCTCGAAAGCTCGCAGATTCCATAAACTGGCATAAACCTGTTTAACCGATTTGGAAATATGTCCTTCGGTTGGGTGTTGTGTTTTTGAAGCATATAATCCGGCACCACTAAACCCTGGAAGGTCTTCATTATTAGTGCTGGACCGGCATCTTACCGAAGTGCCCTGAGGAAATGAACGGTGCATTTCAGCCAATTCATCCAACATCCACTCCGGCATATCTGATTTAATTATTTTTTCTCTGAATGCTTCAAGTTTCTCGTTTCTGACATCCCGGTCAGCAATAAAATCAGGGTCGCTGATAATCATGTCTATTTCTTCGAAAAAATCATTGTATTTCATGAATTCCTGATAGAAATAGAATGGAATGGCGAATCCATCCGGTACGGTACCATCTTCAAATCCAAAAGAGTGCATAGCCGCTACATTAGCAGATTTAGCCCCAAACCCATCATACATATCAAATGTAATTTCATTCAGTGGAGTAATTGATTTATAGTCCAGATTTAGGGGAGGACTTTGATTGGCGTCTGGTCGGCTGTTTTTATACCATTCATTAACTTCATCAACAGTTGCTTTTCTAATAATATAATCACTTTGATCCGCTTTAAAATAAATATAGTGGTTGAGCAGGCTGGCAATTGAATCATTATCCAGAGGGTCCCTGATAAATGCATTGGGAATATTATCCTGAATGGCTCTCAGGTTGACATGAGATAACGGAGTTTGGATAAAAGAGGTAATAATACCACCAACCCTTGGAAGCGAGTTAGGTAATGTTTCGTATAGTACAATATCTTTCGGGCCAGGAACTTCCTCCAGTGTAATTTGCCTGAAAAAACCATATCCCTCAGCCTGGTTTAGTCCCCAATAATTAACTCCGGCGTATATATCAGTTTCAAAAAGAGCCGGAACCCTTGAGCTTTGAAACTCTTCAAGTTCATCATAGTATTCGTCTTCATTATTTGCGTTAACATAATAGGCCAGGTTGTTTTCTAAAAAGGGCATACTGGCAGCCAACAATTCCTGAGTTCTTTGAACGGTAATAAAATCTTTAGGCTCATTATTGGTGTAATTAAAAGCGAATGCACCTAATTTTCCGTTATGTGCCAGCACATTTGGGTGATAAATAATATGTCCTTTTCGTACATCTTCTCCCAGGTGATCTACTCCAAGAAAAGTGGCAAAGTCAATATGCAACGAATGCGTATTGGTATTGATATAATAGACCTTAGGAGCAGAGGTGTTAAAGTCAAGTATAATGAATTTTAAAAATTCCTTGCCATTAAGGTAAGGTGACCATTGGTTTTTTTCCTTGATTATGGCCAATTCACTAAATATTGAGTCATTGTTAACTGCTACCAAACCATTTTCTATAGTAACCGGTTCTGCCGCATTAATCGGATTATCAAAGGGTATATTATTGTATTCTGTTATGTCATCAATTCCGTCACCATCCGTATCTTCTGGTGAGTTAACAGGATGTTCCAAAACCTGGTAGTGTTCTTGTGGATAGTTACCTAAAGGTTCAGTGATAGTTGTAGTGCCTGATGTACCTAAAGTCATTGAAGCAACCAAATCAAATGTTGAATCAACATGATGTCTGACCTTTAAAATATAGTAATGATCGGCTGATGAATTAACCTCAAGTTGAACCTGACCATTGCTGTTAGTACTGTAATTCGCTACAGGTATTTCCTGACCATACGATTTATGGCCGAAGTATATCAGCCCAACAAAAATCAGGTATATTGAAGTAAACCACTTCATAAAAAAAGATTAAATCTAAATGATTAACGAAATATACGGAAATATACGAATATTATTGTCCAAATCTGTTGTCCTGTTTACGCTAATATCAGCAGATTTATCCTTATTCTTTGAAACCCATACCATCATTATTGAAGATTGATAAACTCTTTTTTACTTTCTTCAAGTTCAGCAACCAATTCCTGCCGTGTTGTTTTCAATTGCGCAATCAGGTTACTTTTACGCATAAATAAACGAATGTACTTAACGGTTCCTCTCAGTTGATAATAGGTTTTAAAGTAATTGATGGTAAATAGTCCGGCGGGGTAAAGTGTGATAAGGAATAGTAAGCCCATTGTCAGATTTGTGTAGGTACCAAAAACCACTGCCTCAATGATATATAAAATTAAAAATATCATCATGCCAACTCCCAGTTTCACTGAGCCTACAAAATCCTCACGAGCCGGAATTTTATTGGAAATAAATTCAGCAAGTTTAAAGGGTATAAAATTGGTGATTAATCCATATAAAAATAGCGGAAATCCAAGAGCGAAATAGGTTAGTTTCCACAATAAATTTAATGAAACCCGTGATGTTCGTACCTGAGTATCCCTGATATTTAAACGTTTCAGATTGCTAAGATAAATACCAATCTTTTTTTCGAAATTTTCGAGTTTTTTTGGCTTATGTTTAGCAAAGTATTCAACTGCCTTTACAATATCTTTTGAAAGGTAGAAATCCTGAGGGGCTTTTTGCCCTGGCTTACTTTCATCCCGGAGTTTACTGCGGTATAGAATTTCAATTTGCTTGATAATTCTGTCCAGGCGCTCGTCTTCAATAATTACGATCCGCTTTTCAAGTTCAATCTTAACACGTTCGGTTAGTTGTACTACTGCTTCTTTTTCATCATTATTATAGGCAGATTGGTAATCACTGACCTTAATAGGCGGACCAAAATTTACAAAAACATCACTCTTAAAATAATGTGGATTTGAATAATTGAGACCAATTGGAACGATTGTCAGGTTCAATTCGAAGTTTTTTTGATGTTCTGCTCCCAGTGCAATTCTGGAAATTCCGGTTTTAATCGGGCGTAATCTGCGTTCTGTTCTGCTGGTGCCTTCCGGGAATATGGTCAGGGTATTTTGTTTACCTAAATGCTCATAACATTTTTTAAATACCATTTCGTTTTTATGTAATTGCCCGGGGGAGAGGTCCGGTTTATAAACCGGAATCATGTGCAGTTTAGCAAAAATATAGTTGACGATTTTGTTTTTAAAAACATCTCCTCGGGCTAAAAAATATAAAGGCCTTTTAATATAAACACCCAAGAGTATGGGATCCATAAATGCACTGGCATGATTAGCGGCAAAAATAACCGGTCCTTTTTTGGGAATTAATTCCCTGCCTTGTACGTAAATTGATCTGAAATATGCTTTTGTAGTGAGGTAGAGAAGCCATTTTAGCACTTTGTAAAGCATAGATTACTGAAAGGATGTGAGTTTTAAATGTACCAAAAAAAATCACAGTAAGAATCAAATCCCTCAAATTTTCAATTATTTATCATTAATGTGAACAAAACAAAAAAGCCAACCTGTTACCAGGCCAGCTTTTAATATTAGTAGTGTTAAAAAACTTTATTTAGTCGTTTCTCCACCCATTGCTGTAAATACATGATCTACAGGTTCCCACAATTCAATTTTATTACCTTCATGGTCCATGATGTGAATGAATTTTCCATAATCGTATTCTTCAATTTCATCTACAATCGTCACGCCATTGGCTTTTAATTTTTCTATCAGACCTTCAATATTCTGGACTCTGTAATTGATCATAAATTCTCTTTCCGAAGGTGCAAAGTACTCTGTATCCTCAGCAAAAGGACTCCAGTTTAAGTAATTGATTTCATCAGGTCGGTGCGCATTTCTAAATTCGAAAGGTGAGCCGTATTCATTAACAGCAAGCCCTAAATTTTTACTATACCATTCTCTTGAACCCTTTGGGTCTTTTGACTTAAAGAAAATGCCGCCTATTCCTGTTACTTTTGGTGTATTATCTTCCATGATTATTTCGTTTTACTGTGTTATGCTAATACTTTTTTATTCTTATTTCTCATTAAAATGGCTGCGCAGATTAAAGAAACGAGTAATCCTACCGGTAAAATTTCCATCAATGTGAATACAATTTTCCAGATTGGTTTTTTATACATTTCCTTCATTTGATCAAATTCCACCATTTTTGTGTCTATTTCAGCTTGTGGTATACCTTGTTCTACCATACCATTTAACATATGTTCCTGGTATTGATTCATAAAGTCATCTCCAACAGAACCACTTGAAATGATCATCCATGAACCAACATACATTGCTGAGGTAATCAGCGTCACATATAAACCAATTAAAAATGCCTTTCCAAACTTAATGGTACCGTCAGCATATTTATCACGGTATGATTTCACTGCAAAAAAGATCGTTGACAGGGCAATGATCATTGTAGCGTATCCAATCAGTTCACCATTTTCAAAATTAATTTCGCCACTTCCTAAAGTAAGAAACATTAATGAGGATACAATTAGTCCTCCAATAACTCCAAATATTAAAACTACTTTTTTCATAAATCTATTTTTTAAAATCTTTACACAAACCAACAAAAATTAGTGGTTTTAGCGCTCATACTAAAGTATCAAATCAATATAAAACTGAAAATCATACTTAAGTTGTATTTTTATTAAGGGATGATATTGAGTGATTTAGCTTTATGTATGGCCTGGGTACGGCGTTTTACATCTAATTTCTCAAATAGTTTTGAGGAATGTGTCTTCACAGTGGGGATAGAGATAAATAATCTATCAGCAATTTCCTGATTTGATAATCCCTGGGCAATTAATTCAAGCACTTCGTATTCTCTTTTACTAATGCTTAATTTTTTAATCGTCTCCTGATCAATTTCAGGAATGATTTCGGGGACTTCTTTTTTTCGGTTAATGAGTTTTAAACCCACCCAAATTCCTAATATGGTAAATAGCAAAGCAACAGCTCCAACATAAACCTCAACAGATAATTCATGAATAAAATACCGGTATTCGACCAATTTGAGAATAACAATAATAACAGCCAGAATTATACCATACATCAGCAGGGTTAGCTTAAAGTTATCGGCAAATATTCGCTTTAAAAAATGTTTAATTTTTTGCACTGCTATTAATGTGAGATTATGGTTTGAAGGCTTTTCATTGGTTAAACAAAGCATTAGATTCTTAGCCAAAGATATTTAAACTTTTTTAAAAAATATTAGTTGCAAATTGAAAGTAAATTAATATTTTAGTTTTCAAAACAATAATTAAATTATGGACAATACAACAAATTCTTTAAACTGGTTTGAAATTCCTGCGAGTGATATCGAACGGTCAAAAAAATTCTACCAGACCATTTTTGATATTGAAATGGAAGACAATAATATGGGAGAAGCTAAAATGGCTTTTTTTCCATGGCAGGGAGGTTCGGGAAAAGCTACAGGGGCTGTAGTTCAGAGCCCTGATCATAAACCAAGTACTGATGGTGCAGTAGTATATCTTAATGCCAATCCGGCAATGGACAATGTATTGGCAAAGGTTGAAGCAGCCGGAGGTCAGGTTTTAATGCCAAAAATGAGCATTGGAGAGCATGGTAATATTGCTTTTATCATGGATACCGAAGGTAATAAAGTGGGAATCCATTCGGTAGAGTAATTACCGGATATAATCTGATCAAACAATCATCCCCATTTTACATTTATAAAATAATTATGACGAATAAAATTTTAGAAGTAGTGGTTTACACTGTAAAAGAGGGGCATGAAGAAACATTTATCAATTTAAGGAATACACTGAAATCCGAGTCTTCAAAACATGAGGGATTTGTTTCGGCTGAAACAAGAAAATCCATTGAAAAGCCTAATCAATATGTTGATATTGTGTATTGGGACTCATTGGAGTCATCAAAGAATGCAGCAAAAGTATTAAACGAAATGCCCGAGATTAAAGCATTTTTTGAAACTATTGAAAAAACAACTGTGATTGATCATTTTAATGAAATAATCAGCAGTTGATTTTACATTGAAGTATTAACTCCAGATTTCGTTCGAAGCAGTTAAAATCACAGGGTCCCGATCAGTTACCAGAATAGTTTGTTCGTGTTGTGTAATATAGCCACCTTTATTGCCAACCAATGTCCACCCATCCTCCAGTTCTACAGCATAAGTTGATTTTGTTGAGATAAAGGTTTCAACAGCAACAGTAGTATTTTTTTTAAATCGTTCTCTGTTGGTGCGTACCCTGTAATTTAAAATATTTTCAGGCTCTTCATGCAAGCTTCGGCCAACGCCATGACCAGCCAGGTTTTTAATCACCTTAAATCCTGATTTTTTGGCTTCAGTTTCTATGATATGTCCAATATCAGCAATTTTAACACCACCTTTGATATTGTATATTGCTTTACGAAGAATATGCTTTGAAGCATCTACTAGAGGTTGATGATTGTGAATGTCTTTGCCTAAAACAAATGAACCACCATTGTCCGACCAAAAGCCGTTGAGTTCGGCTGAAACATCAATATTAATTAAATCACCTTCTTTTAAAGTTCTGCTATATGATGGAATGCCATGGGCACCTTCCTCATTAACGCTGATACAGCTATAGCCCGGAAAACCATAAGTAGCATAGGGTGCAGACTTTGCACCATAACTTTGTAATATTTTACCACCATACTCATCCAGCTCCTTGGTGGTCATCCCAACTTTGGCATATTCCCTCATGAGTTTTAAGGTTGTTCCAACAACTTCACTTACCTTTTGCATTCCTGCTAATTCCGAATCTTTAGTTATCGACATAGTTTAAAAGTGTAAAATGATCATTAATACCGCACAAAGGTATGAAATTTCAAATCCCCTAACAAAAAGAGAGTTCTTCTGATAAAAAGAAGAACTCTCAAAAACTAAATTACTGTGTTTTTTTCGACTTTAAAATCAGGTACCACTAAAATTGAAGAATAGCGAGAACCTTAATTTATTGTTATAAAAATTACCACTTGGGTCATAGTAAGTCTGCCACCCCTGTGTGATGGTATAGTGGAGTCCCATCCCTAAGCTCAACCCTTCGGTTTTAAGTGGTACAAACCCTCTGACTCCAAATTCCATCCATGTGACAAAAGAAGCATCCTCACCACCCATTAGTTGATTTTCCCATTCACTGACTCTTCGACCATCCGGGGTGATACGATCGTCATCAAAAAGGTAAAAACCAGCACCTATACCTCCTATATTTAATGGGACATCCACTCTCCATCTGTTGATTTTAAATGTAGGGGCAACCAATAGTCCAAAAGCAGTATGATCGGCTTTGAGATGCAGTGTTGTATTGCCTTTGTACATTTGGTTATTGGCAGCTTGAATGGTAAAAGTTTTAGGATTAATAGGACCTGAACGGCCATAGGTATGAAAACCAACTTTGATTCTTTTTTGCCATAGTTCAACTCCTACCGAACCACCTACTGTTCGTCCTATATGATCGTCAAGAAACATTCCCCCGATTTCGGGTGTAATAAACCAACCTATTTTTTTTGCTGATTCTGATTGAGAAAAAGTTGAGTTATAAGCTGCCAGTAACAGTATTGATAATATTAATTTTTTCATGATTTAAGTTTTAAAGTGAGGCTTCGATAATTGATGGTGAATAATTTGATTTCTTTTTTCCAAGAACGAATCTGACACCCGTTTGAGCAGACCATAAAAACTTCTGAGAATCTCCACTGGCACCAAATGCTGTTCCCATATTTGATTTAAAGAATAGGAGACTGTTGCTAAATTGGTAAGATAATCCAGCATGAATTAAGGTGGCCTGGTTTTCAAACAGTGTAATCGGACTGATTTCATAAAGTACCGGAAAGCTGATTCCACTTTGGAAATTGAGTTTCTCAGTAGTGGCAATATTGACTAAAAACCCGGTTTCTACTGCAATTGCTCTACTGGAAAATATACTGTCCATAGCATTGTTTTCATCCGGATCAATAATGCCCTGAAAACGAAGACCGGGATTTAAAAAGGCATGAAGCTGAATTTTATTGGCTTCATACAACCTGTAGGTTAGTGGTACCGAAAAAGTAGTTGAATAACCATTGTCCTCGAAAGGTCTGGCTGAAACGAAACGGTAATTAGGAGTACCGTATTGAATTTGAACACCTGCTCTGAAACGCGGTGAGAATTGATGTCTGAATGTTAACTGGGTTGCAATGTCGTCCTGCTTTGAGGTGCCCATTGAAATGTCAAGTAAACTTTGGGCATTGACAGCATTAATACCACCCAGTAAAATGAGCAATAATGCATATCGTTTTAATGTAGTCATAATGTATCGATTTTTTTTTCGACACAAAAGTATGGTGGCCTAAAGTCTCAAAACGTGCACCTGAGTTAAGAAATCAGTTTTTTAGAAATTCGCTTCCTGATTCTGCTGAGTGATTGTGGTTTTACACCAAGGTAACTGGCAATATAGTGTTGTGGAACCCTTGAAATAACCTTCGGTCTTTGTTTAATCAGGTCTAAATACCGCTCTTCAGGAGTTCGAAGCGTGAATGCATCTGTTTTTTTTCTCAGTCCGATAAATGCATTTTCGGCCATGATCCTTCCAAAGCGTTCCATTTTCGGCACCTCAACATAAAGTTTGTAAATGTCTTTTTTGGAGAGTACGGCCAATTCCGTTTTCTCAAGGGCCTGAACGCCCTGTCTTGAGGGATCACCGGAAATAAAGCTTTCAAAATCAATATACCATCCACCTTCAAAAAAGAATTGCCCGGTCACTTCCTCTCCATCTACATCATGATAATACCTGATCAGTCCTTCACCAATGAAGTAGGTATGGTTACAGACCGTACCTATTTCCAGTAAGACTTCCCTTCTTTTAAGGGTTTTAAAACTCATATAGTTATAGACCGTCTCAAATTCCTCATCAGTTAAGTTGATGAATTGTTCAAATTTGGCTTTAAGTTTTTCTTTGATCATTAACATGCAGTATTAAGGGCCCGAACGGATAAATCAAATATAAGAAAGCTTTATGGTATTGCTTTAATTTTGCCCGATAAAACGTTTAATCTGTTTAATCGATTCCATAGTCTTTTCTTCCTGAACAAAATGGCCGCATTCTAATTTTTTAACTAAAGCCTGTGGCAATCTTTTTTCCCAGGTTTCAAGATATTCGGTATTGATAAACTGGTCTTCGGTACCCCATAGAATTAGCCAGGGTTTATTGTCCAGAAGGTGTAGTTTTTCCCACTGTTCCTGGTACCAGTCAGATGATTTTACAAGAGACTGACCAATTCGAAGTAATGAATATCTTGAAACTTTTGTTGGAAAGGGGTTGATATAGTGTTTATGAATAGCTTTAGTCAGTTTTTTAGGATTATGGAATCCTTTTTTTAGTAACACTTTAGGTGAAAAATTCATTCTCAGGTAAAGAAATTGTCCCATTTTACTATTGAGAATTTTGTCAATTTTAGCAGCTCCGGGATTGTTTTTTGTTTCCCATAACCAGGTATTGAACATTATCACACGTTTAATTTTATTGTGATTTTCGATAGCTGCTGACAAACCAATCGGGCCTCCAAAATCGTGTACTATCAGTGTAATATTGTCAAGTTTTAATCGGTCGATAAACTCAATGAGATTTTTCGAGTGACTTTGAGGGGTACCATCAAATGATTCAGGTTTTTCTGACAGACCAAAGCCAATATGGTCAATGGCAATACACCGGTGGGTAGACGAAAACGACTTTATAAAATCCCGGTATAAAAACGACCAGGTAGGTGTTCCGTGAACAAAGAGGAGAATTTCTCCTTCACCTTCATCCACATAATGCATTTTTCCTGATTCTAACTGGATAGATTGGTGTTCAAAAGGATATAAACCGGAATCGATCCAATTTTGCCCCTGACTTAAATTGCTAATCATAATAAGAACTGTAAAGGTTAGTATTGTCTTCATTTTTTAGGACAAATTTCGGTGTATCAGTTCTTTTGATTATTGGTATAAACCAAGAATTTAACCCGTATTTTGCACTAAGAAATCTATTACGCTCTCAAATCACTGCAAAATCAATCGTTTTACTCTACTTTTTAATTCCACCATAGCGGTGCTATGCTAAAATCAATAAAGTAGTTGATTTTATTGTGCTTTGAAATCTCATGACGAAGTCCTAATACATAAAACGGGTTTAAATTTGTACGTTTCTTATCAGCTTGCTAAAATTTGTAGGATCTATTCGTAGATAAGAAGCCAGGTCTTTTTGTGATACCATATTAATCATATGGGGACTCCTTTGCAGAAAGTTTCGGAAACGCGTTTCAATATCGTAAGCCATCAATTCATAATAGCGATCCAGTATACCAATCAATAATTGTTCGGTCCATACCCTGAATAATGTTTCAAGCTGCCGGTGTTTTAGTATTAATTCCTTGTGCTTACTGTAGGAAATACGTAAAAACTCACTGTCAGTTATTGTTTCAAGAAAATATTTAGAAGGTTTTTGAGTCAGGAATGACTCCGGAATTCCGGAAAATGAAGGGGCATAAGTAAAGGCAATAATATGCTCTTTACCATTGTTGAGATAATAAGATTTTTGAAGACCTTTAGTCACAAAAAGTAAGTGGTGTTGTGTGCTGCCTTCGGCAGTCATTATAGTGTTTTTTGGGAGGGAAAATTCTTCCCAATGGGAAAGGTACTCTTCAAGAATCGCATTGTCAGTTTTATGAATTTGATTAAAATAATCTTTCATGGTTTCTAAAAATACTAAAGAATACTTATTCCGAGCTTTATTCCAAATCTTAATTCACTTGAATACTTATCAGTTAGGGTTTCGTCAGCTTTTAAAAATGATTTCAGTGGCATTTTTTTACTGTTGATTTGTAATAATGAAAGTTCCTCATTACTTCCTATTTCCAATGATTCCAAACTGTACCTTTCAACATATAAACTGATTTGTGCCAATCGAATATTGGCATTAAAATCATCACTATCAGCAAACCAACCCGTAAACAGGTCAATTTCGCAGCCGTAACCATTAATATTAATTTCTCCTGCTAAGTCGGTATAAGGATCCTGTGAGCTTGGGCTATAGGTAATCCAACCAACAGGTTGTACATCCTTTTTTCCGGAAATATTAAGGTAGGATCGATAAAATTTTACCAGTGGAATATACTTTACAGGGACTTTAATGGCTAAACCATAATAAAACCCAATTTTTGAAGTAATATTATTACTGGCAATATGATTAAATTCTTCTGCAGCTTGTTCGTAAGAATATAGTTTTCCGCGTTCCTCATTACTCAGGAATGAAATATTATCATGCAGGTCCCAATACTCCTGAGGTAAGGCTGAATAATCTGAGATGAGTTGTTGTATAAAATTATCCTGGTAATTTTTACATGATAGTATATTCATACCGACATAAGGGGAAATCAACATTTTTTTAGCAAAAAAACGGGATAGGTTTAGTCCTATTTCCATTGATCCACCAATTCCACCCTTTGTAATTGTAGTGGGAAATTCGGTGTTAAGGCTCATGTTGAGGTTAAGCAACGAGAAAGAATTGTAGTCAGGAAAAAAGCGATCGAGTAAAGATTTGTTTTCCGAATTGCTTTGAGCGTTAAGGTTGATTGTTAATGTTAAAGCCAAAAAAAGAGGGGCTATTTTTTTCATCCTGACTGAATTTGATCTTACAGTTCTTTGTCCAGATCAAATATAATAAAAAGAGACAGGTTTGCCCCATTAAATTGAGACTTACCTGTCCTTTTATAATGACAACAACTTCAGTTTATTTTACATTGGTTTTACCTGTTTCCACATAAACTTTCAAATCGTTTTGAACACCTGCCATTGTTTTTTGCATTTTCTTTTTAAATAAACCTTTTAATGCTTTGGCACCACCATTTAATTGTACTTTAATATCGAATGAAACTTTGCTTTTATTTGGACCAATAGCTGTTACAGCGCTATTATTTCTGGCAAAGGCAATAAAGCCAGGTGTTTCAACTGCCTGAAATGTAAATGTTCTGTTGGAGTCGGAGTATTTAGTCAAAATTTCAATAGCATCTATTGTTTTGCTAAATGTTTTCCGACCAAGAACCGGAGCCTCACTGGCAGGAATAACATGATTGGGAACATCTTCCGAATTGGCTTTTTCAGACGAAGAGATGGATGTCGACCACACGGCAATATCGGCAAATTGTCTACCAAGAACTGCCCACACTTTGTCTGCTGATGCATTAATATCTGTTTCAATTAAAAGAGTGATCACACCTTTCTCTTTTTCATTTTTGGATACGAATTGGTGTCTGAACTTTTTTAGACTTAATAATGACAGGTTCTGATCAGGTTTCAAAGAAAAGTCAGAATTGTTATTAATTGATCCGTAGCTGGAATAGCCTACCGTTATTACTAGTAAAAGAGCTATGGTTTTAAGTATTGCTTTCATGATTTTATTGTTTTGTTATTTTGCAAAGATCCTTTCTTTGCCTATCACAAAAGTAAAGTGAGGTATAATCATAAGTCGGTATAAAAAGTCCAAAGAGTTGGACAATCAGATCAATACCGTTTTTTAAACCTGTAAATCGGATTTAGTAGTACTTATCTATACCACCAAAACCCTTTATCATCTTGTTATCGGCTGTTTTGGCAATAAAATTGGAGATTCTTTTGTTGAACTCTTCAGGACGCTTTCTGGCGCTTTCAATATAAGCAATCCTGATCCTTTTATAGGGTTCTGAAAAGTGCTGATAATTTTTCCAGGCTTCGCTATTCTTTTTTATCTCCTTTAATATGTCTGATGGAAAAACAAATTTTTGGTTGATAATTTCGATTGTCGATTCTTGTACCGATACATGGATTTTCTTTTGATCAAACAACCACTTTAATCGCTCAATATTTGGTTGAGAAAAAGAGCTTTTTTTTCGCCTGGGCGTAAATCGTTGCATAGTATGATCAGCATCAAATGACCGGATAATTGAATCGATCCAACCAAAGCATAAAGCTTCTTCAACAGCAGTATTATACTCAATTCTGGGTTTTCCGGTTGATTTTTTAGGATAGATTAACCAAACTTCTTCCCTTTTATCAAAGTTCGATTCAAGCCAGTTGCGCCACTCGGACCTGGTTATAAAGTATTTGGTTAATAATGCTTCCACAGTATTAAAAATAAGGATTCTTAGGCTAACTTTTTAACTAAAACAATCATATGCTTACATTGAATGCCATTCTCAAAAATGGGTTCAGGATAATGATCTGTAAAAAAGTCTTTTTTAACATGGTCAATCTCAAAGCCGGCTTTTTGATAAAGCATGACTTGCCCTACACTTGAATTACCTGTACCAATCACCAATTGTTTATAGTTTTGATGTCGTGCTGTTTGCTCAGCATATTGTAAGAGTTGCTTTCCAAATCCTCTTTGCTGATAGGCCTCATGGATTGCAATGTTTTTAATTTCAATTGATTCAGGGCTCAATTCTGTCATAACCAGAACACCAATAGTCTTGGAGTCGAGTCTTGCTATATAGCACTGTCCGTTTTTAAGATAATCGTCAATTAAATCAGCTGAGGGGTCTGCCAATTGAAGCAAATCATAAGGAATAGCATCAGTTTTTTGAAGTAGGGCAATGTTTAGCATAGTAAAACTTGTGAAACAGTTAAATTTCCTGAGGCTAAATTAAGAGAATTTCAAAGATCTTCGCCAAATTTTAACAGCTCTTCGTAAGGATTTCCTGACAATTCCAATACCTGTGCAAATGCAGGTTCAGTTTTTATTCCCTGCCTTTTTAATTCAACTATTTTTAGTCTGAACGTTTCCCCAAATTTCTTTAATAGTTCGTGTTCAATAATCATATGTCTGTAACCAGCCTGTTGAATAACGGGGATGCTTTGACCAAAAATTTCAAAATCAAATTGGTCAATACAAAATCGTGATATCACCGTTTCAATTCCGTTGATAACAGTATTTTTTAGCTCATACTGTTTTTCAGCTGCAAATTGACTTTCAAGAGTGTTGATAAAGTGATTTTTGTTGTCCCAATAACATATAATGTCCAGGTCACTGCTATCAATATCGATATTAATTGGTATGGTACCTACCAATACAGGACTGAATGCTTCTAACCTGGTTAGAACGTTGTTTCTTTGGATAAGCTGATAAACTGTTTTTTGCCTGGAATTCCCATTCTTTAAGTAATTGGTATTGGTAAAATCAATCATCTTGCCTCCTCCTGACGAATTAATTCTCCTTCCATTCTTTTTAAAATTCGTTTCATGATATACTTATGAAAGGGCTTTACAAAAAAGAAGTATATCTTTCCAACAGTATTGTGGATTTTAACTGTGGTAATCAATTCCACAATTTTTTTCTGGTCATCAGCCTCAAAACTAACGAACGATAATTTGAAATCCAGATGTTTATCGGTTTGTCCACTGACCAACTCAATGTCATTTTTATCCAATACTTCAAATATGGCAATATGATCGCCTATATTGCCATTAAATTCATTGAGTTGTTTTACCCTTTCAGATTCTTTCGTTTCCGTAGCTGTTTTAAGTCCCAGTTTTTTGGCTATTTTTTCTCTTAACCCCAACATTTTTATTATGAAGGGAGAAAAAGATTTAAAAAAGGCAATCATACAATCTTTTGGTAGGGGAGCCAGTTGTAATTTTGAACTGGTTAACCGGAATACATCATAATAATCCAGTTCCTGATCAGGATTATAGATTAAATAATCTTTGTTAAGCTCAGCTTTAGTAACTGCCATTGTTTTCGATATTAAGAAGAATAAGAGATATAATAAAGCAGAGTAGCACAAAAGTAAATGTACTTAACATGCCATATTGTAAAGTTGGATTAAGGGACCCCTGAGGGTAAATAATTTGCAGTGTCACCCGAATTCCCCATAAAAGTGAAGAAAAAATCAGCATCACTAAAAGCGGGAATTTATCGGGGGAAGTTCTAAACAAAAAAATAAGGTTAATCAATCCAAAAAAGACCAGGGAGACAGAGAAAAAAATATTGATTGCCCTTACTGCCAGTATCAATTCACGGGCACTTTCATCAATATGACTATACCAGTTCCACAATTTGGGGACAAAAAGATGCCAGATTCCAAAACCAATTGAAATTAAGCTGCCAATACTGGTTAAAACGACAATAAGTGTTTTCACTTTGCCCGTTTAAAATTAGGGACTACAATATACTAAAAAACAAGAATAAGGATTGAAAAAATCAACCCTTATTAAAAATCATATCCCTCAGAGCTAAACGCTTTCCGTTAAAATATTTATAAGTCTGCTTTTTGAACGAGAAAATAATGAGAATTTAATTGATGAGTCTGACCATTGAATTCAATTTCAGGTTCTGTTTTGTTGATACTGTTAATGATTTTAAAATTATTGTCAATCAGTATTTGTTTTGTCTCCTCAACGGTATATTCCTTAAATCCATATTCGGTAAAATCCAGGGTTTGTCCTTTGGAATATGGTCTGAAGGCCACCACAAAAATACCTTGATTACTAAGTACCCGCCTGACTTCCTGTAGTGCCTGATTAATATTGTTCCAAAAGTAAATGGTGTTAACAGTACAAATTTTATCGAAACTCTCGTCCGGGAAGGGCAAATTTTCGATTCCTGCAACTTCTAAATGCACATTTGGTTTTCCTTTATTAGTAGCTTTTGCCGTTTCAATCATTGTTTCGGAAATATCGATACCCGTAAATGAAATATTATTAGCTTGCTCAAGTACATCAGCTATAAATTTTCCGTTTCCCAAGCCAATTTCCAGTATTTTATTACGGTCTGAAATCTCCAGTAAATCATAAGTGTTTTTACTGATAAAAGCATTCATGGCATTCATGCTATTGCCTGTTTCAATTCCCAAAGCTCCCCTGGGGTGAGCCAGTTGTCCGGCTATTTCTGAAAAGTCCATGGTATTAATGTGTTGGTGCCTCTGAAAAGGTCAGTATAAAGCCGTTAAGGTCCATGATGGCAAATTCATTCATACCATAAAAGGTGGTATTCATGGGTTTAATGATGTTAACATGTTCTTTTATGGCGTCATGGAGTTCGTGAATATTTTGAACACGAACGTAAAATGTTAAAGCACCACCAACAGCCATATTATTCAGTTCATTGTATTCATCCTGAAGCGATTTTTTTTCCTGAAACATTAAAGCCACACCATCTTTTTTTACAAATCCCCATTCAAACTCTCCTGACTCAGGATTGGTATCGATCAAAGCAAAGCCAAGAATGTCTGTATAGTACTCAAGGGTTTTATTCACATCATTTACCATGATATTTGGTGTCAAAGATTCTAATTGCATTGTATTAAGTTTTTAGTTTAAAGTAAATAATGTTGAAGATTCTTAATATTCTTCGACTTAATCTCGACTCCGCTCGATTTGCGTACTCAGACCAAGTGTTACCCGAGTTGAAGTGATTTTCATAATCTAAACCGTCAATTCGAGTGAAATTCGACAGAATTTTGTATCGAGAATCTTAAAACAATATTCACATAAATTTATTTTTTGTCAAAATTACAATAGGTTGAGGGGAGGTGTTTTGTAAAAAAACGACAATTTAAAGCAGGGAAGGATTTGTACCTCCAATTCTTTTCAATTCTTTTGTCAAATGCGCATGATCAAAAAAGCCATGATCAAATGCGGTGTGTAATAACGATTGTTCCGACATTTCTGCAATACTGTTCAGTACTTTATTATAGCGGACAATAGAGTGGTATTCTTTCATGGTTAAACCTACCGAAGCTTTAAAATGCCGTTCCAGTTGTCGTAAACTGATATAATGGTTGTCAGCTATTTGTTTTAAATCAATAACCTGGTAATGCATTTCAATTGAATGACAAACCGAGGTAATAAGGCTATGATGACGAAAGTCTGTAATCAGTTTTTTTATAGCAGTTTCAATCAATACTATTTTGTCAGTCATATTCTTGCTTTCGGCCACTTGCTCGAGTAGTTTTTCAGAAAAGGCAGGAATGATCTCAGATGCATAAATGGTATGGTTTTTAATTTCGGCCAGTTGAAAGTTAGATATTGCCCTGAATTGCCCGGGCTTAAAACGAATACCAATCAGTTCAGAGTTTGGAACGGAACTGACATCCCTGTATCTGGTCATCATTCCGGATAAGCCAATATTCCATGCCGGAAGGGTTGGTGTCTTTTCCCCAAAATTAAAAATCAGGTCAACAAATCCATCTGGCGTTATCCTGGATTGACTGGCCATACCACTGTTTTTAACCATCCAAATGGTATCAATATATTGTTCCAGCGAACGTGATGGTTTAAACTCCTTGTATAGCATCACTGTAATATAAGCATATTTTCTGCTTATTATACAAAGGTAAGACTTTGGAGTTTAACAAACGACTATTACTATTTTACTAATCAGTAAAACATAACTTTATTTAGCCAAAGTTTCAGTTCCGGATTTTTAATATAGTAGCAACATAATGGAAATAAAGATTTATCTTTAGATGTACATTGTAGCAATTAGTGAAACTGCAATGATAAATTGTTGTGTATAATCAAAGAATGAGTAAAAAAACTAAAATATTTGCAGGGCTAATGATAGTCTCAATATTGGGATATATTTCTGTTTATATAGCTGATGCGTTTTTGTATTTAGGTCTTTTCTCACATAATTCGATTGAAGTAACCATGGAAAAACCTTTAGATTCTCACAAAGTAAAAATTCAAAAAGGACACTGGACTATTAATAGAGTAAGTGACAAAATTCTATTTGAAGGTTCTTCAAATAATGAAATTGTATACAATAATGGTAGTGCTTATAATATAAATTCTGATTACGGAGAAAACGATTTTTTAGTCATTTATGACGACAAGTACTATTATCAGTTTCGACATTTTATTTTTAATAGAAGACATTATCATGATTATCATTTCCATTTTTCGCAGGTAAATGGAGAAATTGAATTGACTATTAAAATTGACGGGGCAGACAAAATGGAGTTTGAAAGAAATATGAATCTAATTTCGGATTCTGAAGAAATGAAAACTAATGTGCCTAAAGAGAAAGCCGGAACAATCTATAATATGAAAGAATTGGAAACCAGATAAAACGATACTGATGGTTATCAAGAATAAATCTAAGTCAAACTATTTCTTCGCTTCATATACTAACCATTATGCGCAATTAAAACCTTCTAAATGAAAAAAATTATATTTTTTTTAATACTCTCGTATTGTACTATCTCCTTTTCTCAAGATAAACAACAAATAATTTTGGGTAATTGGAGGACATGTTACGTAATTGGTTCAAAAAGTAATATTGATAAATGTGATTCAATACAGACTTACAATTTGACGTATACATTTGCAAATAATAATAGATACACCCACACCCAAATAGTGAAAAATGAAACATTTGTGGAAAATGGTAAGTGGGAGCTTAGCAAAGGAAAACTAACTACAGATAGTGATGATACTTCAACAGCCACCTCAACCCATACAACTGACCCGTATACAGTAAAGATAAAATGGATAGATTCTGATACATTTTACACTGTTGGTCGTGAAGGTTTTCTTGGGCCTAAAGTTTACCATTATTATTTTAGGTATTATTGAGAAAATTAGTTCATAGTAGTTAAATTCAAATGACTGTTGAAAATAGAAAGTATGTAACAAAATGGCATTACCAAAGAAGAAAAGTCGATTATTAACTGTCAATAATGACGAGTTTAGATATGTGATCTCTACTGGGAAATACAATGAAAATTGGGAGTTCAACTTGAATATTACTGTACAACTTGCAACCGGGGAAGGCGCTAAATTAAAAGTTGAAGGTCTTGTTACAAGAGACTTCTGGCTTGATTTTCCGAATGATGTAACATCAAAAGAAGATTATCCTGTATTGACCCCTAAAGATATTTCAATAATTATAAAGAATGGTCTCAAGCAAGGTTGGAAACCAAGTGAAAAAGGCGCTTCCTTTATAATACGATTGGACAATTCATTTGCAAAGAAATATGCCATTGGTTAAAACGATTGCAACACAGAGTATAAAATTGAAAAAATTTATTTATTATGTTCTATATACAAGTGCTTTAAAACCAATCAAATGAAGTTGTTTCTTTACATAGGGCTTATCGTGTTTTTTGTGAGTTGCAGGCAGTCCAAAAATGAATCTGGTATTCATATTGAGGAGTGGAATACTGATAAATCTACTATTGATTTGCAGGAAAAGTCAATTAAATATGATTCTACAAATGATCAATCCTTAACTATTGAATTTACCTGGTCTCCAAAGGAAAGGAATACAAAAAAATCAATTTTTGATTCAACATACAGTATAGATTATTTATATAAAAGAACAACAATTCTATCGATTCATGATGTGTCCAAAATTTCTCTGAATGTGAATTATTCTTTGCCTAGCAATAACATCAAAGTAGATTGCATTTTCCTTGGGCTATATTCTAATTTTGAATCATACAAAAATCTAAAAGGTAAAATTCGATTTGAAGAATTGACCGATTTAAATACCAGGTTCAAAATATTATTAACCGGAGAGTTGAATGAAATGATAGAATTTAAAGAAGATACAATTCTGAATGAAAAAATTAGGATTAATCAATAAGGGTAGTAAACTATACCAGCCCTTCGTCTATGTTCAAGAAAGTAGCATAGTTTAGCTTTAAGGTCAATTGAGTTTTACACAAAAAAGGTATTGTTCTTGTGTTTAAGCAGAGTAAATACTTCTTAAAATTTATTTTTGACGCCGTCTGAAAATAATCAATACACCAATCAGAACAATAACTGCTATCAATATGATATAAATAGTATTGTTTGAAGTGACTTCCGGATCTTCACTTTCTGCGATAACTTCTTCCTCGACTGTTTCCAGCTGTGTGGTATCTTTATCTTCTGGTACAATTTTCTTTTCAATACCTGCCATCTTTAGCAGTTGATCAGGATCGGTGGTGATTTCATCCCAGTCAATGATATGTCCTGAGGGGTTATTGTCATCCAGTAATTTTTTATACCGGATACCATGTAATTTAATATTGTCGCCCTCACTATGTCTTCGCTCAGGTTTTGTTCCGGCATATTTCCGTCGCAATTTCACCATTTCACCGATTTTCTCATTCATTAAAGTTTCATCAGCGCCATAGTATTCTTTGGCAATAGTGTAGAGCGCTTTGGCATATTCTATCGAAAAAGTTTGCGAAAAACAATCTCCAAGATCGGCTAAAACACTGGCCATAATAGCGTTTGGTCCGGGAGAGAATGGAAACCTTTCGCGAACCTGAATGAGAATTTGCTCCCTGATTTCATCATCTTTGATGTTACTTTCTGTGAGTCCCAGTACGGTATGATCGGATAAGTAATCAGGATTATCAGCCAGATGTTGTTTGGTCTCCAAAACCTTTAAATGGACCCACTCACTACCGCCATGTGAATCCGGATTCAATTCAATTCCACGGCTGATCAATTGGTGCGCCATTTCCACATTTCCATTCAATTCGTAGGCTGTACCCAGGTTAGCTGCAATTTGGTATTCATTAGGGTAATGTCGGTAAAGTTCCTCTAATACACTTAATGCTTCTTTAACCTTTCCGGCCTTTAACATTAAAACAGCAAAATCAGACAGTAGTTGATAGTCTTGTTCTGCCTTTAACCCCTTTTCAAGTTTGATCAATTTCTTTTCAATTAATCCCAGATTAAAATTGGTATTGAATCCCCGGAATATTTCATCCTCATCTGCTTCATGTAAATGTCCTTCTTTATCAATAGAATGATAAAAATTCAGACAGGCATGGGCCGGGGATAAAGAAAGAACTAAACTGAAAAGAATGAGGACAAACGATTTCATATCGGTAAACTGATTGGTTATCTTATAAAGATAATACGATAAAATGAGAAAGTCACAATTAAGGTAAACGGCTGTAGATTTCTTTGCCTTTGTCCGTCAGATAAGGATAAAGTGTATTGATTAATAGTAAGGCATATTTATCTATGATTTCATCTTCCTTTGCTTCTGAATCATATATTTCGGCAGAGGAGATCCAATAATCGCTAAAAACCCTGATGCGTGTAACAAGTTCGTCAAATTCTCCCTTATATTCTTCATCTCGCATCAAGCCAAGCTCAATCGACTTTTGAAAAGTATTCATATACATGGTTTGACGGAAGGACTCCACCTGTAGTATGGATTGATGCAGCTCAGGATTTCCTCTTAGTATAGCATTTAAGTCGACCAAAAGGAATTTATATTGAAGCAAAATTTTGAACCCGTTTTTTGTTGAGATCAGGAGGTGATCGATTAAGTTGGTTTCGACTAATAATTGAGCGTTAATTTCAGTAGCAATTGCAAATAACTGATTATGTAAAGCATTTACAATCTCATTTTTGTTTTTAAAATGATAAATCAGGTTACTGTGACTGATGCCTACCTCCGCTGAAATTTGCCTGATAGAAACCGGCTCTACACCATAACGGTTAAACATTTTCCTTGATATATCTAAAATTTTTTTCTTTGTTTTGCTCATTTTTAGTCCAAGTGGTCTAATTTTTTTAGTACATTTGGTCTAAAATTAAAAAAATAAAATGATGAAACGTATTCACCTGTTTGAATTTGAGGATTTGGAATGGTTTCCGAAAGAAATCAGGAATTATGGTACTGACTTTTTGCAATTCCTATCCAATAAATCGCAATTATATTCGCCAGTAGTTCCAGTTTTACATAAGGCACTTGAATTGAGTAATACTAACCAAGTGATTGATCTGGGCTCCGGAGGGGGAGGAGGGTTGATCTGGCTGAGTGATGAACTCAGGAAGAAAAATCCGGATTTAAAAATTTTACTGACTGACTACTATCCAAATATACCTGCTTTTAAACGAACTACTGAGACGTCTGACGTTTTTGATTTTTTAGAAGAATCGATTGATGCCAGAGATGTCCCTGAGAAATTAAAGGGTTTACGAACCCAGTTTTTATCATTACATCATTTTAGAGAAAAAGATGCAAGAATGATATTACAAAATGCGGTTAACACTCAACAGAATATCGCCATTTTTGAAGCACAGGAAAGAAGTTTTATCAGTATTCTTTTAATGTTAATATCACCTTTAAGTGTACTGTTAACCACACCATTTATCCGTCCGTTTAAAATTGGTCGTCTGATTTTTACCTATTTAATACCAATTGTACCTCTGTTTGTGCTTTGGGATGGTGTGGTTTCTTGTTTAAGAACATACTCAGTGCCTGAAATGGAAGCATTGGTTGATAGTCTTGAGAACAAAGGTGATTTTAACTGGGAAATTAAAAGGATAAAAGAGAAAGGTAAAGTAGTGCTAAACTTACTTGGAACCAAAAAGTGATAATAATTTTAATTAGTCTCTTTTCCTCCTCTTGCCAGCATCCAAATGGCAAAGCCAATTTCGCCTAGAATCATAAACACAATAAATATTGATTCTACGGCAGCTGCAAATGCTACAGGATTAGCCACAAGTAAAATACCAATGTATTGCGTCATGTATCCTATTCCGGCAATAATCAGAAAGGATTTAATCAGGATATTCAGCCATTTTTTACCGTTTTCATTTTTATATAGTAGACCAAGGGCGATAAGATGGAGGCCAAAAACAATTAATCCCCATCCCCAAATTGAATTAAACGAAGTTAAAAAATGATGGATTTGAATTGGAGATGAGGTGGTGTAAGCCTGGATGAGTTGCACCACAGCTACTCCTAAAAAAACAGAATAAATCAATCTTAAAATACCAGTTGTAGCCGCCAGTTTTGGTTTATCTTTTTTATAGTATTTATAAATACCCCATGATACCAGCAGGTCCAGAATAGTAATAGCAATCCATCCGAAAATTGAACCGAGAAATTGATTGGATTGTGCAGCAAAATTAAGACCGGTTTGCATGGTATTGCCTGGTACAAGTATGTTATTGATTGGTGGAACGGAAAGTCCGGCCAAAACGGCCATCAATAATAATGATATACCAATCATTATGGCAATTTGACGCTTTGATAATTGGAATTGTTTTTTCTCGTTTTGTTTCATTTTCATTCTTTTAGGTTTTAAGTTAACAGGGTGTTCAATCACACTGGTAATCGGGATGTTCTGATCAATCAAAACTGTTTTATTCTGATCTTTTTTTCGGGGTGCTTCAATATTTTCTTCATAGTGTACTACTTCAGTTTCAAAATTGGTATTGACAGAATCAATTTCAGGTACCTGAGTCAATTGTTCGGTTTTGGTATCTTCCTCTTTTGATGGAATAGAGTCTCTTACGTCAACAGATTCTTTTACAGTGCGTGAAGACTTTGAATAGCTATAGTTTTTGTTGAAAGAAATATGATATCCCGGCCTGTATCTTCGTTTTTGAATTGAACAGGATGATGCGATCAATATTAGTAAAACTAAACTAATGAATATTATACGATTGCTTTTGTCCATGACTTGATCCGTTTTTTAATTCGGAGCAAAGCTAGGTTGAACAAAATGCGTTTGACGTTGACTTTAGTTAAGAATTGTTTTTTTCTTTAATTAAAATCCGTTTACGGAGCCGACTTAACGATTCTGGCGTAATACCCAGGTAGCTGGCTATTTGATGATTGGGCACCCGGTTGATCAGATCTTTCCTGTGCTCCAAAAAATCAATATATCTGTTTTCAGGAGATAGTAATTTAAAGGAAGACAAACTTTTTCGTGTTTTTACCCATTCTTCTTCAGCAATCTGCATCATTATGGTTTGTAAAACGGGAAAAGCTTCAATTACTTTAGCATCATGTCCATGCTCACCCACCATAAGGACTGAATCTTCCATACATTCAAGAAAAAAATCTGAAGGAATTTTTTGAGTGTAGCATTCTGACGATATTGCTGCATGTGAGTCGGTATAGAATTCAGTTGTTTTCTCAATACCTTCCATTATCTGGTATTGCCTGATACATCCACTTAAAACAAAAAAGCAGTGTTTAGGTATTTTATCTTCTTCCTGGATGATGGTCCCTTTTTTATAAGATTTAACCATTAATACCTCTGCAATTCCTTTTCGTTCTTCCTCAGTCAGGATAGGAAATTTTTCTAAAAATTCTGCTACTATTTGATGATGCATTTTCTATGTTACCTTAGTTCTATAAATTTAGTTAAATTTTGTGGTAAAACACAGTGAGGCTTCATTGAATGTTCATGAAAAATAGTGCTGAAGGTTAATCTTACATTTCATTTGGTCTTCCTCTGGCAACAAAAATTAATTATTTCTAATTATTCTGATCTACATTATTCTCCATCAGTTCAAGTTCTTTCAATAATTCATTTCTTTCTTCTTCCGAATAGATTGTAGATTCATTAAATGAATGTTTAAACTGTTCCAACGATTGCGAAAAATCTTGTTTCAATTGCATTTGCGCATCAGCAATATATAAATAGCCTTCTGAAAAATTGGGGTAAGATTTCAATAGTATTTGCCAGGCTTCAATGGCTTTTTTGTACTCTTTTTCATTGTAAAAGAACCAACCCTTTCCATTTAAAATACCTAGTGAAAATTCAAGCTTACTACCATAATGCGCCAGGATTTTCGAGTCGAGTGAATCAATGATACTCAGGTCCCTTTGTGCATTAGAAATATATTTGGTTTGAGCAGAAGACCAGTTTTCAAATATATCGTATAAGGCTGTAGCAATTGTGAGTCCCGGGGTAACATTATGGCCGGCTTCCTTAAACAGAACACCTTTAGCATTAATTTTTGGGTTATTGAGGGCTCTGATCGCAGCCTTCATTTTTACAAAATCTTCAGGATAATCGTTTCCAATACCAAAACGATAGTATTTATACGCATTTAACTGCTGTTTTTGGAGCCTAGGAATTGAATCAACCAAATTAACATTGTCCTGATCAAAAAAAGGACTTAACGAAATGACGCCATTTAGTTGGTCGATCCTTGAAAACAAAAGTGAGCTGGTAAAGTAGCCATATCTGGAATGGCCTATCAATAATCTGAATGTGGATGCTTTAAGTTCTTTTTCGGCAAGGGGAATCAGTTCATCAAAAATAAATTTTTCGTTTTGGTACGCTAGCCCCACAATATTTGATTCAGGATGCAAAGTTTCCAGATAGCGATATTTCTGATTTGAAGTCACACTGATGATAACTGCTGAGGGCATTTGTTCATTGCTGGTCAGGTAATCAATGGTACTTAAAATATAATTATGGCTCCGCTGGTTTTGCTGATCAAATACAATGATTAGTGGAAAATGACGGTTAACGTCTTTTTGCCATTCAAAGGGTACTGTAACCGTAATAGCCTTGTCAAACCCAAGACTTTCCGAAGCAATTGTGGTATCCAATAATGTTTTATAACGTTCATACTCCTGCCCAAGGATACAGAAGGGCACAAATAAAACAAATAGCAGGACGTTAAGTGGTTTACGAATAAGGCAATACATCTGTTATCAATATTATCTTGTATAAAGCTAGCAGAATAAAATTATTCCCGACAGATACTACCGGGAATAATTATGATTACCTTTTTCTTTACAACCTGTAATTATTCAGGTAGTACCAGGGTAGGAATTTGCGCCTGCTTAATGATTGATTTGGCCACACTGCGCTGCATTAATTTTTCCCAAATGTTTTTTTGCCGTGTAACAATGGTCAACAAATCGATATTTTTATCAGCTATATAGTCCAGAATACCTTCTTCAATATCATCTTCCTCTTTATAGTGAAAACGGTGATATTTTTCATCAAAAGCTTCGTCGAAATCGGCAGCCGCCAGTTTTTTATCCTTGAGGCTGACATTTTTGTCTTTAATAATATTGATAAACTCAACTTTAGCATCAAGTTTTTCTGATAATACTTTTAATGGTTCAAATAATTGTTCATCTCCTTTCTGAGTTAAGTCAACAGCACCTAAAATATTTTGTGGAACTGCTGCTGCTGAATTATCTGGTACTGCAATAATTGGTACTTTTACATTACCGATAATATTAGAAGTATTACTACCCAGGAACTTGCCAATAAAGCCCGAAGCACCGGTTGTACCCATTATTATCAGATCAAAGAATTCAGTTTGGCATAATTCCTTAATACCATCAAATGCCATAGCGGGAACGCTGGCTGTTTTCACTTTTAGATTTGGATATTGGTCAGATAAAGCTTTTAATTGATCATTAAGCAAGGATTTGGTATCATCACTCATCACATGATCAAAACTGACAAATGTTCCTGTACTGGCTCCACTATAAGGGATGTGCCAGGCATGCATCAGGGTTATTTCAGCATCAAGTTTCAGTGCCAACTCAGCGGCATATCTTCCTGCAGTATATGCAGTATCTGAAAAATCTGTTGGTACAAGTATCGCTTTCATATTGGTATGGTTTTAACAGGTTAAACAATCATTTTAACTAACAAGCTAAAGTTATGGGAAAAATGCGCTTATTGTTTTGACAGGGCTCAGTTTGCAGGCTGACTATCATCATTTTATTTTTAGCGTATATTTGTGAATTTAGGGGGGATGAATAATCCTTTTATCACAATAACAATTATAGGTTTTGGTCATGTTGGCCGGTTGCTGGCTTACCGTTTATTAGCTTTTGGCAGTCAATACCACTTTCTGATCAATATTATTGATCCGGCCCGGGATATTAAGGGTAGTTTTTTAGATATCAGTCACGCTGCCGGGTTTCATTCTCAACATAAGATAACGTTAAATGATTTTTCAATTATGGAGAAATCAGATTTTATTTTTCATTGTGCTGGTCCTTCAGTCCCTATTAATGCTTCAAGATTATCTATAGTTAAGGAAAGTATTCGAATGACATCTGATATTTTTGAAAACTTCAGGAGCAAAACAGACCCCTATATTATTGTAATCTCCAATCCGGTTGATATTGTAAGTTATCACTTGCATCAGCTTACGGGACATAAAGTAATTGGTACCGGTACGCTTATCGATACACTTAGGATGAAACATTGTCTGAGTGGAATATTACAGGTTAATAGTGATGAGGTAGAGACATTAATGCTGGGGGAACATGGGAATTCAGTAGTGTGGGCACGTTCACTGTCAATGGTTGGTGGAGAACCCTTAAACAATGTTTTAACTGATGAAATTGCGGATCAATGTATGGATCAGGTTTTAACAGCGGCTACCGAAATCAAAAAAACACAGGGTGCAACTTATTATGGTGTGGTAGAGTGTGGTATCAGAATTTTAAGTGAAATTTTAAACCCTTCCGGAAAAATATTGCCTTTAAGTATTTTAGTACCTGACACTATACAACAGCTTTTGGAATGTAGGGAGATTTTCTTTGGCCTGCCTGCCAGAATAACTTCAAAGGGAGTTGTTCCGGTTAAGGATTTTCAGTTAAACCAAGAGGAATTGATTGAACTTAAAAAATCAGCAAGAATATTGTCGGACAGTTTATAAGTAAATCACTTTAACAACTAACCGGCCCATTTTTCCTGAAGTCGGTTAAAAACCACACATGCTGTAAGGTCACCGGTTACATTAATTGCAGTCCGGAACATTCCAAGTATTCTTTCAACACCAATGATTAAAACAATACCATCTCCAGGAATTCCCATCCCCTGTAAAATGGTAGCCAGAATAATAACTCCACCACCGGGAATTGCCGGTGTACCCACTGATGCAGCAATAATGGTAAACATCACCATTAAAATGCTTGAAATGCCTATTTCCAAACCATAGGCCTGGGCTATAAAAAGAGTGGAAATACATTGGTAGATCGCAGTACCATCCATATTAATAGTTGCGCCAACCGGAATTAGAAAGTTACTGACACTTTTACTTACGTTAAGTTTATTTTGAGCCGTTTGAATTGATAATGGCATTACTGCTGCTGAACTGGTAGTTGAAAAAGCCAGTAATTGAACATCTCTGACTGAGCGCATAAATTGCCATGGGTTTTGTCTGCCCAATAAACGAATAATGATGAGGTAGAAAAACAATAATAGAATCAGGCCAACCAGAACAGTAATGATGTACATGCCAATCCCTTTTAAGCTGCTGATCCCGATTGTTGAAACCAATTGAGCGATTAAACCAAAAACGGCATAGGGAACCAAACGCATGGCCCATTTTACAACCGTCATACATATCTCCTGAATTGAACTTAATAAACCAACAACAGGCTCTTTTTGTTGGTCTTTGAGTTGGGTAATGGCAATACCAATTATTATGGTGAATATGACAATGGCCAGCATTTCTCCTGAAAGCATAGAAGCTAATGGATTACCGGGAATTAATTCTGATATGGTGTCGGGCAGGTTTTCAAACAAAGGTTTATCCTGCGTATTGTTGTTGGTGGTTAACGGAATAGTATTGCTTTCCTGAAGTTCAAAATAATTGCCGGGCTGAATAGTTAAAGAAAGCACAATACCGATTGCTACTGAAATAAGGGTTGTCAGCAGAAAATAGATAACGGTGCTCATTCCCATTTTTTTAAGTTGTTCACCAGTATTACTGACTAAACCGGTAATGATACTGGCAAAAATGAGCGGTATCATTATCATTTGTACCAGTTTAAAAAAGATCTTTCCCGGCAAAGCAAGCCAACTTCCAATACTTTCTGTTACAGGAGCAGAAAACAATCCTATTCCAGGACTAAGTAAAATACCCGCAACAACTCCAAGAGCCAGGGCTACAATTACTTTAACCCATAATTTGCCTTTAATCAGAGCATCCAGATAAGTTTCCAGCGATTTTAACGGTTTAAACTCCATAGTTGTTAAATATGAAGTGTAAATATTAAGCTTTCTACTTTGAAATCAGCTGACCGCAGCTCTGTTTTAAGCTGATTTTTATCATCATGACCTACTAGTCTACATCTTCTTTATTTAAAATTCCAATTAATAAATGGCAAGCTTCGTTTCTCATTTTTATTGAACAATCCCACCTGAATACCGGTTGTATTTTCTGATTTGTTAAACAGGCCAATTTGTAGTCCTTTCATGATATAAGCAGAATTATGTATCCCTCCAATTTGAATACCCTTCATACATACAGATTTATTAAACAGGCTGACTTGAATACCATAAGTTTTAATATTATAATTGGTCATTCCCGCTATTGTTATGCCATATGCTTTAGCATTGGAATTCCAGAAACTGGTGATCGAGATTCCCCTCATAATATCCAGGAACCCAATAAAACCGTTTAAACCTATGCCATTGGTTGCACCGGAAAGTGTAAATAATGGATTGACTGAAATACCGTTAACCATATGCTCTGCATCACCGCCTACTGAAAGATAAACACCATTGGTGGAAGTTTGTAAAGTGGTATCGTATACTGAGGATGATGCAAGAATCAAAGAATCATTCATAAAGAATGTCCCATGAGGTGGTTCCAGGTGACCTACAAAGGGTAATAGTATACCAGCTCCCGGAATGTCCAGTTTAATCCCATTGGTCTTAGAGGTTTTAGTCATGAATGATCCAACTCCAAAAGAAATTCCATTAATAGTTGCTACAGTAGAATCATGATGTGACCAGATGATATTTCTGGTTTGCCCAAAGACAGTTAAGGAAATTGAAAATAGTATTGCAATAAAGAACTTCATACTATAAAAATCCTCAAACATTTCCAGGTTAAAAAATTGATTTGAGCAAATTTGTTTTGAAGTTTGCGTAAAATACAAATAGATTTATTTGAAACTATTTTGGAAAAAGCCAACCGATCACGGAAAAAGATGATTTTTTTGATTTTGTTCCTTTTACACCCAGTTTATTCAGTTCCCCAATTGCCTTTTTAATATGCTTTATCTGATTAACCCAAATGATATGATACGGTTTAAGAACAGCAATTTTATTTCCTGTTCTATGGTCAAAAAAGTTAATTATAGTTGATTTTCCTTCTAACTCTGAAGGCTTTGTCTGAACATTATATTTAAGATCTTTTATTGGTATTTCTATTTCAGTAATTGTCTTGTAATACAAATTGGTCAAGCCCATTTTTGCAATGTTATTATTTGTGGTGAGTGTGACCAAATAGTGCCCCTTTGAATTTTTTTTGGCTATGTTAATATTGTAGACAACTACTATGAGAACACAGATTGATATTTGAAGCAATGGATGTTCCAATAAAAAGCCAATTATTCTCAAGGCTGATTCCGTTGATTCTTGACCTCCTTTTGAGCTACCAGAAAATAAAAACATTGGACCAAAAAAAAGCAAGGCGAATGTACCGGAAAAAGCAAAGACTGATTTGACAATATGCTCCCAAATGATGTGAGTTGAATCTTCAGGACGTTTGATTTTTAGGAGAACGGGCAAGCAATACAAGTTTAGATTAAACAAAGTAAACCTACAAACTTTTTTCTTTTTAATCAGAAAATTAATCTCTTAATATCCAATTTGTAAGTTCATATTGGTCAACAATCGACCATGAATGAGGATGCCTGTCTCCGTTTGCTTTATTGTTTTAAGATATAATACATAATATAAAAGCGACTTTGATCATGTACCAAAGTCGCTGTTGTGCTTAAACATTTTAAACCTCGTTATTTTTCACATTCAATTTTTCCATGTCTTTTTTAGCCCCAAAAAGCCCCGCCAAAAAGAAATGGCAGGGCTTTTATAAAATTATAAATCCGTTAGTTTTTAATCAGAGCTTTTAAAGCTGTTGGATATAACTTTCCAGGACTTTACCGCCAAAAGTTTTGATTAGATTCTGTGAGATATCAATATTTAGGGCCTGCTCAAAACCTGCAATATTCATCTTTATGATCTCTTCATCTTCTGCAGTAAAATGGGTAGCCCATTGCAAAATGGTTTTATCTCCTTTGTCCTCAAAAGTAACGATACCCAAGGATTGTTGTAACCCTAAAATATTGGGCTCATCTGCTAAAGAAGCAAGACCCACATTGGGTTCATACCATTTAATGGTTTCACTATGTGTGGTAACTTCTCCACCCTCAGTTACCGGGTGAAAATAGCAGGTATAATCAGTACATTTATTGTCACTGTCATAGTTGGCATCCAGTTTTTTAAGTCCTGAACTATATTCAGGCATACGTTCCAGCTTCCCAACCATTGCCCAAACTTCATCTACAGGAGCATTCAGCTCTAACCTTATTCGGTTTCTTAATGGACTTTCTACAAAATCAGCAGCTGTTGGTATCTTAATTTCATTTTTTTGAGCCGTTACCTGACTTTGGGTTACTTCCATTTTTCCATTTTTTTGTACGTCACAGCTTACTATTGTTATTGCTGCAACAAGAATTAAAAATTGTTTCATTTTATGCATGTTTTGCTTATTTGAAACAAAAGTAAAGGGGAGAAGTGACAACAGTGTGTCAACAAGTTTTATTAGGATGATGAATAATTTTTTTAACCAAAATGGGTAAACTCTTCCCTATTTATAGTTTTTATAAACCTCCTTATAATTCTTTTTATCAACAGTTTTACCCGTTTCAATAAAGTATTTCATTCCAAAAAGGTGTTGACCAACATTTTTTCTTAACCGACCTTTCATTAAATGAATCATAAAACCTGGTGAAGCAGAATTTAGAGAGGTCATTTTGACTTCTGTTTTATTTTCTTCAATAGATTTTAGCTCGTATTTAGCAGACAAATGGTCCAGCATTGGTAAATTGTGCTTTACAACATCAATATTGACCATTTTATTGGACTCAAATATTGTAATTTTTTCATCTACAAACAGTTTATCGGTAAAATCACAATGTCTAACCACATTTAGTTCGCCTTTTTTGGCCCCATTCATATAACTTGAGGCTTGCATGGTTGGGTTATGGATATGTATATCACCGTATTGATTAAACAGAACGTCCCATACTTGTTCTATTGGGGCATTAATTTTCAGGATTTGTATTGATGTATTCATGATAATTATACTTTGTTTTCAATTATTAATTACTAACTTTACTTTCGTTACGAAAGCAAAAATAATAATTACTTCCGAAATGAAAGCAAAAAAAGAAAAAAAATTTAGATCTGATTGTCCAATTAGTTCCGCTCTGGATCTTTTTGGAGATAAGTGGTCTCTTTTAATCATAAGAGATTTGGTCTATTTTGGTGAAAGAACTTTTAAGGATTTTTCCAGTGCAGATGAAAAGATCTCATCTGCAAGACTAGCTGACAGACTATGCAAATTAGAGATTTTAGGCCTGCTTAATAAATCGAATCATCCAACAAATAAGAAAGTTTATATTTATAGTTTAACTGAAAAAGGAATGGATTTATTTCCGGTAATTGCAGAGTATATTCGTTGGAGTAATAAGTATTTGCATGACCATATTAACGAGCCGGGTAGACAATTTTCAAAGCAATTGGAAGAGGACAGAGAAGGAGCGCTTTCTCAATTTATGAGAAGATAATTTTTAAAAAGGCAAGGTGGTCTCTTTGTGAAACCACCCTACTCAGCCTTTTTAAGTTATAGAAAACGGTGAATTGCCTCATACGCATTGTCTTGAAAATCTTCGTTGGCAAAATCATCCAAAATTGTTGATTGATCCACAACGTCACCAATCATTTCTCCAATCGGACTAGCATAAAAAACACCACTCTTATAACTGTCATTCGTAAGTGCATTGATATAACGTGCTGCCCCTTTCTCAACACCGTGCATCATTCCAAAGGCAACCATCAAAGGCTTGCCAATGTATTTTACAAATAAACGCTGTAACCCTTGCATGCTGTCATCACCATTGGTTCCACTGGTACCGCCAGGACACATAGTTACAAATCGGATGGAAGGGTATTTCCTTGCCATTGAGCCCATCCAGAGTGCTACAATATACTTTGATGCTGCATAAGAGGCCATAGCTGTATACTTACCTTCCTGCCAGCTACCATCAATTACTGACGCCAATTCATCAGTGGAGGAAGTCTCAAATTTTGGTGCTTTCAATCGTACTTTTGGCTCACCACGTGATGCCCCTGAACCTGCAATTATAGCGACACCTTTTAGTTTATTGGCTGCAATCAGTTCCTCTAAAAGCAGTGCGTGTCCAAATACATTCATAGCAAACATATGGGTGACACCTGCTTCAATCTTTGCTGTAGGTGTAGGGCCACCTATTCCTCCGGCATTCATAATGAGTCCGTCAATTGATGTTGAGAGTGAGGTTACAGCTAAACGTACAGAGTTCATGTCCATAAGATCAATCTGGAGAATCTCAAAAATCCTCCTGCCTGTCGACTCTTCCAACTCCGCTTTAGCGATTTCTGCTTTCTGTCTGTTTCGACAACCAAGGTACACACGTTCGGTCGACTTGAGTAATGCAATCTGACGTGCACTTTCTTTACCTAATCCGGCATTCGCGCCCGTAATTAATATATTCTTCATTTTATTTTAGATTAAGACAGTAATATTACTTTCGAATTGAAAGCAAATATACAAAATGCTTTCGATTCGAAAGTAAAAAAGAAAATGTTTTTTACTAGCTATCCCTTAAGATTTAAATAGTAGTATCAGATATCGTTAATGATATATCAATTAATTTCTTTCAAAAATGAGATTTAAACACCTGGTGCATATGGAAGGTTTCGCCAGTGTATTTAGTAGGCTGTTTGTTCAAAATAAAATCTGAAATGTTATAATAAAAGTAAAAAAACAAGAACTAAAGCGTTAGGTTTATTTTGTGTCCCTGATAGTAAGAGAAGACATTAAATTCAGAGACTAAGGTTGGTCTGAAAAGATCAAATAACCGAATGAAATCCGTTTCAGTGTTGTTACAGGATTACTACGTGATCCATTGAGTTCCGTAGTCTAAAAGCAAAATTCAAAATCAAAGATTTTGTTTTTTGTTTGTACATCTGTTCACTCAAACTGAGTTTGGTTCACATCTGCACAAACAAAAAACTCCCTCAGCTGTGCTGAGAGAGTTTTGCTTTCTTAAGTGACCCCGGCAGGATTCAAACCTGCAACCCTCAGAGCCGAAATCTGATATTCTATTCAGTTGAACTACGGGGCCCAAAGTTATTTTGCTCCCGTGGTTAAATCTCAAAAAAGAGATTGAACTACGGGGCCAATAAATTGGACGGCAAATGTAATAAAATCTTATTAAAAATAGAATTATATGATAGAGTATTTCCTGATTACCGGTCAATATGAGAATTAATATTATCTTTAATCATAAAGATGCTAAGAATCAAACTAACATTGGTTTTTTTAACACTTCTGTTTTCGGGAATAGCGCAGCAATTTCACTTTAAGAACTATTCATTGGAAGAGGGGCTTTCTCGATCTGGAGTTTACTATATCCTCCAGGACCATGCTGGTTTTTTGTGGATTGGAACTGATGGTGGAGGAGTTTGTAAATATGATGGACAATCGTTTGAAAACTTTACGCGTCGGCATGGTTTAGCCTCTGAACGAATAAGAATTATATTTGAAGATCGCAATGATGTTTTATGGTTTGGAACAGATAATGGGTTGAGTTTTATAGAACACAATCAATTTATAACGTTAACAACCGAAGATGGTCTTAGTGACAATTTTATCAGAACCATCACACAGGATTATCATGGCAACTTATGGGTAGGAACTGACAGAGGGGTCTCAATTATTGATCCGTCGGAGCGGGAAGTATCAGATAAATTGAAGTTAAATTTTAACCTGCCACATCATAAAATCCGATCTCTTTTAGCAGATAGTACTTCAGTATGGATTGGGACAGATGCCGGTCTTGTCAGGTATGAAGATGGAAAAATTAAGGTTATTACTCAGGCTGATGGTTTAAATGATGATGTTATTCTCAGTTTGTTTATGGATAGTGAACATAGTTTATGGATAGGTACACCAAAGGGACTGTCCCGGATTCACAATGGTGAAATTGAGAGTTGGTCGGAAACGGATGGCATGATCAATAATAGAGTACGGGCAATTAACGAAGACGTTTACAATAATATTTGGATTGGTACAAAAAAGGGAGTTAGCATATTTGATGGTAATAAATTTACCAATTTGGATATTGAAAATGGATTATCCAATAACCGCATCAGGTGTATTCAAACAGATAACTTTAACAATATATGGTTGGGAACCTATTTTGGGGGGATTATGAGGTTTAATTATAAAGATTTTATCAGTTTTACCCCAAAAGAAGGTTTAATTTCCAATCAAATATCAACCATTGCCGAAGATGAATTTGGCGACATTTTGGTTGGTTCTTTGGACGGTGTGTCCAGGTTAAAAACGGTAGGTGATAAACTTGAGGATATTGAACATATTACAACTAAGGAAGGCCTCATTAGTAATACTGTACAAACCATCTACAAAGATGCGAATAACGACTATTGGTGTGGTACAGATCATGGTTTGACTATTCTTAAAGATGAGAAGATTATCAATATTTCGGAGGAAAATGGCCTGTTGAATTCTAATGTGACGGTGATTAATGCTGTTAATGATATCTATTATATTGGAACTACTAATGGACTGGGGGAATTAATTCTGGAGAAGGATAATACAATTAAAACCATCAGATTTATTACGGAAGCTAATGGTTTAGCAGGTAAGGAAGTGTCTGATATTCAACAAGGGCCGAACGGTCAGGTTTGGATTGGGTTTGCAGATGGTGGATTGAGTATCTTAAAAGAAGAGCAATTAATTAATCCTATCTTGGCCAGTGAGGTAAAAGAAATTACTTCGGTCCGTTTTGATTCACTTGATCGAGTTTGGTTAGGAACTAATGGTCATGGTCTTTTTTATGGATCAACATCAAACATTGAAGATTTAAAACTCATAAATTTATCTACCAAAGAACCCCTTACATCAGATTATATTTATTCACTGCTGATCCATCAAAATAAAATATGGGTAGGCCATGAAAAAGGACTGGATTTGATTGATATGGTTGATGACTCAACATTTAGTGTTCAGACTTTTGGATTGGAGAGTGGTTTCTTAGGACTTCAAAATAACAGGAATGCATCTTTTCTGGATCATTCGGGAGATTTATGGTTTGGTACCGTTAACGGACTGTATTCACTAAGAAATAAAGAACTCAACTATTTAAATGAAGGTGAACAGACCATCAATTATATTAAGTCTGTGCGTGTTAATGGAGAGCATTACGACTGGACAAAATCTGATTACGCAAAAGGAATTGCCGGTTATTTTAATCTTCCGGTTGAGTTGGATTTACCATATGATATGAACAATATGTCATTTGAATTCATTGCCATCAACTATGTATTTCCGGAAAAGATCCGGTACTCCTGGAAGCTGGAAGGAAATGATTACAAATGGACTTCGTTAAGTGATAAAAACTACTGCTCATATACAAACCTTAAGCCTGGAAACTATGTTTTTAAATTGAAGACAACCAATGAGCGTGGTGAGTTATTGAAAGATATTTCTACGTTTGAGTTTGTTATTAACAAGCCATTTTGGGATACCTGGTGGTTTAGAATTTTGGCCATTATTTGTGCCAGTGCTTTGGTGATTTTATTTATGAGTTTACGAACCAAGCAACTTCGCTATAAACAAAAGGTGTTAGAGGAGACGATTAGCAACAGAACAGAGGAAATCACCAATCAAAAAAATGAGATTGAGAAGGCTAAAAGGGAAATTGAAGAGCAACACGAAGAGCTATCAGTGAAAAATCAGGAGATTACAGACTCAATTTTATATTCCAGGCGAATTCAACATGCTATTTTACCGAGTAGTGAAAAATTCAATACAATATTTGACCATTATTTTATTTATTACAAGCCTAAAGATATTGTCTCCGGTGATTTCTATTGGGTAGAGAAAAATACTTATAATGCCAACCAAATTTATTTTGCAGTTGCTGACTGTACGGGGCACGGCGTTCCAGGAGCAATGGTTTCACTTATTAGTACCAGAGCATTAAACAGTGCATTACTAGAGCATCACCTCAAACATCCTCATCAAATTCTCGACAAAACCAATGAGTTTGTCACCTCAGCATTTATAGAGGATGAAACGGGGAATATTATTAAAGATGGGATGGATATTGCATTGGCCACTATTGATTACAGTAATAAAGATGTAATTAATTTTGAGTTCGCAGGGGCGCATAATCCTGCCTGGATTATACTGAAGAATGAAGAGCCCAATCTGATAGTTAATGACACCGAAATTGAGCCTAATATTTCGAATGAAAGTCATAAATTATTTATTATTGAGCCTAATAAGCAGCCTATTGGACACTTTGAAGATAGAGTACCATTTAAAAACAATGCCTGCGTACTGGCCAGGAAAAATAAAGTTTATCTCTTTAGTGACGGATACGCAGATCAATTTGGAGGTGATGATCCTGAAGCCATTCTAAAAGGTGGAAAAAAATATAAGTATAAGCCACTCAAAAAGTTCCTGTTGAATATTCAGCACTTATCAATGGAAGAGCAGCGCAATGAACTCGAAAAGGAATTCTTAAGATGGAAGCAGGAAATAGAACAAGTAGATGATGTTTGCTTTCTTGGAATCGAGGTATAAAAATTACAAACTCTTTGTTCTGCCACCGTCAACCGGGACATTAATTCCATTGATATAACTGGCAGCAGGTGAAGCTAAAAAGGCAATCGCATTAGCAACTTCCTCCGGCTGAGCGATTCTTTTCATTGGAGAAGCATTGGCCATTTCAGTTTGAATAGTTTCAATACTTTGCCCTGTTTTTCCTGATTTAGTTTCAATAATCGATTTTAATCTGACTGTATCAGTAGCACCAGGCAGTACATTATTGACGGTGATGTTAAATTGTCCTAATTCATTGGCTAATGTTTTGCTCCAGTTTGCCACCGCACCTCTAATGGTATTGGATACCCCTAAGTTTGGAAGCGGTTGTTTAACAGATGTTGAAATAACATTAATAATTCTGCCATAACCGGCATCTTTCATCTTATCTCTTACAGCCTGAACCAAAATATGATTACAAATTAAATGCTGGTTGAAAGCATTAATAAATTCTTGCGTTTCTGCAGCATTAACAGGTCCACCAGCCGGTCCACCTGTATTATTAATTAATATATGAATCGGTTTACCATCAATAAAAGCAGTAAATTTCTCTTTTAATTCTTCAGGTTTCGAGAAGTCGGCAACCAAATAAGAATGTCTCTCAGAATGAGGCAGTCCTTCAACCACCGTACTAAGTTTTTCCTCATTTCTGGCTACTAAAATTAAGTTAGCGCCTAATGTTGCTAATTCTGTTGCTGTCGCTTTACCAATACCTTGTGTACTACCGCAAACAACTGCAGTTTTTCCTGATAGATCTAAATTCATTACTTAAAATTTGGCTTCAAAGGTAATGATTAATCAGTCGACATGTTCAGAACAAAGCTTTAAATCTCACTAAATAATTCGCTGATGTCCTGGTTGACTAAATGATGAGTTTGAAGACCAATGGCCCGTGCGCCTTTAATATGTTGTATGCTGTCGTCTATGAATAAGGTTTGACTGGCAGTAAGTCCGTTTTCAGTCAGAATATGTAGAAACCCTTCCGGATTTGGTTTCCTCTGTTGTAATTCGTGAGAATAATAAGTGGTTTTAAAAATTTCCTCCAATAAGTTCGCATTGCCATGCTCATGTTGAATAATAGAACGAAAAGCTTTAAGGTGAATGCTGTTGGTATTACTGTACAGAAAAACCGGATATTTAAGTGCCAGTTGTTTAATCAAATCAACCCGGTGTTTTGGGAGATCGAGTAACATGGCATTCCAGGCCTTATCTATATCCTGATCACTAAGCGCTAAACTGACTTGCTTTTTGATATAGGTTCTGAAATCATGTTCAGAAAGCTTCCCGGTTTCCAAATCATCAAAAATATCGTTTTGTACAGCCTGTGAATACAGCTCATCAAAATTCGTTATACCCAATGCTTTAAAAGCGTCACTGGTTTTGAAATAGTCAATGTTAAGAATGACCCCGCCTAAATCAAATATGATGGCCTCGAAATTTTGATTCATTCGCTAAAATTATTAAATATTTATTTTGATTATACATTTTAATAAAATACATTTGCAGCCCAATTGTTAACAATTGATTCGGGTCCTCCCCGAAGTAAAATAATAAAGAGGGCCTATAGCTCTCCCGATAACTATCGGGATGGTTAGAGTACCTTTAAAAGGGAAAAGAAATATTCGGCCTAATACGAATAGAAACAAATTAGGGCCTATAGCTCAGTTGGTTAGAGCACTTGACTCATAATCAAGGGGTCCCAGGTTCGAGCCCTGGTGGGCCCACAAAAGGAAAACCTCAGTTCATTGATTGAATTGAGGTTTTTTTGTACCTGAAAGTTTCTGAGCGAGAAGCCTGTGCTGAGCGGATCTCGGCTGAGCCGAGAGAAGTCGAAGTAAGCCCTGGTGGGCCCACAAAAAATTCAAACGAAAGTTTGTTTTTTTTGCCCTGAAAGTTTCATGTGAGAAGTTTATCCCGAGCAATAGCCAAGAAAAGCCCTTCCCGATTGTGATGTAGAACTAAAAAAAAGCCCCTCATTTACAAGGGACTTTTCGTATTCACAGTATGTGTTTTATGGATTATCCTCTGGTTTTTACACCGTTATTTTATTTATTAAAACAGCTGTTCCATACATTCCCAAGCCATATATCAGGTGGACCAAAAGTGATTTAAATTGTCCAATAAAAGGGTTAGGCAGATCTGTTAAAGCAATACCAAACCCAAAGGCAGGTTGCAGAATAAAAAATGGTGCTACAATGGTCACTAAACCAATAATTACTGCGGGTTTAAGGGTTGGTATATTTACCCAGCCTTTACCATAAAAAATAATTAATAAAAAGGCAAATGAGATACCGATCAGGTAGTGACTAATATACCCCAGTATTAATTCTCCTTTTACAGGAGTGGCATTAAAAATCTTATCATGAAAAAATTGTCCTTTTGGGAAATGGCCAATCCATCTTCCTAAAAAGCGATAGTCAAGTGAAGAAATATTGAATAGTTTTAGTATAAATGACCAAATATCCATGGCTACAGTAGCGCCAATGCCAATAAGTATTGTTTTTAAAATAAAGTGCATTTTCTCTTTTTTTAGTTTGACTGATTTGATGCATAATTTGCCAGACTGGTTATGCCGTCACCTCCCATGAGAATTAACTGTTTTTTGGCTTCAGTTTCTGCTTCTTTATCCTTTGCCAAAAAGGTCCACTTGTAATTTACAATGGCATTTCCGTCTTTGGCATCATACATCACTTTTACTGTTGTTATCAACTGCTCCACATCTTTGATCATATTTTGTTCAACAAACAGAAAAGATAGTTCCATTTCTTCATGATCTATTTTGAGTATTTCCTCCTCAATAATTCCATAATCGGTTCCACAATACCTCATATTTCCCTCAAGTTTGCAAGATTTTATAATATGTGGTAACCATTTATCCACGTCATCTCCTGTTTTTAATACATCCCATATTGCAGATGCACTTACATTAACTTGTTTTGTTACTTGTTGTTCTGATCGTATCATACCTGTTTTCTGATTATTATTTATAATTGATTGTGTGTTGGTGGCGTAAGAAAAAAAAGCCATTAGTCCTAACGCCAGGAATAGATTCTTTGTCATATTGTATGTTTTAAATTACTGCAAACTTAAGTACAGCAAAGGGGTGTTTAATAGCACAAAAATGACATTCTATTGCACTTTTTTAGTACAACACAATTTATGATACAGTTCAGGTGTGTTTGTTTATTATATCCGGGAATGAATCCTGAGATTTCTAAAATTTTGTGGGGTATAACCGGTATGTTTTTTGAAAAACCGATTAAAATAAGAGGCATCTTCAAATCCCAGAATAAATGAGATTTCGTTGACATTGTTTTGGGTTGTCATCAGGTATCTTTTAGCTTCTAAGATCAATTGGTCATTGATAATTTGAGTACAGGTTTTTCCAATAATACTTTTGATTATTCTATTAAGTTTTGTGAGTGAGATATGCATCATTTTGGCATATTCAGATGCGCTTTTTTCTGTTGTACAATTATCTTCGACCAACTGTTTAAATGCTTCAAACTGTTCCTGATTATAAGATGTAACAGCATTCAAATCACTATAATCAATTGAACGGTATAGTGTAGTAAACAATACACTTAAATAGGAGCGTATTGCTTCTTCAAATCCAATATTTCTATCACTAAACTCAGTGAATATGTCGCTCAGGGGAGTTATAGTCAATTGCTTTTCCAGTAAGTAAAAATTTGAGGCACTTACCTTTCGCAATAAACGTTTTTTATAATCATCCCGGGCCGCATAAAAATTGGCGCAAAAATTTATCAGGTAACCCTTGCTATCAGGTTCCAGTATAAGTTGGTGGACCTGTCCCGGTCGAATAAAATACAGGGCCCCGTCCTCAACGCTGTATGACTCAAAATCTATTTCGTGTGTTCCTTCACCTTTTTCTAAAGCCAAAATAAAGAAGTAGTCATGTCTGTGAATGGCGTGTTCCATTCGCTCTCCATTCATCATTTCCTCCACTTTTTTTATGTCGAATAAAAAATTTTCCGGTGCTTTGGAAAGGTTTCTTATTGGAATTTTACCTTCCATGAATTTTGCTTGTCTGACTTTTTTATAACACTTGCTAATTTATGAAATATATTCTGTTCACTAATTGGTATTAGGTCTATAATCTCTCACAATATTATTCCGGATTAAATGATTTCAAAGACTTCAAATAAGTGTAACCATATGTGGAAAAATACCTTTTACGCTAATCCTTATTGTGTTCCCTTGTAATCAATTGATAGATTTCGGACTCAAAATTTTCATTGCGAATAGCCTCACCAAGTTTTTCAGCTTGTGCTTTAAAAGATTGATTCGTCATTAATTCAATAATTTTGGGTTCCAGATTTTTTTGGGTTATACGACTGATATCAATTCCCAATGGTCCGGCCCCATTTTCAAAAACAATTTTATTCCAGGCAAATTGGTCAATAATATGAGGAATGATTAATGAGGCACAACCATATTTTAATGCAGTATGTGTTGTGCCTGAACCACCATGGTGAATGACTGCATATAATTTAGGGAATGCCCAGTCGTAAGGTATTGATTTGACAAAGTGTATTAAATCATGGTTGTACCGTTCGGGTTCAATAAGTCCTCCTGAGAAGGTATTAATAATAGCAGGAATTTTATGTCTTTCAAGGATGTTGAGTATAACCTGTGTTTTTTCATCAGGTCTGTTGTTCACCATGCTTCCAAAGGTGACTAAAATTACTTTATTGTGTTTTTGTATAAAAGCCTTTAATTCGGGGGTAGGCTCCCAGTTATTCGTTTTATTTCTTTCATGGTAACCTAATACATTAATATGATCAGGCCAGTAATCCGGTTTTTTAAAAAGTGTGGGAGAAATGGTATAAACAGTTTGGTTTTCAAATAAGGCCTTTCGGACGTCCTTCCCTTTAACCTTATCAGGGTTGGATAACCATTTTAATGAGCCGGTAATTGTTTTAACCAGTGCAAAGTTTGCAATCCGGTAAGTTAATTTATTTAAAACAGACCCAAAGTTTTTGTTAAAAGCAACATGGGCATGGTTTTTCACATAATGTAAATAAGGAACAGGGCTAATTAAGACGGTTTTCCCTTTATTTCTCAAACTCCATATTACCGGATACATCACCTTAGCATTATGAACAATTCTGTCGGGCTTTATATTTTCAATTACACGTTCCTGAACAATAGTCATATTCTTATTGATCCCGGATTGCATGGTAATAAGTTTGATATAAGCCCTGAGCTTTTTCAAGCCAAACCTTCCTCCTCCCATAGCTATTTGTCCAACCGGGCTATTTAGCATTTCTATGAATTCTTTACCTAATGATTCAAATTCAAATCCGGAGTCCTCTGTAAGGTTTCTAAATTGTTCAGGGAATAAACAAATTATACGGCATCCTTTCTTTTTTAGAATTTCACCAACGGCTAAAAGAGGTTCCATATCTCCCCGTGTTCCTATTGATGTCAGAATTATTTTCATAGTTTTTTCTACTTTGATCTATACTACAATATTAGTATATGTGGTGTAAAATAATAATAGTTAGGTTATTTAACGAATAAAATATTTGATGTATGAGAGAAAGAATGGCTGGTTATGTTTTGATGGTTAAAAGAGTAATTCAAAACTTTACTTCCAATGATAAAAGTGTAACATTTTCATTGAATAACGATATATATTAATACTTGTTAAGCACTTAAACTAAAATGAAAAAAACACTAACCCTCACAATTTTACTTCTGGTGTTTTCGGCTACTTATGGAAAGCAACCGGTTATCATTAAAATTAAAACGGTAAAAGATTCTGTAGTGCTTAATGATGCTTCAAAAAGCATGAAGATACATCATGTTTATACTGATTGTTACCAATTTGATAATCCGAAAGATTCCGTGTATTTAAATTTGCAGCATAATTGGTTTGTAGATGGCTCCTATATGATGTCGAAATTAGTGTGTCATCCTGCTTATGATTTTGTGAGTTCAATACCTGATGGCATTTATACAATTATAATCGACAATAAATTAAAGGAAAAAATTGCCATTTCAAATGGCAGAAGAAATGGATTCACTTGCATATATCATAAAAGACCCCATCAGCTCACTAATTATTCTTCGACACAGGGGAATGACAGGAGGCTATATTTTATACTGAATTATATTGAGGACCAACCGACAGAATTTTATGCATTGGATAAGAAAGGTAATGTGATTGAATACATGCCTGTAGTCAAAGATAGTTCAGACCTAGAATTCAGGGTCGTTTATTATTTCGATCAAAAGGGAAGATTGAGAATTGTATGCTATGGCAGTGCGTTTTATTTTTATTTCACAAAAAAAGGCAAATACGAAAAAGCAGAAAGTTATTCTGCTGAAATTGAGCGTAAAGAGATGACGAAAAATAGTTTGCCGGATGGATTGGTTGAAATGCAATTTGGAGGGTTGACAAAGTATCATTCTTATTTTAAAAATGGTACTTTAGTAAAGTGGCAGGTCATTTACAATGAACCGGCCAGAACAATTGGGTTTGATGTGCCGTCAGATAAAATTGGGGTTAAAAAAACTGATATATTAGACTTTATTGAGTCGTAAAGTACTTTGTTTCAAAAAATATGTTTCATAAGGCATGGCAAAGAAAATGAAGAAATTCCTAAAAATATCCGGCATATTAATCCTGGTATTAATGCTGTTTCGCGGTGTCATTTTCAGGCTGGTGATCAAGTACAATGATATTGGAACCCGTTCTGTAGTTGTGTTAACGAATAAAAAACTGATTGAAAAAATCGACAGGGAATCAGATAATATTGAAATCGATATAAAGTCAATACTGTCAATAGCTAACGGAATTACAACTGAAGCGTTAGGGTTTACAACAGGTCAAGCATCAAATAATCCAAATCAACTCATAAATTCCAAACAGGCCAATTGTGTGGGGTATTCAGCAATGTTTAATTCAATTGCTGATTATTTAATCAGGAAGAACAATTTACAAGGTGAAATTAAAGCTGAGCATAAAGTAGGGCAACTGGAATTATTCGGAATAAATCTTCATCAATATTTTGAAAGCTCCTTTTTTAAAGATCACGATTACAATGAACTGGTCGATAAAAAGACTGGAGATAAAATTGCAATTGATCCAACCGTAAGCGATTATTTATGGATTAAAAGAGTAGCGACAAGAGATTAATTAACCTGTTGTTTTGATCCTTTAACCAAATCGTTTTAGTCGTTATTTTTTTCCCTGTAAATCATAAACAAAATAAGACCTGCAGTACCCAATATGAATTCCAAAACTGTTGCTTTAACGACCCCTTCCACTGGCATTCCATCTGATATAATACTGATTACTCTTCCGGTTCCAATGGCCAAAAAGGTCAGGAAGGAAACTAAGGATGAGGTGAACGTCAACTTTTTGTAAAATCCACCGGTAATAGTTAATATGGCAAGCATTAATAATAAAGCTGCTGAGGCCCTGACATCATTTAATAAATTAACATCTCCTCCAATTTCAATACCTGAACCGGCTTTAATTTCGGTTGGCATGAATAAAGTGGCACTTCCAATAAAGGCCAATAATAAACCTGAAACTACTAAGAACGTTTTTAAAACTTTTGAATTTTTCATGATATTTATTTTTGTTTGTTAGAACAAAATTCATGAAAAAATAAAGTCTGATTATCTCGTTTTAGTTCAAAGAAATATCATTTCAGCTCAACCTGTAAGCAGAAGGTGATTTTCCATAAATACTGGTAAAATTTCTGTTAAATGTAGCCAGGGAATCAAAGCCCACATCATAGGCTATGTCTGATACTCTTAAGTCGTCCGACTTTAGCATAGCAGCTGCTTTTTCCACTTTCTTTTTAGAAATGTATTTCTTTGGACTGTCATTGAAAACAGTTTTGAATTTTCTTTTAAATGAGGAAACACTTAGGTGGCATAAGGCAGCTAGTTCCTCCAGTGATAAATTGGCGTAAAGGTTATTCCGTATAGTTGATTTAAATTCAATTTCACTTGGCTTGAATAATGCCGCTAAAAAATCAAGTTGTGAAGGTGCACCTTGTGATTTAGACATTAATAAAACAAATTCTTTTAATTTGGTTTTAACCATATTATCGTCCGTTAATTCGGGATTGTCCAGTAAAATATTGATGCTTTCACGATAATTATCGAGTAATTTATCTACTTCAACTTGTTTCAAATTAAAGTCAAAAGCATAATTCGAAGTCGTTATATCGAACTCAAATAACTCCTGAACCAAACCAGGGTAAAGAAAAACACCTACTGATTCAATACCCTCATCACATTTAACCTCATTGTCAGACGGTTCAAAAAAGTAATTCAAACATTTGGCCAGCATGGCTTTACTGGTATTTAATCTAAAACGTTCCTGGTGAGATCGAATCATGACTTCACCCTGATTAACAAACATAAAGCAGGCTTCATCTTCAACATAATGTTTGAGTGTGCGGTCAAAAAAAGGCATTGAAAGCCGGATAAAAACTATGCGATCTTTATATTTTATTGTTTGTTCTTTAAAATCCATATACTATGATGTGCTTCAAATATACAAATTAGGAACTAAATTATTTAGCAGACTTTCTGATTTGAATTGCTCGTTCGTTGCCCTTTTTTACGGGATTACGCACAGCATGTCGAATCACCCATTTTAAATCTGTCGACGCATTTTCTAACCATTTTTCACATAAATCTAAAGCAAGGTCAATATGGTCCTTGGCAATATCGCCTATGTGGTTGGCTACACTTCTTCTGACATACAGGTCAGGGTCATTTTTCAGATGTTCCAGTATTGGGATAGCAGGTTTGGGATCTTTCACAAATGAGTCTATTTTGGCTGCCCAGGGTAAACGGGGTCTCGTACCTTCGGTACACAACCTCCTCACATGTGGGTTATCATCATTCATCCATTTGTATAGAATGTCCATTGTCCTTTTTTCATTATTGATGATAAATGGTCGTATTGAAAACTCACAGGTAAACCGTTGGGTCAGCTCGTATTGAGCTTCGATAGAAATATCGAAAGGATCATGACCGTTATTCATTGCCGGGTCAACACCGTATTCGGCAATAAAACTGCAATGGGGCATGTAAAACATTGGGGCCAGACCATTTCCTTCTGTTTTATCCAACGGAGGGGTTAGCGTATTCAGGAGTATTTTAACTGCTTCAGAATATATTTCAGGAAGGTATTGATGTAAGGCTTTTGCGATATGAAGACTCCTTTGGGTTACTGTTAGAGGCTCAATGTTAGACAGGGCATCAGTAATAAAACCTTTAGCGTTAAATTGAGAGTGAACAAATTGTATATTGGTTGCTAACTGCTCAATTGCTTCATGGTCTAAAACCATTTTCAATGGCACTCCTTTTTGAATTGACATTGGAGCGTCAGGTATTTTAAGTACAGACATAATCTGTATAAATTTACACTAATATTTCGGGACACAGTTACTTAAAAGTGCTTTTTGAATACCATTCCTGGGCATTTTGATAAAAAATATGGTTGCACTGAGTATCAGTAAAATGATCTTTAATCAGTTTAATGTCATCTTCTGAAAAAGGCCTTTTGGCGCGGGTGGAAGGCAGGTCGGTACCAAACATTAATGCTGCAGGATTAATCTCCATTATTTTTTTCATGGCAGGAACCGGGTCAAAGTCAATTCTGCCAAATCCGGTGGCCTTAATTTTAATACCTCTTTCTGCCCAGTAAAATAATTCCGGAAGACCCGCATTTGAAAGTCCTAAATGATCAATAGAAAATGATGGTATCTGTATAAGGGTTGATTTTAAATCTTTCAGATTTGCAGCATCAATGTACAATTCTGTATGCCAACCAAAATTATCATATAACCTATTGGACAAGCTAACCAAATGATTCAGCGTTTCCGAACCACCCCTTTTTAGGTTAAACCGTACCGCCACAATACCAGCTTTGTTCAGTTGGACTAATTCAGACTGACTAATATCAAAGGGAATATTAGCCACACCATAATAATTTTTTCCGAGCTGTTCCAGGGTATCTTTCAAATAGCGCTGATCAAATTTCTGGAAAGAACCTGATACAACAGCTCCTCCGGTTATGTCCAGTTTTTTGGTAGCCGTTTTATAGTTTTTCAATGTGAATTCCGGTGGGAGATAACCCTTATTTTCAAATAGCGGGTATCTTTTATCAATGATATGAAAATGTGAGTCAAACAGCATATGATTTACGCCAAATATAAAAACCTTAGTACAATTTTGTACTAAGGTTTTACTAAATTACTCCTAACCGGAATGTCTAGGCTTATTGTTCCAGTTTAGATTGCCATTTGTCCATGATTTCAATACAGATTTTAGTGAATTTCATTTTTAGTATCGGGTGAAGTAAGATATTCAGTATCCTTTTTGTGTATTCAAATTCAAATACCATGACAATTTCAGAATAACCGGTATCTAATTCATTTACTTTCCAATCGCCTTTTAAGGATTTAAACGGAAAAGGATAGTCTGGTGATGAGGTATCGACTAAGAAAGAATATTGTTTTTCTTCTTCCCATAGTGTACAGGTTTCTGACCAGCTGTCTTTACCATGTGAGCACATGCGAACCATACCTTCTTTTTCCCCGGAAACAATCTTAACATTGTCAATATTAGAGGCAACTTCGTGGTAGCTTTCAATGTCTGAAATGACCTCCCAGGCTGCTTTTTTATCAGCTTTAACGGTTCGTTTAAAAGTCATACGTTTTAAACCACTGCCTTGAATACCATCTATTTTTGATAAGCCAAGTGATTGATAAATGATAAAAAAGAGGATAGGAATTAAAAATAATTCAATGAGCAAATAACCGGTGTCAGAAATTTCAAAGGGCCTTTTAATGAGTACAATAATACTGGCAATTACAAATAATGCATCCTGAGTAATAATCCAAAGAATAGCCAATGCACGTTGTTTCTTAAGTTCTACAAACATGGTCAGGGCGAAGAAAGTAATCACTGAGCCCACGATTAAAAAGGGAGTACTGTCTTTCAGGTGGAAAACCTGGGCGAGTTGATGATGAAAAAGAAGAATGCCTAAACCAGATATAATTGTTGAAATTCCATTATACAATGTTGCTTTTTGTGATGTGTCCATTTGAGTATATTTTATAATTAATACTGCAAATCTATGGGGGATAAAACTTGATTTATTGATATTTTACGCCAATATTTGTAGTGATATGAAAATTGCAACCATCCATTTAGAAAATTTGTTGGATTATGGTAGCAGTCAGGGATACCATGATTTACCTGCTATTAGTCTGCCTGATAAAGGTCATGATGACTATGTTGAAGAGAGTGAGTATTTAAAGGTATACAGAGACCTGATGTTGAGGTCGGATCAACGTTATTTTGGATTGCGTTTTGGGGCTTACCTTAATTTGAAAACACTAGGGTTAATTTTGGAAATATCCCTAAATGCCACAGGTATAGAGCAATCGGTATTGATTTTACAGAAGTATCTGGCACTGTCATTTCCCCTGGTTTCTGTTGAACTCAGAAAAGATAATGACTATTGCTTGCTGGAATTTAATTGTGTTGTAGAAGAAACAACAATTCGGCAAAACCTGCTGGACATGGTATTAACGATTGTATACAGGGAATTAAAATTAATGTTACCCAAAAATAAATACCCTGAAATCCAGTTGCCTTATGCTGAGTTAAAGGAGTATAAGAGATTTTTGCAAGCAAGTATTGAAGGAACAAAAAAACATACCCTTGCTCTGGAGATTGGACTGTTAAAATCAGAAATCAATGCAAGGCGTATTAAAGAAATTGAGTACTTGTTGCCGCAATTTTTATTAATGCTCAATCAGGGTAAAGAAGAGAATACCTTCGCATTGCAGGTCAAAAATATGATCCTCAATATGTGTTGCCCCGAGCTACCTGATTTTGATCTGGTAGCTAAACAATTTGCCATGAGCCAAAGGTCTATACAGAGAAAATTGATGGCAGAAGGCTACTCTTTTAGAAAGATTTCGGACCAGATTAAAAAAGAACTTTCGCTTTATCTGATGGAGGGGAAATCATTAAAAACCCGTGATATTTCTTCTATTTTAGGTTACTCTGAACCCAGCGCCTATCTGCACGCAGTAAAAAGGTGGGGTATTTCGATTTAAGATTCACAGATCATTCAACCAGTACCTCTGTGATATTGTCAATAAATTTTAGTGCTTCTGATTCAATTTGGTCTGTGAGGTCATTCAGGTTATTAAAATCGGGCTTTTGAACCAGTGTATGTTCCATAATGGAAAAGCCTTTAAGATCAGGTGAAACGGGATAAGTTTTCCAGTCACTGTCTTTAAAAAGTGTCCAATATTTTTTTTGAATTTGTCTGTTTTGTCCGGCCAACCAAATCTCGAACTGAATTTTAAGGTGATTAAAAACGATAATTGTTTTCAGTTTATGTTTTTTTAATGATTTAGGCGAAAGTTGGAAATAGGTAATATCCATTTGTCCCGGATAAATACTGCCCAATGCAAAATCTTCGGAATATTTTGACAAAAAATGATTTCTAAGCCCATTAATATATGTCATTAGAGCCTTGTAGGCATGAGGTATGTTACCAATTTCAATTTGAGATTTATAATCGTTGATATAGTCGTTAAGTGATTTTTCCATTTTGGTTTATTTTTTAACAGGAATACAAATGTCTACTATAAATTTTTGTTCAGGATGGGTTGTATGATCATTTAAATAAGACTCAAAGTAATCACCATCTTCAAATTGATACCCGTTTTCAATTACCCATACACAAAGGCTGTCCCACGCCTTTTGAAACGCTTTTCCCTTAATTTCAAAACGTCCTACGGCATATGTCCCTTTTCTGATAGATAAATGACGGATTTCTCCTTCTAAAGCCACCTCTTTTTCATTAGTCACGCAAGCGCTTAACCTTACTTTTGGTGTTTCAGTTATTCTGGGGTTATCATGGTAGATTGTAATCGCTTTCATGTTAGGAAAATTGTGAAACCCTTTTGATCCCACCCATTTAAACAATCTCTGGTATGTTTCTGCAATTTTATCTAATTCACCAATATGGACTATGCCTGCCAGTTTGGTTTCCTGAAGTTCTTTAATTTCAATTTTTGCATTCATTGTAAGCCATTTTTTAATGTTTTCAACGTTGCAAATGTATTTTTCAAGTGTTAATGTCCCTATACCAATCTTGCTAACTTTAGCACTTCCTTTGGTTTTAAATTCGGTTGGACTCATCCCATAAAACTTTTTAAATGACCTGGAAAAGGAGTTAGGATTATTAAAACCATACTGATCAGCCAGCTCATTTAAAGAATAGTCTTTTTCAACTAAAATTTTGGCAGCAATCCTTTCAATTCTCTTGCGGTTAACTAGTACATTAACAGTTTCACTCATCACTGCTGAAAAAATACGGTGAAAATGAAATGACGAAAAATACGCTTTTTTTGAGAGGTTCGCCAGCGAAAGATCCTGGTCAAGGTTATGCTCTACAAAATCAATTACCTGATTAATACGTTTGATATATGTTATTCGGGTTTCGTCCTTATTGTTTTTTTCCATCTCAGAAGATAATGTTTGAGCCTAATGCAATTTAAGATTTGTAAAAGTAGAAAAAAGAGAAATACGGTTTAGAGGTTATAAAGAAATCATTGGCAGGGGACATGTTCATTTGTATGTTTCTTCAATTTAGTTAAGTATAGAGGAATCTATTTTATTTTTGCTACCTTTAATCATAGTGGTGATATTAAGTATTAAAAAATCACCTGATCTGATTGTCCAATTTATTGGACGAATAGTCATAATCATCTCCCATTATTTTAGTGAAGTTTGTATCATATTTAAAATTCAATATTATGGAAATGCAAAAATCAAAAATTTTAAAAGTTATATTATTTCTTTGTGGGGCAGCCGTTTTAGTAGCAGGTAGTATTGCACTTTTTTCTCCTGTAGGTTTCACTGCCAGAAATGGAATTGATTTAGGAGACAACCTTAGTCTGTTTAATGATTACAGAAGTATGGGAGGTTTACTTGCAGGTACAGGAATAGTAATTCTGTTGGGGATCATTCACAAGGGAATGACTTTTACTTCAACAGTAGTGGCAGCCGTTGTATTATCAGTATTTAGTATAGGAAGAATTTTGTCAATTGTGATGGATGGTATGCCCGCTGATGGTATTGTAAAAGCAACTGTTGTGGAAACTGTTTTAAGCTTATTGGCCATATTTGCTTTGGTAAAGTACAGGGTTAAAAAATAATGAGAGTAGTGTTAGAACTGTAAGTAATGCCGCATAACAGTTACCTGATGGTTATCAGGAGCTAATAGTTCCATTTGGCCTTTTAATGATTAAGTTTCTTTGAAATTTGTAAATGTTTCATTAGCTTGGTATAAAAATCTACCGCTATGAAAAAAGTAATTTTAGGAGCCTGTTTTCTTTTATCAGGATTTTTTGTTTTTTCAACAGAGTTGCCGTGGGCTTTAAAAAAAGGAACCATTGGGGTGGGAATCCATCCATCCTTCCAAACGACTAAATTAGGTTCCGGAGATGGATATTCTACCGTAAGAAGTGGTTTAGGTTTTTCCGGCAGATATTCAATTACCAATTTAATTACCACACAGTTTGGCATTGGGTTTGGCTCAGTTAAGAACAATTTTGGACCGGATTCTTATTCAAAAATATCAGGGTTCGATATTGGCCTTGGAATAATTATACCTTTCAGAGTCATTCAAAATGAAGACCAGGCCTTCGTACTGTCTCCCCTAATAGGGATTAATTTTTTTAATGGGAGCCAGGTATTTGAAAATTCATTCGTTCCCGGAATAAAAGATGACCTTAGTGCCATTCAATTTAATCTGGGGGTTCAGGCTGAGTGGTTTTTTACACAGTTCTTCACAATTCAAGGCCCTTTTAGTATCAGTTTAGGACTTTCACTTTTTGGAACCGAGAGTACCTCAACAGATGACAGTAGTTCAACTGAAGTGTGGACATTTAGCCGACCGTCGGAGACTTTGAATTTTGTTAATTCAACACTTGGTTTTCACTACTATTTCTTCTGATTGTTTATTTTCCAAGATCCAGGAATATACCTATCGAATAAGAAGGAGCTGCGGCAATAATTCTGCCTCTGAATGCAGATGCAATTGATGCTGATACTCCCAGTTTTTTAGTAAAGTAATAGGCACCTTCTAATGAATAGCTGGTATAGGCTGTATTATTTGCAAAAATACTGGTACTGGTCACTCCGGATTCCGCATTCTTTCCTGTCGATTTAATAGGTTCCAGATTAACTAATCGGCCGATTAACCATAGTTTTCGGTTAAACAAAGAAGCACCTACTTCCAATCCGGCTCTTACTTCATCAGAAAAACCATTTGACCTGTTATTATAGGCAGCATATGCACTAAAATATCCATTTAATTTTCCAATACTTAGTCCTGTTCCACCGTCAAACCTAAGAATTTGATTAAACTCTCCATCACCGGTTTGTAAATTATTCAGTTTTCCGCCAACAGGAACACCGGTTGGTAGTCCCAAAGTAACCGAACCAGCTACCTGAAATCGTTTTTCCGGTTTGGTTAATCCGTATTTTAAACTGATATCAAAATCACCTATTGAGTTTAAAGCTTCACCCTCAACCAATACTTCTCCCGTAGTAGCTGATTTAAGGTTGTTCATGTAATTTCTGCTAAAAACCGGAGCATATAAAATGGCCGTAAATCTGTCGGTTACACCATACTCTCCATACAAGGTAGTATTAAAAATTCCTGAGGTTACATTAGGATCAATTTGCCCTACATCAGTAAAATGCTGGTCAAATACAATCCACCACTCTGACAGTTTATAATATCCACCCCCTTTTTTTTGTACCCAGGGACCTCCGGCAAAAGAAAGTGTTCCTGATAAAAATAAAATAATAGTGAGGCAGGTTTTTATGATTTTATTGAATTTCTCCATGACCAACTTTTTGATTAAAGGGTTTGCAAAAATAGAGGACATAATTATAGGTTAATATGTCTTTATCAGGGATTTCATATGAATGGCTTCCTGAAAATATCTCTACGGGACCAATTTCGTATGCACCGGAAGATGTAGCGGGATTATTTGAAAGGTAGACATATAACCCAGGCAGGGCCGTTGAGGCCTCGTAGTTGCCCGAAAACTCCAAAATCAGATCATCACCTGACTGTTTCAGAATGAAATCACCCGTCAGTGCATAAGTACTTGTGGTTGCAACTGATCCGGACCGTTCAGCTGGTGTAATTACCGTTTCCGAACCGACCATTAATTTCAGTGAATCAGTATAAATTTGAGTCCCGTCATCATATTTTACGATTATTGTTACTTCACCTTCATTATGAGTGGTGGCTAGCCCTGTGGTTTCATTGATTTTTAAAGCTGAGGTGTCTGTACTTTCCCACATAGCACTCACTTCCTCCTTTACACCAACATTATTCAGGTACATGTATTCAAATTGAAAATCTGTGCCGTTTTTAATGCTGATCACACTATTGGTAATGCGTATTGACGGTTCCACTTCATCAGCAACAAAATCATCTTTAATACAGCAGGATAGTCCGAGGAGGAGGATTACAAAAACTGACCAGTTTAACTTCATATTATTGTAATTAATATTTAACAATTGCCTCATTGAAAATTTAGACGCATTAATTCTTAAATCATTACAAGTCATCCGAAAACACTAAATAGGGTTTGAATAAATGAACCTTCTTGGAAATAGTTTGTATATTAGCTTAGCAACATTGAAGGGGAAATAAATTTAGCTTTTGTAGTGAGGGTTCAAGAATAAAAAAATTGAATTTGAAGTTTTAGGCTCGATATTTGAGAGGGTATGATGCTAATTAATTAATATTCAAAATTCATTAAAAAAAGTATTATGAAAAAATTAAAATCTATTGCGCTCGTTTTGTTAATTTTTGGAGCAACAAACACCGTTAAGGCTCAGGTTGAGCAAGGTAACATCATCATTGATCCTTACTACGGTTATCCGAACTATGGTAAAAAGTTAGCTGACGGTATAAATGATGAAACAACAAGTGAAGTTGAAGTTGGAGGAATTGGTCCTGCCGGACTAAGAGCCGAATACATGATTGCTGACAACTTTGGTTTGGGAGTTGATTTTATTTTTAACAGTACCAATTTGAGTTTTACAGCGGATTCATTAAATACTGATGGTTCTGTTCATAGTACTTATGATGTTAAAACAGCAATGAGAAGAGTAAGAGTTCATTTAAGAGCAAATTATCATTTTGTTCAGGAAGATGCCTTTGATGCCTACGTAGGATTTGGTGCCGGAACAAATAACAGATTCTGGACAATTACTACGGATTTTCCAAATTACGAAGATGATAATACCAGTGGAACTTTGCTACCTGTATCTGCAAGAATAGCCTTGGGAGCGAGGTATTATTTTACTGATAATATTGGACTAAATACCGAAATAGGACTTGGTGGACCGCTAGTTTCTGCGGGATTATCGCTTAAGTTTTAGAAAAGCATAAAATGATATAAAGAAAAGGCGGTCAATGAATTGATCGCCTTTTCTTTTATTACTGAAATTACAGGGGTTCATTTGAGTATTTCTTGATAATTCGGGAACATAATATGAAATTAGAGGTGCAAAAAAGGGTGTTTTTCCCCTTGAGTGCAAGTCATATTATATTGATATTTATATAAATCAAATTCTCGCAATGAACAAAATTATTTTTACTGCTGATGATTTCGGCGTGGTACCATCTATTAATAATGGCATTATTGATATGGTCAATAGGGGAATAATTAATTCAGTTGAAATCTTCCCCAATTACCATCAATCTGTAGAAAATACTATTGATCTTTTGGACAAGACCACAGGAATGGAAATTGAACTGGGCGTTCATTTAACCATTACCTCAGGTGGTCCATTGTCCTCAAATAGTGCATTAAAACCCATTTTAGACGATCAGGGTTTGTTTAGAAAATTTTCCAATACCAATAGCAATGCATCCGGTACAGCTATTTATAATGAGTTGGTGGCCCAGATTGAAGCGCTTAGGTCTAACCCAAGAATACAAGAGAAGTTGACACATTTAACAAATCATCATGATGCATTGTGGTTTTTTCCGGAGTATACCAAACAATTAATCAGAGTTTCAAAAGAATTTGGACTGCCGGTGAGGAATCCGAAATCTTACCCGCCAAAACGGGATAAGTTTTACTATAGTATCATATTACCGGCATTAAAGGTTTTTTCGTTGAGTCTGGATGATATATTATTGCTGCGAAAAACCTATAAGCAGAGGAAAAATGGACGATTCCCGAATGAAAATCTGAATTACAGGGCACCCAAATATATGGATTCACGTTATTATGGTCCTATCCCCAACAAAGAGATTGATAAAGATCAAAAAGGGAAAAAAATTGAGAAGAAAATAGAGGTTTTTGAAAAAATGCTGACCAAAGCTATTCATTCGGGAGGACAGAACAATGATTTAATCGAATTCATGTTTCACCTGAGGAAAGGAACATTGGATGGCGGACATGATGCTTTTTATGACGAAATAAAAGGTTTGTCATATGATGGAATCAATCCACACTATTTTGACAGCCGCACCATAGAGTTTGAAGCGCTTAGATTTTACGAACCACAACTCAAATCCCTGTTCAACCAGTCGAAAATCGGACATGGATCGTGGAGGGATTCAAAATTACACACTTTGAGAAAAATTTAACCAGCTTATTTCTTTAGGATTTCAATCAGCTGATCAGTACTCAGCGGTTTGTTAATATAAGCTCTGGCTAAAAAAGAACGGTCAAACTGCTCTCTGTCTCTTTTATGTTTTGAAGTGGATAAGATAAAAACTTTAGGAAGTTCCTCGAGTCCTTCTGTGAGTTCATCCATCTCATCCAAAAATTCAAAACCATCCATTTCCGGCATTTTAATATCAACAATAAAAACACCTGGTAAGGCTTTAGAGTCAGCAATACGCTCTCTCACTAAATTTAAAACTTCAAGCGGCTTTGTGAATACAATTATATTATCGAACAAGTAAGTGTCTTCTATAATATCCCTGTTGTAATAATTTGTATCGTCATTGTCATCAAGTAATAGTATTTCCGTTGAGTCAATCATTTACGTCTTTAATTTGTATCTAATGTATCAATTTTATCGGTAAAAAAAAAGAGATTTATTAAGAAGATTAAATTCGTTAAGTCTTAAGGTTTGGTTTTAATTTGAAAAGTCTAAATTTGCAGCAAAATATTGTACAAATGGCAACACAGGAAGATAAGTTGAAAGACATAATAGGACATGCTAAAGAATACGGTTTCGTATTTCCGAGCAGTGAAATATATGATGGTTTAAGTGCTACTTACGATTATGGTCAACTTGGTTCGGAATTAAAAAATAATATTAAAAATTATTGGTGGAAAGCCATGGTTCATATGCACGAGAATATCGTAGGTTTAGATGCTGCTATTTTTATGCATCCGCAAACCTGGAAGGCATCAGGGCATGTTGATGCTTTTAACGATCCTTTGATTGATAATAAGGACTCAAAGAAGCGTTACCGGGCTGATGTTTTGATTGAAGATCATATTGAAAAAATACGGACAAAAATTAATAAGGATGTTGCCAAAGGTCTAAAGCGTTTTGGTGAAGCTTTTAATGAGGAAGAATTCAGAGCAACGAATCCGAATGTATTGCGAAGGGAAGCAGAGATTAAAAGTATTGAGGACAGAATGAGAGAAGGGCTTGAAAAAGAAGACCTGGCTTCTATTAAAACTTTGATTGAAGACCTGAATATTGTTTGTCCGGTCAGCGGATCAAAAAACTGGACTGACGTAAAGCAGTTTAACCTGATGTTTTCAACCGAATTAGGATCGGTTTCAGGTGAATCAGCAAAAATTTATCTCAGACCGGAAACGGCTCAGGGTATTTTTGTGAATTATCTCAACGTACAAAAGTCCGGAAGAATGAAAATTCCTTTTGGAATTGCTCAAATCGGAAAGGCTTTCAGAAACGAAATAGTAGCCCGACAGTTTATTTTCAGAATGAGGGAGTTTGAACAAATGGAAATGCAATTTTTTGTTCGACCAGGTGAAGAGATGAAGTGGTATGATTACTGGAAAAATTTCAGAATGAACTGGCATCATGCGCTTGGTTTTGATTCAGAAAACTATCGTTTTCACGATCACATTAAATTAGCACACTATGCTAATGCCGCAGCAGATATAGAATTTGATTTCCCTATGGGTTTTAAAGAACTGGAAGGAATTCATTCAAGAACTGATTTTGATTTAAGACAACATGAGGAGTTTTCAGGTAAAAAATTACGTTATTTTGATCCGGAAATCAATGAATCTTATGTTCCTTACGTAGTTGAAACTTCAATTGGACTGGACAGAATGTTTTTAGCGGTATTATCTTCTTCTTACAAAGTGGAAAAACTGGAAGATGGAACAGAGCGAACTGTTTTGGCAATTCCACCTGCACTGGCGCCATATAAAGTTGCTGTAATGCCATTGACTAAAAGGGATAGGCTTCCAGAGAAGGCAAGAGCTATTATTGATACTTTGAAAATTGATTTTAATTGTCAGTATGATGAGAAAGACTCAATCGGTAAAAGATACAGACGACAGGATGCCATAGGAACGCCATTTGCTGTTACTGTAGATCACCAGACGTTAGAAGACAATACAGTGACTATTCGTGACAGAGATGACATGACGCAGGAAAGAGTTTCAATTGATGCTTTATATCAAATTATTAATGAGAAAGTAAGCCTCAGAAAACTTTTAGTCAATAATCTGTAATAATACAATCACTGAGCAGGTTTAGGCTGGCTGGCATTTTATGTTCAATGCGAAATTGAAATGGAATGGTCATGCTGGTATTAACAACTTTGTCATTGTATTGACCCGGTTTCCAGAATGGTAAAGATTGAATTAATCTGATTGTTTCCTTTGACAGCAATTCATTATCAGAGGAGACAATGGTTATTTTTTCTACCTTTCCATTTGGGTTAATTAAAAAATTAACTTCAACATCACCGTTTATTTTCTGCTCAAAAGCCTCTTGAGGGTATTCAAAATTGTCTTGAATAAAACGATTTAAGAGTGCATCACCTCCAGGAAATACAGGAGGTTGAAATGTGCCCTGAGGCGCTTGAATGGCTGTATTCTCAAAATTTAATTTTTTGCTATTGACTACTTTTATGTTGTGATGTATTGATTCACAAACTAACCCCCGGTTTACAAATTTATTCGAGTTATAAATTTTTTCAACTAAAGTAAATATTACCAGTTTGTTGAGGAATTTTTTATTGTCAGTAGACTCATATAAATCCTGGAGTTTTGCCCCCAGAAGTGAAGGTCGGTATACATCCAGTTTCCAGTACGAAACTTCGTGAAGAAAAATATACAATTTAGTCAGTAGTTCAGGTTTATCCCACAGATCATTCGATTTAATTAAATCATAATTAATCTTTTTCAGGTCGTTTACTACAGGGTGTGTATAGTATGAGAGTAACTTTAAATGCTTTAACTCGAAAAGAAATTCATTCGAAAACCGTTTTGTTTTTGGGTTAATTTTAGTGGTGAAAAACAAAACAATTTCCTCTACAGACTTTAAGTTCCTGTAATTGGCTTTAGAGTAATGAATTAACTCAGATTTAAGCACATCATACTCTAAATCATTGATATGAAGTACAGAGTCAAGATAGGCCTCCAAAGCTTTTTCCTGGTGATTCGGTGCAGAAAATAAAGCAAAGCAGTTTAAAATTAAGGGGATTAATATAAAACGACTTCTCATAGCCTAAACAGTTTGTTTTACACAAAAAAACAAATACAATTTCGGCTAATATACGGTAATTATTTGCTTTAGTTCTAATCTGGTCGGATAAAATAGCTTAATTGTCGACAAAATTTAATTTTTTATCGAAACAGGTTGAAGGGTCAAACCTTTTTGATTAAGCCATAAATTCAATTTTATTTGTTCGGCAGCATTTAAAAGTTTTAATGCTTTTTGGTATTCTTTGGTTAGTAAATTTTTGTCGAAACTAAAGTTAGGTAGTAATGTTTTAAAATACTCTAAAAATGTTTTTGCCATGTTATGTAATGTTTTTGTTCTCTAAAAGGACAAATGTCATACCAAAGGTGGCAGAATGCTAATATGGCAGCTTTTTTAAGCTCAAAATATCAGGATATATGATGTGATCAACTTATTTCCTTCTTTTCGATCGTTTTTTACTTTTCCTTTTTTCCTCCAGCCATTTTGGCAGCTCTTTTCTATGATTTTTAGAAGAGGAATGTTTGGTTTTACCCACTAATTTTTCGGCCAGCTCCCGCTGACCAACGGCTGTTAGTTTATCTTTTATCCATTGCTTATTCTCAGGTTTGTGCCAAAAGAAAAACCGGTGCTGATCAGCTTTTTCCTTTGCTGTTTTAGGAACAAATGTAGGTTTTAGCGTATATGGGTGAACACCTGAATAGTAAATTACGGTGGCTACCGTCATTGGTGTTGGTGTAAAATCATTTACTTGTTCCAGTTTAAAGCCCATGTCCTTGGTTTCGGCAGCTAAATTAGCCATGTCTGATTCTTCACACCCGGGGTGTGAAGATATAAAGTAAGGGATTAACGGCTGGTTTAAATTATGTTTCTTTTGAATTTTATCGTACCGTTCTTTAAACTTATGAAAATGCTTAAAAGAAGGTTTCCTCATGATTCTTAAGGTCGCATCAGCGGTATGTTCGGGGGCAACCTTTAATCGTCCCGAAACATGTCTGGTGATGACTTGTTCCATGTAAGAATGGGCAGATTCTTCATCAAGTAGCTTATTGTACTCTTTTACCAAAAGGTCGTATCGTATTCCTGACCCTACAAAAGCTTTCTTAACTTCAGGGTGTTGATCCACCTTTTTATAAATATCAGTTAATGGCTGATGATTAGTGTCAAGATTACTACAGATAACAGGATGAATACAGGAAGGACTTGAACATTTCTCACAGATTGATTCATCAATACCTTTCATACGGTACATGTTAGCCGAGGGGCCTCCAAGGTCAGAAATATAACCTTTAAATTCAGGATGTTTTGTAATCTGATCTACTTCTTTCAGAATAGATTTTTCACTTCTGCTCGCAATAAATTTTCCCTGATGTGCTGATATGGTACAGAAACTACAACCACCAAAACAACCCCGGTGCATATTAACAGAAAATTTGATCATGTCATACGAAGGAATGGCTCCCCTTTTATTGTATTTTGGGTGAGGCAGCCTGGTGTATGGCAGATCAAAGGACTTGTCCATTTCCTTTTCTGTCATTGTTTTAAAAGGTGGATTAATAATTAATGTTTTATCACCTGTTTTTTGAATAATTCGCCGGGCATTTAACTTATTGGATTCGACCTCAACAATTTTAAAGTTGGAGGCATACTTAATTTTATCACCTAAGCAATCTTCATGTGAATTCAGAGAAATGTCTTCCCAGTTTTTGTTTTTAGGTAAGGGTTCATTCTCCGGGATGAGCCAGGCCGTTTGATGAATCGTTTTTAACGAGTTAAACGGGACCCCTTTTTTCAATAATGTGATGATCTCACGTAATGGTTGCTCACCCATGCCGTAAACCAAAAGATCAGCACCACTGCTTTCTAAAATTCCGGGCATTAAACTATCGGACCAGTAATCGTAGTGTGTGACCCGTCGCAATGAGGCTTCAATGCCACCAATAATTACAGGAACGTCAGGGTATAACTGTTTTAAAATTTTTGTATATGTGGTAGTGGCATAGTCAGGTCGGAAACCCGATTGACCACCTGGAGTATATGAGTCTGTCGATCTTTTTCTTTTGGCTGCAGTATAATGGTTAACCATTGAATCCATACAACCCGAAGTAACCCCAAAAAAGTATTTTGGCTTTCCAAATTTTTTGAAATCCCGCAAATCATCCTGCCAGTTAGGTTGTGGTACAATACCAACTCTGAATCCCTCACTTTCTATTATTCTGCCAATAACAGCAGGCCCAAAGGACGGGTGATCGACATAAGCATCTCCCGAAATTAAAACAACATCTAATTCATCCCAGCCACGCAGACTTAATTCCTTTTTTGTAATAGGTAACCAATCTGTTAAAGACCTTTTCTCTTCCTGCATAATGCAAAGTTAGTCTTTTTGAATGAATCACTGAGTGCAGACGTTTGGATTAAACTAAAGAATGGCAATTTTTTTGAGCGTAAATTGTCCGGTTTGATCAATACATTTTATATAATAAATTCCATTCGCATACCCTTCAACATTAATGGTTTCTTTATTATTTAAAACTGGAAACCGCCCTTTTAATTGTCCCACGTGATTGTAAATTTCAACTTGTTCAACATTCCCGTTCGATACTAAGAATAATTCCGATCTGGCAGGATTAGGGTATACTGAAATACTGTTAGGGTTCAATGTTTTTGAAAGCCCGAGTGGATAACCATCAGTAATGATCTTAAAATCATCAAAGGCAAAACCGTCCTCATTCACAAACTGATCAGAGACCAATTTAAATTTAAACTGTGGATTTTGAATATTGAGATAGTCACTAAGGTCAACTTCCTCTAAAACCCAGTCGGTTTGCGTGCCATCATAAAGTGGTTGGTCATTATCCTGATTTGTCGTACCAGGGTTGGTATACTGTCCGCAGAGAGGGGTCCAGCTTACACCATCATCCGTTGAAATCATAAATTCAACATAATCATAGTCGTTTTCTATTTCCCACCGGGCATGGAATTGTGCATAAGCATAAGTTGCATTCTCAAATGTAATTGAGTTATTGTCCAAAAAATATTCTGATAACGTATTATTGGAATAGTTTCCAAAAGGGCTGTCAGAGATAGAAAAATCCGGACTAACAAAGTATTCATTTGTCAATCCCCAGTTCCCATTCCAGTTAACCAGATTATTGGCATTATCAATAAATGATATTGAACCGTTACCATATTGCTTAACAATGGTATCGTGTCGTGCCCATAAACCAAAATCGGTTTTTAAAATGTATTTAATTTCATCTCCAAATGATAGTGTACTGGAAAGCGTATAAGATATAGAGTCTTCAATAATGTCCATTAAGTTTACTGTATGGGAGTTGGCGCTTCCAATTGTTTGAATGCCTTGTAAAGGGAGAATCTCAATTGATACAGGTCCGTTTTCAAGTCCCAACCGTTCGTAATTATAATGAAAATAGCCCGAAAGGTTCTCTAACCGGTTAGGATCCAGGTCTTTTGTTACACCATATATATGAGGTAAATGTGCCTGAATTAAGTTCATCCATACATTTTCTTTACAAAGGGGAAGAATCCTGTTTTGAGCGGGCCAAAAACCATCAGCACTTGAACCTATTTCGGGTGTCAGGGCATAAATTTTTGGTTTCGTAGAAAGGTCATCTGCGTACATCCAGTCGTCTGAATCACCTGCTGCGGGGTATAAATCGGATGCTTTTTGTGCAATATAATCGTTAAACAGTACCTGGTGGTTGGAAAAGGTTTGAAAATAACTATGGTCCTGGGCGAATACAGCTGAAGCATAACCAATTGGAAATAAAAGGAGATTGCTATATGAATGCGCATTTAGTGCAAATTCAAAGTCTCTGTTTTCGCAAAAGTATTTCACAGCCTGAGTTTCCGGTTCCGAAAAACTATGCGTTCCCGGATAGGTGTCACCATCCGGATCACTGGTGGTTCCACTTTCATTCCAATGATAACTGTAATTTCGGTTAAGGTCAACACCAGGATTGGTGGTTCCTACATTTCGTTTATTCTTTCGGTGCATACCACCACCATTTGGAGAGTTAGTTTCGTTTTCAATATACCCGTCCGGGTTGATCATTGGAATAAAGTACAGTTCAGTATTGTCTAAAAGATAAGTGATTTCATCATCCGATCCGTAATTCTCAAGAATGTACCACATATAAAAAATAAGCTGGGATAATCCCGCAGGTTCACGGGCATGATGGATAGCAGTATAAAGGACTTCATTCTCGTTTTCATCAACATTTGGGTTGTCAGAAATTCTAACCCAGTATATCGATCGGCCTTCATGAGTTTGAAAGGTGTCAATTGCAGCACGAGTAGTAATCAGGTTGGGATAGGCTGCAGCCATAGCATCCAATTCGTCGAGAAATTCCTGGTAGGTATAAAAACCGGCAAATGAACCAAGGCTGAAATTTGCAGGTGTTTGAGGATTAAAACCTGTTGTAGTAGAATTTCCATCACAAGCCGCTCTGTCACTTTCTGCCTGAGGTTGACTGTTTCTGTCAATATAAAAACTTGTTACATCTTCAATTAGAATTTCATAATCAAATTGATGTGCAATTAAGGATTGGATTTGTGATTGTGAGAGATCGGTATCGAGCCATGTATCTTTCTTCCTGATGCCGTGATCAATTGGAATCCCAAGGTCGGAAAGTTCGGTCAATCTGTAGTCGGGAACAAATATCCTGACTTTAGAATAATCAGATTGCCCAAAAACAGAAAAGGACAGAATACACAATATACAGAGTAACGAAATAGTTTTCATCAGGATAGAGTTTGACCTAAAAGTAGAGAATATTTTTTATCCCGTCAAACCAAATAATGCAATTAACGGGGAATCTTACCTAGCGTATTACTGTTTTTTCACCCCAGCATTCTAGTTCAATCAAGTCTCCTTTTTGAACTCCCTCACCATGAGTCAACTCAATATCAGGTGCCAGATTGAGGTATCGGGGGGAGTATTCTTCACCCAAAGTTGCAGCTTTTCTCATATAATCATCTGCTAACCAAAAGTTGGCTTTTCTATCAAAAGTGGCTTCACCACAAGAGTTTACTGTTGCGCCAATAGCTCCGGCACAGATTAACATGGCTGTACCTTTTAATTCCCCCTGTACCTTTTTGGCGGTACTAAATGCTGCCTTGTATTTTTTGCCTGACAATTGAGCTGAAGCTAATGCAAATAAATATCGATTAATATTTTTACCATCTTCACCCTCCATTTCAACAGCTTTTTTATAATGTTCAATTGCTTTTGTTAAATCTTCTTTTTTCTCAAAGAAATTTCCCTGAGAATAGTATGCAACTGCAGTAGGCTTAATTGCAATAGAACTATCTGCTAACTGGCCGTATAAGTCTGTTTGACCACAGCCTCTCATATCCAATAAATTCAAATAAGTTTGAATTTTAGCCAGTTTTGCATCTTTGTCAGATGGTAAGTTGTTTAATTTTCCGCCCAATACATTGGTTAGCTTATCACAATCTTTTACTAAAAGAGGTAAGTACTTATCGAGGTAATTTTGTACATTTTCATAAGCCCCTTTTCTTTCAGGGTTGTTTTTTACAGCTACATTAATGTAATCTGATAATTTGATGTATTCATCAATGGCATAATTTCTAAACTCTTCCTTTTTATTCTGAGGAGTATCATTGAATTTTCCAATCAGGTATTTAAAGTAATAGATATAATGATGAATCGATAATTGATCATTTAAAGCGGGTATACTTTCTCTATAAAGTAAGCCTATTTTGTCATAATTTTTTGATTGAATTCTCATTAGTTCTGAGGCATATTCTACCTGAATTTCTGGTGTTTTAAAGTGTTTCAATTCGGTTTCATAAGTCCAGAGTAGGGTATCTATCATCCCTTTTTTAGCGGAATTATCTGTAGTGACTCCAATTAATTTGGAATATATTGTCCTGGCATTACTCCAGTTCTTTTGGTCTAGACTCTCTTCTCCGCAAATATTATGTGCTTTAATAAAAAAATCTGCGGCATCTCTCCACATACCCTGTGCACCATATTCTTCCATTAAACTGATTTGTTTCAAACAATCATCCGGCCTTGTTTCAAATTGATCTTGCCCAAATGATTGAGTGCTGATAGTAATGAGCAGACTAAGTATAGATAAACTTTTCATTTGTATGTGGTTTATTTTGGTAAAAAGTTTACCAAACAATACTAATATTGCACCAAAAGATATGCCACAAACCTTTTAAACAGGGGAGTAGCAGGAAGGTGAATTTTACTGAAAAATTTAACTACAATTTAAATCAGTGATGTCAGCTCTTTCTTAATGTGAGAAATTGAAAAGTAAAACGGAAATCTTACTTCTTAAATTTTTGTGATTTTTCCAGTTTGTTTTTCATGAATCTTCTCACCAGGGCCATTAAAGCTGCAAGCGCCGGAATAACAAAATAAAAAGACCATTTGTCGAAGCCGTCCTGAATGGCAAATACACAGATAGCAATAAAAGAGATGATGGCAATGGCCCACCAGAATATTTCTAAAATTTTATTTAATCGTGCTAAATTCATTACTTGTATCTTTATAAATGAGTGAAAATGATTTCATTGAATAGGTGCTGAATGTTTCGTCTGCAGTTAATCCAATCCCTTGAGCTGTTGTATTGGGAGATTCGACAAAAAAGTGTTTGGTTGTCCTTATTTTTCTGATACGTTGGTCCCAAAATAGCTCTTCGGTTTTAAGTGTTTGTTGCTTGACGAAATTAGTAAAAATAACGTTGTTTTTAGCAATAATAACGTTTTCCATTGGTTTAAATTCTGCGTACTCTGCACTCAGGCTTGAAACCAATTGTGTACTATCGGAATAGTAGTTGACCTTAAATCCGTTTTTAAAGATTTGTTTTTGTTCTTTGGTCGAATAATCCTCCATCAGGGTTGCAATAATTTCGTATCGAACAATCCCTGAGTCTGAATAGTAAGAGTGCAGGTCAGTGATAATTCTGTCAGGAGTTTCATTAGTTGCTGTGACCACCTTGACATTAGCTAAATCATTTTCACATGAAAAAAACATTCCCGCTATAATCATAGCAGGAATGAATTTTAAAGTATATATGATATGATTTTTCAAAATTATCTAATTGTTGTACTCTCTCCCCAACAAGATAAGGTCATTCGGTCTCCGGCTTTTTTTCCGGCTTCAAAAAACTCTTCTGTACCAGGAGCTCTTGAAGTATATCGCGAAGAGTACTCTTCACCTAATGCAGAGGCTTTTTTCATATAATCGTCCGCTAACCAGTTGTTGGCTTTTCTATCAAAAGTAGTATCACCACAAGAGTTTGCTGTTGCACCAATGGCTCCGGCACAAATCAACATGGCTTTACCTTTTAATTCTCCCTGTACTTTTTTAGCTGTACTAAATGCAGCTCTGTATTTTTTACTGGATAGTTGAGCAGAAGCTAAAGCGTACTGATACTGATCAATATTCTCTCCTGTTTCACCTTCCATTTCTATGGCTTTTTTATAGTAATCGATTGCTTTTGCCAAATCTTCTTTTTTCTTAAAGAAATTTCCCTGAGAATAGTACGCAACTGCAGTAGGCTTAATTGCAATTGAACTGTCTGCCAATTGTCCGTATAAGTCTGTTTGACCACAACCTCTCATATCTAATAAATTCAAATAAGTTTGAATTTTAGCTAACTTTTCATCTTTATCAACAGGTAAGCTGTTTAATCTTCCACCTAATACACTGGTTAATTTATCACAATCTTTAACTAATTGAGAAAAGTATTTGTCCAGATAGTTCTGTGCTTTATCATAAGCCTCTTTTCTGTCCGGATTGTTTTTAACTGCAACACTAATGTAATCTGATAATTTAATATACTCATCAATGGCATAATTTCTAAACTCATCCTTTTTATCCTGAGGAGTAGTGTTGAATTTTCCAATCACGTGAATATAGTAGTAGATATACTGGTTAATTGATAATTTTTCTTTTAACACATGTACACTTTCACCATATAATTTATCAATTTTCTCAGCATCTTTCGATTTATCTTTTACCAATTTAGTAGCATATTCAGCCTGAAGTTTTGGTGTTTTAAAATGCTTTAATTCTGATTCATAAGCCCAGTAAAGTGTATCTTGCATTCCGCTCTTAACTGTTTCGTCAGTAGCAGCTTTAATCAATTTAGTATATATTGCTCTGGCATTACTCCAGTCAGTCTGGTCTAAATTCTCTTCGCCACAAGCTTTATGAGCTTTAATGAAAAAGTTAGCGGCGTCTCTCCACATTCCCTGCTCTCCATAAGTACCCATTAAACTGAGTTGCTTTTTACATTCATCTGATAGCTCACGAGGTTGATCCTGTGCAAATGACTGTGCACCGGTTAGCATTAATAAACCTGCTATAAATAAATTTTTCACTTTCATCATTTCTGTTTTAATCATATTTCCTTTTAACAAACCACCTGTCGTAAATTCCCGGGCTAATTGAAACGCCGATACTCAATCCTATGTTGTTCTCTTTTATCAGGTTGTTATCAGTCGTCCCAAAAGCGCTGTATGATACGCCAAGATTTAAATTGGTATTTGAATTTCCATTCAGTACCGGAATGCCTAGTCCAAAACTTATGCCATAATTTGTCAATTGTGTGTCGTCAACAAAAATTTCACTCATGGTATAGTTGGCTCCCAATCTATAATGTATTTTTGCCAGATAAGGAATAAGGTTATCATTTAACCTGGCATGAGCCCTTGGAGAATACTCAATTCCAAATGAAAAAGAAGTTCTGTCTTTGTAAACAAGGTCGGTTCTTACGGTATCAAATTCAGTATAGTAATCTGACCAGTTTTGTTGTTTAAAATCGCCTTTAAAAATAAGTAAGTATGATTGTGTACTTCCCGGGCATGGTCGTAGTCTGAATTCTGCTCCAATATTATAAGACTCTGGAATAAATGTTATGCCATTAATGTTCTCAGTAAATTCAGAGGTATCTGAAATGGTGCTGAAATAGCTGTAGTTTTGATAGAAGCTTTTGGAGTAAGCAAACGAAAGTGTACTTTTTTCACTATTTAGTTTTGTTGCCGGTGTATATGTTCCACCAAGTGCAATATCATAACGGTAAAACTTACGTTCAAGTAAAAAACCAAAATCCAGTTTTAGATCACCTATATAAGTAGAGTTTACAACTCTTGAATGGAGTGCATCATCAGGATAAATGGTATGTTCAAATGATTGGATTTTTTCAATATTTCCGAAAACGTAGTTGGCATTGACCCCTAATGCCAATGACATTCTATCACCTAATTTTTGCTTGTATGCCGTTCCAATATGAAAATTACTCAAAGTTCCTTTTCCCTCATTGATTTTCATTGCAACAGTGTCTGCTCCATCCATAATAGGATTGGAAATCAGGTAGCCGGTTGAAGAGAATGGCGTAAGTCCGAAAGAAGCTCCCCAGTTTTTTTTGATTGGCAGCCCCATTTGAAATTGATTCAAACCAAAGTATCTTGTGTCTGTGCTTCCATTACTGGTTTCTAAGGTGGTAAGGGCTCCACTTAACCCAACCTGAAAAATTGGCCTGTACCTTCCAATATTGGCATAAGTAGCCGGATTGAATTGTGTTACAATTGAAGAATCGGAATTAGCCAGTTGGGCACCACCCATGGCATCAAAGTAGGCATATTGTCCGCCCTTTAACTCTCCAACTCCGTAAACACTGTAAGGTGATTTGGTCCCTTTTTGAGAAAACCCGGCAGTTGACAGGGCCAGGAATATGATAAGATTTAAACCTTTAAAGTTGTTTAACATTGTAGTTTAATATTTCATTTAATCCAATCAGGGTCAAATTTTGAATTGCAAAGATGGGCTTTTTATCTGTTTTATCAAAGTATTTTGCATCTCCTCCTGTCATAAAAATTGTTAATTGCTCGAATTCGGATTGATAACGACGGATAAAACCATTTATTTCATGGTTTATTCCTGATATTACCCCGGTGTGAATGCTTGATTCAGAATCGATACCATAAGTAAAATCAATATCTACAGGATTGAGTTTAGGTAATTGATCGGTTAGGGAATGAAGTGCCTGATATCTCATGTTTATTCCAGGGGCAATTGCGCCGCCAAGATAACGTCCTTCTTTGGATATCAAGTCGTATTTAATGCATGTTCCGCCATCAATGACCAGGTTGTTTTGTTGCGGATTGATTGCCCAAGCTGCAACAGCATTTGCTAATCGGTCATTTCCCAATGTTTTTGGTGTACTGTAACCATTTGTAATCGGTAAGGGAGTAGTATGGTCTAAAATGATGATCGCATTTTCCGAAAGACCTTCAGGTTTGACAATCTGATCTACCACTGATGAGATGATGACCTGATCAATATTGTGATGTTTAATCCAGGTGTTGAATGTATCCAATTGGTCATAACCATATCGTTTATGTTCCAACAGTTCATTTTGAGAAAAAATCCCAACTTTAAAATACGAATTCCCCTGATCTATTACTAAGTTCACAATTCAAATTTGCATAGAAAAACAAGATTTAAAAAGTTTTATCAAAAAAAACATAAAATTTTATTTGGAATTAAGATTTGATTTATATCTTTGCCCCCACCAATACGTGAGGTGATGTAGCTCAGTAGGTAGAGCAAAGGACTGAAAATCCTTGTGTCGGCGGTTCGATCCCGTCCATCACCACATCAACTAAAGGAGCATTCGTGCTCCTTTTTTTGTTTACAATATTTTAACCACAGCGTAGTTTTCCGTTGACAAAAACTGTCGTAGTAAATCACTGTTCTATAATTTCGAAATCAATATGGTAATGGTCGTCATGCATATTATTGATTAACGGAGATAGCTTTTTTGTAATGTAGATGTTTTCTGTGATCAGTTTTTTACCATTTTCTGTAGCATATAATTCACCCTTCAATTCCATTTTAAAGATGACTTTTTTAATTTTTAAACCATATTGTTTTGCAGCTTTATTTATGGCCAGAATATGGGCTGCCATGAGGTTAAAATTAATAGAAATGGTGGTGTCTTTAGTATATCTTCCGAAATTATCAAAATCAATCCCGTAATGGTTAAGGCCTGTAGTGTCTAAACCATAATACGGCTTACCATTTTTAATTACAGGTGTCATAAAATCGACACTTAATCCGTTTTGGTGTGTTCGGTGAGGAAAGAGTTTTCCACCGTGTTCATGGGAACATTCCATGAAACAAAAATGATTTCCGGGGTTGGTTTTGACTAGGGTTTGGTAAGACTCAAGAATTACTTTTTTTACTTTATCGTGGACAAATGCCCTGCCTCTGAGGTAAGATAAGGTGTCAAAATAATTAAAGTTGGGACCCGAAAACGGCATTAATTTACCATTAACCAGTTCTCCTCTGGAAACCGTACCTATAGCAGTACTGGGCTTTAAATTGTCAGGATGATTTCTGTAATATATCCAAACGGCACTTGAATCTTCATTTAGATGGTGAGATTGTTGAGGTAAATCCGATTGCGGAATGAAAAAAGAGTTAAATATAACGACCGGAAGCAGAGCTAAAATGTAACGCATTTTTATTTTTCATAACGTTAGTTTAGTTTTAGGTGTCATTAATTTTTGTTAACGAGTAGCCTTTGCATAACTGCACTGAAGTGCCAAAACTCTAATTTACTTAAAAGTAAATGACGCATTGGTCAACTATTTGCCTTTATTTAACGTTTAAGTTTGTAAGAGATATCTTCCCGAAATAAACTACTACTATGAATTATTTTTTTAAAGGTGTACTGAGTAAAACTTTAAGTCTTTTACTTATCATTTTCCTTTCATCCCGGTTATGGTCGCAAAGTGTCGATTGGTCATCCAAATTAGATGAACCGGTATTTATTGAAAATACAGGTCAACATAGTTACTTAAACGAAAACGTTTTATTCTTTGCAAAAGTTAACGGTGCAATTGTTCATTTTACTAAAAATGCAGTGATATATGAATACCGTTATGCAAAATATAACAAGAGAGACTTGCACAAATATCTGGAAGACAGAAAACAGGATGAGCCCCTGGACCTGTATGATACGAAGTATTTCAGGATTGTTTTTGATAATAGCAATACCAGTGAAATTTATAGTGATGATAAAGTGAGTTACACATATAATCATACTGTAAACAGACAGACGGTTAAATCGGATGCTTTTAAAAAAATAACTTATGCTGAGGCTTATCCGGGTATTGATATTGAGTTTATTATTCCTGAGGAAGGTGGATTAAAGTATCAATTTGTAGTCAAGCCTTATGCAGATTCCAAATTGATACAGGTATCTTATCCTGATGCGGAATCAGTCAGAAATTCAGGACAAAGTTTATTTCTTCCCAGTGCAATTGGAACTTTTCAGGAAAATAATATTTATTGCTTTCAGGAAACAAAATCGAACCAAATACCGGTTAAGATTAATATCAAAAAAAATATTGTAAGCTATAACCTTGGTGAATACAATCAGGAAAAACCTGTTATTATTGATCCATGGTTGACGAATCCAATCACAAATCCAACCAGAGCATTCAACATTGATTTTGATGACTATGGAAATGTATATGTTTCAGGTAACGAACAGATTGCATCTAATTTTTTAGCTAAGTATAATGCTTCTGGTACATTATTATGGGATTATACTTATACCTTTTCAGCTTTAGGTGATATGTCGGTTGATAAAAGTACAGGAGCGGTTTACTCTCACGCCAATATTGCATTTATAAATCCAGCCATCTCAAAGGTTGATGCCGGTGGTAATTTTGTGACGGATATGCAACTGAATGCTTTAGACGTGCCCGGAGAATTATGGCGTTCTTTTTATGATCAATGTGATGATTCTTTGATTATTGGTACAGGTGGAAATGGCTATCATGTTTTAAAAATTGACAGTGCTTTGACAGGTCATTCTACTGCTGATGCACTTTATACACCAATTACATCAAGTACTGACGTTGTTTCAATTAAACCAGGGCCGGATGGAGAATCGGTTTTTGTAATAATGGCCGAGACATTGTTTGGAGGTGCTTTTTTAGGAGAAGTAGCTAAAGGAACTTATCCAGATGTCACACAGGTATGGAATGTCAGTGACGATCATGAATTTAAGGAAGTCAATATGTTAAATTATGACTCCGGGCATAATGGTATGAATGCTTTGGCTGTTAATAATGAATATGTTTACACTTTTGATGGAGACACGATCAGAAGGCGTGATATTACTACCGGAGCATCTATCAATTTTGTAGATACCGAAGGTGAAATTTATAAGAGTTCTGGAATTGATATTAACTTATGTGGTGATTTATATGTTGGAGTAGGAGATAGTATTCTTGTTTTTGATGATGATCTGAACCAATTGGGGAGTATTGCCTTGCCTGATACCTGTTACGATTTGGTGGTTGGGCATGATGGTTTACTTTATGCTTGTGGAGATGGTTTTGTAACTGAAATAGGGATAGGTAGTTTTACAACCTTAACTTTAAGCCAGACGGATAGTGATTGTGGAGACTGTAATGGAACAGCAACATTAACTTCAGGTTGTCAAAATATTGATTCTTTATCTGTTTTATGGACCCCAAGCGGACAAACAACATTAACGGCTACAGGGTTATGTGAGGGATGGCATACAGTAAATGTCTTTAACCAGGTTTGCGCTACCCAGAATGGAATCCTGAGGGATTCAATATATGTTGGAGGTTCTCAGAATGAAATCACCGCAGAGATTGCAGGTATTATTAATGAATCCTGTAATAATGCTAATAACGGAGCAGCTACAGTTCAGAATATTGCGGCAATTAATCCGGGACAACTTACCGTAACCTGGATTGATCCTTCGGGAGGCGTATTTGCCACTGATGTGGTTAACCAGGGTGGGACTTCTACTCAAACCACATTGTATTCAGGGGTATGGACAGTTATAGTTGAGGACGATCTTGGGTGTCAATGGAGTGAAAACTTCAGTATTCAGGTTGGCTCAATTATTATTAACACTACAATTGGGCATCCACAATGTTATAATACACCAACAGGGTCAATTACTGCTTTTACAGGTACGCCTGGAAGCTTCTATTTTGAAATTAAAGATGCTTCGGGTACAGTTAGAAACAACAGCGGAACCAATACAGCAAATTCTTTGGAATATGGTATATATACGGTTAGTATCACTGATGATGCAGGTTGTTATAATGAAATTTCGGTTACTTTGAATAATCCGCCAAGCCTTGATGTTGATATTAGTGTGGTGCCACCACCTTGTTACGGTGATGCTACGGGAAGTGCCGAAGTTGCAAATGTTTATAATTATCAGGGCGGATTGGATGATATTATTTATTCATGGGATCCCAGTGGCGTATTTGGCCTAGGAGAAGACAAAATTGAAGATCAATTTGCCGGAGAATACACCATTACAATTCAGGATTCAATAGGGTGTACCTACGAAGAATCATTTTTTATTCCTTCACCTAATCCGTTAATTGGAGTGGTTGATATTCCTTCATTAACATATTGTAGAACCAGAAGTTTTCAAAAAGGGAATGGTGAGGTTACGGCGACAACTGCAGGATTGGATCAGTCAGGAACAGGAAATGTGACTTATCATTGGGAAAACCTTGAAAATGGAGATGAATCCGATAATTCAACCTTTATTGTCAATGTGCCAGGATGGATGGAAGTTACTCTAACGGATGATAATGGATGTACTTATATTGAAAAGGTTTATGTTGACTCACTGGTTCCGGTTGCAGATTTTGACCTGATATCAGAACAATTTACAGGGCCTGGTGAATATGAAGGCACTGAAGATGTTGAAGTTGAATTGATTAATACTTCACTGTATTTCTCAAAACCTTCATATGAGTTATCCGATTCAACCTCTAAAATAACCTGGTATAATAATGAACCTGGTAATGAAAACGGAAACTGGTTTTTTAGATATGATTATAACATTACTAAAACGGATACTGTTTTAAGAGCGCTTGGTGATACCGAGACAAACTATGAAGTTTGCCTTGTGGCTAAAAATTTTAATGACTGTAGGGATACGGCCTGTAAAATATTAACGGTTCATCCTTTTCCGGAAATTGAAATACCAAACGTATTTACACCTGGAGTCTCTCCTAACAATGAGTTTTTCTTTCCGGCAAGAGGTATTGATGAGTTTGACTGTGGTGTGTTTAACCGCTATGGTGTAGAGGTATTCCATTTTAATTCAATTGACGATAAATGGGATGGTAGTAATAGTAAAAATGGAAAACCTTGCTTAGATGGTGTTTACTTTGTGACTTATAAGGCTGTTTCTACAAATAATACTGAATTCAGCGGACAGGGGAATGTACATTTAATCCGTGAAAAGAAGTAGTACTGACCTTCCGAAATACCATAGTTTTTCTTAGTTTCGTTCTCTGAAATGAATGAAATTGAATATATAGATCGTAGTAGTGGTCAGAAACAGATCGAGGCTGTACCCGGAGGATCGTTTTTAAAGTTCTTGTATGGAGGAAACGTTTTGGGGAAACTTTCACTTTGGGTGTTGATTAAAAGGAAATTATTCTCAACACTGGGTGGCTGGTATATGAATTCTAAATCCTCTGAAAAAAGAATTATTCCCTTTGTTGAGCAATACGAAATCGATTTAAATGATTATCATATCCCTCAGGATGGATTCAAACATTTTAATGACTTTTTTTACCGGAAGATCAAAGGACATTGCCGTCCTGTAGAGGAAGGAATTGTTTCACCAGCTGATGGTAAATTATTGGTTTTTCCAACAATTCAGGATAGTCATTTATTCTTTGTTAAAGGCCAGCAGTTTTCTTTAAGTTCATTTTTAAATAGTGATAGTCTGGCGGACAAATATGCTAATGGTAGTATGGCAATTATCCGTTTAGCTCCGGTTGATTATCACCGGTATCATTTTCCGGTATCAGGAATGGCTGGTGAAAATAAAAAAATAAAAGGCGCTTATTATTCTGTCTCACCATTAGCATTGAGAAAGAGGATGCGTATTTTTTGTGAAAATAAGAGAGAGTTTATGGAGGTTCAATCTGAGGAGTATGGGGATGTGTTGATTTGTGATGTTGGTGCCACTTTAACTGGAGGAATTATCCAAACCTATCAATCGGGAAAATTGGTAGAAAAAGGAGATGAAAAAGGGTATTTTGCCTTTGGAGGCTCAACCTTAATATTACTTTTCGAAAAAATGATTCAGTTTAGCGAAGACTTAGTTGTAAATACTAAGAACGGATTTGAAACTACCATCAAAATGGGTGAACAGATCGGGGAATAAGGAACTACAGTTATTTTAGTTACTGGTTTACCTGACTAAGAACCATAATTATTGTCAGCAAATTATTACCTTTTGTTCTACTTAAATAGACTCAACTGATTCTATTTCAGGGAAGACATTTTTAATGGATTCTTCAATACCGGCCTTTAGTGTCATTTTACTCATGTCACATCCAACGCAAGCCCCTAAAAGTTTAACTTTAACTACATTATCTTCAGTTAATTCAACAAATTCAACGTCTCCGCCGTCTTTTTGTAAATAAGGTCTGATTGATTGTAAAGCAATTTCTATTTTTTCCTGATCAGTCATTGCGTTTTATTTTTCAACTGCTTCCACAAAGGTATTAACAAAATCGTCAAAAACAGCAGAAGAGATGGTGTTTTCTTGCAATACAGCAGGTCGGCCTACATCTCCTGATTCTCTAACGCTTTGAATTAAAGGAATTTGAGCAAGAAGTGGTACATTCATGGATTCGGCTAAATTCTTAGCACCATCACGGCCAAATATATAGTACTTATTATCAGGTAATTCTGCTGGTGTAAACCAGGCCATATTTTCAACTAAACCAATAACAGGTACCTTCAATGAGTCCATTTGAAACATGTTAATTCCTTTTCTGGCATCAGCCAAAGCTACTTCCTGAGGCGTGCTGACAATAATAACGCCGGTTAAAGGTACATTTTGAACCAGTGATAAATGAATGTCTCCTGTTCCCGGAGGTAAATCAATTAACAGATAATCCAAGGCATCCCAATCGGCATCTTTAAAGAGTTGATTTAGTGCTTTTGAAGCCATTGGTCCTCTCCATACCACTGCCTGATCCGGTTCAGAAAAGAAACCAATTGACAGTACTTTGACTCCAAAAGATTCCACAGGTTGAATTAAGGTTTTACCATCCTTTTCCACACCATTTGGTCGCCGGCCAACCAGGTCAAACATTGTTGGTGCTGAAGGACCATAGATATCAGCATCTACCAGGCCAACTTTATGTCCTTTTTTTGCAAGTCCTGCAGCGAGGTTAGCAGTGATAGTTGATTTACCAACTCCTCCTTTTCCTGAGGCAACAGCAATGATATGTTTAATATTTGGTAGTACTTTTCTGATTTCAGGATCACGATCCTTAGGTAATGCTTCAATCGAAATCGAAGCTTTTACTGATTTTCCAAAAGCACGTTCCAATGCAAATTCACAAGCTTCCTTCATTCTTTTTTTAGAATGCATTGCAGGATTGGAAATTTTAACAGTAAAGCTGATGTTTTCTCCATCAGTTTTAATATCTGATACCAGATTTAAAGCAATAATGTCTTTTTTAAGGTCTGGTTCAATAACTTTTGTTAATGCTGATTTGATGTCTTCAATGGAAATGGCCATGGTGTATTTTTTTCAGATGCAAAGATAAGGGTTATTTCTTCTTAAAAGAATTGATTGCATTAATAGTGAAATCTGATAAGACCAATTTCCCGCTCATGGCCGCTCTTTCTTTGAGAAGTTCATCCCAATTTTCGGTCCCTTCCCAAAAAATATCTTTCAACATTGACATGGCTTCAGGGTTAGAGCCAGCCAGTTTAGCAGATAAAGTCTCAATGGCCTGATCCATATCCTCTACAGAGTCAAAAATTTCGGCATACAAACCTTTGTCTTTTGCCCACTGAGCTGTTTGCCATTCAGTAGCATCAATAGCCAATTGGGACATGGCAGACATACCAATTTTACGCTCAACTGCAGGTCCAACTACAAAAGGTCCGATACCTACTGCCAGTTCAGATAGTTTTACAGAGGCAAATTTAGTTGCAAAGCAATAATCAACTGCTGAAGCAACACCTACACCTCCACCAACTGCTTTACCCTGAACCCGACCAATGATTAGTTTCGGGCATTTACGACAGGCATTAATTACATTAGCGAAACCTGAAAAGAAAACTTTTCCGGTCTCAAAATCTTTAATTGAAATTAATTCGTCAAAGCTTGCTCCGGCACAAAAAGCACGTTCTCCTGCCGATTTTAAGACAATTACCTTAACCTCATTCTTTTGACCAATTTCAGTAATAGTATTGGCCAGTTTATTTAATATTTTTCCAGGCAATGAATTTGATAACGGATGCCCGAATTCAATCGTGGCAATTCCTTTTTCGTTGATCTCAAATTCTACGTGTCCCTCATTTATAGCGTTCATTGTATAGTATTTTAGTTTCTTTGTTAATAGTTAATAGTTAATAGTTAATAGTTAATAGTGTCTATTTATTGGCCTTTTTTAAAGCAAAGGTCATTTTCTGAATTTCTTCTAGTTTGACTAGTATTTTTTTAGTTTCAATTTTAAATATACGTTCGATTAATAACAATTGAGTTTCTAGTTCAAAACATGAGCCATTCGAAATATCAAGAAAACGGTTAAATTCCTTTGTTGAATTTCTTCCTGCTCCTTCCGCAATGTTACTAGGTACTGATAATGCACTCCTTATTATTTGGTCTTTAAAACTATAGGTTACATTTTGAGGCAATTGCTCTGCTATATTATACGTATCTTCAACGATCTCCATAGCCTTTTGCCATAATTTTAAATTCTTATAATTGTACATCCAATCTAATAACTAAAAACTCAAGACTAATAACTATTTTGACTGATCAATCTTTCTTACCATGGTTAATATCGTGGCAATACCTACCGTTTCTCCGGTTTCGTCATAAATATCTACCAGGAACTTCACAATTCCTTTTGCAATATCTTCTTCTGACCTTTTTTCCTGATCTAATTTTTCTTTTACAGTAAATCTGACACCAATAGTGGCACCCGGATAAACCGGTTTGGTAAATCGGGCCTCTTCAATACCATAATTCAATAAAACAGGTCCTTTTTTAGGGTCAACAAATAACCCGGCGGCTTTAGATAGCAGAAAGTAACCATGTGCTACTCTTTGTTCAAAGATGGTACCATCTAATGAGGTGGCATCCATATGAGCATAAAAGTTATCACCGCTGACATTGGCAAAATTTGTAATATCGGTTTCGGTTACAGTATGTTTATGTGTAAACACAGTCATTCCAACTTCAAGTTCTTCAAAATGATATCGGAATACATGTTTTACAGGCTCAGGCTGATCCGCTCCAACCTGAAATTGTTGTGTGATAGCTGTAATAGTTTGTGGGTGCCCCTGAATGGCAGTTCTTTGCAGATAGTGCATAACGCCACGTTTACCACCCATTTCTTCTCCTCCTCCTGCACGTCCGGGACCTCCATGAGTCAATAACGGCATTGGAGAACCATGTCCTGTACTTTCCTTGGCACATCTTTCATTTAATACTAAGATTCTACCGTGCATGGCTGCAGCGTTAACCACATAATCAGTTGCAATTTTATCATCTGCTGTTACAATCGAAGAAACAAGAGATCCTTTACCCATTCTGGCTATTTTTACTGCTTCATCCAAATCTTTATAAGGCATTAAAGTAGAAACAGGTCCAAAACATTCTATGTCATGAACTTTTGTTTTTTCAAAAGGATTATCATTTCTAAATAAAATAGGAGAGAAGAAAGCCCCTTTATTTTTATCTGCACTGCTATGTACTTCAAAATTCTCGAGATCTCCGTAAACAATTTCCTGTTCGGCCTGTAGAAGTTTGACATTCTCTTTTACTCTGTCAACCTGAACGTGTGAGGCCAGTGCTCCCATTCTTACATTTTCATCTGCCGGATCACCAATTACGGTTTTGGACAAACGTTTTGATAATGCGATCTGAACATCTTCCATTAGTTCTTCAGGGACAATAATCCTTCTGACAGCAGTACATTTCTGTCCGGCTTTAACAGTGATTTCTTTTTGAACTTCTTTAATAAATATATCAAACTCTGGTGTTCCCGGAACGGCATCTTTGCCTAAAACAGCCGCGTTCAATGAATCTGCTTCCATATTAAACGGAACTGAGTTTTCTGTGATATTAGGAAGTGCTTTTAATATCTTACCAGTAGCGGCTGAACCAGTAAATGTAATGACATCCTGATTAGTGACATGGTCTAAAATACCGCGACCAAGTCCGGTAACCAATTGCAGGGCACCTTCAGGAAGTATTTTAGAAGCAATAATTTCCCTTACCATTAATTCGGTCAGGTAAGAGGTGTATTCTGATGGTTTGACGATAGCCGGTACACCAGCCATAAGGTTAACTGCAATTTTTTCAAGCATTCCCCAAATTGGGAAGTTAAAAGCGTTAATATGAATGGCAACACCTTCTTTTGGAACCATGATATGGTGTCCAATAAAACTTCCGCCTTTTGATAAAGGAACTGTATCGCCATCAACATAATATGGTAAGTCAGGAAATTGCTTTCTAAGAGATGCATTGGCAAAAAGGTTACCAATCCCTCCTTCAATATCAATCCAGGAGTCAATTTTGGTTGCCCCGGTTGCTGCACTTAGTGCATAAAATTTCTTTTTAATACTAATAAGGTGTAATGCCAATTTCTTTAACATTATTCCACGTTCCTGAAAAGTCATTTTTCTCAGTGCGTGTCCTCCCTTTTCAACTGCATAATTGCGCATGGCGGCATAGTCCAACCCTTTTGAGGATGTTTCCCCTATTTTTTCACCTGTAATAGTGTTGAAATGTTCAATTTCCACTCCGTCTCCGGATTGCCATTGACCTAATGCGTAGTTCTGATATGTTGTCATGAGTCTTTAAAATTTGAGAGCTTAAAGGTAAAAAATTATTGTGGAAAAAGACTTACTAAACGGTAAAATAGGTTGGTGAGCTGCAATGACTTTAAGGTATACCAGAATGAGGTTAAGCAAATCCAATTTTTCATACCAGTCGCATGATCAGTTTTATTTTCTAAGTTCTGATAATGATACCTGATATTTTAAAAACAAGATTTTTTAATTTGGTTAATGATGAGCCCCTGCTTTTAATACCTTTGGCATTTTTGCTTTAAAAGCATTTAATCTGGGAATTGAAACGGCCTTGATATATCCATTTTCAGGATGGAGACGTTCATAGTTTTGATGATAGGCTTCTGCAATATAAAACACATTGAATTTGACCACCTCAGTAGTAATTTCAGGGAAGACACCTGTAGACAGTAAATGTTTTATTTTCTGGTCAATAATGCGTTTTTCAACGGCATTATTATAAAAAGCAATTGAACGATACTGTGGTCCTTTGTCCGGCCCTTGCTGATTTAATGTTGTGGGATCATGAGAGTTGAAAAAGACGTCAACTAATGTTTCAAAGCTCACTTTGGTAGAGTCGTAATATACCTTAACTGTTTCCGCATGCTTTGTCCTGCCGGAACTGACCTGTTCGTAGGTCGGATTTTCTATTACACCTCCTGAATATCCTGAAACTGCTTCCTGAACGCCTTCAACAGATTCAAAAATAGCTTCAACGCACCAAAAACAGCCACTGGCAAAATAGGCTACCTGGTAAGAATCATAATTTTCCGGTGCCGGAATTTCATCATTAGAAACTGATTTTCCATGGCTGATGCATGAAATCAGAGAAAGTGAAAAAACAAGAACGGTTATAAAGCTTTTCATAACAAAACATTTTATGATTTGTCGTTAAAAAGTAAATAAACTTACACTTCAGCGGCAGATCATTTTTGTAAGTTAACCACTGAGAATTCCCGTTCAACCATGTCACCGGTTTTACTTCTGACCTGTTCGGTATAGGTGTGATATGAGTCAATATTAAAACTGGTTTGATTGACTAATTGATTGATTGCTTCTTTGTCGTATAGTTTGAATTTGCTTTGAACAAAGGGTAAGTTTTGCATAAAGCTTTTTTCAGCAAAGGCAATAATCACAGTGCCTTCCGGTTTTAGAACACGATATATTTCCTTCAAAAGTGAAACCGGCTTTGTCCAGAAATACACCGTGTTAACAGTCATTATTTTATCAAATCTGTTCTGAGGATGAGGGATCATTTCACCATCATATAACTTAAATTCTGCTTGTCCGCTGGCAACATAACCCGCGTTATTCTGCTCAGCCTCATTTTTCATGGTTTTTGAAATTTCAAGGCCATAAAACAATACATTTTTTGTCTGTTTTAATATTAAAGGGAGATGTTTACAATTACCATGACCAATTTCCAGAATGGATTGGTTATTTTCCAGTTCCAGTTCGCAAATGGCATGACCAATCATACCAAAATTACTTTCGTACATATTATCCCCGATCAAAATTCCACTTTCTCCTTCCGGGTGACTTAACTGCTGTTCAATTCGAAGTAAGGTTTCCTGATCTATTTTCATATCTTAAAGTGCTTGTAATTCAACCTTTGGAAAACCCTTTTCACCGGATTCTCCATGAAAACCTGTAAAATGAAGTTTGTAAATGTATCCTTCTGTGCTTTTAACAATAAAATTATCCTCAGGGTAAACAATGTAAAACCCTTCACCCGCATAAGTTTTCCAATCGAAGCCTATTGCATCTAAAAAGGGAGAGAGTTCTTCGGTATTTACATCTTCAAAATCAATATTTAAAAAATCGGTGCTTTTATGCTGATAAGCAGAGACATTAGAACGGTTTAGTAAGACACCTGAAACCAGGTAAGGCGTGTCAAATTCATGAAAATGGTGGATGTACTGGGTAAAGCACAGGTCCCAATTCGCTTTTGGTGGTTCAATATCGGCAGTTGCTTTGGTGATAAAGGAAAAGAAAATGGTATTATGGGTATCATTCTTTTTTAATGCAACTTCTGTAGGGGTAGTCTCAGCCAGATAACCACATTTAATTTTCCATTCGGTATCATTATTTTCAGTGATCATAAGTTTACCATAACCCTGGTGGACCCCTGAATGGGTATATCCTAAATCAATGATAAACAAATCGGTGTTCTGCCATTGATCGAAAGCAGTTGAATCTTTATGGCCTGTACTTGATTCAAAAATAAACTCCAAACCTTCAATTGATGTAGTTTCGGAAAAATTGCCATTTTCGATTCTGGCCACAGCAGTTGATTTTGCTGTATTACTAAAAATTAATTCTCCAAATTCTCCGCAACCAAAGGCCAGATCCCATTCAGTTTTTGCATTCTGTTTGACAAAAGTGCCGGTTCCCAGGTCAAAGTAGAGTTGGTCACTATAGGTTGAAACCTCAGTTTGAATAATTATGGCATCTCCTGTTTCATGCGGGCGAATAGGAATCTCATCCTTCTCACATGAATAACAAAGTATTAATACCGCTGTAATTAATGAGATTGTTTTCATAGTTAATTTTGTTTGTAGTGTTTAAACCTGTAATTAAGGGCAACAAAAATGGAGGTTCCCCTGCCAGCTGCCAGGTTACCTGCACTGGAATGAGCGCCTGAACCGGAAATACCGGTAACATTTACGTTTTTGACATTCAACAAATTTTTACCACCAACAGTCAGTAGCAGGCTTTTATTCATGAAGTAGCCACTTATACTCAGATCAACAATTTGAAAGTGGTCAGTTTCACTGGTTAAAATATTATCATCTTCATCAAGAGAATACCTTAATAATTTTCCGTTGTACTTGTAAAACAGGTTGATGCTGTATTTTTTCTTTAGGAACTGATAGGTGAGGTTGGTGCCAACTTCGGGGCTGAATATATAATCTGGTAATTGGTCAGATTGTGCAAAATTATATCGGCCTGTATAAGCGAGGTTAACTTGTGCTTTGAAATTGCTTTGACGGTAACTGATTTCGCTTTGCAATCCTGTTGTACTGTATTCTCCAATATTGATATATGTAAACGACCCATCTGCAATTTGTCCTAATGTAATGAGGTTTTGAAAGTCGTTATAAAATGCAGAAAGTTCTGCTTTAACCAGATTTTTAGATTGAACGGCTTTAAGCCATGTTATTGCGGCACTAAGATTTAAAGAGTTTTCGGGAACAAGATCCAGGTTACCCTGAATATTGTGGTTAATGTCCACAAAATCGAAATAAAGTTCTTTTAAAGTAGGGGAGCGAAACCCCTGTGCAAATGTGGTTCTGATTTGAACTTTTTCAAGATCATATTTCAAATTAATGGAAGGCGTTACCGGAGCTGGAAAAATAGTGTTATAGGCATATCGGGCACCTGGTTTAATGGTTAGTTTTTTATTGAATAATTCAATTTGTGCTGTGGAATAGATGGCATAATCACCAATAGATTGAGTTTGGTCTTTTATTCTTTTGCCATACGAAGATTCAATATTAATATCAGTACCAACCTGATAGTTGAAAAAGGATTTTCGCTTAGAACTATATGATACCCTTAGAATTTTAAGGTCAAAAGTTGAGGTGTCCTGATCTGATGCATTGGGAGATAAGGATTGATCAAGTGTGGTTAAGTCTTTAAAATAGGTGTTTTTAATTCGATTAAAGTAGTTATAACCTGCAATTGCTTTCAGGTTTCCTTTTTTAAACGGTCTATCAATGTTTACCCCCTGATCAATACGTTGGGTATAATAGTAATCATCAAAAGCAGTTTCGTAATAAGGAGTTAGAGGGAATCCTCTGTTTGTAATTTTTTCCTGATAATACCTGAAAAACGGATTAATGGTCCATGATTTCTGATTAAAGATATATTGAATTTCCCCAAAGTGTTGGAGCTTAGGATTCCATTGCAGGGCACGGTTAGTGTCGGCCAGGGTTTCTTTTGGAAAGGTAATAAAGGTCTCTTCGGGCCGCCACCCGTCAAAGTACTTTCTACCACCATTAATTTTAATAGTATGATTTTTACGCCTGTAAGACAGATTTCCTGATAAATTATAATTACCTATTGATTCGTAATAGCCCTGGATGTTTCCACTCCATCCGGGATGTAGATTCTTTTTAGTAATAATGTTAATGGTGCCAGCGAGGGCATTGGTACCATAATTTACTGACAAGGGTCCGTTTACAATTTCAATCCGTTCCACATTATCCAGATTAATCTGACTCAGGTCGATATTACCATTCAAGCGTCCAATAACAGGAACACCATCCTGTAAAATCTTTACATTCTCTCCGGACATACCTCCCATGCTTAAGCCGGATCCCAAAACATTATCCTGTTGAATCCGGATATTAGTTTGATAGTTTAATATTTCATTCAATGTTGATGCTCCTGATTTTAGGATAGCCTCTCTTTTGATTACTGTTATTTTATTTACAGCCTGAGTTGTACTGGTAGGGGTATATTCACCAGTTACACAAACTTCATCAATCATTGTACTTGATGGAATGAGCTGATAGGTTTTTTCAATGTTTGAATGAATAGTGTCCGAAACGCTATGATAACCCATTCTGGAAATAACCAGGTATAAATCATTATCTGAAGGAAGGTTATCAATTTTAGCTGTTCCGGTGATATCTGTTAAAATGTATTTTGAGATACTGTCATTACTTGTGGTATATTTAATTTTTACAAATGGTACCGGACCTTCTTCGTCAAAAACCTTAATGACTGATTGTGCATGGCCTGTACAGAAAGTAAAAATCAATATTGACAGTATAAAGAACTTTTTCATTATTGGTTAATTATTTCCAGTACGTTTAAGAGGTGAGATGACATATCCAATAACTCAACCGCCTGTTCAAATTCTTCTGTAGTCAATGTAATGTATGTGTTGTCAGTAATTTGTATAATCATTTTTAGACCGGAAGGGGTAGCGGTTAAATAATAAGATTGCAGTGTTTTTTTTGCTTTAAAATCTTCGGTGATTAATCTGAAAGATCGTTGAGATACGATTGACATAAAACTGCCCAGTTCGATATGTATATTATTACAATCTGTGCATATAGCAATGTAGCCTAATTCATTTTCATGTAAAACTTTAAATTGGTGTGTCATACTATTATTTTTTTGTTGAAAGAACAGTAATTGTATCAAGTATCGAACCTGTTGGGCACAATAACCTGCACCATATCATAGGATAAATCCAATTAATTAGTAAGCCGAATACGGCGAATACGAAATACCATAAACTTTCAATCTCCAAACCAAATATGTAAGGGAAAGGTTCTAAATGACTCAGGTTTCTGAGTCCTGCAACTATTCCTACTATCAAAAAGAATAAAATGGTAAAGCGAACCTGTCTGATTCGTTTATTTTTCAGGAAGAATTTTTTATTGAGGCCCTTGGTTAATTTGAGTTGCAAACGTTGTATATTACCGTAAGGACAAATATGTTTACAATATGTATTTTTCCCCCAAATGGCACCCAGCAATACAAAGAGGGCGTATAACCCCATAAATGAGGAAAGGGAAGTGCCAATAAAAGGGTGGATAAAGGTTACATAAGTAAATGATTCATTAAGGAAAAAACCAATATAGAGCATTGATGCTAATGAGGTTAATATTACAAATCGTTTACTTTTTCTTAATTTTTTCTGATAGGCATAAAGAAACAATATAAAAATCAGTCCTATTTCAAGAATCCACCACAGGGTTAGTTTTGCGTTGACCATATAGTCTGAAATTCCCATTTTGTCGGATAGAATTTCAATAGGTTGGGGGTAAGCTGTTGATACCAGTTCGGTTGTAGTTAATGCAATGGCTTTTGTCGTAATTGTTGCTCCTGAAATGGCATCAATCTGATGTGTTTTATTAATTGGTTGGTTGTTGTACTGGTCGTAGTAATGTGTTTTGGCTATTTTCTCCAGATAACTTTTAGTTTCACTTGAACTGACCAGGTGAATGTTTTTTAATCGGGCATTTTCGTCTATAAAAATACCAATGTTAATTGGGCCGGAATAACCTTTAATATGATTGGTCAGGCCTTTGCTTTGAAAGTAAAAAAATCTTTCATTGTCCAATTGCACTTCAGCATAGAATAATTGTTCCGTTTGTTTGAGCGTGAATTGAGCCAAAGGATTCTTAAAAAAATGTCTTGCATTTTTTAAGAGCGTTCGTCCGTATTCGGTATTTGAGATTACCTGATCATCAAAGGCCAGAACTTTTGCATTTTCCGCTTCCTTTTCTGAGTTGGTGATTAACCGGTAACCATCACCTTCGGTTTCAAACTCACCAATGGATTTACTGGAAAAATGATTAGCGGCTTTATCTTCTGAAATAACTACCGGCTTAACATAGTGTGCATCTTTTTCAGATTCGAAAAAAGGCTCAATGGCTGCCTGTAAAGGCCCGAAAGTCCAAAAATAAATGAAGAAAGCGGAAGCAACTAATGTTGCTATCCACTTTCTCCTATCATGATTAAAAGAATACCGCATTGATGTTCCTGCTTACAGGTTAGATATTGTTTGTTCGGTAATATCTATTACCCATTGGTTGAGGTTTTGATCAGGAAGGATAGCATCCTGAACATATTTAACGTTGGATACACTTGAGGCTGCATCCACACCATTTTGTATAATTTCACCCTGGAAATGTTCATCATTGGCTACTAATACCGGAATTACAATTACATTATCTTCCAGTTCGAATAGTTTTTCGATACCCTCAGTGGTTGGATCAGAAGAATATCTTACAATATGACCACACCATGAGTAAGCAATACTTTCATGACCGGTTTTGAACTTTAAAAATTTTCCTATTTCCTCTACCATTTCTTCCCATTGCTGATTGTATTGTTCATCACCATATGCAACCAGTAAAACAGCTTCGTTTTCAGAGTTTTCACTAAGTGCTGACACCCTTCTTTCAACATTCTTTTTCAGTATGGTTGTATAGTCTAAGGGAGGTGTTATCGTCACATTAGCTTCGGCTTTATATACTTCGATTTTCTCTTTTTTTAATTCTTCCTGAATCTTAGGGTCTGAACTGATTCCCGCTATAACAGGTATATCATGGGAATAGTGAGAACTAACAGTTAGAAAAATAGGAACCAGGATAACATCAGTATAACCTTCAGCATCAAATTCTTTCAGACGAGTGGCAATTGAAGGTTCATTGTATTCCATAAATGCTGTTCTGACATCTGAAATTCTTTCGTTTTTCAATATCTCATCTTTAACTGACTCTTCAACATCTAATAGCATGTTTCTCCAGTTTTCGGAATGAGATCCGTGATTAACTAAGAGAACACCAACTTTTTGTTCATTGCTTTCCTTTTCCTGAACGATTGGCTCGGTGTTGCATGAAAACAAAATTGTGGCAGTTAGAATTAATAATAAATATTTCATGTGTTTATAGTTTATTTTAATATGATATGGATTGATGTATCCAATTATTAAAAGTTTAGTACTCCGTATTATTGTTTGATAATTTGTTTGGTGGTTATGGCACCATTAGCAGCTTCTATTCGTAAAAAATAGATGCCCTGATTTAGGCTTTCCAGTGAAACAGTTGTTTGATTTGCTTCTGTTACTGGTTTTTGTAAAATGGTTTTACCACCAACACTAATCAGACTAACTGATTTTAAAGCTTCATTTGTTTTGATATTTACAAAATCTGTAGTTGGGTTAGGGTAAACACTTAATGCTATCTCAGTATTTTCAGCAATACCGGCAAATGCTACCTGTTCAATATCAAATGCAATATTTCCTGTAGTTGAACCGTCAAAGCCGGTAAATACAATCTTCCAGGTTGTACCATCAGCATCTGTATTAGCGAAATATGCCACAGAATCTTCCAGTACAAATCCTTGTGTAAAATCAAATGTTTTCCAGTCGTACCCAATTACATTGATTTCAGTATCGAACTGGTAAGTATTACTGAATGGAATATCAGCACCTAATGCAGTTTCTGCCTGATGAACGTGCACACCATAATTTGCCAATGCTCCTGTTACACCATAATAGGTTCCCGGAAATAATTCTCCTACATATTTAGTGAAGACAATATCCCAGTCTGCAGAAGCCGGTTCACGGTCAAGCGCAGTTTGAGAAGCAATATCATAATAGGCAAAATTCTTTCCGCTATAGTCACCTTTAACAATAGTTTCAGTAAATGTATTGTTATTGTCAAGGTCAGCTACAGTAAATGTATAGGTTCCGGAAGCTAATAGTTTAATCCAGATTTTTTTTACTGATCCGTCAGATAGTTGTATAGCAAAAAGCTTGTTTCCGGTAATAAAATGAGTGGTTGAATTGTATAATCCCCAACCTAAATCTGATGAATTATTAACATCATAATCATCATTGAATGCACCATGTGTCCACGTTTGGTCAGAGTTATTTAATGCTGTCCAACCTGACATACCTGCTGTATCCAGTCCCATCCAGTCTGATGTGTCTGTTGAGGCAACATATAGTTTAACCTGATCCTGAGCATTGATTCTGATTGCTGAGCCAAATGCACTTACGTCAAAGGCCATGTCCCAGTCGTTATTAATGATATTGGCTACCTCGCCATTTTCAAAACTATAGTAAGATTGGTGAGTATAATCCTGTTGTACTGACACCTGATCACTAACTACCTGTCCAATAGAAGTGATTCCTAAAAACAGGCTTACAGATAATAGAGCTTTTTTCATTTTCTTATTTTTAATTAGTCTAAATAAAGATAGGACAAACCTAATCATTTTTTCTTATTTAGAATCATTCTAAAAATAAAAATAATCTGACTTTCGTCATGTTTTTAATTTAACTTGCTATTTAATAGTGTGTTATTTGTTATTTTTTTTTCTTGGAAAAAGCTTTTTCTAAAAAAAGAGAAGATTGTTTATTTAGAATTGGGAAAATTCAATCGGGAAATAATAGCTAATGGGGTAGATTAGATGTAAAGAAAATTGTTTGTACCAAAAAAAAGCGGATCGATTACGATCCGCTTTTTTTTGGTTGGTTTTATGAAATTTAAATATATTACTTAACAATATTTACAGTTCCTTTGAACTGGTATTTTTTATCATCCAGCGCATCTTTGGCAACAATTACCCAAGGGTAGGTACCATCTTGTACCACATTACCATTGTTACCGTAGGTTCCGTCCCATTCGGCTTCTGAGTCGTATGATTTCCATACAATTTCACCATAACGGTTGTAGATGGTTAGTTCGTAGTCGTATATATCAATACCGGATATATATACTCTCCATTTTTCGTTAAAGTTGTTACCATCCGGGGTAAATACATTTGGTGCATAAGTTTGTACATCATTAATAATTTGTACTTCACCAAACACTATGTTTTCACAACCGTGTACATTCCATCCTTTTAATGATATTGGATATCTGCCTGGTACGGCATCTTCAAAAGTAATGGTTGGGTTTCTTTCGGTAGAAGTTTGCGGTGTGGCATCACTACCAAAGTCCCATTCAAAACTCACAGCTGTATTGCTTGAAAGATTAACCATTGTGGCATTAGGCTCATAAATGGTAGCCTGAATCGGGTTTGAAGTAAAGTTAAGCTTCGGTGTTCCGTAGGCCTCAATATATGAGTAGTAAGTAGTGTCAAAAATACACTGCTCGTCATCATCATTAGTTGGAGTAGGAGAATAATTAGTGGTTACAGTCATGGTCACATCATATATTCCCGGGTTAGTAAACTCGTACTCTAATAAGTCATCATGATCTCCTACCAGGTAATGTCCGTTAGAGAATGACCATTTAATGGTTTCAATGTCAACTTTATTTTGTGTTGGTGCCGGATTAAACTCAACAAGTAATGGGGCACATCCGTCTACTCTTCCACCAGTTGTTGTTAATGCCGGGAATACCGGTTGTGGTTGGTAAGCGGTAAAGTGAGCAGTATCCTGCGGACAAGATCCTTCACTCATGATCACATAAAAATCACCATTATTATAAGGGGTAGTCAGTAGTGGCCCTGTTCCAATAGAGTTGGTGTAATTATCCTGGTACCATGTATAAGTATAGTTACCATCTCCACCCTGACCATCAACAAATAAAGTCAATTCATTTTCCTGGCAAACCAGTACATTATCAGTAGTTGAATTATCATTATCATCACCAGGATAATCCGTAATAATCAGTTCATCCGGCTCAGTGATTACCACATTTAATAAATCAACCGAACAGTATAATCCGTTTTGACCTGAATAAGCAGTAATATCATAAGTTCCGGCACATAGTCCTGAGAATGTATTATTGTTTACCGGAGGTGCTCCGTCAATACTGTAAGATTGCAGGTTCTGTCCGATCACAGCAATTTCACCGTCACAGAAAGAGAAGCAGCTGGCATCTACAATAAAGGTGTCCGTAATAATTGGCAGGTTAATGTCATTGACCACATCCGATATATTAAAGACACACCCAATGGCATCCTCTATCAGGAAGTCGTAATTTCCTGATCCGCACAGGTTGGTAAATGAATTAGATACCTGAGGCGCTGTAGCACTGGTTAAATCAGTAAAGGTATATGGCGTCACACCACCTGAAGGGTTAATTTGTACTGATCCGTTACAAGCCTGGCAATCACTGTCAACTGCTACAGTAGTTGCAGTCACTGTAATCACATCAGGTGTAACCGTTGCAGTATCTCTACAACCTGAAGGGGTTTGGGCAATATAATAGTAAGGGGCGTTATCCCACAGTACATTGGCATTCATTACCGGGTTCACCACAGTTCCTGTAGAATCTTCCCAGTATCCACCGGCATCAGGTGTACCACCTAAATAGGTAAACAGGTCAATCACTCCGGCCTCAACACAAATTTGTGGTGTTGATGATATTCCCGGGTCAGGTAATGGTAAAATTGTAATTTCAATAGAGTCAGACTCCCAGCACATATCCACATCAAAAGCAGTTAATGTATACCAACCGGTTTGAGTAGGGCAGATCACAGGGTCAGCTACCGCTGGTCCCGGAGGCATACCATCCTGGTTATCCCACGAAAGGAAAGCTGCGGCAACCGGGAAGTCAAACGGATCACAGAATGTGATTGACCATTCATGGAGTACTCCAAATCCTGTTCCCTGGTTAATGACCTGTATATTCCAGAATCCCTGTACCAGTACTGTATCTAAACCACCCGGATTGGTAAATGCCGATCCGATTGGTCCGCCTTCCGGCAGGTAATTTGATCCTGAGTTTAAAGGTACATTAGGTACTGTTACATCAAATAATGCATTGGGTGTAAAACAAATATTGTAATCATCATTTGTGGCCCCGTTATTAGAGGTCAGCTCAAAGATCTGTCCATCCGGCGCCATGAGGTTAACTACCAGGTCTCCGATATCATCATGTTCAATATTAATACAAACTTCTTTAATAGAGTTGGTGGTCAGTGTATCAAAGCCAACAGCGACTCCGGCTACAAATATTGAAGTTGGTAATGGTGGGTTTGGAGAAGGGGCATAGGTACTGTTAGGACCAAAAAGTCCGTCAGTGGTATTACTGAATGTTTGTGTGGTTGTTCCGGTAAAATCTTCCTGTGCATAACCGTCAATCGGGACACATTCTCCCGGACATACAGCTGTGTCAGGTGTGGCAATATTGGCAATAATACCACCAAAGTTTTGTTCTACCTGTATAGTAACGGTATCAGTTAACTGACACCCTGAGGAATCCATAGCCACATAAGTTGTGGTTACAGATGGTGTAGCCACGGGGTCAAAACAACCATTACAGGTAAAGTTAGTTCCAATTACAATCGGGTCACCGGAAATAGAAGTCCATAGTATTGGTCCGTCTCCTTCGGCAAATATTTCAGCTACCTGGTTTCCACAAATTGAATCATTAGGACTGACTCCCAGTGGTGGTGGAATATCAAGTGCTACCGAAAAGGAAGCGATTCCCATAATCGGGCAGGCCCCGTCATTGGCATTAAAAGATATAATTGTACCGGTATAGTTAAGGTTAACCGTCCAGTCTACAGTTGCAGTGGTAGGGTTGGTTCCGGTAAATGAAATATTTGATCCCGGTAAAATGGTTTGTATATTCGATACAATAGATACAGTATCGTCCGGAATATCAATATCAGAGAATGTTACATCAAAGCTAAAGAAATCACCATCACAGGCTGAAATACTGTAAGTATTGGTTAAAGGGTCGAGGTTTAATGAAGCCCCGGTTCCGTTATCGTTAAAGTTATCTACTGTTAAAGGGGCTTCCGGAGGTGTGTTTACACAGTTAATCACCTCAAATTGCATATCGTGAATAGTGGTACTGATGAGTACCCCCACACTATTGTATTCTTCAATCATAACGGCTACCACATAGGTTCCGGTAGCAGTAGGGATAAAATCAAGCTGACCTGTAGAAGGGTTAATGGTAATTCCCGGTATAGGTGCAGTAGCTGAATAACCGGCTACAAAACCATTAGGATTTCCGGCACCTTGTAAAGGGTCAGTTAATTCAAAAAATAGTGAATCTCCATCCGGCTCAACCACAGCCATATCGTAGGCTACTGGTAAGTTAACACATACATAAGGAATTGGAGCAGCACCAACCACTGGTGTGGTATTATTAGGGGCAACAGCCGTATTAATGGTGGTTTCCAAATACATGGTTCCTCCGTTTAAGTTGTCCGAAGGGTTTCTGGCATTTAGCGCATAACTGGCATGCCAGGAATCACAGGTTGGATCTAAAAATACATAACCAGTCCATACATTAGATTCCACCCCTGGTAAATTACCACCATTACATTCACTTTGCGCTAAGGCGGATGGACATAATTGTGATACCTCTGTTACGGTTGGGGAGGTTAAACTAATTGTTGGTAAAGTCAATCCGCAATCATTCCAAAGTTCAATGTCAACATCTGTCGGGGCAGGAATACCACCACAATCACTATATAATGTTAACGTGATCTGAAATTGATTGGGGATAGCTGTGGCTATAAATGAAATATTACCTCCAGAGGCATGTGAGCCGTAGGTGTAATATCCGGTTGTACAGCAGAGTACAAACGCAAATATGAGTTTAAGTAGTCGATTCATTTGGTTTAATAAAATATTGAGTTTTACATTAAACGGAATAAGTCTTTAGGGGTTGCTTAAAAAAACAACAGGTTTTTGATAAAAAATTTATTGAACGGTATGCTCCATTGATTAAACGGGGCAATATACTTAAGGGAATTAGAGTGTAAGTGGTTGATAATTGGAGGTGTATAATTATGTTGTGTAGCAGGTCAGGTCTTAGAATCGATTTTAATTTTAAAAGAAAAAAGCACTTTAAAAAAGTGCTTTTTATATTTATGAACCGATTTATTTGTTTTTGAATCGTTGCGAGGCTTTAATTCTTTTTGCCAGTTTTTTATCCTTTCTTTTTTGATCGTTTAAAGAAGAATTGTGGTGCTCCTCTTCTTTAATCAGTTTAAGATAGTTTTTATATAAATTCTGATCAATTTGTTCCTGATCAACAGCTTGTTTTACAGCACAATTTGATTCGTTAATATGTTGGCAATCCCTGAATTTACAATCTTTTGCAAAATCAGATATTATATCAAAGGTTTGCTCTAACCCCTGTTCAGAATTAATTATCCCGATTTCCCGCATTCCAGGGTTGTCAATGATAATACCACCATTTGGTAACACTAAAAGTTCCCGGTGTGTTGTGGCATGTTTTCCTTTGTTTACCTTTTCACTTACAGGTGCTGTTTTCATTTTATCAACCGACAATAAATGGTTGATCAAAGTTGATTTACCGACACCTGAAGAACCTAACAGACAATAAGTATATCTTTGCTTGATCAATTCATTTAAAGTTTTTAGCCCCTGTCCGGTGACCGTGCTAATTGTCAGTACTTCTGTATTGGGTAGTCGTTGCTTCACAGCGTTTAATATGGATTCCAGTTTTTCTGCATCAATCAAATCAATTTTAGTTAATATGATGATGGGTTCAATATCGGCTTCATAACAAATTGCGAGGTAACGCTCCAGTCGGTTAAGATTAAAATCCCTGTTGACAGATTGTAATAGAAGACCATAATTTACATTGACAGCAATAATTTGCTGATCAACCTGTTTTCCGGCTGATTTTCGCAACAGGATATTATCTCTTTCAAAAACGGCATGAATGTATGCTGTTTGAGTGTCGAATGAAGAAAAAGCAACCCAATCACCGATTGCAGGAAGGTCTATGGCAGAAGATGCACTATATCTTAAACTACCAATTATTTCAGCGTTATACTGATTATGTTCATCAGCAATGATATAACGGTCACGGTTAACTTTAATAACTCTCCCAACGTCAAATTGGTCCAGGTTATTAGCATATCGGTATTTATCAAAATTAATTTTGTATCCGAGATTTAATAGGGAATGGTTATCATTCCAAAATATTTTATTAAACATTATAGTTAAAATTAAAACAGACTGTTCAGATTTTTGAACAAGTCAAAATTGTAAAACATTTAAAAGCCTTCAGGCTTAAAAAACCAGCTGAATAATATGACAGGAATGACTGTAGGGAAAAAACCTAACAATAAGTCAATGACTTTACCTGTCTTTTAGACCCACGCCTTATCGGCGATAATGATATGAGGAATTGAAGTGCTCATGTGGACAAATGTAATCTTTTAATTCATATTTACTGGTTCTCAGATCAAAAAAATAAGTAAGAAATAATTTTAAGGGGTATATTTCCTATATTTCGCACTTTGTTCTACAATAAGCAATAATTGATTTATGCGTTATGTTTTTCTTGGGTTATTATTGTGTGGGCTATTTACTTCTCAAATAGTTATAGCACAACAACCCTCAATAGATTCTCTTTTAACTGTTATCAGAGATAAAACGGCTCCGGATACAATTGCCATAAATGCGCGATCAGTATTAACCAAGTTGATTCACCGACAAAATCCGGATACTGCAAGAATTTTGGTTGATGAAATGCTTGATCTTTCTATCGCTGCAGATTATCAATACGGTCAAGCAGAATCTTATGCATGGAAAGGGTATTTTTTTGATGAAGATGGTAATATTCCCGAAGCGATTGACAGCTATTTAAAAAGTCTGGAAATTGTTGATTTGATAGGAGAGGAAGAAGGATACGCTTCGTTGTTGAATAATCTTGGTACTTTGCACCGGGATATCAATAATCATGAGCAGGCATTGGCTTATTTCAGAGAGGCAGCAACATGTAATAAGCAAATGGACCGCAAGGGAAGTCTCTCCAATAATTATAATAATATCGGCTCTGTTTTTAGAAGGACCGAAGTCTATGACTCTGCAATGTTTTATTATGAAAAATCCTTTGAAATTAGAAAGGAGTTGGGAGAAAGGAGACGGTTTGCAGCAAGTTATATTGCCTATGGTAATGTTTATTTTGATATGGGGAATCTGGACTCATCATTAGTTTACGAACTGAAAGCGCTTGCTATTGAAGAGGAATTTAACCTGGTAAGGAAACAAACTAATAGTCTAATAAAAATTGCATTAATCTATTCTAAAAAAGGAGAGTTTGATCAAACGGAATATTATGCTAACAGGGCTAAGGAAATAGCGAAAGAACATTACCATCCTTTATCAATGCAGAAATTGTACAGGCTATTGTATTTGGTACATAAATCAAAAGGAAATTATCAAAAAGCATTGAACTACCATGAGGGGTATACTACTATTTATGACAGTTTAAATGGTATAGCCAGCCAAAGGGCACTTCTGGAAAGTCAATACCGGTTCGAATACAACCAGAAAAAATTAATTGATAGCCTGGAAAAGGAAAAAATTCTGGTGCAAAATAAACTTTTAAGTGAGGAGAATGCTCACCAGACCAGTGAAATAGCAAATCAAAGGTTGTGGCTTGCTGCCAGTGCGCTCTGTGTATTATTGTTGGTGGCATTATTCATTTTTTATCAAAAGGTAGCAAAGATCAGGATGGAAGCTTTGCGATCTGAAATCAAATTACGATTGAGTGAAGTTTTGGTACTCGAATCTAAACTGAATGATACAAAAAGACAGGGACCGGTTGATCTTTCTAATTTGGATGTAAATATTGTACTTCACAACAAGTTAAGTAACCGCGAAAGGGAGGTGCTGGATTTGTTGACATATGGCTACTCCAATAAAGAAATAGGGGAAAAGTTGTTTGTATCGGTAAATACAGTTAAAACACATATTTTAAGTCTATACCAAAAACTAGATGTAAAAAACAGAACTCAGGCTGCTGTAAAAGGCAGCTTGTTAAAAATTCAGGAAACACAATCAGGGAATAATAATAATCCTGACAATTAGTTGATGGTGAAAAGAGGAAAATGAAGTTACTTTTATCTCTATAGGTTGCAGGGCTTAAATGTCAATAGTTTCATCAAATTTTATAAATTTGATAGTGAACCTAAATCCTCATAATATGACTCGGTTACTACTGATATTTGCTTTAATCATACAATATCCTGTTGTTTTGAGAGCACAAACAGGATTAAAGCTCTGTGCGGAATACAGCTTGAATCAGTTTGAAACACAAGGAATGAACCAATTTGTTGAAACCTTTAGTGCATTTTGGGGGACAAAAATTTCAACACCATATCAAAGTTTTACAGGAAAAGAACTATCACATCCAAATTTTGGTGTTTCGTTTTATAAAGCTTACGGAGAAGCAGGTGAGTCCGGGTTTAGTTTAGGAACCGGTATTTTGGCCGGAAGAGGTAAGTATAGAAATGAAGCTGTGTGGTCAAACGGGGTAAAAAATGAACTGTTTATTACAGCCCGGGATATTATGTGGACGGCCAATCTGGGCTTTCATATTAAGCACAGGATTTATATTGATGGATATATTGATGCCAATATCAGGAAAGTGGAAATGGAGCACGCTACTATTTATCAGGACGGTTCCAGAAGTTTATCCTCAGAATATAAACTTAACGGGTTTTACAACGGTACAGTAACCTCCCTTGATTATGGTCTTCAGGCAGGTATTCGAATTCAAAAGTTCTTCTTATACATCAAACCCAGTTGGGCAATGGCCCTGGAAGCATTTGGTAAAGATTTGATTACAATACAAGACTATAATTCTAATAATTATCCACCAAACGACTTTCCGGCTAATTATGAGGTTTATGCTACCGATCCTTTCAGTTTTGTGTCGCAGGATTTAGGTGTGAAGATAGATGATTTTGAAAAATTCCGATTGGCAATTGGAATTGAATATTTAATAGGAAGGACAGATGAAAAATAATCCAAAGTATTTAGTGACCCTTGCCATGGTTTTACTTTTAGCAGGGTGTAAAAAAATCGAGTTTAAGTACCCCAAACAATTAATGGGTGATTGGACTATTGTTCATTCCGAAAGAGCAATTATTAACTCAGATGGGACATTGGATTTTTTTGAAGATAAGAAAAACGCGGGAAATTTAAAGGTATATGAACCAAACCCGTCGGCTGAAACATTTAAGGAGTTTGAATTTACCTATACCAATTTTAATGGGCAAGGCGCTTTTTTTCATAGTTATATCTATACAGATGAAGGTGGAACAAGGATCTTTTTCTCAAAGATTTTGTGCGATTCACCATTTGAATGTGATTTGGTTTGGACAGTGGAAGAAAATAAGAAAAACAGACAGGTTTGGGCAGCATATGGCACGTCAGATGGCTTCTTTTATCCACCAGACCGGTTTGACCCCAGTGATGATGCAACACATTTAGTTTGGAGAATCACGCTGGAACGTGATTAAACGAATAATAGTGATGCTAAATATTACATTAATATTCCTTTTTTTGATTTAATTGGTTCCGGTAAATCAGTTTCACCCAGCATCTCTCTCATGTCAATTTCTATTGTTCTGCATAGTGATAACATAGGAATATCATTAGCCATACTTTGAAATGGATTTTCACTGTAATCTCCAACAATTTCCATCATTACATAAACCCAACCAATTAAAGCAGTAACAGGAATGGACATACCAAAGGCCCAATCACCCATTTTTAAAAGTGCAGGCATCATGCTAAACGGTAACAAAGCAATTAAAATACCAACAAATATTCTACTCATATTAGCATACTGTCGCGGTAACGGAAACTTCTTGATTCGTTCATTTTTACCTTGTAAAGCATAAAAACTTCTGAGCACTTCTACCATTTCAACATGACGGAAATCATCTATCAGCTTTCTTTCGCTCAATTCTTTCAAATCTCTTGATTGTTCATTGATGATCTGTGTTGCTGTGTTTTTATTATTGATGAGTCGTTCAAATTCATCAGGTGGGAGATAGTTTTTTAAATTGATTTTTGTAGCCTCGTCAGCCACTAAACCAACTCCAAATTTTTCCTGGTAAAACTGTGCTGTCTTTGCGATATGGCGACCCTGGCTAACATGTTCCCATGAAGTAGGAATTAAAAGTTGACTTCTGTGACTGTACAGCCATGCGATATGACGATATATTAAACGTTTTTTTATTGCCGCTACCTCTTCGTTGTCGGTAGTTGGGCCTGTGAATTGATTGGTAACATATCCATCTACCATCATCCCCCAGGTTCGGCTGTCATTAACGATACCACCCCAAATTTTACGGGCTTCCCACATCCTGTCGTATGATTGGTTGTTTTTAAAGCCCACGTAAAAGGCCACGGCTGTACCAATAACGGAAACAGGCAACCATGGTATTTCAAATTTGATAATTTCAAAATAGTACAAGGCTGCAAATACAGTTGACAGGACTAATAACCAAATAGCATGTGGAAAAGTCCAGGTAACAATTGCACGGAATCGTAAAAATCTTTCTACTACCATGGCATTTACATTAAAATATCGTTATGGGATTGAACCGGAGCAGGTAATTCTGTTTCACCTAACATTTCCTTCAGGTCAATTTCAATGGTTCGGCATAAGGATAACATTGGGATATCCCATAAGACACCCTGAAATGGGTTTTCTGAAAAATCTCCCACACCTTCCATCATAAAATAAACCCAGTTGATCAATATAGTAATAGGAATGGCAACAATCAAACCATAGTCACCTCCCATTGCCATCAATTCAGGGATCATGCTAAACGGTAACAGGGCCATGAAAATAAATACAAAAATCCGGCTCATATTAGCATACTGTCGGGGTAATGGGAATTTTTTGATTCGCTCATTTTTACCCTGTAAAGTATAAAAGCTTTTGAGTACATTTCCCATTTGCATATGACGGAAATCGTCTATGAGCCCTTCACTTCTCAATTCTCGTAAAACTCTGGATTGTTCATTAATAATTTGTGTTGCCGAATTTTTATGCTTGGCAATTCTGGTATATTCTTCTGGGCTGATAAAATCCTTCATATCAACTTTCCCGTTTTGCCGGTTAAATAATCCGGCGCCCCTTTTTTCCACTGTTCTTCTTAAACTGGCTCCTCTTTCAGTATCCTGTCCCACATGCTCCCATGAGGTTGGTACAAGTAGTTGTTTTCTATGTTGATACAGCCAGGCAATGTGTCGGTAAATTAGTCTTGTTTTAATGTCATGAATTTCTTTATCACTTTTTTTATGCTCGGCAAAATGATTGGTGATATAACCATCTACCATCATGCCCCAGGTTCGGCTGTCATTAACAATACCACCCCAAATTTTACGGGCTTCCCATAGTCGGTCGTAAGACTGGTTATTTTTAAAACCAACATAAAATGCAACAGCTGTACCAATGACCGAAAGAGGTAACCATGGGATATTAAATTTTATAATTTCAAAATAATAAAGTGCAGCAATGCCAATAGTGCCTAAGATAAAATACTTAATTCTCGCGAATGAAAAGACAATGGTTCTAAACGAGACGAAATTTTTGGATACAATCATATGATAAAAAATGAAAGTGTAAAATTAGGAATAAAATTTCTAAGTATTTATCAATGAATATTTGAGAGTAAAAGAAGGGTTCAGGTGTGATACAAATTACCTATAAAAGAAATAAAACCCCTGTATTTATTTCGAAAGACTGACGGGACTCACTTCGATTTTCTACGTTCACTCAGTGTAATCCGGATAACTATAGAGATCTCGTCCTTCTTCTTTTTTTTTAAAACTTTAGTGCACAAAAAAAGGCTCACTATAAAGCGAACCTTTTTGCGGTCTGGATCTCGGCTGAGCCGAGACGACCCCAACGCTATAATTCATTTTTATCAGATTGAACTAACCACTCCAAATATTTATGATTCTGTCTTTTGAGCATTTTTTCATATGATAATGCATTTGACTTTGAATCAAATTGCCTGATGAAAATTAGAGTCCATGGTCCTTTGTTTTTAGTATAACTACTTTTGTTATTATTATGATATTCCAGCCTTTGATTGATATCAGTTGAGTATCCTTTATAAAGTATATCATCAGAATTCTTTATGATATAAACGAAATGGTTCATAAACCAAAATTAAAGATAACTTCTAAAAACGAAAAAGGTCCACTACAATAGTGAACCTTTTTGCGGTCTGGACGGGACTCGTCCAATATTTATAACTAATTAGTTTTCAAATGCTTAAATCCAAGTATTTTTGAACTGTTACCGATTTTGAAACCTTTCGGTTTAATTGGCATTGCTACAATTTAAAGAACTTGAACAGTACAAAAGTAACTATAATCAACTAATTAACACTATAAATAGTAACAAATTGCATCAAATAAAATGAGGTGGGATGCTGATTGAGTTCTGGACCAATTTTTGGCCCTTAGTCCAGGATGTATTGTTCGATTTCAGCTTCATTAATACCTGTGTATTCACTGAATTCTTTGATAGTGACAAACTGGTGCTGCTCTTTCTCAAAATGTCTTCTAATCTTCTGTAAGAGCTTCCGGCCATAGCGTTCACTTCTGCCTGTAATTCGTTGTACATCCTTTGGGTATATGCATATTCGTTTCAGTCTACTCATTCATACTTCATCCATACTTCACCCATAGGGCCTCTGTAGCAAAGATATTGATTTCAAAGAGTAGTAAATGGGTTAATTGGACAGATAGTTTCTTAAGAATTTGCCGGTATGGCTATGCTCACAATTTAGGATTTCCGCTGGAGTTCCTTCAAAAATTACTTGTCCTCCAGAGGTTCCTCCTTCTGGACCAACGTCAATAATCCAATCGGCAACATTGATGATATCCAGGCTATGTTCTATTACAATAAGTGTATTACCATTATCGACTATTTCGTTGAACAAGTCAATGATTAATGATATATCAGATAAATGGAGTCCAGTAGTTGGTTCATCAAGTATATAGATATTGCCTTCTTTGTGTAATTCACTTGCCAGTTTGACGCGCTGGCATTCACCTCCGGATAGAGTGGATAAGGATTGTCCAAGTTTCAAGTACCCTAGTCCTACCTTTTTAAGTAACGAGAGTTTTTTTGTGATTGATGGCTGATCAAAGAAATCTAGTGCCTGATTTATTGTAAGATCTAGTACCTCAGCTATATCTTTACCATTGTATAAGTAACCGAGTGCTTCTTGATTATATCTCTTACCCTCACACTGATCACAAACTGTTTTCACTGGATCAAGAAAGGCCATATCCATGTTAATAAATCCAACACCTTTGCACTTTGAACAGGCTCCTTTTGCATTGAAACTGAATAAAGAAGGGTCTATCTTGTTGACTTGACCAAATAGCTTTCTGATATCGTCAAATACACCCACATAGGTCGCTGGATTAGAGCGAGTAGATTTTCCTATTGGACTTTGATCGATAATTATTGAATTCGGGTATTGTCGAATAAATGCTTTGTGGATTAATGAACTCTTACCTGAGCCGGCAACACCTGTAATACATGTAAAGATATTTTGGGGTATTGCTACTGATACATTTTTGAGATTGTTATCGTTGGCATTCTCAATAAGAAAGTGCTTAGTTGCTCTTCGATAATTTTCCTTTTCAGGGACTCCCTTTTTTAACATTTGACCAGTTAAAGAGTTTGAACTTTTAATACCATCAAAGCTTCCTTGGTAAACAACTTCCCCACCTGAGGAACCGGCTTTTGGGCCCATATCTACAATATGGTCTGCTATTTTAATTACATCCGGATCATGTTCTACAACTAATATTGTATTGCCTAAGTCTCTAAGGTTAATTAGCAAGTTGTTAACCAAATGAACATCCCTAGGATGGAGTCCAACACTTGGTTCATCTAATACATAAAGCATTTCAGTAAGACTATTGCCTAATTGCTTTGACAATTTAACTCTCTGGGCTTCACCCCCAGACAGAGTTGATGTTTGCCTTGATAGGTTTAAATAGCCAACACCCAAGTCGACTAAATTTTTCAATCTAAAACTTATTTGGTCTAATACCGTTGATGCTTCCTTATTGTCAATTGCAGAGATGAAATTGAAGAGTTCGTTAATCTGAAATTCAGATAGTTCGTGTATATTTTTTCCATTTATTTTAACGGACAGCGCTTTTTGATTCAATCTACTTCCATTACAAACTTCACAAGCTTTCGAGTCAATGAATCGTTCAATGATTTTCTTTCTTCTTTTTGTTAGGCTAGTTATGTCTTTATTTAGATAACCACTATTAATCTTGGTTACTATTCCATTGAAGTTGGCATCAAAGGCTGTTTCACCCTCTCCTAGTTGAAATCTTTCGCCTTCGGCATAAAGGAGACGTTCTTTTTCTTCATCTGAATATTCGTTGAGCGGTTTGTCTCTATCAAAAAAACCGGAAAATGCTACTATTTTCCAACCTATTGAATCAACTTTGAAATCGGGAAATTTTATTCCTCCCTCATTCAGTGATTTTGACCAATCAAACACTTTGTCCAAATCAATTTTGTTTATGGATCCAACACCACCACATGATAAACACATACCTTCCGGTTTATTGAAAGAAAATGCATTTGAAGGCCCTATGAAGTGATCTCCAATACGAGAGAATAATAACCTCATAAAGCTGCTAACCTCAGTAATAGTACCCACTGTGGATCTTGAATTACCTGTGATCCTTTTTTGCTCTAAGAGGATCACAGGTGATAGGCCCGTAATCAAATCGTAATCCGCCTGTTCATACTTTGGTAATCTGCTTCTGGCAAATGTACTAAAGGTGTCATATAACTGTCTTTGAGCTTCAGCAGTGATAGTTTCAAAAACTAAAGACGATTTTCCCGAACCAGAAACCCCAGTAAATACTACAATTTTGTTACGAGGAATTTCAACGTCAATGTTTTTAAGATTGTTTTGACGAGCTCCTTTTATTCTGATGTAATCCATGAAGGTTAATATTCTGTTAAGTACTTTACTTGCGCGAACCCATTCGAAAACATTTTACAGTCCACAAGTTCTAATTTAACATCTTCATTTGTTTTGCCGAATAATGGAATTCCCTCGCCCAATAAAATGGGAATTCTTGTTATAATAAGGTCATTAATTAGCTTAGCATCTATAAATGATTGGATTGTTCTTCCGCCATCAACATAGGCATGTTTATGTCCTTTACTTTCAAGTAATGTCATTAACTCATTTAATCCCCCCGAATACACTTCTAGTGCATCTTTCAAGTTATCTGGAGCTTGTTTCAAAGTAGTACTTAACACATAGATTTTCGTGTTGGAATAGGTTTGTTTAAGTGATTCCGCGTTTAAGTTTGAAATACTACCTATAGTATTTCTCCCCATTATTATACAATCTACGGAGTTGATGAAATCATTCCATCCAAAGTCATCAACTTCTTCAGGTGCAATATTTTTATCCACTGTATTATCAAGCCAATCAACACTACCATCTTTTCTTGCAATGAAGCCATCAACGCTTGTTGCGATATAAACTGAACATTTCATAATAAAAATTTATTACAAAATTATTTCGCTGGGTAGATTTAAAATTGTACAGAATTTACGGAGGCGTAATTCTCCATTTTTCTGAATTGCTTTGGAGTATATCCGTAGTGCTTTTTGAAGTTCCGAATAAAGTGAGATTGATCATAAAACCCAGCTTCTAATCCAATTTCTGTCAGAGTGGAATTGGGATAAATGTTTATCAACGTAGCTGCATAGTTTGTCTGCTTTAAGAGCACGAACTCTCTAGGTGTTACATGATAGTTTTGTTTAAACCGATTTATAAAGGTCTTTTGAGATAAATTAATAGAATCGTTGAAATCTTTATGGTATCCATCTCTTGAGGTTTCCCTGGAAATGAATTTTTCGAATTTCTCTAGTTCCGGATCAAACGAGAATTTTGAAAAGAAATTGATTAGATGTTTTGAAAGTTTTTCAAAGTCTGGTTGATCACATACGATTAACGAATCATATACTATTTCTGATAGTTCTGAGAACTCTTTAGAAGCAAATTTACTCAGCAGATAACCGTACAGTTTGGGTTTAAGAATTATTCCCACATTGAGATGTCTACCTGCAACGGAAGTCAGAAAAGGTTTCTTTTTAAGACCGGAGACAATGTGTTGATCAGAAGTATTTTGAAAGCTCTCTGTATTCTCACCGCCTACATTGAAATCTTCTCCATAATTAAAAATTAATTCGCAGAAAAGATGCGCGTGATGGGTGCTTTCCAGTTTCAGTTCAGCTTGATCCTCAACCCAAATAAATTGGACATATTGGTTTAAAGGATAAACTGGTATGAAAGAGCATTTCGGCACATTACAAATTTAATGACAATTAGAAAATATTGTCCATCAAGCTATTTCTCTTTTGACAAAATCAGTTTAAGCGTTCTTATTCGGAATAATTTGTACTGGAAGGTTTTATGTGGAACCTGAAATTTTCTTTTCTGCAGATGTGTATTGAATTTTGTGTTGTGCACGGGTGAAATGGTCAACCTTGGAATGGACCTGTAATTGACAATAACACAAATTATGGCAAGACAAAAAGGTATAATCAAATTGGAAGGGAAAATCGGAGATATTTCCTTCTACAAATCGAAAGATGGTTACCTGGCCAGAGAAAAAGGTGGTGTGGAAGCTGATCGAATTAAGAATGATCCTGCGTTTGAGAGAACCCGGGAAAATGGTTCTGAATTTGGTTCTTCTGCAAGATCCGGAAAGCTGTTGCGTGACTCTGTGAGAACTATGATGCAAAATGCATCTGATAGTCGTGTGACTTCCCGTTTGACCAAGTTGATGACCCAGATTAAAAACTATGACGGAACAAGTGTTAGAGGCGGCAGAAATGTTGGGATTGGAATTGTTGATCCGCAAGCGAAAGCTTTGCTGAAAGGCTTTAACTTCAATGAGGATGCTGTACTAGGTTCTATCCTATTCAACCCTTATGATGTTGATTTGGGTACAGGAGTGATTACGTTGGATGATTTGATTCCAATTAATGATTTGAAGGCACCAGCCGGGGCAACTCACATCACATTGAGAGGCGCCTGGGGCAAAGTTGACTTTGCTACTGGTGATTCTGATATTCAGGAGACTAATGCAGTCAATTTACCAATTGACGCTACCTCAACAAACGTTGTATTGACTCCAACATTAGCCGCAAGTGGAACGGGAACAGATGTTTATTTGTTGATGGTTGAATTCTATCAGGAAGTGAATGGAAATCAGTACACGTTGAAGAATGGAGCCTATAATGCGTTGAGCATTGTTGAGGTCCAATAAACTGAATTATGAAGAAGGATAAATTAACATCATTTTTCAAAAGATGTGGTAAGGACACACCTCCATTCTTTAAGAAGTTGCGAATTATCGGATTAGTAATTGCGGCTGCCGGAACAACTATTTTGGCTGCTCCGGTGGCACTACCGGCTACTATTGTTTCAATAGGAGGCTATTTGGTAGTTGGCGGTTCTGTAGCTACTGCTATGAGCCAAGCTGCAGTTTATTGTGAAGAGGACTAACTTAATAGTTGGTACGGATCTTCTTGTTTGACTGAAGGGATATCATTACGGTATCCCTTTTTTCTTTACCTAAAATGGATGATACCTTAAATAATGCTTAGGCCACCAAAAGCGGATAGTGAACCAATAAGGCAAGGTTTTCATCCATAAATACTACCTAAAGGTTGGAGATTTTTGGTGAAACCCGGAGGGCTTGACCTTGCTGTTTGGTGAACGGGGCTAATATTGACTAAGGTATATTTTAGGTTTACTCCTCTTCAATAATAGGCGTAACATTGACTGTTTCAGGAAATGTAAGTAGTACCCAATCAGAATCTGTTTCTATGATTTCAAAAGTGCTTTCACCAATTCTTAGTTGGAATTTGACTGCGGCTTCATTGAAATTAAGCGCAGTGCAAATTAAACTGTAGTGCTTCTCAAATTGTTCTGATATGGTGTATAACCAACGGACTGTTTCATCAGCTTGTGTGACAACTAACATGCTGTGACCACTGGTGGTTCTTCCAACACCGGGGTTTATGTATACTTGATCTCGAATTTTAGTCATTCCAAGTGTATACCCTTTGTCCCAGAGAATTTGTCTGTCCTGTGCATCTACTTTTGGAGATAAGTCTTTTATAACATCATCTTTGTACTTTGAAATAGTATATGGAAAGTAATCATGCAAAACTTCCTGCCATTTAGTATCACCGAACACTCCTTTTTTATGAGTGTCCGTCCCTAAAATGATAGCCTCCTTATCAGATATATAAACAAATAGCAACTGATTAACTTGTTTAACGAATGGACTTTTTTTGTCTTTCTCTTTGGAAAGATGTAGATGATAGATGTTCCATTCATAAACTAAATGATCATGGAACTGAACTTGAAATAGCCTTCGACTTTGAAATAAGTTAACATCTTGGCCACGGGATAGCCTTGAGGCAATGGTTTCTATGATATCTTTTTTGGGATGATTGTGAAGTTCGGCTTTTATTTCAGGAGCAAATTTGACATCTCTTGGAGTAATAGGGATGAGTTTCGTGAATAGTGTTAAGTGGTCAATTAAACTTTTGTGAATTTCATTCCGTTTAGGCAGTTTGATTCCATATGGAACATTTTCCGATAAGGATTTTTTCATATCATTTTCGAAATCAAACTTCATATTACAAAGATAGGGTTGAAATGGAAAAGCAGGTTATCAGGCGTAGCCTTTCGCGAGCCGTCCTGCGAGTGGAGCAAGGGTGGAGACAACAGTAGAACCCGGAGGGGACTGGTTGGATGCTACTGTTTACAGCAGGGCTGGCGGAGTTTTTGATGAGCGCTTGGAAAGGTAAGTGCATGGCGTTTGGGTTAGCAGGTTTCCTGAGAAGCCAAGTGACGTGCTCTTGCGTGTGGTGCTGGAAGCGGCTTGCTGTTGAGAGGAGTGACTGCCCTGAAAAGTCTTGTTTAATTATCATTTAACAATGGTTTGAAGCAAAGGAGTGATGACCAATAGCAAGCGACTGGAAGCACAGGGTAATCAAAAACTGTGATCAGCCCGATTAGCCCGCAGCGACCCGCAGGCGAGCATAAACAATAAGCAGCGGTGACTGAGCGATAGCTTAGGCAGAGTAGCTGCGAATGAACGAGAACAGAAGGGCGGGAGCGCAGATGCCATATTCATTTATGGCACAAGCATAGTTGGCGTGAAGTGAATACCTTATAACCTGCGTGTGGGAGCTTCTATTAGTACCAAAATGACAGTAGTAATGTCATTTTTTATTGAGGTAATTAACAAAACCATAAAATTTAAGACAATTTGTCAGTTTATGATAATTGGCATCTTAATTGTCCTGACTTTGAGCGAACAAAAGCAGTTGCCCGAAGAGAGCAACCGCTTATTTTTTGTGAGCTGATCTGTCGCCAAACTTAGCAGCTCGTAAGAACTTTTTCAAGTTTGAGGTCGCAAATGTATGAACAATTCTGTTCTAAGCAAATCTATCTCAGATTCTTTTCTCTTTCGGATTGATTGCACCATGCCGCAATGATGAGAGTTGGTGCTTCAAAATATTGAAAACAAAATCCATGAGTAAACATTTACTAAAATTCTATCCCGTTGACAATGGTGATACTACTTTAATCACTTTGAGTGATAAAACATCAATACTGATTGACTGTAAAATCAGAGAAGGCAAGGAGACAGATGCTGGAAACAAAATCTTTGCAGTTAAAGATGATCTGATTGATAGCATTCAAACAAATGAGAATGATGCACCATTTGTTGATTTATTTATTCTTACACATCCTGATGAAGATCATTGTCTGGGGTTTAAAAAGAACTTCTTTCATGGAAATTCTCCAGATGATTATAATGATGACAATAAAGATAATAATGAGATTATCATTAATGAGCTATGGTGTACAACTATGCTATTCAATGGAGCCTCCAATGATGATGCAAGAGCATTGAAGAAAGAGGCCGAAAGAAGGAGAAAACTATGGGAAGAAGACAAGCCAGAAAAAAACAACGATGGAAACCGTATCAGAATGATCGGTTATGATGGTGATGAAAAGTTCGAAAAAATTCCAGCAAGTGTTCCCGGTGATACAATTTACCTTAAAGATATTAATGGAAATAATACAGATAACTTTGAGTTTTTCGTCCACTCTCCATTTAAGAAAAGTCTGATTGAGGCTACTGCTGAGAAGGATAAAAACTTTAGCAGTATTGCTATGCAGGCTAGGTTTAAGATAAACAAAACTGATTCAGATTGGGCCTGTTTTTATCTGTTCGGAGGAGATGCTGATCACAATATATGGGAGATGATTCTTGATAAGAGTGAGAATAACAACAATAAGGATAAGCTTAAGTGGGACCTTTTTATGTCTCCACACCATTGCTCTTGGACATTTTTTAATGATGTCCCTTATGATGATAAGGAGGAGAATAAGACACCAAAAGATAGCTCCTTAAATATATTAGACTACAAAGAAGGTGCTGGAAGAATAATTGGCTCTTGTAAGGTTGTAAGAAGTTCTGACAAAAACCCTCCGCATGCTGAAGCAAAAAAGCAATATCAAAAGAAACTCAATACAAGTTCAGATTTTATCGAATTATCGAAGGAACCCAAAGAAAAAGAGCCTAAACCTTATGTATTTGAGGTAAGTCCAAGTGGTCCTGTACGAGAAGAACAAAAAGAGGGTACGGCAGCGACAGCTATAGGAGGTGCCTCAACTGTTGTTAATAAGAAATCTGAGTATGGCTCGAAGTCTATATAGTGATGATTTAGAAAATCATACAGATAATTTGTCTCAGAACTTAGTGGAAGATCTTGAGATATTGCGTAGTTACTTAAATAAGCGAAAACTGAAGGTCTTGAAGTGGGATGATGATAATATAGCTATCCCATTTAGCGTAAACATTATTCTACCACCCAGAGGGAATTATAATGGGATTGATATCCGAAAGACGGAAGATGTTTTATTTGTTTTTAACAAGAAACTTTACCCAGCAGCAGCTCCTAAAGTATATTCAGACAGAAAAAGTTTCCCTAAGGACGGTATTTCACACTTGTATGTTTCGAGAAAAGATGCACCAGCACCGTTTTGTTTAATAAGGGGCGATTACAATGAGTGGTTTGCCAATAAGCGAGTTACTGATCTTGTGATTAGGGTAAGGAGTTGGCTTAAGGATGCCGCAAATGGGTCTTTGGTTGAAGATGGCGGACAATTTGATCCTATGCGATTAGAAGGGTATCAAGGAAATATCGTGTACAAATACCAACAATTGGTTGATGTTTTTGAAGATAAAAAACAATTTGAAAAGAAGCTGAATTTCACCTTATTATTAATAAAAGAAAAGGAGAAGCCAAGAACTGAAGGAGATAAAATAAAATATCCGGGATATGAGGTGGTAAGAGTTTTAACCAATATTGAGGAGTTAAAGGAAACTTATAAACCAATTATTGAAAAACTTGCACAAAATGAAGCGGGATTAGGGTCCCAAAGATTATTGATTGGAGCAGTTATCCGGAGTGAAAATGATAATATAAATGATCAGTTTCCAAATCAATTACCAAAAGACCTTGATACACTGCTCAAATTTGCAATATGGGCTGATATCGATTTATCAAAACTACTAGCTATTATACCTATTGTAAGAACACCAGGAATAAAAGAATTTCCTGTTCTACTTTCAGTAAAAAGGCCAAAGCCTTTAATCGGATACAATGGAGATATAGAGTTTTTTAATTTTTATTTGACCATAGAAGATGATGCTATTGTTGAAGGGGTAATCAGTAAGAATTTGCCTGTTGGTTTTCAGAAGCACAATGAACCACTAAGTATTAAAAAGGCTCAAGAAGTTTCTGGAAGTAAGAGTATTATTGGTAGCTCAGTCGTTTTTGGTTGTGGAGCAGTTGGGTCTAAAGTAATGATGCATTTGATTAGAGAGGGATATGCTGGAACCAGTACTGTATTGTTTGATCATGATAAAATCGAGCCCCATAATATGGTTAGGTATGGGTTGCTTACTGATTCAATTGGTGTAAATAAGGCGGTTGCTATTCAAAAAACGGCCGAAGAGCTTTATGAAGCTGACAATGATAATCTGCAAATTCTAGGAATTCCACATAGAGGTAATGTGCTATTCGAATTAGATCGATTGAAGAAATGCTTGAAAGGAGTGGACTGGATTATGGATTTCACAGCTTCTGTTTCGTTTGAGAATTACTTTATCAAACAAGAGTTAGAAGCAAGAAATAGAGTGGTTCGAGGATCACTTACAGATGAAGGGCGTATTGGTATGCTACTGATTGAAGGAAATGATCGAAACCCAAGAATTGATGACCTTAAAGTATTATCCCAAGCAGAGTACTTGACTAATGTGTACATAAATGCATGGCTTAAAAGAGAGTTTTTTCGAAGTAAGAAAGAAAGTGCTTTAATCAATGTTGGGGTGGGATGCAATTCAGAAACTACTATTGTGCCTGATGATACAATTAGTATTCACAGCTCAATATTTGTCAAAGCTATAAAGGCGGAAAGCAAAGTAGATAGTCAAGATCATGGTGTGATTTATCAAACCTACCTAGATGATAGCAATAATTTTACGGTGCGATCAGAACGTAGAATTATACCCCCGTTGAGAGTATATCAAAGTATTAGCGGTTGGGAGATCAGAATGAAGGCAGGTTTAGATGAGATGTTAATGTCAGAAATGGGTAAAGCAATGCCAAATGAAACCGGAGGAGTGTTGATCGGTCTAGTTAATAATAAAACCAAATGCTTACACATCACGGATATCATACTTGCTCCACCAGATAGCGAAGCTAATTCGGGATGCTTTATTCGAGGGGTTGAGGGGCTGAAAGATCAAGTTGATATGCACAAAAATGAATCAGGACAAACATTTGGCTATATAGGTGAATGGCATTCTCATCCCTTTGGTCCTTATGGTCCCAGTGACAAAGATATCCGAACTATGAGAGAGTTTAAAAAAGATTATGAAGAAGAGGGAGTTACTATACCGGTGTTCGTTATGATTGCAACGCCCGCTGGATTAATTCCATGTATATATTAAGCTAAGTATTATGAAATTTAAACTATACGATATTCTATCTCATCTAATACCCGGGTTTATTGTTTATCTGGTGTATTTAGAATTTATTGGAGAGCATTTTGATAAAGACTTCACTGTCCCGGCCACTGCAATAGCTTTTGTTTTGGGTTATTTTGTAAATACGGTGGCTAGTTGGTTGGAGGACTTTTACTATTGGACATGGGGAGGTAAACCTTCAAGTAGATTACTTGATGGAAAAGATATTTGGAAAGTACGGTTTTACGAGCATAAAAAGGTGAAAAAACTTTTACAAGAAGAGGCAGGAGATCAAAATAAAAAGAATGATGCTCTTTTTGGAATTGCAATGAGATACGCCACTCCTGATGCCAACCCTAGAATTTCTGATTTTAATGGTAATTATGCTTTCTCTCGTGTTATTCTAACATCTGTTATTATCGGATCAGCGCTTATGATTTATATGTACTATGATTCGTATCAGGTTTATCTGATTTCCATTCTATTTATTACAATTTCTTGGTACCGGTGCAAACAAAGAGCATACTATTATGCCAGAGAGGTTTTGAAAACTTACCTGCAATCTAAATTAAACACATAGACCTGAATTCACTGGATGACATATTAGATCAACATTTTTTCCCTAACAGAAAAAAGGAAATCAGAGCCGTTCTGGATGAATTTGGTTTTGAAACAATGTTGCTAGGTGCTTATAACCGGATCCTTAGTCTTCAACAATCTAGTGAAGGGTTAGAACTTCTTGCCAGCCCCTCTTTTAATACAACCTTTGCTACCACTCTGTATGACATCAACCAAGGGATAGTCAGTATCATAGATGTTGAGAAAAAAGTCCATGTCAAATCTGCAGTATCTGAACTCTCCATTCGGTTAATATTTGAGCTAATTAGAGAGTTGGAAGTAGAACTGACAGAAGCGGCACCATATTTTGATCAAATAGCTCAACTGGCTTGTCAATTATATGGGTTTGATTATAACGATTTTCAAGAACATGTCCAATTGGAAGGTTTGGTGGAATTTGCTCAAGATCTATCTGGAACAGAGGAAGCTAACCAACAAAAAAGAACGCGAAAGAATACATTGGCTTGGCAACTCAATGAACGAGCTAAAGTTGAGTTAATCGATCTGATACGCAAAAAGAGAAATTGGGCAAGATTACCGGGTAGATGGCATAAATTGTTTGATAACCCGGGGGATGACTTGCACTTGAAGTGGAATGCTGAAAGACTTGAAGAACTAGCGTACCTCATGTACAGATTACATAGTTTAGAGATTATTGGTTGTATAGGAAATAGAGGAACATTCTCTGCTGTTGAAAAACATTTATTCGATTTTGAAGGGAACAAAATTAGAAAAGGAAGACTAAAGACTTTAAGTCATAGGATCAACAATAACATGAAGCGATATGAACATAGGCTAATGCCGGTAAATGAGATTATAGAAGCAATTCAGGAAATTGCACGTAACTAATATGAAACTAATTCATAACCATAGGCTGACTAATGATTTGAGGGGGGTTGATTAATAACTGATTGATGCCGAAATTTGAAGAAAAGAACGTGTATGACTTTAAATAGATTTATAGAAAATAATGGTATTAGACAAGCAGATGCTATAATAGTAAAGAAAGAAAAGCTTGGATTGTTTGATCATTATGTAATCTTTCTTGGGTATGAAAGGGAAACGGGTGAACCTAAATTTATCGCTAATTACAGTGATGGTGTTAAAATACTTCCAACAGATCAGCTTTTTCAGTTCTTAAAGACATATAAGCCAGTTTCTGTCAAAAGATTCAAAGGAACCAGTGAAGAAAGAGAGTATGCCATTGAAAGAGCGTTATCTGATTTAAAAACAAAGAGCAGACGAACTTATCACTTAATAAAGAATAATTGCGAACATTTTGCCAATTGGGTGCAAAAAGGTGTTAGAGAAAGTGACCAAGTTAAAAACTTTGGTAAGGCAACAGCAGTGGGTGGATTAGGAATAACCATTGCAGGAGTTGCTTCAAAAAATAAGAACATGGTGATGGGAGGACTGGTGCTAACTTTGTTGGGAGGAATTGTTAACGCTTTGGGAGAAGATTAATTCAAGATGGGAAAACGAGCTAGCTCTATATGGTGGATTATTATAGTTGTTCTACTGATTTTTGTAGCAGCCACTTGGTTATCTGATATCAAGAATGGTAATGTTGAGACTGATGAGGATGAGCTTGAAAAGAGAAGGGAGCAAGAAGAAAGGCTATTAAAAGAGCTTGAAGAACTTGAAAAGAAGCAGGTGATCTTTGAAAAACATCAGTTTACAATGAAGTTTACAGATGATTATCTGGAAGCTTTATCCAATAAAAAATACGGTCAGTTTGTTCGATGGAGCGTTGCATCAATTGTTTTATTGTCATGCATTTTAGTCATACTCGTTCCAGTGATAACCATTTTAGATCTAATTAGTTGGTATGGAATTACAGTACTCCTCTTTGAAATTAGTACCGCTATTATTTTTGTAAAAGTTTCAAAAGCGAAAGAACAGATTAAGGATTATATTAAACTTCAAATTGATAGTAGGATATATCGCAATCGTGACAACCTATATTTCAAACAAAAAATTGAGTTTTATGAATCTGAATTGTCCAGAATAAAATCTGGTATCAATCAAAAGACAGAAGAACTTCTAGAATTAAGAGGGGAAGAGAACTTTGATAATATCGAAACTCTTTTATGATCTATTTTATATACTCCTGATAATACGGTCTTACTTTCGTTTATCTCTTGTGGGTTTGGGACTTTTAACATTACTCTTGGAGAATATGGATGATTAATACAGGTGGTCCGGCACCTAGAAGCCGGTTTTATAAACTTTAAAATAAATGTTATGCCATTTCCAATTATTCCAATTCTTGCATTGGCAGGAATTATAGGAGGTGTCTCGACATTGGCTTGGTACGCAAGCCAATCAAGAGAGGACCAAGAAAAGGCTGATAGGTTAGCACTACAATGGTTTGGTCGCAGATTCAAGCAATTGTCAGAATATCAGCAACAACAGATTCGTAAGCGAATCAGCTAAAATCAATGATCATGTGCACACAAAAATAAAGCCCTATGACATATTGTTGTAGGGCTTTTTGTTTCTGTCGCATAAAAAACAATTTGCAACAAAATCATTATGTCCTTTTGTCCATAGTGTTTTTTTCAAAAGCAACCAGATTAAACATCTCTCTCAATCTTGACCTTACCCGGTTGCCGTAGAGTTTTTCGAGTTCGTTGGCGTTGAGGTTGGTTGTAGCATGTGTTGGTATTCCCTGACTGATGAAGAGGTCGTAACGGCTAAGGAGGATTTCGGCCATGACGTTACAATCGTTTCCATAGTATTTAATGGATTGTTCTACTCCGAGATCGTCAAAGCAGTAGTGGATTGGTTTTTTGCCGTATTTGTTGATGGTGCCATATCCTTCCCGGATGAACTCAAAGGCTATTTCTCTGGTCGGTTTAACTACTGGTGGGAAGTGGGCAAAGTATCTCATCAGGAACATTAATGACGTTTTACCGCAGCCTACCGGACCGGTAAGAAGGATTCCTTTGTTTAAATCAATGCCACGTTTTTTACAATTCTCTTTATCGCGAATGAAGTAGAGCATTAGTGTGTAGATAATCTTTTTGTCTTCCGGGTTGATCTTGAATTTTAGACCATAATGTTTTTGCCCCATTCGTTCCATGAAGATCAGGCTCTTATTAAAATCATAATGGGTGATATTGTCTATGATCTTAAAGTGGCTCATGGTAATCTTTGTTTTGGCTTGTGTTCAGGTTGTCCCGTTTTTGATCATGTGCTTTTTCTGTTTTAAGTTCATTTGCCTTGATCATCCAGTTGCGTGCTGCTGCTTTCCAATTTTTCATGGGTGACTTACCACCTACTTTCCAACCGTTTGAGGTGTAGTAGTTGAAGAATTTTTCTGCTTCTAGTTCATTTTCTAAATAGCTTTTGATTTCTTCTAATGTTGGGGGCTTCATCCGTTTGTTTTGTTTGGATGTGTTTTTACTGTTTGTATTGTTTATTGAAGGGCTCAGGACTTGTTCGGGTGGTTGTTCTTCTTGTTGGCTTAGTGGTTGATTGGAAGTTGTCTCAAAATTGAACATGTAAACTTGTGAGCCTTTCAGTGGGTTATGTGAGGGGCGATATTCGAGATAACTCCAATTGTGGAGGTCACGAATACATTTATGATAAGTTACCCGGGATCCTATTTTGGAAATACGCATGGCTTCCGCCCGATTGATTGAAATCGGGTTTCGGAAGCGGTTGAGGTTCCACATCTGAAATAGGGCCAGGTACAGGCTAACGTGTCCGGGATTTAAACGATCGTCTTCCGTGAATTTGATCATGGCAGCTGTGAGCTGTTTGATGTAATTCATGGTTTGTTATGTACACGGTTGGCCTTGAGCACAGCCAGTATGTCTGCGTACTCATAGTAGATGACTCCTCCCATTTTGGTATAAGGAAGGGTGCCGTTGATTCTAAGGTTTTGTAATGTGCCTGGTGAAATGTCTAGCATTTCACGAACTTCTGGTGATCGCAACCACTTTTTGGGTTGAATGGTGGTTTGTGACTCGAGTAATTTTTTGAATTCCTGCAGGAGTTCAATTTTGAACTCCATGAGGTCTTCTGTTGTTAAAACTGTTGCTGCCATAATTTGTCTTATTTGAATTTGACCCTTTTTGAAAAGGGGGAGACAAATTTGCGGCTGCTTGGTGAATTTTGTTCACAAGACGTACCCAAGGTGGGTGAAGTTTTCTAGATTTCTTCGTCAATCAGAACTTCTTCAAACAGGGCGTTATCAATACTGGTAATAATTACTACTCTTACTTTCTTTGGCCGTGTATTTGCTTCATTTAATTCTCCTTTTACATCTTCAAACAATTGCATAATCTGGTCGCAAAGTGCGTCCAGTTCTTCACCATTTAATCTCCTGTTTAATTTGTAGGTTGATTGGGTAATTTCTGTTTTCCCATAGATATCCAGAATTTCTAATAATCCTGAACGAAACCTGTTGTAATCACTTGTTATGTCGTACGATATAATTACATCTCTGTTTTTCGTTTTGTGGACGTACTCTTGAAAGTCGTCCAACCATTTTCTCATTTGTTTACTCATAATTTTACTTTTTATATGTTTTATTACATTATAGGCAAGATGTTTCCTAAAGTAAATGGAAAATCAAAATTATTTTTCATCATCTTCTTCCATCTTCCTGAGGAGGCTATCCTGAAGGATGTCCAGAAATTTGGTTGGGTTGTTTCGGATCCTTAATTCTAAGTAGGTTCGGTAGTAGTTTCCCAACTCAATGTTGAAGATTTTCTCAAAGTAAGTGGCAATGCTTTTGATGTCTGTTTGACCGTTGTTGAATGAACCGGATTGATGTAGTGCATACATTAACTCGATCAGAGATACTTTGCTGCTAGTCCAACGCATCATGTTTTTAGGGACTAACTCGGTTCCCTTGTTGGTTGAGTTAAAGTCAAGGCTCATGAGTTCGTTTTCGAGATGTACCTGCAGGAGATCGTTTGCCAGAATGGTGGATATTTTGAAATCATGGCTGGTGCAGAATTCGGGATCCAGTTCATACACATGGGCGTCCAGACTTAAACGGATATCTTGTTTTCCACGTACGAAATATTTGTGGTCCAAATAATTGCTGCCGGTACGGTAGTATCTGTAGAAATCAAGGTTTTCGTCAAAGTAGTTTTTGAGTTTATTGAGCTCTACCTGAAGGTATTTCCGCTTGATCTTGATTGACCCATTTGGTCTGTTAGTTTCAATATTATATACTTTGATGTGGTAAATTAAACGGGAGACGAAGAGTGGTTTGATGTTCTTGAAGAAATTGATTTCTTCGTTCGTTGTGATTTGATCTTGTTCCAGAAACTTATGTCTGAGTCTTCCTATTGTAGCTTCACAGTATTGGGTACAGACTTCTGATAATTTGAGGAGGTCATCAATTTCAATTTGGTAATCATTTAATGATTTATCAAATTCGTTTAACAGGCTACTGTACCACACAATGTCCTTAAAACTTCATATTTACCCTCAAGCAACCGTATTTTTTCATAGCGAGTTATGTATAGTTTCTAAGGAAATTACTTAATTTAAATCGTAAGTCACTTGAGGAGTGTCAAAGAAATTTTAGTTTCAGATTTGATGTTCTCAGAGGTTTAGGAGTGAGCTACTGGACTTGTATATGAATAGAACCGGACAATTAAGTAAAAGTCACTTTTTAGCTTAGGAAATCGTTTCATAAACTCACTAAAATTGGAAGTCTTTGATCGTTTGATACGGTCAGAAACTAGTTTTACAGCTGTAATCGTCAATTTTTCACCGTATTTATGTTCCCTTCCAATGAATTTGGAAAATGATGAGATGCGTTTGCAAGTCATGTTTATGGCCTGTTCTGAATCGTATTTCTTCAGATATATGTATGCCAGTCTAATGTGGGCTTCATGGGTGAAAATTGTTGGGTCTAATGTCAAATTTTTCAGCCGTTCCTCAAAGATTGAGTCGGTTAATTCGCAATGCTTTTCCATGGGATAGTTCTTTAAAACAAAGAACTATCCTTTTTTTAATAATAAAATTGACGATCGTCACTAAATAAGGGTAGTTAGAAGGTTTCTATTTTAAGGCTGGCTAAGTATAATTATTAAAATAATGTATTTGGACCCGTTGAATGTTTTCATAGCATTTGCACTCATTTATTACATTTTGCATTGGATAAATGCCTTTATGTTTATTATTTAACATAATTTTAGGCTAAATAATATTATTCAATTTGTGAATCAAAAAGTACTGGAAGAATTACAGCTAATAGACCAACAAAATATTCATTTGTTGTTCCCATTGTTTCAGTTGATTCAGGAAGATGCATTTTCCAAAGGAGATTTTTTTATCAAAGAAGGTGCGTATCAGAACAAGGTCGGATATGTTCTTGAAGGCAATTTAATAAGTACTAAACATGTAAATGATAAGGAGGTTGTCCACAATTTTTTTACCCAAAATAGCTGGATTGGTGATATAGATGGCTACAACGGGAACAAGAATTCGACTTCATTAAAATGTACGGATCCTTGTAGCATTTTATGGATGGATAGTGCGGTATTAAGAGCAGAGTTTATAAAAGAACCCAGACTTAAAGTTTATGAGCTTCATTTTTTTGCCAAGGTTATTAATAATGCATCCTGCCAGCTTCTCAATTTTAAGTCTATGGCACCGATTGAGCGTTATCAGAATCTGATCACAGAAAGGCCAGAAGTTTTCAAGTTTTTCTCTCATTATTATATCGCCTCTTATTTAGGTGTTTCCCGGGAAACGCTTAGCCGTTTAAAAAAAAGGGGATAATTCATTTAGTGACGATCGTCAATGTTTTAATGAGAAGCGCTGGTTTCCTTTGTCTTATACTTAATAGACCTTTATTCCATGCAGTGTTAAATTGAGGTTTAAGATGTGTATAATCGTTTTGGGAATTTTACCAAAACCGCCAGCACCTTATCATTAATCTGGTAATCTAAGCTTAGTTAGATGTGGTAGATCAAATTTTGAATTCGGGGGTGTGCTCAAATCAGCTTTTTGTTGGTTTGAGTGCAGTGCTGGTTGTTGGGATGGTTAAAATGGATTAATGAAGATAATTATTGAAGGGATCATTACGTTGGAGTTGAATCGGTTTTAGAGCATTTTTCAAATGATTGGTAGCCAGACGATCATTTTCAAATGGGGAAATCTTTTTAGTGACGATCGTCAATGTTTTAATGTAAAGCACTCGTTTCCTTTGTCTCTAAAAAAGTATGAGAGTTTTAGTCATAGGTCTTTTTAGTTTCCTTGTTTCGAGCTTTGCATGTGCGCAGGATGAAATTTTAGGAAAATGGTACACTGAAGACAAAAAAAGCATTGTGGAAATTTACCGTTCCGGGAACAAGTATTATGGTAAAATAGTTTATATCTCACCTCAAGCCAAGTCTACAAAGGATGAACATAATCCTGACCCCAAACTGAGGAATAGAAGTATGGTAAACGTAGTGATCATAAAAGATTTCGTTTATGAAGATAAGGAATGGTCCGACGGAACCATTTATGACCCGGTAGATGGGGAGACTTATTCGGGTAAGATGTGGATAGATGCATCCGGACACTTGAATGTTCGGGGATACCTTTTGTTCTTCTATGGCACACAGGTATGGCAAAGAGTGAAGTAGCTCTTGGTCAGGCCGGGCTACCTAATGGTTTTGTAGGTCGGTTTTTTGGATACATCATGAGTGTGTTTAATCGTGGTGATGTCAGAGCAACTATCAGGGCTATGAATCTACGTTCCGGTCAACGAATTTTAGAAATTGGATTTGGGCCCGGAGAGGCGCTTAGCCAGATCTTAAAGAAGAATTTACAAATTAAGTTGTTTGGTATTGATCATTCTTCCGCTATGGTTGAGATGGCTACATCAAGAAATATAGCAGCCATTGAATCTAATACGTTAACAATTACAATTGGGGAAGTTGAATACTTGTACTTTCCGACTGAACATTTTGATACTGTTTTTTCTATTAACAGCATTTATTTCTGGCAAAACCCTGAGCGTATCCTTTTAGAGATTCGAAACATCCTTAAGCCAAAGGGAAGGTTGATTACTACTGTTCGGAATTCAACACACGGCCTAAATAAACACTACAACGGAGAGAGCTTAAGATTGCTTTATGAGGCAGCCGGTTTTTCAGAAATCAAGATCATTTCCAATAAAAAAAGGATTATATGTATCGGCTCAAAATAAGCGCATTGGCTTTAGTTGCTTCAATTGTAATAACGGGATGTGTTACCATTGCCCCTCCATCTCCTATGATGACTTACGGAGGACCTGAAATAACACCAAAAGAAAGCTCTGAAATGGCGATAGGATTTGGTTCTGCAGGTGTCCGGTTCGAAGGGGCACATAGTCCTGCTTTGGGTTGGTTTGGTAGATATAAGTATGGTCTGAGTAATCGATTTGATATTGGAATGGATGTAATGGGTGCAACAAAAAATGAAGGGCAGTACTTTGGTTTGAAGGGGGCCGTTAGGTATCAACTTACCGATTACTCCAGACTGGAGCTTGGTTTTGGTGGTGCTGATGATTCTGATGGTAAGGCGTTAAATGGTGATTTTGCTTTTACTATGGGAACCAGAAGGACTGAGCCATGGAATTTCTATTTCAGTTTACGTTACGGTTATGCTCATGGGTTTGCAGGTAATGCCGCTTTTGCTGATAATTCTTCAGTAAGTCAAACGGATACGCTTACTCCACCAAATACTCACTTTGCGCTTTTGAACTTTGGTGCGCAGTCCAGAATCAATGATAATATAAAGTTCATCATTGAAGGAGGGTACGGGTATGTGTTTCCCGGTAAGACAGATCCCGGTAGTGTGCTTTTCGTTTCATTTGGGACTTTGTTTACTGTGGGGAGGTGAGAAATTCTAACAATATACAGAGTGCCATGTTGCAGTAATTTTATAAGTTTTTTTGCTTATTCACGGTTGTATTTTTACCCCCTTACTTTGCGAATTATTATAGAATAACTTTTGACTTAAATCTGTCATGTCTGAGCTGACTTTGTGCTCCAATACTTTGGCGTAAATCTGAGTTGTTGCCAGTTTTGTGTGCCCTAGCAATCTGGAAACTGTTTCGATAGGAACGCCATTGGATAATGTGACTGTTGTGGCGAAAGTATGCCGGGAAATGTGCATAGTGAGTTTTTTAGTAATGCCGCAAAGGTCTGCTACTTCTTTCAGGTAGGCATTCATTTTTTGATTGCTCTTAACGGGTAGTAATTTGCCTTTTGAAATGCAATAGGGATGATCAGCATATTTTTCAATGATCTCTTGTGCCGGAGGCAAAAGAGGCACATTTGAGGTGGTCCCGGTTTTCTTTCGATTGGTAAAGATCCATTTGCCTCCGTCAATTCCCAGAGCAACATCATTTGAGGTTAGTTTGTCTACATCTACAAAAGCATAGCCGGTGTAGCAGCAGAAAAGAAATATATCGCGGACCTCCTCCAAACGTTGAATGGTGAATTCCTTTTCTGTTAGTGCTTGAAGTTCTTTTTCTGTGAGAATTTCTCGTTTAACCTTTTTCGTTGAGCATTTGAAACCACTGAATGGGTTCTTTGTGATCCAATCATTCATAACGGCCATATTCAACACTTTTTTCAAGTTCCGGATGTATTTCATCACAGTATTATGACCAATCTCCTGATCGATTTTTAAGAAGTATTCAAAGTCGACAACAAACTTGTGATCAAGCTCCTGTAACATAACGTCTGAACGTTTGTAGTGTTTCTTCAGGTAGAGTTTAAGTTTTTTGAGTACCGTTTCAAACTTAGTATGGGTGGCTTTAACAACGTCTACTCCGATCAACTCTTTCATTTGGTCGTTGTGGTACTGAAAGGTTTCAATAAGGCTTCTTTGCTTTTCTCCTAATCCGAGATAGCTGTTTTTTACTGTGTCTGCAGAGATGAACTTATCACTTGCCAATAATCTATTATAGTGCTTGTGAATCTCTCCCTTAACCATATCGAGATATGCATTTAATGTTCTGATTTCTTCTGAATTTCCTTTGGCCATACCTACGGTCGGTATCCATCTGGTAGGGAGTATATCCCTATTTACTGAGAATTGGGTTCTCTTGCCATTTGTTTTCTATGTCAAATTCTATCAAAAAGCAACAAATACAATTTCTTGAATCCCTTTGCAGGTTGACCATAATAAGGTCAATCATTTGCAGTACCTGGCTTATAGTCAATATCCCAGAACATTGGTTTCATAATCGCATCTGAGGCTACAGAAGTTCCCCCAACTTCTGCCATGGATCCAGGCTTGAGTTCCATCATTTTCCATGCATCAATACGTTTTACCTCTTTTTGAAATGGGAGAATAACGTAGGTAGGACTAAAACCTCTTGAACCGTAGTATTTTGGATATCCCAAAACAAAAACAGCATCAGTACCTAAAGATTTTAGGTGGCTCACTCCTTTTTCAATTAACTCTTTTCCAAGACCTTTGCTATGTAATTCTGGCAACACTCCAACCGGGGCAAGTAGATAGCATTTTTTACTTGGATGGTCATTAAGTTTAAAGGGAGTGAAGATTATGTTTCCCACAATTCTATCGTCTTCTTTAATGTTTATTGAAATAGTCTCCTCTTGAGCGAGCATTTCACCAACCATATTTGAAATGACCGGACCTTCATGTTCTCCAAAGGCTTTTAAATGTAGATCTTGAATTTCTTGTTTTTCTTCCAGCGATATCATTCTTTTATATTTGTGTAATTAGCAACCATTTTTCATTTAAAAATTGAAACATGCTGCACTAAATTTTCTTAATTATACCAAAGGGGCACTCTAATAAGTTATTGTTTTTTGTAGTACTGATTTTCTATATTTGGTTACATTTTTCTGATGCTGTCTTTCTCCACTCCAGCCCTTTTCACTCTTTTTTCTTTCTAAAAAGTCTAGTTCTTTTTTCAGGTTTAAATAGCTATCATAACGTTCAGGTGAAATAGATCCAATACTCATGCTATCCTGAACCGCGCAACCAGGCTCACCTTGGTGTGTACAATCTGAATACTTACATTCTGTTGCTATACTAGTAATTTCTTCAAATACGGTGTCTAAGCTATCCTCTTCTGCCCATAGTTGAATTTCTCTTAGTCCCGGAGAATCAATTATAAATCCACCATTCTGAAGCTTCAACATTTGAGAACTGGATGTTGTATGTCTTCCTCTATTATCATCTTGCCGTAGCTCTCCAGTTTTTTGCACTTGCTTTTTTAATAAAGCATTTGAGATGGTAGATTTACCAACACCGGATGGTCCTATAAAGGCAGCAGTTTTACCACCTGACAAGCGATCATAAATATCAATAATACCATAGTTGTCATGAACACTACTGATAATAATTTCTACACCTGGTGCAATAACCTCAAGTTGATATTGAATTATTTCGGCTTTGTGGTTAAGATCTGCTTTATTCAATAGGACAAGAGGTGTTGCTCCACTATCCCATGCTAAAACCATATATCTTTCTAATAAACGGTCTGAATAATTTCTTTCCCTGTCTAAACCTAATACAACAACTACATAATCAATGTTTGCAGCAAGTACTTGTTCTTTTGTTGTTTCTCCGGATGCTTTTCGGCTTATTTGAGTGTTTCGTTTTAAAACTTCTTCAATTAAAACAAGGTCATTGTTAATTGATGCAAATACCCAATCACCTACACAAGGGAAATCACTGTTCTGATTTGCGTTATGAAAATAGCTCCCCGTTAACTTGGCATTTTTTACTTTTGAACCAACTCTTACTTTGTAGTTATTGTGTTGTTTTTGAACAACTTGATATTTTTCTCTATTTAAGTTCATTTTCTTTTCCTTTTTCACGACTTAATTCATGCAAAGTCGAAATGATTGTTTTTGATGGAAATGGCAAGGATAACAATGGTTGAGTTGCGATTGTAAACAACAGTAATTCATTGTCATCTGAAGCCACTCTATTTATTCTAATAATTTTACATTGAGTACATCTATGGATTAGAGACCATTCTTTGCTTTCTTGAGCATATACAGCAATTGGTTGCATAATTCCGCGGCAACTTGCTCTTCTATCTCCAGGTGTTATATCTAAATGTAAACTATGCAGGCAGTGTGGGCAATGATTTCTATGTCTGCCTCCAAGTTCTAGAGGAGCAACACCTTTACCGCATGATTCACATATAAATGACTCATGTGGGTTTTGCCTTATAATCTTTTTTCGTGTCATATGTGCATATTTGTGTAAGTAAATATTAACCGACTGCACGGACGGTCAGTGCAAATGTATAGACAATTTTTTTTCCCACAAGAAAATTTTAACTTTTTATGGATTTCTTTAATGAACAGAAAGAATTAATGTTGCTCAGAAATCACAATGATATTTTGACATTCCATAAATTATTTAGGGCAAAGAATGCCCTGAATAAAATGTTCAAACAACTGGTACTGTATTTTTCTTAAGTGCTTGTCTGTGAACATATGGTTACAATTGTATATGTATTCCATCTCAGTAATTCTTAATTTTGATAGAATGCTGGTGTCAATAGAACTTCTAAAAAGTCTAGCATCTTTTCCTTTTTCCAGCATGGACATTACTTGATGACGTATCTGTTCCTTAAATGATTGTACTATTATTTCTTCTTTCGGATAGTACTTTGTTAAATCATTAATCACTAGTTGATTCATTTTACTAAATGAATCGTAAATGACTTTGTCAATATTTCTCAAGCCTTCAACTGGGTCAATTATTGTTGATGAACCTAATTGCCTGTTTACATCAGAACATTTTAAATTGACGTAATCGGTGATCAAGTGATTCCTACTAGGATAGAACTGGTATATTGTTTTTTTAGAAATTCTCAGATGTTTCGCGATGCGATCCATTGTCACTTTTTTGAATCCAAGGTTTTCAAATAATTCAGCAGAATCAACCAATATTCTATTCTTCATTATAGACATTTAAACACTTTTACAATAGTAATTTTTCTGTTGGCTTGTTATGCATTTAACTTTGATTGTTTATGCTAAATAGTTCCTCTCAATAATTCATATATTTTTCTAATAAATGTTCTTTGATATCTAAAAGTGGGTACTCTTCCCTTGTGCTCAAATAGCTAAGTGCAATTCCATCCAATTCAGCTATAAAAACATAGCTAAGGGTTTCTGATCTTTCTGGATCTAACTTGGTGAATATTGCATGAGTGGATTCAAAAATAATGCTAGTTCTTTCTTTGATTAAATCATTTAATACCTCCCTTGTTTTGGGCTGTAACATGACATTTAAATCGAATTGAAAAGCTAATTTGTTTATTTCTAATTGATAAAAGAACGTGTTTAATAGATCCTTTAATTGATCTTTAACCGATACGACCTCTTTTTTAGATTCATTTATTTTTATGATAACATTTGTAGACTTGTTGAAAATTTCTCGCAATAATCCATCTTTTGATCTGAAATGATGTGAAATTAGGCCTTTCGAAACATTTGCTTTTTCGCAAATTACTGATAAAGGTGTGTTTTCATAACCTCTTTCAGAGAAGAGTTTAGTTGCAATTTCAATTATTTGATCTCTTTTTTCCATTACGAATATTATCTTATTTGAGTGGACTGAACGGCCAGTCAGGGTAAATTTATGGACATTTTTAAGACTACAAGAGAATTTTCTGTTGAAGTTTAAATTGAATATCCACGTTGTACAAGATTTACCGATTTTGTTTTGTACCCAATTTCTTCAGAAATATCCTCTAGTACTAGAAGAGTGTCTTTAGGGTCACCACAACTGAAAACATCAAATGCGACATAATTATGCTCAGGCCAAGTATGGATGGAGATATGAGATGTGGATAATAAGATAAATCCCGTAATGCCTTGAGGTGAGAACTTATAAAAATAGTCGTGAAGTGCAACAAGTGAAGTTTTTTGAACGGCATCAAGAAGCACTTTTCGCAAAAATTGGAGATTGTCAATTTTTGACACCTCACAATTGAATAACTCACATAGGTAATGGAACCCTGTTGGTTTATTTATCATATCATTTTTTCTTTGTTTGATCTGCGGTATAAATAGTGTCACTAAATGTTTTATTTATAATTGGTGAAACCGAAAGAGAGGTCGTATGGATCTCAAAGAGAGTACCTGTCGATCCTAAGATACTCGCTCCATAGTATTCGTTAAACCCATGATGTTGATTTTCAACGCTCAGAGCTAGATTTCCAAATATTTTTTCAAGTTTCATTTTTTTGTCTGCCGGCCAGTGTGCAAATGATAAAAACAAGAGTTTTTCGGCTTCCTGTACTAACAGCTCAATACTCCTGGATAAAAATAGTTCTGCTCCTAGTATAGAATATGGAGGGTCGGTTTCAACAACATCAAACTGACGTATCAGTTTTTTTGGTAATGGCATTCGTATATCGTGACGAATACATTTAATTGGAAACTTTTCTTTTAAAGCAATTGAATTTATATATGTTATAAATCGAGAATCTATATCGATTACTACAAGTTGAGGTATAATTCCTAGATCTCCTGCATACTTTGCAACTAAACAAATAGCAATAGAAACCAAATCGTCATCTCCTATTAATGCAATCCTTTTACCTTCAATTGCACCTTGAACATACATTAGTAATGCCCTACGGATTGCTGTTTCAGCTGTGCACGGTGTTTGATCAAGTGAAGGATCAAATTTTGGAGCCTCAGCAACATATTTTTGCATTTCAACAATGAGACTATCCATTGTTTTCGGTATAGCAAAATTAGGATCGAGTATTTCATGCTTGGTGAGCTCTAAATTACCTCTTAACCTTAAGGTTTCCTTGACATATTGTTTTCCTGCATTCGAGAGCGACATTCCATTTTTCCGGACTAAAATGCCTGCATGCTCTAACTCCCGTCTAACTGCTGATACAACCGGTACTGGTATATGCGTATATTTTGAAACATCCTTAGAACTAACAGGAGCATGTCTAAGGATAGCTCGAAGAATATTACGTACCCCTTCACTCCCTTCGTAGATTTGAGTTTTTATTGCAACCTGGGTAATTATGTCATTGTTATTCATTTAATGTATTTACTTTGTTCTCATGAGGCAAAATCGTTTTTCTATTTTGGGATCATATGCCATTATTCATGTATTTCTTGATAAAATAATTCTTAAGATCTGAAAGGGGATACTCATTTTTTGAGTTCAAATAACTTAATGTTATACCGTTCAATTCTGCGAGAAATATATAGCTTGACAGTGTTGAATTTTTGTAATTCATTCTTTTGAATATTTCATTGGTATAATTGAAAAGTGTATTAGACCTTTCCTGGATTAGATCGTTTAAAACGCCCCTTGTTTTGGGGTGTGTCATCATATTTAACTGAAACTGAAAAGTTAGTTTCTTATCCTTTAGTTCTTCAAAGAAAGAGTCCAGAAAACTCGTCAGACTGTCTTTTGTTTTATGATGTTCTGTTTTTATCTTAATAGTTTCTAGTCTAACCTTCGAAGAGTATAAAAAGACTTCACTTAATAAGCCATCCTTTGATTTAAAATGATGCGAAACCAAGCCTTTGGAAACGTTTGCCTTCTTACATATTGTGGATAAAGAAGTGTTCTCATACCCCTTTTGAGAAAATAGTTGTGATGCAATCTCAATTATTCGTTCTTTTTTGTTCATACTAATAGAAATTTTAGTTTGCTCTGACTGCACGGTCGGTCAGTGCAAATGTATGTACATTTTTCCTTTTTGCAACGGAAAAGGCTAATTACTTTTGATTTTTGAAGGTATCGTAGGGTTAGAAAACAACTTTTCGCTTAGGTTAGCAATGTCTTTGCTTACCTTGTGTTCTAGTACCTTTGCATAAATTTGAGTAGTCGCTAACTTTGTATGACCAAGCAGCCGAGATACTGTTTCGATTGGAACCCCATTGGATAGTGTTACGGTGGTGGCGAATGTGTGACGAGCAATATGCATGGTCAGTTTCTTTGTGATTCCACATAGATCTGCAACTTCTTTTAAGTAGGCGTTCATTTTCTGGTTGCTCTTCACTGGTAGTAACTTACCTTTTGAGATGCAATAAGGATGTTCAACGTACTTCTCAATAATCTCTTGTGCCGGAGGCAAAAGAGGTACATTAGAGGTGGTTCCAGTTTTCTTTCGATTGGTGAAGATCCACTTTCCACCATCTATTCCCAGGGCAACATCATTTATTGTAAGCTTTTCCACATCTACAAATGCGTAACCAGTATAGCAACAGAACAGGAAGATATCACGTACTTCTTCCAGGCGTTGAATGCTAAATTCTTTTTCTGCGAGTGCTTGCAGTTCTTTTTCTGTTAGGATTTCACGCTTTACTTTCTTGGTTGAACATTTGAAGCTGTTGAATGGATTCTTGGTGATCCAATCATTCATTACCGCCATGTTCATCACCTTTTTTAGATTCCGGATGTATTTCATTACCGTGTTGTGTCCAATCTCCTGATCAACTTTTAGGAAGTATTCAAAGTCGACAATGAATTTATGGTCGAGTTCCTGCAGCATGAGATCAGAACGTTTGTAGTGTTTTTTCAGGTAGAGTTTTATTTTTTTGAGAACGGTTTCAAATTTGGTGTGTGTGGCCTTGACGACATCAACCCCAATGAGTTCTTTCATTTGATCATTGTGGTACTGGAAGGTTTCAATAAGGCTTCTTTGCTTTTCTCCGAGTCCTAAATAGCTGTTCTTGACAGTATCTGCAGAGATGAACTTACCACTTGCCAATAGTCTGTTGTAGTGTTTGTGGATTTCCCCTTTTACCATGTCCAGGTATGCATTTAATGTTCTGGCTTGCTCGGAATTGCCTTTGGCGATTCCAGCTGCTGAAATCCATCTGTTAGGTTCTATATCCCTATTGATTGAGAATTGGGTTCTTTTGCCGTTTACAGTAATTCTGCAATAGATTGGTGCATGGCCATTGGCTTTGGTTCTGGACTTATAAATCCAAAACAGCACATTAAAGGTTTGTTTTGCTTTCATATTGTTTGACTTTTAGTGTTACCGATTTCACTCGTTTTCTATGTCAAATCCTATCAAAAAGCTACAAATACAATTTCTTGAATCCTTTAACTGTAAAGGGATTCGGAGTTAATCGGTAACAGTTGACCAATTTATTGGGACTGTTACCGAATTTGGTACCAACTTGGGTGAGATTTCTTGAATTTTATGGAAGTGTATAAAAACAAAAAACCGCTTAAATACTAAGATTTAAGCGGTTTTGATGTGATTTAGCTTTCGCTAAAGCGGTCTGGACGGGACAGAAACCTTGTTTTAATAAAAATCAAATAATTCCTCAAAAGCATTGTTAAACCTGTGTTTGTGAATATTTTTTAGTTTTTTCTTCCTTTGGCGTATTTATTGATATTTGATTAAATAACTTAAAATTCTGGTCTTTTTTCTGGTCAAATTTAATGAATGATAAGTACCTTTAGAAATGTCTAATTTAACCATGCTCTTATGTCAAAATTAAAAGTAAATTACAAGCTAAAAAAATCAAAATCGGATAAGTCTTCTGTCCTTTTATTGCTCAATTTTGGTTATAAAGAATATGATGTGTTGAAGGATAAGAATATTTACAAGCCATTAGAATATTATACTGGAGTTACTTTAGCGAATAGTGAGTGGAATAAAGTTGAAAAACAACCTTATTCAAAGCAAAAAGCACTGGAACTGGCAAAAATTGAAGAAATTGCTATATATGTTTATAAACACCTCACAACAGAAAATGTGTCTATCACGCCAGAGTTACTTAAGAGCCATATTGATAGAAAATTGGGGAAGAAGGAGGATGCTATTACAACCGTAAATATAGTTAAATTCATCAGAGAGTTCCCTGCGAAGGATCAAACGACACATAAAGACACCAGAGGAGCGTATAAGAATCTTGCCGATAGACTCGAAAAGTTCGAGAAAAGCAAAAATATAATTATTACTACTCAATCGCTTAACGAAAAGCTGTTTAACAGTTTTATAGAATCTGTTAAGGGTGAGGTTGAGCGAGCAAATTCAGTATGGAAGGTTTACAAAAATTTTAGTGCTGTTTTAAATGACATATCAAGAAAGTATAAGATTAAGGTTTTTAAACCCTCTGAGGAATTGGCAAAATCAGATAAAGTAAAAGCAGTTAAAGAGAACAAAGTTTATATGAATTTTGACCAAATACAACATTTAATAGAATATGAACCGAAGTCAGAGAAACTGAAGAATGTTAAATTGATTTTACTGACTTTACTGTTTACAGGTTGTAGGTATTCAGATGTTTTTAAAATCAAACCAGATCAAACTTATAATAAAAAAGGTTTGAACTTTCGATATGCTCATTTTATAGCTGATAAATCTCCAAATCCTGAAATTATATGCCCCATACTAAAGCCATTGGAAGAGGCTTATGAAAAGAATAATGGTGAACCCCCTTATCGTATTTCGGATGTGAAATTTAACCTCTACGTTAAAGATCTTATTGAATTGGCGGAGTTGAAGGATGAAGTTAAATTGGCTTATACCAATTCCTATGGGGAAAGAAAGTTCGAGACAAAGCCTTTTTATAAATTCGTTACCTCTCATATTGGGAGAAGGTCTTTTGTTTCCAATCTAATTAATTACATGCCTGTTACTGTCTTGGGAAGAATCACAGGACACCAACTTACAAATAAGGATGTAATTTTTGATTATAACAAAATTTCTTTATTGGATAATGCAGGTATATTCGTTAAGGAGCTTAAGCGAATTTCTGAGACCTATACAGAAGAATTTCCAATTCAATTAGTATAATACAATAAAGTAGGGGAGGGTGATTAAGAAGTTTTTAGATTGTATTTGATAAACGAAAAGGATTTTTGCTGCATTTTTTTAATATATTCCTCTATACCCTTTTTCGTGAACCTGATTTTTCGCTGATTGATACGTATCGGATTAAGCAACCCTTCTTCGATTATCAATTTTAACGTATTATAGCTTACTCCAAGTCGTTTACAAACAGTTTTCGAATCCAGTAATGTGGTTTCTTCTATTTGTTTACTATGATTAAAGTTTTTAATTACTTCTCTAAGCTCTTTAATTTCATCCTTAAGTTGCTTGTTTTCTTCTAATACCAGAGTTATTTGGTCGTCCAATTTGCTTATTGCTAATTTTATCATTTTTAATTCCATAATTCAAGTATTAAAGATTTATTCTAAAGGTTTGATGAGTCATTTTCTCCCCATGTTCCATTCTAAGCTTGATTAATTTCTCATTTGCCACAAGTGGGTTGCCCAGATCAAATTTTTTTTCAGGATTGATTAAAACAGCCTCAAATGAATTAATTAGTTGGTTCTTTTGGTTGAACAGAGATATTTCATAATCCCACGCTTTCGATTGTTTTATCAATTCGTTTATTTTAAGAAAATGATTGACGTCATTATTAAACACTTCGGTAAGGGTAATTTCATACAAGGATCGCAGGGTAATTCCAAAAACAGATTTATTGGAATAATCTTTGGGCTTTGGTGTTCCGCTATTGGTATTAATGACAATTATTTTATAACTGTTCTCCCTGTCCTCGTTTATGAGTTTGATAACATCCCCAAGTGGTGACACATTCCGAATCCCACCATCTACATTATTCTTACTGGTGATTTGTTCTTTTTTAGTTGCAAAGCGGATATTACTTACTGGTTGCCAGATTAAAGGCATTGCCGTTGATGCTAATACACCATTAATAAAATCCTCATTAGATTTGTATTGATGATGAATCACACTATGATACTCTCCTGAATTCAAAGAGACAAAACCGCTCACAAACTGAGTGTCCTTAATCCTGTTACGATTCAAGTACTTGTGTAATTTTTGTCTGAGTGGGCTATTATCGGCAATACTTCTAAATTGTGGTAGACTCAACTTAATATTTCGTTCCATCTCTTTTAAAATAGAGTCCAGGAATTGTTTTCTCTTTTGCTTAGAGAAAATGATGCCCAGTTTATTGAATAATCCAATCTTCGCTTCAATGTTCGGGATGAGTCGCTTTGCAAGTTTCTCATAATTGATCTTTAGCTTTAATTGGTTTCCATTATTTGAAGTATCAATGAAATCTGAGGTGTAAATTTCTGAAACACCTTTTTTACCAATTTGATTGATCCATAGCTCATTTAAAAGCGGTAATTCATTCATGGCTATAAATGCCCCATTTAATGCCCCACCGCTCACACCTGCCACTATATCAAATTTCATGTTGCCAGATAATCCGGTTATTTTTTTCCAGTTTTTGTTGATATAGTTTAATGCTCCCAATTGAAAAGCGCAGTTAAATCCTCCACCACTTAGTACTAAGGCTAATTTTTGTTTTTTGTTCTTCTTCATTTCCTTCTCTTAAAAAATTAATATTTGATTCTCTGGCTTATGCTACTGACCTAAAGATGTCCATTTCGCCCCCCTGATTGAACCTGCCAAACTGAACAGCCTTTCCTTTTTCTGGTACTTCAATTACCACATCTACATCATGTTGAAATTCATTTCCACCTCTAAAATTCCCTTGTTTAGTGGTTTGAAAAATCTCGATCATGGAAGTATAGGGGTACGTCTGGTTCAACCTGTCTAAATCTTCAGGAGTTAATGCCAGTTTATTGACACTATCCAAAAACACAAAATCGTAAGCCGATAAATCATCCGGTAAATAATTACTGACATCTAAATCCGGGTGTGCTACATTTTTATCCTTTAGTTTTTGCTTAAGTGTATCATCAATACCTTCTTCTTTCGCAACGTATAGCACTGTTCCGTGATTTCTTGCAAGGTATCCAGCAAAATATACTGCTAAATAGGATTTACCCATTTTGGGTTTTCCAAAAATCATAGTTCTAAACCCTGCCGAGGGATTCCCGATAAGTCTTCTCCATTTGCCTTTGAAGTCCAATTTCTGAAAATCCAGATTGACAACATCTGTGCTTTTCATTATCGTATTTTTGGGAACCGGATTATTCTGGTTTAACTTTGAATAATTGTGGTTCACACCCTGAACTATGCCTGTTAATCCATTAAGTACCTTCCTGGAAACCGTTAATTCACCTTCTAAGGTGTTTTTGACAAATCTTTTAAGTCTTTCCAGAATCTTTTCGATTTCATTCCAATAGCGGTCCTTCTTGGTTAGTTTGCCACTATTGATAGCATTTGCAATGCGGTTATGTAAGTTCTTGGCTTTTTGATTAGGAATCAGCCTACCTTGTAAATTGATGTAGCTTTTAATAAACCTTACTGAGTATAATTCTGCCTGTTTTCCAACCAATGTCAGGTAATTGGAACGTAAGGATTCGTCCAAATCAATCTGGATTTTTTCGTTTTCCTTTTTAAACTTGGTAAACAAGTTCAACAAATAATCTTGTATGTAAGTGATTTCTTTGGCATAAGGTGAGGTTTTACGAATCCTTTTTTCAATGATGGCTTTCTGGAGGGCATTAATAAATAATCGAATCTGGTTTTGTGTTTTGATCTTATCGTGCATCAGTACAAATCGTTTGATAAAACGGAGTTCTTCACTTATTTTCTCGACTTTATTTGCTTTCTCATAAGCCAGTTGCCGGGCGGTTTTCTTTTTGGGTTTAGTTATTTTAGGTGTTTTGGGACTTGGTTTTGTCTTTTTTGGAATTAATTTCTTAGCTTCCATTATGTGGAATTTGAAACTTCCAACAAAGTCCGCCCAGTCACTCATGCGATGCGGTTCTTCTTCTTCATGCATATATTTGAAAAGGAAGTCATGTAGTTCTTGTACCTTGTCTATAAAGCTTTGGAATTTCTCTAAACTCTCATAGGGCTTTGATTTACCTAACTTTATCATCTGTGATTTGAATTCCCTTAATCCAAGAGTTGAATCTAACGCTGGATTTATCCAGAGTTCAGCAATTTCATTAACATTGTGTTCAACAAAATCATCAAACAGTTCTTTGGCTTCAGTTTTAGAAAATCTAGTGTCATTTGACTTGCCTTTTACCCTCTTTGTTGCTTTTACCTTGTTTGTGGTTGGGTTAATCACTTCCAAACCTTCCTTAAATCCTCTTGGTTTTTTATAATAGTACCATAGTTTAAGCTGACCTTCTCTGAAATAGGCGTAAGAATCGAAAAACTTCCAATATTTTGCTGTTCCGAAATCCATCCATACTGCCTTTTTGTCCTTCTCAGAAGTTGAAAAGCTATTACTTTGAACATGAGTTAGGGTTGCAATTTTTTTTCTAACTTCTATCTTGTCTTTCCCATGCCACTCGCTTTGAACATACAAGGCACTCCCAATATTGACTTTGAGTGATTTCTTGAATTGAGAGAGATTTTGAGGTGCTTTATTTTTCTGAAATTTGAAAGGAATAGATTTAGTTTTTATATCTTTTTGTGTTTTTACTGTCCTGTTCTCTTTTATTTCGACTTCTAAAGATTTGAAATACAAATCGACCATTTTTGCATTGGAAGGATTTGAATCCAGTTCTGTCCAATGCGTTCCCTTTTTTGTTATTTTATCGAAATAACTCTTAGCTTTTTTAAGCTCATTACCTACTTTTCTGAAATCAATTTCTTTTATTTTCTGTAAATAATTTTCTCTTGTAATCATTTTCTATCTTTTAAATATTTCTTGAGGTTATTAATATGTATTACTGCATCTTCATTAAGTTCCGGGCCTGAATCAGTCTTTGTTTCAATAATTGGATATGAATCTTCTGTTCCTAGAAGCCCATCATTGTGAAAGGAGTAACAGGATTTGGAGGTTACAATTATACTGTCAAGCAATCTGATATGATGTACCTTAGATGCCTCCTTCAATTTCCTTGTCATTTTCTTATCATTTTCACTCGGCTCAAGATTTCCACTAGGGTGATTATGAGCGATAATGATGCTGGATGCCAAAGTTTTTACAGCTATTGACAGTATAATTTTGTTATCAACGGGAGAACTTGTGATTGTCCCTATTGAATGTAAATGATATCCTATCAAGGTGTTTTTTGCATTGAAATACAATATGATCACTTGCTCCCTTACATCCATTTTATCTTCTCCAATTATTGACCTCACTATATCAGCGGCATCATCTGAGTCTTGTATCGAGCCATACTCACCAATAATCTTTTGCTTATAATGAATCTCAATTTCATTAATATTCGTTTTGGTATCATTCATTTTATTTGCTTTTTTAATGCCCTGTAGACCAGCGTTAAATTCTTTAATTATTTTTTTTCCGATTAACCTCATGATTTCTGCGGTTATCGCATTCCCAAGTAGAATATATCTTTGATGACTGGACAGTTCTTTGATTCCTGTTTCAAATTCACCGAATTTCGTCCAATCATCAGGAAGTCCCTGTAAACGCTCACACTCTAAAGGGGTTAACTGTCTTATTTTTCTCCCTGCTTTCACATAACCTTCAGGCCTCCCATTTCCGCTTAACAGTGTTGGGGCACAACCCTTGGAAGAAAAAACAGTATTCTGATTATAATTCCCATATCTTCCAATAACTTTTATCCTCGAAGTCCTTTTCTGATTTTTTTCATAATGACCAAGGAGGGGGAAAATGCCTTGGACACTTTCTCCTGCAAGAGATCCGACAAGGAATAACCGCTCTCGGTTTTGGGGTAATAGCCAGGCTGTATTAATAAGTTGCCATTGGCACTCATATAACCCAAGGTTGGCAATTGCTCGCAATACGACCTCAAAGTCTTTACCTTTGTTATTGAATAAAAGCGCTTTGACATTTTCAAAGACAAAAACTTTGGGTCGAAACCTGTCAATAATTTTAACCGCTTCAAAAAAGAGCTTACTTCTTTTTCCGAAAATTCCTTTTCGTTTTCCAGCATGTGAAATATCCTGGCAAGGAGAACCGAAGGTAACGATATCTGGTTTTTGGATTTCTGTGTCTTTGACTTTTTCAATCTGTCCAACATAATGTGCATTTTTAAAATTATACTTGTAATTAGCAATTGCGTATTTATCTATTTCGCTGAAATAATGATTTTTGAACTTAAACCCAGCATCCAGTAAACCCTTAGCAAATGCTCCTAGTCCTGAAAATAAATCGAGGTAATTAATCGTCTTTTTCATCATTGTTCATTTTTTGAATCAAACAAAAAACTGAGTCTTTCAATCGCTGATTTTCTGCCTGTAATTGTTCAATCTTTTGGCTGTCTTTTTTGGTACTATAAACTTCCCTTAACACCCCAAAATAAAACCCCAGACTACCAATGAATCCAATCACAGAAAGGATAAAGGTGAGTTTACTGTATGCTATTTTTTGTTTAGTCATTGTCATTTGAGATTAAATAATACCCACCAACCAAGAGGCTCATTAATACTGTGCTGATGGTAATTCGTTTGAGTTTTTTTCTAAACTCTACTCTCTTATCAATTAAGGTATAGGTGAATTTGTTCCCGTAGCGTTTGCGATGAACTTCGCAGAGTTTCATAAAAAAATCGAAGTCACTCGCGTTTTTAAATACCTGACATCCTGCCGAAAATTTATCAATCAGGTAAGTTGTTCCCAATTGTCTTGCCCTATGAATATTGATTCCAAACATTCCGGTTTGCTCTTTTCCATTGTTAAAATCCAACAAGACATCCCTGTCATAATCTCTGATAACTGTTACTTTTTTAAGCCTTTGGCAAAGGGCATAGTATTTTCCTCTGTGCTTGTCTATTTTGTAGGTATCAACGTATTGTCCTGCTTTTAAAATAGCTGTCCCTTGTGGGTTTAGTGGATTTTTAAGCCAGTAAGTACCGGGATCGGTGGTAATTTTAAATACCAGATAAGCCCAACGGTTTCGTTTGGTTTTGGAGATATTAAAAAATACATGAAGTTCATCATCAAAGGAATTAGGGACTTCTGTATTGGCTCTGAACCCCCATATATTAAGTTGAAAGGGTTTGTCGTAAATGATATAGCCGTTTTTTCTGGCAATTGCTCTTAGTTTTTGAATCATGGTGCGTAGCTTATAGATTTAGTTTTGACAAAAAGTCGTTTTCTGTCAAGGGTTTCAAATTCAGTCACCCCGTCATTACCGTCAAGGTATTCTCCCAGAATGGTAGCCGTAGGAACTGCCATTTTTCTGCCCTGATTATCCCATACATGAGTGGGTTCAATAGTCACCAGTTGATCTATTGAAGGAGAGTAAGCCCCTGACAATGCCCATTTAGAACCATCATATTTAAGTCCGATTCGGTAAAATTCATTGTTGAGTCTTTTCTTTTGGTCTGAAGACCTGAATTTTTCGAGTAAAGCGGTGACTAAGGTTTTTCTAATCAGTCCGATTCTAATCTTTTTAAACTGGGTATTGACTATTGTATAAGCCTGAACATCCCCTATTAAGTTCAGCGTTTGAAGTGCTTGTGTCCAGTTGTTTGTCAGAATCGCTACATGAAAGGCTTTGGCTAATGCTTCTGCGGACTGGTTTTTTGAGGATGCTTTATCTCCCAGAATAAGGTGATTAAAAATATCGGTTGTAATAACAGACGGCAATCCTTTTGAGACAAGGGCGTTAACTGTTTCTGACCCAAAATGTCCATCTGCTCCAAACTTCGGTAAAATGTTTTTTCCAAATTTTCTGATCAGGGCTTGTTGTAAATTGGTAACAAGCCTTCCCGAACTTCCTTTTTGTAAAGGAAACCCACTTCTGGTAATTGAAGTTTTAACCTCTGGTGTTGATTGATCCGGTAGGGTCAGACTTTCCTGTTCCAATACTTCCTTAATGGACTTTTTTTGTCCTTTCTGCTTTTGGTACTGGAGATAGAGAAACGTTCCGATTCCAAGAGTCATAACCGTTCCCAGTCCAAGTAATACATATTTTGTGTTCTTTTCCATTTTACTCTATTTATGTTGAGTGTTTTTTAAATAAATGTCACTTAGTGACTGGTTTTTTACTAATGATTTCCCGCCAGTCCATTGTCCAGTTTAAGTCTCCGTCCAAATCTTCTTCTAAAGAGGTGGCATATAATGTCTGATATGCCTTTGTGGTATCAATAAAAGCCTTTTGTGAGGGCATTTCATTAAATACCGCCCGAATAGCATTTTCATCAGTTCCAGGAATAATGCCCAGATAGTAAATGCTCATAGCATTGTAGAGCCGTGTTGCCCAACTGTTCGGACTGTAAAGCGTTGCTCCGGCATCTCTGGCTTTTTTGGGTTTGCCTCTTAGGATCGCTAACATTTCATTGTATTCGGTGGTTTTTAATTCATCCGTCAGCGTTTCAATCAGGTTTTCTCCTTTATTTAATTTCCGGTACGCCACCTGAACTTTTAAAAAGTCTTCCTGAGAAGGTATCGCAATAAGGGTCTGTCGCACTGCGACTTCATCAGTTCCCCACCAACCATTATTTAAAAAAGCCAGTTTTAATTGTTTTGCCCAAGTCGCATAAGCATCATTCCCAAAGCTGTTATTTTCCTGTTTACTGGCAATTACATTCTGGATTTTGTTATGGGCAAACTTGATCGCAATAACCGTTACCACTGAAATTCCTAAAACAAGTGCAAATGACACAATCGCCTGACGTTGTTTGTCACTTAGGCTATTCCACCATGACCGTTTTTCCTTATCCAATACAATCGGAGCTGGGGCATGAGCAGGGTGTGTGATTAAACTTGTTTCGGTTTTCATTTTTTACAGTTCTTTAGTTGATAGTTAAGGGTTAATAGTTATTGCTTTGATCTGATAACTATTAACTGAACAACTCTTAACTAATGCCCAAATAATGTTTGGCGAGTTGTACTTTGGCGGGATCTTCCTTGACTAATTTGGCAAGGGCGGTGAGTGTTTCGGCTGATAAATGACTGGCAAGCTGAGCCAGTGCGTGAACCTTATCCGTTGCAGTTTGTTTGTCTCCTGTGAGGGAGAGCGTGAATTTATGTGTTTCCATTTTTCTTGATTTTTTGATTGACTATGCTCGTAAATGTTTTGTTTAGTTCGGGATGTTTGGTGAAAATCTCCCATGTTCTAAGTGCTTGAAGCAACTCAGATTCGGTATAGTTTTTTTTCATTTTATTGTAATGGTGATCGGCTTGGGAGTTAGATTCTACCTGAACTTCTACCTTGGTTTGTTCTCCGGTTGTACCTTCTAAGCCTGTGGACGGGACTTTTGATTGTTGAAAGGTTCGGTACATTTCCATTCCTTTATCAATAATGTCCTTAATATCCAGTTGTTTCTCATCCAGTTCCAATTGAAGGGCTTTAAAAGCCTCTAGTTTTTTATTCTTTTTTTTGAGTTGTTTCCTAAGAGAAATTAATTCCTGCTCTATCCTTTGTTTTGCCAGAGCTTCTTTAATTCTGGCTTCTACTTCTTCAGGGTTAATGCCTGAAAGTGCGGTTTGTCCCATCTGGAAAATATGACGGTTGCAATTAGGTGAGTTCCCAAAATACATCCTCACTTCAACTGATTTGGTATTGCCGAGTAAATACCGTTTGTAATGGTCAAAGTTTCTGGAATCAGAGTTTTTAGAAACGACCATCTCCCCATCCACCAGAATACTGTAAAGTTTCTTCTGTCCTTGTTTGTAAAAATCCCGAATGATCTGTTTTAACCGCTCGATTCTTTCCAGATTATAGGCTTCTCTGAATACTTTTCCGGTAGTTTTCTTTTTTGGGCTATGTTGTGGTATTTGCTCTTCCATTGTTGGCTATTTTGTTGTATTTATAGTTGGGATAACTTGCAGTACGGTAGCGTTTAAATGCGTACCGATACTTTGATTAATGAGCCAAGTTTTCCCCCGGTGGATGTATTGGTGTTCATTGGTTTTCTTATCCATTTTGTTGAGTATTCCGGTCTTGGAATAGGCTTTTAGATAATAAGGTGGCTTAATTAAAATGATGAGTTCGTTAAAGGCTTCCAGTTCCACTTTTCTAAGAGGTGGAATTTGGATTTGTCGATACCGCAGGGTGTAACAGTCCCCAACCCCTTGTTCTTTCATCATCACCCTTGCAAATTCTATGGCTGTTCCTTCTGTCATATTTCCAGTTTTAAATAAATACGGAGCTTGTAGGCTTTAATCTTTGAATAAATCCGGTCTATATAATATCCTTCGAGAATGTTAGTATTCAAGTCAGCCGTTACCTTCTCGAATTGTTCTAGTTTACCATGATGTGAAAATCCAATCTCCTTAAATGGATTGATTTCATTTAACCTCGGCAAAGACAAATTGTGATTGTTCTTGTAGGTGCTTAATTTATCTGCGTAAAACACGTCCCTACGTTCTGCCAGTCTGAGCCATATCCAACCGACTTCTGATTCAAAGGGTTTGGGGTGAGTCAAATCAAAAGGGTTAGCTGTAATTTTAATCGCTGTTATCCTTTTAGCATTGTGAGGTAGTTTAATTTGAAACTGCCTTTTTACCCCATTTTCTTCTATTTCTTCGATATGGATATACTGCTTAATCATGGTCTGGTGTTTCTTCCAGTGCCACGACACTAAAGGTGTAAATGGTGACTCTGTACGGTTGAAATTTGGTATTGGAATGATCCTGATCTTTGTACCAGACTTCCAGCCTTCCGTTTCCTGATTCAATATTACCCAGTGAAATGGTACGCTCGTCCGGGGCAACGTTTAGCCCTGCCATGATTAACCGGGATTCAAATTCCTCCGGTACTAATTCTTTATCATTTAAAGCTATCCGTTGTGAACCCCTGTAAAAAAGCAGTTCGTCCCTGTCCGAAGTAATCAAAATCCCCTGAACATACTTGGCATTTTTGTCAAGTTCAAAAGTTTCTTTGATCGTTTGATTGGGTCGCTTGACTTTGATGTCAAACCTTTCCTTGATGATATTGTGTTTATAACTCATAATTAGTTAGTTTTGTGCATTAAAGTAATCTAAGTGGAATGGGTGATAATTAAGAATATTAGGTATGAATCATAACCACCCATTCCGTCCTTAGTAAATCACCATTATGGTGTTATGGCGTTGTTCCAGTTCCATCGAGTCCCACATACAAATACTGTCCTTTTGGAATGTCAAGCATAGTTCCCAGTTCCACCGTAAATTCAATGAGTTCCTCATCCCTGATTAATCTGGGGTTATCCAGTTTATAATAACCCAATGGCACGGTGTTATCATTATCGGTGATAAATCGTCTGATGGATTGATTTTCCGGAATGATTTGTTTTCGGTTTGCCTTCAAGCTAAATTCCCCGTTAGCTATTGGATAGACCTTGCCTACTGATGCGAACGGAATGGCTTTATTCGCTTCTGCATTATTGGGGTCTTTGCTAGTTCCTGTTAAGAGGTAAATTCCACTGACCAAAAACACGGTATTTTTTGGAAGTTTGGCATTAGAAATATTTCTAACTCCTACTTCCTTGTCGTCCTGTGGTTCAAACATTTTAATCGTTTTGGAAGTAATCTCCTTGATGGAATAAATCGTGTAATCACTTAGTCTAACTCCACCTTTTAAAAGCTCCGCTTTGACGTGCTTGGGTACTTGGCGGAAGAACTTTTCCATTTCGGCTCTGGATCGTCTTGATCCGTGAACCTGCCCGGCTATCTTTCGGATAAACATGGCTTTTTTTACCGGAGACATTCCATGTGTGGCTCTCTCCAATTCTCCAATACCGAACAATTCTCCGATATTGTTGTACTCGCTGTTCATTAATTCGTCTGTCATTTTATTGCATTTAGTTGACCTCTAAGAGGTATTATTTTATTGTTGCCTCACCTTGAGGACTTCTTTCCACAATGTCAATGTGGGAGATAATTAATTGCTGATTATCGGCTTAGATGTTAGACAGGTCTGGTTCTTCAATCATGGAAAACTCAAAGTCGTTTGCCGGACTTAAATAGTCTCCATGTTGCAAAGCATACTGCTCATTTTGCTGTCTGAGTTCTTCTTCAAATACGTCCAAGCTCGAAAGGTCTATTTCACCAATTCCTTCAATGGCAATTTGCTCTTGTTCCTTATCTGCCTTTGGTTTGAAAATCTTGTCCAAATAAAAAGCGGTGAATACTTCGTCTTTAAACAAGTTCAGCCTTTTTTTGGCTTTACTGGTTTCTCCTGCCAGTCCGCTAATCGGGGTAGCATCCGAAATAGATTTATTGGTCATGGCTTTTCCAATGCCGTAGGCAATCACCGCTGACCCAGCTACCCTGATAATTCCGGTATCTTCGTCCAGATAATGCCCTCCGGCTATCATTAGTAATCCGATAGGAATGGATGCCTGACCGATTCCGGCACTAATCCCTGCACCAAGGGTCGTTCCCACAATCAGATCAACTGCGGTTTTTAGTGCTGTGTTCCCAACGTGTTTTTTAGCTTTTCGATCCTTGTACTTTTCGATCAGTCTCTTTTTGGGCGTTTCATTTTTTGATTTGCTCTTTTTATTCTTCATGGTTCTTGATTTTAACTTGATATTACAATAGGGCTACTTTCTGAATCGGTGCTTTTTTAACCGTCTGGCTTTTCCTTTTCTGCGTTCCCTTCTTTAGTTTTGCACTCGCTTTTTTTGTGGTGCTTGCTCCGGAAAGTCCTTTTTTATTAGAGGATTTACCTGAATAGGTAACTGCCTTTACGGTTCTGGCGGTTTTATAGCCTCTGTAAATCAGGTAACCTACCCCAATTGTGCCGATTCCGATTCCTGCGCTTAGTAGTGGATTAGCTTTGACCCAAGGGATAAATCCTTTTTCATCTTTAGGATCATCTTCCTTTTTCTTTTTATCTTCCGCCTCCTTGGAATCACCCGTCTCAGGGGGTAAAAAGAAATTCTTTGTTTCCGGTGGAATGAATGGCTCGGTATAATCTGATGTGTCTGGGGGCGACTGTGGCGACTGCGCTGATTCAGGCGTGTTATAAGGTATTGGCTCAGTTACTTTAGGTTGATTGGGTGTTGGGGTTTGTGGTCTGTTATCCCTGTTATTTTTAAATCTTTTAAGCAGGTTTTTAACGCTGAACTTTCTGGTTTTTTCTTCTTCTTTTTCCGTATTCTCCTGTACTTGTTCCTGCTCATCTTGTGGACTGCCTTTTGGAAATAATGCCCCCAGTTTTTTAATTAAAGCTGAGATAGTCCCAATAACTGCCGAAGCTGCTGCAATGGCTGTTGCCGTGGCTACTTCGCCCAGTCCATTAATCCCTTCCTCCTCATACAGTCCTCCATGATAGAGTTCATCTCCTAAAATGCTGCGCAAGCTATCTTCATCACTGATTGGAAAAATCACTTCACCCAGTCCATTTAAGGTTACCCTTCTGTCCCTATTGCCTTTACCTTCCAGTACTGCTTTTCTCAGATTCTCAGCTTTTCCGCCTGCGTTAAAAAATATTTTTTCCAGTTTTTCCCTGATTCTTTTAAGGGCAGTGAATTTTGCCGGGTGAATCTGGTTTCGTTTTGCCGTCTGGTCTGACCAATAAGCAAACCTGAGTTTACTGGCAACTTGCATAACATTGAGTTTCATACTGGCTAGTACCCCAAGTCTTAAAAGTGCCACCGCAGGGTTGATTTTATTGACAATGTGCAGTCCTTTTTTTAGGGTGTCTTTAATATTCTTGGTGTTGATTTTCTTCGTGACGTTTGACACTTTCTTTTTGAAGTTTCTAAACCGATCCCTAAATCCTTCCAGATCAGTTTCGTCTAGTAATAAGGATTGGGCATCTATCGGATAGTCATTATCAATAAGTGCGTCAAATTCAAAATTGTCGTCTGTTTCAACGGAAAATAAATGTCGATTATCGACTCCGTTTAGATATTGTAGTTCCATAATGCGTATGTCTTTTTTTTCGGTATGTGGTGCTTCTTCATTAAACCTGTTAATCACCGCATCCATTTTGATTAATCCGTTTTGGGTATGTGCTACGGGGTACACGTGTTCAAATTCATCTCCCCCGTTTTTGGTTAGTCTAAGCGAAAAAGGAATGCCCAGATTCATGAGAATTGACCCGATAAATACACTCATGCAATCACAATCCACTCCTGCTTTCCGGTCTCTCCATGTTCTTGCTGGTCGTCTGACCTGTTCCTTTCCCTCCTCGTCTCTGGTGTATTGCAGGTGACTAAAACAAAACCGCCAAATATTCCGGCACATCTCGTACTCATTCTTTGGTTTTAGACTTTTGAAGTAGAGAGTCGCTTTCTTTGTATCATCCAGAGTTGAGTGAAATACCCTTTCCATTAAATCAAGGGTATCGTTTAAAAAGGCATATTTATTTACCGTTATAAACTCCCCTTGGGTAGTAGGAAACAGATGGTTAAACTCATCTCCACTTCTAATATGTCTCTTTCCTGCAATCATAGGGTTAAGGTGGTTTTGTCTTCAAAGGGGTAATCTCCCAAAGTGGTGTATAACTGTGAGATAGATTCAATTTCCAGTTTTATCCTGTCAGCTGGGTCAGTGCTTTTAAGCCGGGTCATAAGGTCTGGACTAATACTCACAATACTTAGCCAGGGAATCAGGATTCGGGTCGCAATCTCTCCGGTTTCTTTGTGGGGCTGAATGTTGATTCGTCCCTCAATACTTCTGGTATGAGTGGGAATTTCAACACTCTGCATGGTGCTACTTGCCAGAAGTTTGCCATTAAACAGGAGCTTAATCAGCGGTGGGGTCATTTGTAGTCTGGCTCTGGTCGGGTTTTTAATGTTGTACCTTAGTAGCAACGTAATGCCTTGCAGGTTAATATTTTCTTTTCTTCCCCTGACCGATACCACCATTTTATTTCTGGCTCTTTGGAGTGACCACAAGTAGCGCCCAGTAAAAAATGCGCCTATTCCTATGATGATTTTCCCGACACTCATTTGTCTTTCTTGTTTTGTCCCATTCCATTAAGCCGATCCCAAATCGCCTGAATGTGGATATTAAACTTGGTGGAGAGTTCGGTGAACTTTTCTTTTAAGGACTGGACGGTGACTGTCATTTTTTTAAAGTCCTTGTGAAAGTCCTGAATGAAGTAGAGACAAACTGCTACTAGCAAACTATTGATGATGAGCAAAATTTCTAGTTTCATATTAGTATGGGTCTTTGGTTAAATGTTTCTATAAATTCTATCGCTTCTATTTCTGCTTGGCTAATGAAGGGTTCAAATTCTTCAAATCGTGTTTCTTCTTTTCTGAACTGATTGAGAAACTCAGTAATCTCGTTTTCATCCAATCCGTTAAATTGGCAATATTGAGACACCATTAAATCGGTTGAACCTGTGCCAAGGGATTTAATAATGTGGAGGTATTCCCTGATTGAGCCTTCCGGGTCATAACCTGTAATTCTTTGGATTTCTTCTAAAGTGATGTTTTCACTTCCTATTAATTTTGTTATTGTTTTCATATTCTTGGTGTATTATCACACCGCTCTGGGTGCTTTGGTGATACAAATTTCAGGACACTTCACTGTTTTCATTTTCAAAACCTATCGTTTCCTATCGTTTTCGTATGTTTTCTATCACTTTCTATCGTTTTACCGGAAGGGATTCAGGTAAGAAATCACTAAGTCGTAATTCAATTTGTAAAAGTCGCAATAGGCAAATACGGTGAGTTTCTTTTTGGCTACTCCCAGAATATCCCGAACCGTTCTGTGTTCAATTCTGGCTTGTTGGATATTGCAATGGTTTAGTATCTGGATGTCCTTGGGGGTGATATAAATTCCACCCTTTAGCCGGTTATTTTCTTCTGGTTTCATCATAGATTAGTTTAAATAGATCGTTCCAAACCGAAATCCTGTTTCCGGATTCGATTCACCTAAATGGGTCAGTTCAATTTCTTTGTCAATGGCTCTTAAAAAATCTGCCATTGCTTTGCCGACTGATTTTTCGATTCTGATCAGAAGGGCGAAAAATATCTGCCTGACTTTTTTTGGAGTGGTCTTGTAAGTTTCTGCCAGTTCTGGGTAGGGACGTTCTTCTATGATCCGTTCAAAGAGAATTTTAATTTGAATATCTCTGAGTGATCGCCATAAATCCCCGTCCCATTTCATCCACCTAGCCAGTAGTAATTTGAGTTGTGTTTTTTCAAAGTGCATAGCGTTTTGTGTTATTGTTTGAAACAAATTTCCACAAGAATGACAGGCTTTTACAGCACCTTTCCCCCCAGAGGTGTACCTTTCCCGGGAAAGGTTTTTTATTTTTCTTTGAAAGCAGGGGTAAAAAGTGGAATTAAGGGATGACGGGGGTGTACGTAGTAGAAATACGTACCCGATTTTTTAAAAATACGTACTCTTTATTGTGTAAAATCAGACGTTTAGCCGTAACTTATTTAGTACTAATCACCCGATTATTTTTATGAGTTACCGCTATACATATCTAACCTGTGAGGAATTTATCATTAAATATCCCAAGGTGAGATTATGGGGATGGAATAGTAAAAAGGTTGGGGCGTTTTATAACTGTTTACTCATTGATGGAAAGAAATTTGGGAAGCACAGCAAAACATTAATTATTGAATCCAGTATTTTAAAACTGATGCAGTATGTAGAGGATCAGGGAGAGGTTATAGATAAGAACCCAGATTTTGTGACTTACGGGGAGGTAATGGATGAGTTTTCCCAGACGATTCTCTACCGCTGGTCACCAACCATTATTGGAATATTTTGTCATTCTGCTCTCCTTATCGGGAAAAGGTCTGGTAAAGAGGCTCAAAATATGGTGTCGATTCAAAGTGTTTTGCGATTAATAGAGTTTACTAATCAGCGTTTTAAAAATATTCAACATGATTACTAACAGTGATTTAAAAAAATTATCCGTACATTTAAAAGAAAGGAAATTATGGTATGACTTCTACACTTATTCTATATTCACTAACGGAAGTTTTTGAGAAATACCCTAATATTCAGCGTAGAGGGTGGACTCAGGAGCATTTTAGGCTTTGGCTTGAACAGGATATTATTGCCGGAGTTCTAAGTGAGGATTTGACTCAGCTTCGGGTTGAAAAAGACAGCTTAGAGGATTTTATTTCCTATCACAATGCCTTTTTGCAAAAACGAATTGACAAAATGGAGGGGGGTATGGAGGCTCTAAGTAAAAACTAGGCACTTTTTTCTGGTTTTCCCATTCTTGTGGGTACATACACTTCCATAAATTCTTTCCGATTTTTCACCCCTGCTTTTTTAAAGATATTAGAGGCGTGTTTACTCACGGTTTTATGGCTCACATACATTTTATCAGCAATATTAAAATAGGTCAAATCTTCTTGGATAATCATATAAGCAACCTCAATTTCTCTATTAGTCAGTACATTTAAAATCTGGTCTAAAGGCTTTAGCGGTTCGTTGGTCTTACTGTATTCCGACCACATAAACTTGACATTGTTCTGGAAAATGTACCGTCTAAGGTACGCCCATCCACTTAGAAAGAAACTAACGTTGACCAAAATAATAGTCATAAACTGGTTGTCATCCAACGCATCTGAAATGGGAAGCATTGCCATAAAAATAATGCCTACATAGCCCGAAAATGCCATTGCCTTAAACGGGGTTTTATTAGCGGATTGTTTTTCCATTCGAATCATTCTCACAATGGTAGTCACACAAAAATAAACTGAAACCAAGACGGAAAACCCGATAAACATGGCTCTGGAAACGGTGAAATCATGGGTAATAAGATAACTGGTAAGGTAAGTCAGGACAAATCCGATAAATAAGGCAATAGCTAATGCTTTTGGGTTAAACAAAATACCTTGTTTTAAATCCAGTTCGTTGACCAGATAGTAAAAATAATAAGACGCTACAAGCATACAACTCCCATAAGCGAGTATGTTTTGGGTAAGCATATTCATACTCATCCGGGTATCAGGCAATAACCCATCTAAAATATTATAGGTTAAAAAGGCTAAAATCAATATCAAAAATGCCATTCTGGAAGAATCAGTCGGCTGGTGGAGATAGTGAATCAATTGAATGATAAAAATGATCAATTCCAGGACAATTATGATAAAGGTTGATAGCAGTAATTCTGTTCCGAATACTGGGCTTGTTATCATCATATTGTTTCTTAATAGACGTATGAAAAATTAAAATAGTCAGGGTCTTACGAAATAAAACGCAAGTTTTTAGCTTGGTATTACTTTTTTCTACTAAACTGCATCAAACTCCACTTAACTCCATCAAACTGCATCAAACTTCATTTCACTTTTTAGAAAAAATTGAAAAAAATGTCCTATACTGATTTAACCTTACAAGTAATTTCTTTCTAAAAAAAACATTAGTTTTGTTATACTTTTATAGTAATTATGGGAGACAAATTTGAAGGAAGGTTAATCAATAATTCCATCAGACCTACAGCAATGAGATTGATGATTCTGAAGCATTTCACTGAGCAGGGAAAAGCTCTTTCTTTAAAAGATCTGGAATTTACCTTTGATTATGCTGACAAAAGTACTCTATTCAGAACATTAAAAACTTTTGAAGAAAAAAAAATAATTCATAGAATTGAAGATGGGTCGGGAGTAATAAAGTATGCTCTTTGTTTAGAATCTTGTAATTGTGAACTTAATGATTTGCATTACCATTTTCATTGTTTAAATTGTGAAAACACTTTCTGTCTTACTAAATTAAATATACCAAAAATTGAACTGCCCAAGAACTTTAAGATTCAGCAGGCAAACATGGTCATAAAGGGTTTGTGTGAGAGTTGTAATTAGAAAAACTTTGCAATCGAGTTGCACCAACCTTATGATAGTTTTGTACTAGATTAATATGTACATCGCTATGATAAAAGTATTCACTTCATTTTTTACTATTTTTCTTCTAAGCTTTAGTAATTTGTCTCAAACAAAGGACTTTTCTATCACACTAATAGATGACAATGCTAACCCATTGATAGGAGCAACAATTTATATTGAAGAAATAAAAGATGGCACGGTAACTAACATAAACGGGGAAGGTTATTTTTCAAACATCAAATATGGAAAATACCTCTTTAAATTTTCTTACACGGGTTTCAACTCTTTAGATACTCTGCTAACAATTGATTCTGCAACTTCATCATTCACATTTAAACTTGAGCAAAGTGAAAATAATTTACAGGAGGTTACTGTTAGAGCTACTCGTAGTACACGAACAATAGAGAATATACCAACAAGAGTAGAACTTATAGGAGGAGAAGAATTAGAAGAAAAAGCTATAATGAACTCATCTAACATCTCAATGGTTTTGAGAGAAAGTACTGGTATACAGATTCAGCAAACCAGTTTAAGTAGTGGAAATAGAAGTATAAGGATTCAAGGGTTGGATGGTAGATATACTCAATTATTAAAAGATGGTTTTCCTTTATATGGTGGTTTTTCAGGAGGACTAAGTATTATGCAAATCCCTCCATTAGATTTAGCTCAATTTGAAATAATAAAAGGAAGTTCTTCTACACTTTATGGAGGTGGAGCTATTGCAGGGCTAGTAAATATGGTTTCAAAGCAGCCCGAAGAAGAGCCTATGCTCGATATTTTATTAGCTCAAACTCACACAGGTGGTAGTACAGGGAATATATTTTTTGGAAAACGTAAAAACAAATTCGGATACACGTTATATGGAGCAGGTCATTATAATGCACCTTATAACCCTGATGAAGATAATTTCACTAATATTCCTTTAACTACTTCTTTATCATTGAATCCAAAACTATTTTATTATCCTAACAAAAATTCAACTTTATGGTTTGGGGTTAATACTACAACTGATAAAAGAGAGGGTGGAGATATTGATGTGATAAAAAGTGGTGCAGATAGCACACATACTTACTTTGAAAACAACCATTCCAATAGATTAAGCACTCAGTTATCTTATAAAAACAAGATTAGCGATAATCAAAACTTACAGTTTAAAAACAGTTTCGGCTTTTTTAATCGTTCCATTAATTTACCTAACTACACTTTTGAAGGAAGCGAATTAAACTCATTTACAGAGTTCAATTATTCTAAAAAAACAAAAAAATCTGATTGGGTGTTTGGAGCAAATCTCTATACTAATTCGTTTAGAGAGAATACGGACACATTACCAAGAGATATCAGTCAAGTAACTTTTGGAGGTTTTATTAATAATACCACAAATATAACGGATAGGTTGATTTTAGAATCAGGATTAAGGCTAGATTACTCTACTGATTGGGGTGTTTTTCCATTACCAAGACTTTCTGTTCTATGGAAGGCTAATAGTAAATTTTCAACTCGTTTAGGTGGAGGATTGGGATATAAACTACCTGATTTATTTACGGAAGAGGCTGCTACTCTTAATTTTGAAAACATCTTACCAATTGATAAAGACAATATCAAAGCTGAAAACTCTTATGGTATCAACCTTGATTTTAACTACCGTACTGCCTTAACAGATGAAATTTTCTTTTCTATCAACCAACTATTTTATATCACTCAAATATCTAACTCTTTGTTGTTAGATGCCACAACAAATAATGCATATACTTTTATTAATGCCAGTAATGACATTCAAAGTATTGGATTAGAAACCAATATCAAATTTTCATATAAAGACTTTAGATGGTTTATCAATTACGCTTTTATAAATACTAAATTGAATTATTTAGCAGGTAATCCTCAAAAACCATTAACTCCGAAACACAATGCGGGTTCAGTATTAATGTTCGAAAATGAAGATTGGAGGATAGGATATGAAGCATATTATACAGGCAAACAACTTTTATCAAATGGTGTTGAAACTACTGACTTTATTACTATGGGATTATTAATACAAAAACACTTTAAATGGGGAAGTCCTTATGTGAACTTTGAGAACTTTACGGATAGAAGGCAAAATAGATTTTCTCCAGAGGTAACAGGAACAGTTCAAAATCCAATATTTCAAGAGTTGTATGCCCCAACAGATGGATTTGTATTTACAATAGGTATTCATATTAAGCCCTTTGGCAGGGAAGAAGAACACTAAAATCAAATTGATATGTACTTGTTCATTTTTCTAATCACATATTTTTTTATTGTATTCTTTTTACGGTCTTACTTGTTATGGACAAGAACAAAAGTAAATCCTCTTACATTCAATAAAGGAGATGATGCTCATGGTTATAATGGGAAAATTTTTGCCTTTATTTCTATAATAGAATTGGTAGTTGTATCAATTCATGCTTTTGTACCAAGCTGGAATAAATACCTACTACCTTTTTGGTATTTAGATAGTGATGTATTAGTATTTATAGGTTGGGTTTTATTAGTTATATCTTTAGTTCTTGTTTCAGTTGCTCAATCTCACATGAAAGAATCATGGAGAATAGGGATTGATGAGAAGAACAAAGCAAAGTTAATTACAACGGGATTGTTTTCTGTTTCTCGTAATCCAATATTTTTAAGTATAATAATAGCTAATGTAGGTTTGTTTCTTGTATTACCTAATGCTTTTACCTTAGTAATTGTTTCTCTATCCACAGTTAGTATCAATACTCAGATAAGATTAGAAGAAGAATTTTTAACTAAAGAATTTGGACATAAATACGGAGAGTACAAAAAAAAAGTTGGTAGGTGGTTCTAGCTTGACAGTATAAGTAAAATATCACAATTAATTTATCTAATAATTAAACACCTATTTTGTTACCTCACTTCTCCACGATATAATGACTATTGTTGGCAATGATTTTATATAAAACTTCATCGTTACTTGTTTGAACTTGATATGTTCAAACTTTCAGTGGATGATACTCAGAAAAAATTATATTTGGGGCATGGTATTTATCTCCAACATCGACTATCCTTCTATGTCTATTCATGTGTTTTCTGAAAATGAAGCGTTCAGATGTCGTATTTATGGTAGAAAAGAAAGAAAAAAAGACCAGTATCAGTACTGTAAAACAAAAAATGAGCTTAAATCCTTTTTACTTTCTTTTCCTGATGCTCCTGTTAATAATATCAATGATTTTATCGAAGCCTTGGTAAAATTAGGAGCGTGATTATTCCCACCTGAAAATTTACTTTTTTGATTTTAACAATTTCATTTGCCTTCTTAGATTTCCTATGTCAGAATAATAACTAAATTTAAGGTTGTCTAATTTTAAAGTGAGAATACAAACGATTAATAATTAAAGCAGAAGAACAAATGGTGACTTAAAAAAATGAATGACATATAATATTAGTGTAATGCTATAATTTTTTAACAAGAAAACGACCAATTTTAATACAGTAGAAAAGATTATAGGCGATACACCCTTATGGGGTGGACTTGCTTATTCTACTGTAGGTACTTGGTCGTACCTCTTGTTAATTTGTCAATGTTCTACCCCTACTTTTTGCGGTGGAACAAGATGGATTTTGATGATGAGACGACACAGCCGCAGATTATGTTTTGTTACATGGATGGTGATACCACCCTAGGTGCTTTTTAATTTAAAAATAGCCAGTTAGAGGAGTAAATAATTACTCCAAACGTAAATAGATTACGTTGCTGAACGGTTAATTTATGGTAATATTAAATTAACACAATTATTAATCTTAATTCAATTAAAATGAAACATTTAAACTTAAAAACAATAGTTACTTCTCTATTGTTTATTTGGCTTTTTTCCTTTGGTGGAAAAGCTCAACTTGATAGTGTATCCTACTATGTAAATGGATACGATAGATGGGTCTATCAACAACCTGACATTCTATCATTCAGATTAACAGATAGGTCTCAATATACAGGAACATTTAATCCAAATATTGTGGAAGGAATAGAATACTTTGGTACTAGTGATGGCATCAACAATATTTATTTTACTCCGACTGCCACCTTACAAGATAAATCCGCTGTTTATAGTGCCGTTTCTTCTGCAACAAATTTTGAAAAATTCTTTGTGGTTGGTACAAAGGCAGAAAATGTAGGTGAACCTCATCATAAAGGTCATTGGATGGGAACTGATATGTTTATCAATGTTGTTTTCGAAGAAGACAACGTTACTTTAGCAACTGCACAAGCATTTGCCTCAACTTACGAATTAAGAATAGCATTTGCTCCTGCATCTTGGATTACTAAAGGCGTTTATGTTTTCGAAGTTCCAAAGGATCATAGCATCCTTGATTATTATAGTCCATCTCTTACTACTGAATTGACTAAATACATCTGGGAACATGATAGCTTGATTATTGACAAAATTGCTCCAAGCCTTAGGATTTTTAGACCACATGCTCCAAATGACCCGTTGTATAATGACCAATGGTGGACAAGGGACAATGTTCCTTTTAATTGTTACGGACAAGCAACTTCTCTAAATGCAAATATTGATTTAGATTGTGCACAAAATTTTAATCAAGAAATTCATGAAGGTCCTTCTTATTTAGGGTCTGGAATAAGTATTGGTGTTATTGATTATGACGGTATTCAGTTTAGCCATCCAGATGCTAATTTTGGAGATGGGTGGATTTGTCTCGGTCAAGGACCAAACCCCTTAACAATCTTATTAAATTATGATATTGCTCCAATCGGACCACAAAACTCAAGAGCCCATGGGCAAGCAGTTTGTGGCATTATTGGTGCTCAAATAGATAATAATGAGGGTATAGTGGGAGTTGCGCCTAATTCAGTTGTTAAACCTTGTATTCATTTTGGTTCAACAGGACAACTTAATTCTCTCTTGATGAGTTTATTAAATGATGATGTAGATGTTATCAATATGAGCTTAGGTTTTGGTGACATGACTATATCTGAAGCACAGGAGCTTCCATTTTATCAGGCATTGGAAGATTGTCGAGATTTAGGAAGAGGTGGAAAAGGTATAGTTTTAGTGGCCTCCACTGGAAATGATAACTCACAAGCCTCTGGCATTCCTGCCGCATTACCTATGGTGTTAAGCGTCGGTGCAACGAATCCGTTAGACCAAAGAAAAACCGCAGGAGATGGTTTCAGTGATCCAAATGGCCTTGATTGGGGTGGTAATTATTTTGAGTATTTAGGAGTATCTGCTCCTGGAAGTTGCGTTGAAAGTTTTGATTTTGACGATACCACATTCATCAACAATGGAACAATCGGATATGGAACAGGTATATATACCTCTTTTGGTGGGACTTCCGCTGCTACTGCGATCGTTTCTGGGATTGCTGCACTTGTTCTTGAAAAAGAGCCAACACTAACTTATAATCAGGTGTATGATGCTATCAAATTTAGTTGTGATAAGGTAGGAAATTACACCTATAGTAATAATAGTCCCAATGGTAAATGTTTGGAACTTGGATTTGGACGAGTAAATGCTTGTTCCGCACTTAATATCATTGACCAACTGAACATCGAAGAACAGGAAGAAGCCTCTATGAAAATAATACATAATAATCCTGTTCAGGAGTTTCTTGGTGTTTCATTTGAGGAAACTATGAATTTTGAAGCAAGTTTACTTAGTGCAACGGGACAAGTGGTTTTTTCGTCTTCCTATAACAATCAAAATTATTTTGAAATTGACATGAAAGAATACTCAAGAGGAATTTATTTTTTGAATATTAAGGACTTAAATTCTACAAAAAGCTATTCTTCAAAAATTATTCACCAATAAACGATAAAATCAGATTTTTGTTCAATATTTTCGTTGCTCATGATGAAATACTTCCTTTTAAGTTTTGTGATTGTGTTAAGCTTTAATCTTAAATCACAACCCACTTTTCAGACCAATATTGATCTGGATTCTTTAGGAAATTCATTTAATGCTCCAGCCATCACTGAAACATCAAATGGTGATATCTATGTGGCAGGTGTATCATGGCATGAAAAAAATGACATAAGACTGGTTAAATTAAATTCTTCTGGACTTGTGGAGTTTGATACAATATATAGGTTTACTCCGAGTCATGAATTTAACCCCAAACTGATCCCCGCCCATGATGGCGGGGTTCTTTTGGGTTCTACAAGTTATTCTTATCCAGAAATAGACCAAGATTCAATACAGGATATCTTAATCTGGAAAATAGATGAAAAAGGAGTAATTGAATGGCAAAAAGTCCTTATAGCACGAAGCTTTGCTGATTTAACCCCTACCAAAGATGGAAATTACGCTGTTTTCGGTGCAGAATTTAACGAAGGACTGGATTTTTTAGTCTACAAGATTAACCGAAAAGGTGAAATCATTTGGAAAAATACCTATACAGAGGATAATAAAAAATTCGAACATCCACAGTTTATATTTGAAATTGATGGAGATATTTATTTAACAGGCAGACAAACTGGTAACTCCCCTCAACCCCACAACTTACTCTATAAAATTAATTCTGATGGTAAATGGTTGTGGAGTCAACATATCAGTGTATCCGATGATTATGTTGGACCGTATAAATACATTCGTAGTGTTTTCAAATTTAAAGGAAAAATGTATTTTACAGGTGGATTCTTTGGGCTACATCGCTTTTATGAAAGATCAGGTGATTTTATAAGCCTTCAAGATTCCACAAACTTCGATATTACTTTTGTAAATCGCAATTGTAGTGATTATGAAAATTTAACTGGAATTCAAACACTTGAGGAGGGTAATCATGTTCTTAGAAAATTTGATAACCTCAATGAAATTACTTTCGAATCCATGATTGAAACCGATCTTGAAATAATTCAGGGTTCGCTCAGATCAAAAGATGGAGGTTTTATTATACTCGCGCGTCCTCAAATTGCTTCGTTTTTTCAAATTACAAAATTGGACTGCTCTGGTAATTTAGAATTTTGGAGTGATGAATGTAATGATATAATCCCTCAGAATAGTACTGTTTTAATATATCCAAATCCCTCTCAGAATTTGCTGAATATAGAGGCAAACTTTAGTTTTAGCTCAATAGAAATATATGATTCTAAAGGATCAAAAACAACTACTAATAATTTTTGTGAATGTGGTAAACAGACCATCGACATTTCATTTCTTGCTTCTGGAGTTTACCTGTTAATCATTAAAGGAGATAGTCAATCTTACACGAAAAAACTTATAAAGTTTTAACCAAAATTACGTTTAAGGAAGTTTTGTAAAAGCGAAAAATGACCTTACCTAAGTTTGATATAATTATGGACGTAATTATTCCTAACTAAAATTATCTTTTCTTTCTTGTTTTTACAATTTTATTCTTCTACTTAGGTATTCTATGTCAGAATAATAACTACATTTAAGGCTATCTAGTTTTGAAGTGAGAATTCAAACGATTAATAATTAAAGCAGAAGAACAAATGGTTACTTAAAAAAATAATTGACATATAATCTTAGTGTAATGCTATAATTTTTTAACAAGAAAACGACCAATTTTAATACAGTAGAAAAGATTATAGGCAATACACCCCTATGGGGTGGACTTGCTTATTCTACTGTGGGTACTTGGTCGTACCTCTTGTTAATTTGTCAATGTTCCACCCCTGCTTTTTGCGGTGGAGCAAGATGGATTTTGATGATGAGACGATACAACCGTAGATTATGTTTTGTAAAGTGGATGATGATACCACCTTAGATGCTTTTTAGTTCAAAAAACAATTGGTTAGAGGGGTAAAAGATTACTCCAAAACGTAAATAGATTACGTTGCTAATCAGTTAATTTATCCTAACATTAAATTAACACAATTATTAATCTTAATTCAATCAAAATGAAAAATTTTTATTTTAAAACGGCTATTACTTCTTTGCTGTTTATTTGCTTTTCTTCCTTTAAAGGAATGGCTCAACCAGATAGTGTTTCGTACTATCTTAATGGAATCGTGACGCCCGGACGAGACAGGGTGAAGTTTGGCACCAACAAAATGGGCACAGTTGAGCTATGCTCGTCAACGATGGACTTGTAAGCCTGACGCACCAGATCGATGGCTTGCTGCCGGGTCGGTGCCACGCGCGCGGCCTTGGCCAGTTCGTCCACTTTGCCCCCTGGTGCCGTGGTGTCATATCCCCAGGGGCTGTGGGTGGTAAAAACATTGTTCAGCAGATAGGTCGGATCTGTGTTGTTGTTGGAAGCATATTCGAGATACATGTCCGCTTCCCCATTGTCGAAGTAATTGTCGTAATAGACACCACTGTCATCGACCTCGATGATCTCGATATCCGCACCCACGGCGGCAAACATCTGATCGAGCATTTCGGGCATCGGTTTTACCGTCGAGACATTGGGATAGGCAGCAACCAGACGCAGGCTCAATGTGCGCCCGTCTTTCTTGCGCACCCCGTCAGAGCCCTTTACCCAACCTGCCTCATCAAGCAGCGCGTTCGCCTTCTCAAGATCAAAGCCAAACCCCTCGGCGTGGTCATCCCCAAGATTGAACATCCAGCCCGGAAGAATTGTCTTGGCAGGCTTGCCCTTGCCATCATAGAGCACCGTAGCAAGGGTGTCGCGGTCAATCGCCCAGGCCAGAGCCTGACGCACCCTGATATCGCTGGTGATATCATAGGGTGCCTTGCCGAGCATGTTGAACATGAGTGCGGCATAGCGGATCGGGCGGCTTTCATGCAGCAGGACCGAGCCGTCTTGCGGCATGGAAAGCATCATTTGCGGCGTCACTTCACCGATGATGTCAACCTCGCCATTTTGCAACGCCAGAAGCCGCGCATTCTCATCCCCGATGAAGCGATAGGTGATCTTGTCGATCTTTGGGGCCTGCCCCCAATAGTCCGGGTTCCGCTTGATCGTGATCTGTTTCTTCGGCTCATAGCTTTCCAGCAGATATGGCCCGGTACCAATGGGGTTTTCTGCCATCTTATCGGTGGGAAGGAACAAGGACGTTCCGCGATGGGTCATGTTTTCTATGACCAGAGCGGACTGAACTTCCGAACGAAACGAGATCTGATGCTCCCCCAGCTTGGTAAAGCTGGTCTGGTCGAGCTGCAAAAAGTCGGATTTGTTTTTGTCATAAAGCTTCAGCGATGCGATCGCGCTGTCAGCGTTGAAGTCCGTGCCATCCGAAAAGGTCACATTCTCCTGAAGCGTGACATTGTAGGTGCCATCCTTATAGGACCACTCCTTGAACAGGAGCGGAGACGGATTGAAATTGGCATCCGGCTTGACGGCCGTCTCAGCAATGTATCCGGAAGGACGGTTTGTGGTGAATGTGAATTTGTTCTCGGCAACGCTGTATCGATCCGCCTTGACGGCGATTGTCAAATGGGTTTCGGCAAACGCAGAGACATGAAGAACAGGCAGCACACAAAGAGCTGCGGCGGCCACACGGGACGCAAAAAGAGACGTGATCATTGTATCGGGTCTT